>JAHZIB010000022.1 GCA_019419955.1 Clostridiales bacterium | reverse complement strand
GGAAAAATTATGTTCATAATAAACCGGAAATTTATTATTGCAATTTATAATTTTTCAAAAATTTGCCAAAAGTGTTGACTTTTGGCTATTTTCATTATATAATAATTAAGCATGAAATTGGCGATGAAGTAAGATGTGGCTACACAAGGTTTGATTGTAAGCTTTGATGGAGGGAACTCTTATGGAGTATGTCGTGGCAAAGACCAAGGCGGTAAGTATAAAATTAAGCACTTATCCCAAGAAAGTCATGCGAAACTTGGGTTTTTATATTGGTAATAAACAAAACACCAGGGTGCGTTTATAACTTCCGACCAGATAATTAATATATTAAGGAGGGAATTTTTAAATGGCAACAAAAAAGGAAAATGCTGTAACAAGCGAAAAAATTAGAATAAGATTGAAGGCTTATGACCATGTTGTTTTAGAACAGTCTGCTCAAAAAATAGTAGATACTGCTAAAAAAACAGGGGCGAAGGTTTCAGGTCCTATTCCGTTACCAACAGAAAAAGAAGTTATAACAATTTTACGTTCTCCACACAAACACAAAGATTCAAGAGAACAATTTGAAATGAGAACGCACAAAAGAGTTATTGATATTCTTTATCCAACACAAAAAACAGTTGACAATTTAATGAAAATTGATTTGCCAGCAGGTGTAGATATAGAAATTAAATTATAGTTTTATTAGATTGTGTTTAAGGGAGAATTCAAGAACGTTTATGTATATAAAAATATAAAGTTAATATGAATTACAATAAACAGAAATTAGTTCAAACGAAAACAAACAATCAAGTAAGTATTAATCAAAACCAAGCTGGTATAACATTTTTAAAATGCAATACAATATATCAGCCAATAGTTAGGAGGAAAAATGAATAAAGGATTAATAGGAAGAAAAATAGGAATGACTCAAATTTTTGACGAGTCAGGGAAAGTAATTCCAGTAACAGTTATAGAGGCTGGGCCTTGCGTGGTAGCTCAAGTTAAAACGGAAGAAACAGATGGATACACGGCTGTTCAACTAGGTTTTGGAGATGTTAAGGAAAAGAAATTGACAAAACCAAAAAAAGGACATTTTACTAAAGTAAATGTTACACCTAAAAAATATTTAAGAGAATTCAGATTAGATTCAATAGAAGGAATGACAGTTGGTCAAGAGCTAAAAGCTGATGTGTTTGCTACTGGAGATAAATTAGATATTCAGGGAACTTCAAAAGGTAAAGGGTTCCAAGGTGTTATTAAACGTCATGGACAACATAGAGGACCAATGGGACATGGTTCTATGTACCATAGAAGACCAGGTTCGATGGGACCAACTTCAACACCAGGAAGAGTGTTTAAAGGTAAGAAATTACCAGGACATATGGGGGTTGAAACTATTACAATTCAAAATTTAGAAGTTGTAAGAGTAGATTTAGATAAAAATGTAATATTGGTAAAAGGTAGTGTGCCAGGTGTAAAAGGCGCAATACTAAAAATAAAATCAAGTGTAAAATCAAAATAGAGAAGGAGGAGAAACGAAATGCCTAAAATAGATGTATATGATATGCAAGGTAAAAAAGTTAGCGATGTTGAGCTAAAAGACGAAATTTTTGGTATTGAACCAAATGAAGCTGTTGTACATAGCGTTTTAGTCAACTTTTTAGCTAATCAAAGACAAGGTACACAAAACACTAAAACAAGAGCGGAAGTTCGTGGTGGTGGAAGGAAACCTTGGAGACAAAAAGGAACAGGTAGAGCAAGACAAGGAAGCATTAGAGCTCCACAATGGATTAAAGGTGGTATTGCTTTGGGACCAAAACCTCGTTCATATAAATACAGTGTAAATAAGAAAGAAAAGAGGTTAGCAATTAAATCTTGTTTAAGCTCAAAAGTGTTAGAAAATGAATTAGTAGTTGTTGATAGCTTACCATTAAAAGAAATAAAAACTAAAGAAATGGTAAAAGCATTAAACAACTTGAAGGTAGAAGGAAAAACATTAATTTTATTACCAGAAAAAAATGAAACGGTACAAAAATCAGCAAGAAATATTGAAGGAGTAAAAACTACTTTAGTAAATACAATAAATGTGTATGATTTATTAAAATACAAAAATCTTGTTATTACATTAGATACTGTTAAGAAATTAGAGGAGGTGTACGCATAATGGTAGCAGAAGATATTATAATAGCACCAGTTGTTACTGAAAAGTCAAGTGGCGAAATTGGGGAAGGAAAGTACACTTTTAAAGTAAACAAAAAAGCTACAAAAATTGATATTAAAAGAGCTGTAGAAAAATTATTTGAAGTTAAAGTATTAAATGTAAATACTATGACAGTTAAGGGAAAAGAAAAAAGAGTTGGAAGAAATGTTGGAAGAACTTCTGATTGGAAAAAAGCAATTGTTACAATAGATACAAATGCTTCAGAAAAAACATATCTTACAAAAGGTGGAAAAGAAGTAAAGATTTCTAAGAAGTATAAGGATTCTATTGAAGAGTTCATGGGAGCTTAATTCACAAAATAATCGCCATTTGGCGTTGTTACACTCATTTAAAATTTAATCAACGTGCACAAAAGCGTGCCTCATAAATTTTAAATTCGTGTGCCTAGCCAAATAACAATTCTTTTGCGAATTAGAAATGAGATTAGAATTAATCTAAATCCGTTTAATACATGAATATGTAAAATTATTGGGAAAGTACCCAGATAATAAAGAATATCTGCGATACGGAGCAGGAAAAAATCCGTAAATTTTATTAAGAAAATAGAATAGAGAATTTATCAAAAACGAGTATTACTAGGAAAGCGAGCAATATGGCAACGAGATAGTACATAAGTACATCGAGGAGGCATTTGCGAAGCTTTACAACGTAAGACGAACTTTTTCATAAATTCGAGAGAGAGGAGATTAAAATGGCAGTAAAAAGATTCAAACCCTACACCCCATCAAGAAGAAATATGACTGTTTTGGATTACAGTGAAATTACAAAAAAGACTCCTGAAAAATCTTTGTTAGCTAAAAAGAAAGAAAAAGCAGGAAGAAATTCACAAGGTAAAATTACAGTTAGACATCAAGGTGGAGGAAACAGACAAAAATATAGGATAATTGATTTTAAGAGAAATAAAAACGATATGCCTGCAACAGTTATTGGCATAGAGTATGACCCAAATAGGAGCGCTAATATAGCTCTAATTCAATATGAAGATGGAGAAAAAGCATATATTTTAGCACCAGCAGGTTTAACTGATGGAGCGAAAGTTATATCTGGAGACAAGGCTGATATCAAACCAGGAAATTGTATGAAGATTGAAAATATACCAGTTGGTACAATGATTCATAACATTGAGCTAAATCCAGGTCAAGGTGGGAAATTAGTAAGAGCAGCAGGTCAAGATGCTCAATTAATGGCTAAAGAAGGAAAATATGCTCATGTAAGACTTCCTTCAGGAGAAATGAGATTGGTTTTATCAGTTTGTAGAGCAACTATTGGAACAGTTGGAAATCAAGAACATGAAAATGTTAAAATAGGAAAAGCTGGTAGAAAGAGACATATGGGAATTAGACCAACAGTAAGAGGTTCTGTTATGAACCCAGTTGACCACCCACATGGTGGAGGTGAAGGTAAAGCTCCTATAGGTCATGCAGGACCAATGACACCTTGGGGTAAACCAGCTCTTGGATATAAGACAAGAAAGAAAAATAATAGAACTGATAAGTTCATAGTTAAAAGGAGGAAATAGAAAATGTCAAGATCAAGCAAAAAGACTCCATTTGTTGCGCCAGAGTTGATGAAAAGAATTGAAGCAATGAATGAGAGCGGAAAAAAAGAAGTTATAAAGACATGGTCTAGAGCTTCTACTATATATCCACAAATGGTTGGACACACTATAGCTGTACATGACGGAAGAAAACATGTACCAGTATATATTTCGGAAGAAATGATTGGTCACAAATTAGGTGAGTTTGCACCAACAAGAACATTTAAGGGACACGCAGGAGACAAAACAACATCTAAGAAATAAGTAGATTGTGTGTTAGTAAAGTTATAAGTTTTTACATACAAACACATAAGTTGTTTTGCATTATTGCATAACCCAAGGTAAATTAACCTTGTTGTTTCAGAAAAATTTGAGAATTTTTCGTGCACAATAAAAAAGGAGGGAATAAAAAAGTGGAAGAATTAAAAGAAACAATACCACAAGCACATGCTACTCTTAAATATGCTAGAATTTCATCAAGAAAAGTTAAGATTGTGGCAGATTTAATAAAAGGTAAAGATATAGATGAAGCTTTAGCAATTCTTAAATATACGCCAAAGGCTTCGTCAGAGATGCTAGAAAAATTACTAAAATCAGCAATTAGTAATGCCGAGAACAACCACAACATGGCTCACGATAAGTTATATATTGCTGACATATATGCAAACCAAGGTCCTACATTAAAAAGAATAAGACCTGCTGCAAAGGGTTCGGCTGTTAGAATTAGAAAAAGAACAAGTCATGTTACTATAGTTTTAAAAGAGAGAAATTAGAAAGGAGGACATTTAAAAAATGGGACAGAAAATGGATCCGCATGGATTGAGAGTTGGAGTTATTAAAGATTGGGATTCTAAATGGTATGCTAATAAAAAGGATTTTGCTGACTATTTAGTAGAAGACCATAAAATCCGTGTGTATGTAAAGAAAAAATTATATGCTGCTGGAATTTCTAAAATAGAGATTGAAAGAACAGCAAAATTTGTAAAAGTAAATGTTTATGCCGCAAAACCAGGTATAATTATAGGAAAAGGTGGAAATCTTGCAGAAGCTTTAAAAGCTGAGCTAGAAAAAATGATTAAGAAAGAAGTAAACTTAAATATAGTTGAGGTTAAGAATATAGACTTAGATGCTCAATTAGTTGCAGAAAATATTGCAGGACAATTGGAAAGAAGAATTTCTTTCAGAAGAGCTATGAAGCAATGTATGCAAAAAACTATGAAATCAGGTGCTTTGGGAATTAAAACTTCAGTATCTGGAAGATTAGGCGGAGCAGATATGGCTAGAACTGAATTCTATAAAGAGGGAACTATTCCACTTCAAACTTTAAGAGCTGATATTGATTATGGATTTGCAGAAGCAGATACAACATATGGAAAAATCGGTGTAAAAGTTTGGATATATAAAGGAGAGGTTCTTCCTACTAAAAAGAAAGTAGTGGAAGGAGGAGACAAATAATGCCATTAATACCAAAAAGAACAAAATATAGAAAACAACAAAAAGGTAGAAATAGAGGAAAAGCTACAAGAGGAAATAGAGTTACAGATGGACAATTTGGACTACAAGCTTTAACAGCAGGACAAATTACATCAAACCAAATAGAAGCTGCCCGTGTTGCTATGACACGTTATATCAAGAGAGGTGGTAAAGTTTGGATAAAAATATTCCCAGACAAACCAATAACAAGAAAACCTATAGGTACTCGTATGGGTAAAGGTAAAGGTGCCGTTGAGTTTTGGGTAGCAAATGTAAAACCAGGTAGAGTAATGTTTGAAATAGCAGGAGTTCCAGAAACTACTGCAAGAGAAGCAATGAGACTTGCTGCAAATAAACTATCTGTAAAGTGCAAATTTGTACAAAAGGAAACTGAGATAGGTGGTGAGAAAGATGAAGATAAATAAAATAAAAGAAATGTCTTCACCTGACTTAGAAAAAGAATTAGGGGAATTAAAATCTGAGCTATTTAAATTAAGATTTAGTTTGGCTACACATGGTTTAGATAATCCTATGAAAATAAAAGAAGTTAAGAAAGACATAGCGAGAATTAAAACAGTTTTAACTGAAAGAAAGTTAAGCGAAAACAAATAATTGAAACAGGCGAGCACTTGATACAAGGGCGTCACTAAATCACAAGGGTAAGAAAAATACTTTAGACAAGTGATAAGTGACCCAATGGAAAGGTGTGTTCTGTGACATTAGAAAAAAGAAAGGAGACTCAACATGGAAGAAAGAAATCTTCGCAAAGAGATGATTGGTATTGTTTCATCAGACAAAATGGATAAAACAGTAGTTGTGTCAGTTCAAACAAATGAGATGAATAAGACATATGGTAAAATTGAAAAAAGAACATATAAACTAAAAGCTCATGATGAAAACAATGAATGTCAAGTGGGAGACAAGGTAAGAGTGATGGAAACAAGACCTTTATCTAAAGATAAAAGATGGAGAGTAGTTGAAATCATAGAAAAGGCTATTATAAAATAAAATTGAAAAGTAAAAAAATAGTAAGGTAGCACAAAAACTGACATAATTAATTTATAAATAGTAGGCTATGTTGTCCTACATATAAAGTCAGAAGAAAAAGGTGTGTCCCCTTACCGAGGAAAAGGAGGAAAAAACAAAATGGTACAACAACAAACTATATTAAAAGTAGCGGACAACACAGGTGCAAGAGAGATTATGTGTATCAGATGTCTAGGTGGTTCTTACAGAAAATATGCTAGAATTGGTGACGTAATAGTTGCTTCTGTAAAAACAGCTACACCAGGTGGCGTTGTTAAAAAAGGAGATGTTGTTAAAGCTGTTGTAGTAAGAACAAAGAAACCTACGAGAAGAGCAGATGGTTCTTATGTTAGATTTGATGAGAATGCAGCAGTTATAATAAGAGATGATGGAACACCAAAGGGAACACGTATATTTGGACCTGTTGCAAGGGAATTAAGAGAAAAGGATTATATGAAGATTTTGTCTCTTGCTCCAGAAGTATTATAGTCTCAAAAATAAACGGCGTCTTGCGTTATCGAGTTTCGCAAAAAAAGTTTTCGATGTACACAAAGTACAATCTCAAACTTTTTAGCTTACTCTCCTAGCAATACTTGTTTCTTTTTAGGATTAAGAAGCAATATGGATATTCGTTCTATTAAATTTATTATAAGAGATAAAAAAATACAAGTTTAAAAATAATACGAATCTCACTTAAAGAAAGAGGTGAAAAATAATAATGAGAATAAAGAAAGGTGATACAGTTAAGGTATTATCAGGAAATGATAAAGGTAAAACTGGTGAAGTTTTAGAAATAATACCAAAAACACAAAAAGTGATAGTTAAAGGTGTTAATGTTAGAAAAAAACATGTTAAGGCAAGAAAACAAGGACAGGAAAGTGGTATTATCCCACTAGAATGTGCTATACATAGCAGCAAATTAAATGTTGTATGTCCAAAGTGTGGAAAGCCAACAAGGATTGGATACAAAGTGGAGAAGGACGAAAAAGTACGTATTTGTAAGAAATGCGGAGCAAAAATAAAATAATGTAAATAAAGAAAGGAGGACTATTTAGACTTATGGAAATTTTAAGGGAGCAATATGAAAAGGAAATTATACCAGCAATGATGAAAAAATTTAACTATAAATCAGTTATGGAAGTTCCAAAGTTAGATAAAATAGTTATAAATATTGGTTTGGGTGATACAAAAGATAATCCTAAATCATTAGAAAATGCTATAAATGACTTGAAGTTAATAACTGGGCAAAAACCAATTATTACTAAAGCAAAAAAAGCTATAGCAGCCTTCAAAATAAGAGAAGGAATAAATATGGGATGTAAAGTTACATTAAGAAATGGTAAAATGTATGATTTTGCATACAAACTATTTAATGTAGCACTTCCAAGAGTTAGAGACTTTAGAGGAGTATCTAGTAATTCTTTTGATGGTAGAGGAAATTACTCAATGGGAATTAAAGAGCAATTGATCTTCCCAGAAATTGAATATGACAAAATAGACAAGATTAGAGGAATGGATATTATCTTTGTTACTACAGCTAAGACTGACGAAGAAGCTAAAGAACTACTTACTCTACTTGGAATGCCATTTAAAAATTAACCATAAATTAATGAAAAGCTTCGTCTTGCGCCAAGCATCACAAAAAAGTTCTCAATATACACAAAGTATTATTTCAAACTTTTTTGCTAGCTTTTCTAGCAATACCCGCTTTTAATTAATTTAAATCAATTAAAAACTATTTGTATAGATGAAATAGTAATTTGATATAAAAAATTGAGAAAGGAGAAGAAAATGGCTAAAAAATCATTAAAGGTAAAACAACAAAGAGAACAAAAATATAAAACAAGAGAATATAATAGATGCAAAATTTGTGGAAGACCACATGCATATATTAGAAAATATGGAATTTGCCGTGTATGTTTTAGAGAATTAGCTCATAAGGGTGAAATTCCTGGAGTGAAAAAGGCTAGCTGGTAAAAATTTGTTTAAAATTCAGCAGTCTGCGTTGTTAAACAGCATAAAAATTTTTTCAATATACAAAAAGTATTATTTCAAAAATTTTTATTTGTTTGCCTAGCATCCTACTAATTTTGAAATAAATTTAAAGCTAAATTAGAAAAAGGAGATATACTTATTAACAAGGGAAACATATATTCATTTTGATAGGTAATATACCTTATTCATAGTTGAAGTGACCTAAGGTAAACGTGTGTCCCCTGTCATTAGAAAAGAAGGAGGGAAAATAAATTGAATACAACAGATCCAATAGCAGATATGCTAACTAGAATAAGAAATGCTAATAGTTCTAAGCATAAAACAGTTGATGTGCCATCATCAAAAATGAAGAGAGCTATTGCAAATATCCTATTTAAAGAGGGATATATTTCAGCATTCGAGGAAATAGAAGATTCTCGTCAGGGAATTATAAGAATAACTCTAAAGTATGATGAAAAAGGAAAAAGAGTTATTGATGGAATAAAAAGAATTAGTAAGCCAGGTTTGAGAGTGTATGCATCAAAGGATGAATTGCCTAAAGTTTTAAATGGCTTAGGTATAGCTCTTATATCTACCTCAAAAGGAATAAAGACTGATAAAGAAGCAAGACAAGAAGGTTTAGGAGGAGAAGTCCTTGCTTATGTATGGTAAAGTTTAGAAAAATATAATTATTTGATTAATTAAGAATTAATCAAAACCAAGTACTAGAGCAAAATGTAATAGAAAAAACTAGATATGATACGTGTGTACATTGATAGTTTTTAAGTGCAAATTTACGCAGTAATAAACGGGTTTTAATTAATTCTAGAAAAAAAGGAGGGAAATAAAAAGATGTCAAGAATAGGAAATAAGCCTATTAACATACCAGATGGTGTAGAAGTAAAATTAGACGGACATCATATCACTGTAAAAGGCCCAAAAGGAACATTGGAAAGAGATTTACACAAAAATATCACAGTTACTATACAAGATAAAGTGATAAATGTAACCAGAAGTGACGATGAGCCAGAAAACAGAAGCTTACATGGTTTAACTAGAACATTAGTTAGCAACATGATTGAAGGCGTTTTAAATGAATATAAAAGAAACCTAGAGATTAATGGTGTTGGTTATAGAGCACAGAAAAAAGGAAATAAATTAGTAATGAACTTAGGGTATTCACATCCAGTAGAAATGGATCCACCAGAAGGAATTACGTTTGATGTTCCAGACGCTAACCATATAACAGTTAGAGGAATAGACAAAGAATTAGTTGGTCAGACAGCAGCAGTTGTTAGAATAAAGAGACCACCGGAAGTATATAGAGGTAAAGGTATTAAGTATGCTGAAGAGCATATTAGAAGGAAAGAGGGTAAAGCTGGCAAGAAGTAAGAGCTTTAGTAAAAAACTTTGTCTTATAATTTTAATGGAAAACTTGGTACTGCGTTGTTGAACTTTATAAAAATTTTTTCGGTGTACAACTCGTACTACCTCAAAAATTTTTATTTGTTCGCCTAGCATTACTCGTTTTTGATTAAAATTATAGTAGCATTAATTTATTAAGCAATACTCGTTTTTGATTTAAGCAGAAACTTGCTAAAAGCAATATTAGTTTTTGATTAAAAGTATAGTTATCAAAATGTAAAGATTAAATAAATCTAGAAAATTAGACTAAGAGCAAAATCTTTTAGTTAGAAAGGAGTTTTTAAAATGGTAAAGAAAACTGACAGAAATGCTGAAAGAATTAGAAGACATAAAAGAGTACGTAGAAAAATTTCTGGAACAGCAGAATGTCCTAGATTATGCGTATTTAGAAGTAACAACAATTTATATGTTCAATTAATTGATGATGTTAAGGCAGTAACTTTGGCACAAGCTTCGACTCTTGATAAAGAAATAAAAGTAAAGCATTCTAATAAAGAGGCTGCTAAGGAAGTAGGAGCTTTAATAGCAAAAAGAGCTCTAGAAAGAAATATTAAGTCAGTAGTTTTTGATAGAGGCGGATACATATATCATGGTGTTGTGAAAGAACTTGCTGACTCAGCAAGAGAAGGCGGACTAGAATTTTAAAGAATAGTAAGGAGAGCACCACAAAATGGGTAATCACTTATTCATATGGAGAGGGGACATTCCTCGAGCCAAATGAGAAGTGACCCAAGGCAAAAGGTGTGTCACCTGACATATACAAAAAAGAAAGGAGAAAAAAGAATGCAATCAGAAAATACATCTGAATTAAAAGAGAAAGTTGTAGCTATTAATAGAGTTGCAAAGGTTGTAAAAGGTGGTAGAACTTTTAGATTTAGTGCAGTAGTTGTTGTTGGCGATGAAAACGGTCATGTTGGAGTTGGCAACGGAAAAGCTTCAGAAGTTCCAGATGCGATAAAAAAAGCTATTGAAGATGCTAAAAAGAATTTAGTTGCTGTACCAGTAGTTGGAACAACTATACCACATGAATATGTTGGGAAATTTGGAAGTGCAAATGTTCTATTAAAACCAGCAGAGGAAGGTACTGGAATTATAGCTGGTGGTAGTGTTAGACCAGTTCTAGAGCTTGCAGGTTATAGAAATATAAGAACAAAAATCATTGGAACAAACAACCCAAGAAATGTTGTATATGCTACAATAGAGGGTTTAAAGGCTATGCAAACTGTTGAAACAGTAGCTAAAAAAAGAGGTAAAAAAGTAGAAGAAATAGTATAAAATTATATAATAAGGGAAGTACCAAAAGTGGTAAATACTAAATCATAAGGAGAGAGGAAATATCTCGAATTGCATGAGAAGTGACCAAAGATAAATGGCACGTTCCCTGACATTAAAAAATAGGAGGTGTACAGACAAGATGAAATTAGGTGAAATAAAACCAGCACAAAAAAATAGAACTAGAACTAGAATAGGACGTGGTGTAGGTTCTGGTTTAGGAAAGACATCAGGTCGCGGACATAAAGGTCAAAAGGCTAGATCTGGTGGAGGAGTTAGAAGAGGCTTTGAAGGTGGTCAAACACCTTTATATAGAAGATTACCAAAAAGAGGTTTTACTAACATACATGCAAAAGACTATGTGGAAGTAACTTTGACAATGTTAAACAAAGCAACAACTGAAGAAGTTACAGCAGAGAGCTTAATCAAAGACAGAATAATAAGTAAAGCAAAAGATGGTATCGTAGTAATCGCAACAGGAAAATTGGATAAAAAATTAACAGTTAAAGCTGTTAGATTTACTAAGGCTGCTAAAGAAAAAATAGAAGCTTTAGGAGGAAAGGCCGAGGTGATTTAGTTGTTTAAAACAATAGCAAATGCACTAAAAACCCCAGCAGTAAGAAAAAAATTATTATATACATTATTATTAATTGTAATATTTAGATTAGGATGCTATATTACCGTTCCAGGTGTAAATTCGATTACTTTAAACGAATATATGTCAAGTGCATCTAATGGTATGGCAGCGCTTATAGATTTAATTTCTGGTGGAGCTTTCTCTAGATTTTCTATATTTGCGATGTCAATTACACCTTACATTACAGCATCAATTGTAATGCAATTATTAGGAATGGTAATTCCTTCCTTAGAAAAACTTACTAAGGAAGGTGGAGAAGAAGGCAGAAAGAAAGTTAATAAATACACAAAAATTCTTACTGTTTTCTTGGCACTAATTGAGGGTATAGGATTATACTTATCATATAGCTCAACAGGAATATTCATGGATACAAGCTTTGCAACTGGATTTACAGTAGTAATTTCGTTAATGGCTGGAACAGCATTACTTATGTGGTTAGGCGATGAGATTACAAATAAAGGAATTGGTAATGGCATTTCAATAATCATATTTGTAGGTATTGTTGCAGGACTACCTTCAGCAATAACAACAGTATGGGGGTTAATTATGGGAACAGGAGCATTCAGTACAACAGGTTTATTAATGTCATTAGGAATTATAATTGGTGCTCTAATCCTAGTAGCAGCAGTTGTATTTGTACAACAAGCCGAAAGAAGAATACCTGTACAATATTCAAAAAGAGTTGTTGGAAGAAAAATGGTGGGAGCTCAGAATACTCATATTCCTATGAAACTTGCTTTGGCGGGTGTTATGCCAATAATCTTTGCTTCTTCATTCTTAACATTTCCAGCAATGATTATTCAAATGTTTGTACCAGATATTGCAACACAGACTGGTTTTTGGAATGTTATATATAACTTTTCAATAGCATCGTCTACTTCACAAGTTGGATTGGGTTATACAATAGCAAATGCGTTAGTATATCTATTATTAATTGTGGGATTTACATTCTTTTACACATATGCTACATTTAATCCAGCGGAAGTATCAAACAATATTAAGAAAAATGGTGGATTTATCCCAGGAATTAGAGCTGGAAAGCCAACGGCAGAATATTTGTCATCAGTACTAAGCAAATTAACATGGTTTGGTGGTGTATATTTAGCAATTATAGCTATATTACCAATGATGGTAAGATTTATTCCAGGAGTAGATTTAGCATTTGGTGGTACTTCAATATTAATTGTTGTAGGTGTTGCATTAGAGACTATAAGGCAATTAGAATCTCAATTAGTAATGAGGCATTACAAAGGATTCTTAGAATAATAATTGTTAGATTGATTTGTATTTTACAAATTATTATTAAGAAAATGAAGTTATTAAAAATATATAAAACAAAAGTGTTTCCACATGGGATATATATTTAATTTAAATATATATCCCAAAAGGGTGGAATAAACTTTATATGCAAATTCAGAATAAAAATACTTACTTTGAAAATGTGTGTAATATATAACAAAATTAAGTTAATGAAAAATTAGGAGTAGTGATTATAATGTATATAGTAATGCTAGGAGCTCCAGGCAGTGGAAAAGGGACTATTGGGAAAATATTATCGCACGATTTGAATTTAGTACACGTTTCTACTGGAGATATATTTAGAGAACAGATAAATAAAGGAACAGAACTTGGAAGCAAAATACAAAGTTACATGTCAAGTGGAGCATTAGTTCCAGATGGACTTGTTATAGAAACAGTGAAAGCAAGATTATTAGAAGATGATGTGAAAAATGGAGCAATTCTTGATGGGTTCCCTAGAACAGTAGCACAAGCTGAAGCTTTAAGAGATTTTTTAAAGGAAAACAAACCAACTGCTAAGAGAGTAGCAATAGAATTAGATGTGCCAGATGATGAGATTATAAAAAGAGTTGTAAACAGATTAATATGTACAAACAAATCTTGTGGAGCAATATATAACAAAGAAACAAAGCCACCAAAAGTAGAGAACATTTGTGACATTTGTGGCTCAGAACTAAAAAAACGTGAAGATGATAATGAGGAAACTATATCTAAAAGATTAGTTATTTATCATCAAAATTCAAGTGACTTAATAGAATTTTATAGAAAAAACAATGCTCTATGTTCTGTACAACCTAGAGAAGTAGAAGTGGCTGTAAAGGAAATAGAACAATTTTTAGAAGAATATAGAAGGAAGTAAGAAAAGTGGTTACTATAAAATCAGTTCATGAAATTAAATTAATGAAAGAAGCTTGTAGAATAACAGGTCTCGTTTATAATGAAATAGAAAAAGTTATAAAACCTGGAATGTCTACAAGCTGGCTTGATAAATTTGCCGATAAAATCATAAGAGAAAATGGCGGAGTACCAGCTCAAAAAGGTTATCCAAGTGGAATAAAAGGAGTACAACCATTTCCATCTACTCTTTGTATCTCTATTAATGATGAAGTTATACACGGCATACCATCAGATAAAAAAATAATAAAAGATGGAGATGTTGTTAGTATTGATTTAGTCGTATATAAAGATGGTTTTCATGGGGATGCTGCTAGAACTTTTGTTGTAGGAAATTCTTCAGAAGAGGCAAAGAGATTGGTGGATACAACTAAGAAAGCATTTTTTGAAGGTATAAAATATGCGGTTAAAGGAAATAGAATAGGCGATATATCACATGCTATAGGAGAGTTTGTGGAAAGAAACGGATATAATGTAGTAAGAGAGTTTCAAGGTCATGGTATTGGAAGGGAAATGCATGAAGACCCAGGAATACCAAATTATGGTAAGGCGGGTAGAGGAATTAGACTTGAACCTGGAATGACACTTGCTGTAGAGCCTATGGTTATTGCTGGTAAAAGAGATATTGTACAAGATTATGATGGATGGACTATTATTACAAAAGATGGTAGTTTGTCAGCTCATTACGAAAATACAATTTTAATTACAGAAAAAGAGCCAGAGATCTTGACATTAGTTTAATTTTGTTATATACTATACAAGTATCTATTATAAAATAGTATAATTGACTAAAAAAGAAAATGGAGGCAAATATGTCAAAAGAAGATGTTATAGAAGTTGAAGGTGTGGTTGTTGAGGCTTTGCCTAATACTACATTTAAAGTAGAACTTGAGAATGGACATCAAATATTAGCTCATATTTCAGGAAAATTAAGAATGAATTATATTAAAATTCTTTCTGGAGATAAAGTAAAAGTAGAGTTATCTCCATATGATTTAAATCGTGGAAGAATAACATGGAGAGCAAAATAATTAACCAAAATTATATAGAATTTAAGATAAAGAGGTGTAATAAATGAAAGTAAGACCATCAGTAAAACCAATATGTGAAAAATGCAAAGTAATTAAAAGAAGGGGCGTAATCAGAGTAATCTGCGAAAACCCAAAACATAAGCAAAGACAAGGATAATTTAATTGTTAATAACACAAATCTTATGATTGGCGGCTGTAACTGCTGAATATTGCAGTTATGAATAGGGTTTGTGTTTTATTGCGTAGAAAATTTCAATAGAAATTTTTGAAGCAAGAGGAATAGTTTACTTTGAGTGCGTTGAATAAGATTTGCACAATACAATAAAGTTACATTCCTTATATATATTTTTTGTTTGAGAAAATATTAAAGATTAGTTCTAAAAAGTACTAATGCATTTCACCTTTAATAGAAGTCAAACGTAATAAATTAAATTTAGAAAATAAAACAAGTGGAGGTGCTAGAAAATTATGGCTCGTTTAGCAGGCGTAGATTTACCTAGAGAAAAAAGAGTTGAGATTGGATTAACATACATTTATGGTATTGGTTTAACAAGCTCACAAAAAATATTAAAAGCAGCAAATGTAAATCCAGATATTAGAGTTAAAGATTTAACAGATGACCAAGTACAAGCAATAAGGAAAGCTATGGATGGTTATAAAGTAGAAGGAGACTTACGTAGAGAGGTTGCTTTAAATATTAAAAGACTTACAGAAATAGGTTGCTATAGAGGACTTAGACATAGAAGAGGACTACCAGTAAGAGGACAAAGGACAAAAACTAATGCGCGCACAAGAAAGGGTCCTAGAAAGTTAGTTAGCAAGAGCAAAAAGAAATAAAACAAATGAAAAGCTTCGTATTGCGTTGTCAAGCGTCGCATAAAATTTTTTCGATATACAAAAGTATTATCTCAAAAATTTTAGCTAGCTTTTCTAGCACTACTTGCTTTTGATTTGTTTTAAAAAAGTAATTCATGAATAATTGAAGAAGGAGGAAAGAAGGAAATGGCTAAGACTGTAACAAAGAAAGTAACTAGAAGGAGAGATAGAAAAAATATTGAAAAAGGAATGGCTCATATTCATTCTAGTTTTAATAATACAATAGTTACAATAAGCGATACAAAGGGAAATGTATTGTCTTGGGCAAGTGCAGGAGAACTTGGCTTTAAAGGTTCAAGAAAAAGCACACCATTTGCAGCAGGAGAAGCAGCTTCTACAGCAGCTAAAACAGCAATGGAGCATGGGTTAAAAACAGTAGAAGTTTTTGTAAAAGGTCCAGGTTCTGGACGTGAAGCAGCTATTAGGTCATTACAATCAGCAGGATTAGAGATTAGCAGTATAAAAGACGTAACTCCAATACCACATAATGGTTGTAGACCACCAAAAAGAAGAAGAGTATAGAAAAATTAAGGAAGGTGAAAATAAAAAATGGCAAGATATAAAGATGAGCAATGCCGTATTTGCCGTAGAGAAGGACAAAAATTGTTTTTAAAAGGTTCAAGATGTTATACTGACAAATGTAGCATATCAAGAAGAAATTATGCACCAGGACAAAATGGTCAAAAGAAGAAAAAACTTTCTGAATATGGTACACAGTTGAGAGAAAAGCAAAAAACTAAAGCTTACTATGGAGTAAGTGAAAAGCAGTTTAGAAAATACTTCGAAATGGCTTCAAATACAAAGGGAATTACAGGTGAAGTATTACTTCAAATATTAGAAAGTAGATTAGATAATGTTGTATATAGACTAGGTTTCGGAAGTTCAAGAGCACAATCTAGAATGATGGTTACTCATGGGGCTTTTGAAGTAAACGGACATAAAGTAGATATACCATCATACTTAGTAAAAGAGGGAGATGTAATTTCTGTAAGAGAAATTAGAAAAGACAATAAAGCAATACAAGCAAATGTTGAAGAAAATGCAGCTAGACCAGTTCCAGCTTGGCTTGAAAAAGATGCTGAAAAATTAAGTGGAAAAGTAGTAAGATTAGCAGCAAGAGAAGATATTGACTTACCAGTAGAAGAACACTTAATAGTAGAGCTTTACTCTAAATAATAGCTAGAAGTTAGAACATTAAATTTAGAAATTAACACACAAGAATTTCTAAGGAAAATAAAAGATGAAGTAGGGAAAAAGGTTTAAAAGTAAGACAGATTACTTTAAAAATTTAAACCCAAAACCTCTAACTTCTAAATTGGGAGGTAAAAATGATAGAATTTGAAAGACCAAATATTAAATGCTTAGAGATTGACAATGATAGTAACTATGCAAAATTTGTATGTGAACCATTAGAAAGAGGATATGGAATTACAATTGGAAATTCTTTAAGAAGAATATTACTATCTTCACTTCCTGGAAGTGCTATTACAAGCGTAAAAATAGATGGGGTTCTACATGAGTTTTCTACAATACCAAATGTAGTAGAGGACGTTCCGGAGATAGTTATTAATTTGAAAAATGTGAGATTAAAATTAGATAAAAATGAGGAGAAAACACTAAGAATTGATGTTAGAGAGCCAGGAGAGGTTAAAGCCGGAGACATAATTACAGATGGTACAGTAGAAATATTAAATCCAGATTTACATATAGCAACTGTTTCGGAAGGTGGAACACTAAAGATGGAACTAACAGCTGATATGGGTAGAGGATATAATAATGCAGAGAAGAATAAGAAGCAAGACCAACCAATAGGAGTACTTCCAATAGATTCAATTTATACACCAGTAAAGAAAGTAAACTATTCAGTTGAAAATACAAGGGTTGGGCAACAAGTTGATTATGACAAATTAACTATAGAGGTATGGACTGATGGAAGTTTAAAACCATACGAAGCTTTAAGCCTTGCAGCTAAAGTTATGACAGGGCATCTAGAATTATTTATAGACTTATCTGAAACAGCAAAAAATACTCAAATAATGATTGAAAAGGAAGAAAACAAAAAGGAAAGAGTTTTAGAAACATCAATTGAAGACTTAGAATTATCTGTGAGGTCATTTAATTGCTTAAAGAGAGCTGGAATATCAACTGTTGAGGACTTAACAAATAAATCTGAAGCAGATATGATGAAAGTTAGAAACTTAGGTAAAAAATCATTAGATGAGGTTACAAATAAGCTACATGCATTAGGCTTAGATTTTAGAAAAGATGATGAATAAGATTATAAAAAATGTTATTATTTAAATCTTAAAGATGATGAGCTTTAGGATGGGACATTTTGAAATTCAAAAAGGAGGGAAAAAAGTGGGAACTAATAGAAAGCTAGGTAAACCAACAGATATTAGATTAGCTATGCTAAAAACACAAGTTACTGATTTAATATTACATGGTAAAATAGAAACTACTGAAGCTAGAGCCAAAGAAATAAAAGCAATAGCAGATAGCTTGATTTCCTTAGCGGTAAAAGAAAAAGATAATTTTGAAACAGTTGATGTTAAGGTTTCAAAAACTAAATTAGATGCAAAAGGAAACAAGGTTACAGAACTTGTAAAAAGTAAAAATGGTAAAGAATATTTAAGAGTAGTTAGAGAAGAAACTACTGAGCAAAGACAAAAAGATATGCCATCAAGATTAAATGCAAGAAGAAAAATGATGAAAACATTGAATAAGGTTAAAGATGAAAACGGAAAAAATATCGATTTGACATCAAAATTATTTAATGAGATAGCTCCTAATTATGAAGGTAGAGTTGGAGGATATACACGTATTCTTAAACTTGGCCAAAGAAGGGGCGATGCAGCAGAAATGGTTATATTACAATTAGTATAAGGTGAATGAAAAATAATATTTAAAGAACACATCTAATAGAGAAAATTTATTTAGAGTGTTCTTTTATCATGTAATGAAAAACGTATTATAAATACTCACTAAAGTCTTTCATCTTCTATCAAGTTTTAAAATATATACATTTACTGAGACAATTAGGAGAAAGACAGAAAAACTATTGTTTTTTAAACTTAATTTTAAAAGGAGAATGTTACAGGATAATGGTTTAAAGAAATAATTGTCCTGCAACAGGAGTTCCATTAAAAATTTTTACAAATAGACGCTTATCAAGCTTTTGAAAATTTTCAATTGTAATCTCCCTATGCGGACTTCAAATGTGCAATAACAATTATTCTGTAATAGTAACAGGAGGATGAAAAAAATTTAGAAAAATACTTGTCAAAACAATACCAATAGTATACAATTAATATGTACGAAAATAGAAAAAATAGAGAGGGGACATAAAATGAGAAGAAATAAAATCGATGAAATCCGCATGGCTGTAAGAGAGAGAGAGAGAGAGAGAGCAAGAGAATAGAGAAAACTTGTTCTGTTTTTGATGTGAAAAATATAGTAAGAAATATAAATAAAAGGATGGATTATAGAAAAAAACGATTTAAAAAAGGCAAAGGTTTTTTTCAAAATAATCTATCCTTTTTGTGTGCAAATGAGAAAGGAATAACGCTACTGGCACTAATACTAACAGTAGTAATAATGATAATATTAGCAGCAGTAACAATAAATGTAG
>JAHZIB010000021.1 GCA_019419955.1 Clostridiales bacterium | reverse complement strand
TAGGAAACCTAAATCATGGAGATACAGTATATGCAAGATTAACAGATGGAACAAACTATGGAGAATATGCGAGTATAAATATACTGGACGGAGTAGCACCAACAGTGAGTATAGGAAGTACAAACAAAACAGAAAATAGTATAACAGTAACGGTAAACGCGACAGATAATGAGAGTGGAATAGCAACGTATAAGTATTACTTAAATAACAGTTTAAAAGATACAATAACAAGTAATAGCACAAGCAATAGTTATACATTCACAGGATTAAGTGGAGGAACAAGTTATAGTATAAAAGTAGAAGCACTAGATAAAGGAAATAATATGGCAACAGTGACTATAGAAGTAACAACAGATGAACCATCGATCGCAGAGAGTACATCGTATGTAGGGAAATATGCAGACGTAGATGGAGATGGAACAGTAGATGGAGTAATATATGTAGATTTGGCAACTGATGGGGGAAGAAATGGACAGTGGGGAAATAATAATGGAACCTATACAATACCAACGGAAAGTGACTTTAAGAAATATAAAATAAGTAAAACTAATCACTCAGACGATTTCGGAACGAAAGATGTATTAACAGTAGCAAATACAAGTGGAAATGAAAGATTCTATGTAATGGCATTAGATGATGTGGATAGTGTTAGGCATTTTTGGTATGCAAGTGCATATGGAAATATGGATGACTATGCACGCATAACCTCAGAAGACTTTGGGGCAGGAGAGAAGAATACAAAGAATATGATAACAAAATGGAATAGTAGGGGATATGGATTGCAAAATGATAATGACATGTGGGGATTAAGCACAGTGCAAAGTAAGATAAAAGAAAATCCGGCATGGTATGTACCATCAAAAGAGGAGTGGTCAGCATTCGGAGGAGAATTAGAAATAACGACATCGAACTACTCAAGTAAAGGTCTTAGCGATTGCTACTGGTTGTCTTCGCAAAAAGATGGGCTCGGCGCGTGGTACGCTAACTTCAACAAAGAGAACATGCATTACACCAGTGTCAGCAACTACTATTATGTCCGCCTTGGTACAACTTTCTAATCTTAAAAGAAAAGAAATGTGTGACATTAACGTTGAAGTTTTCAATGTCCACGTACGTATTTTATTTTGTGAATATGCATAGTATAAAGTAGTTTAACCTTGTTATATAGGAAAAGCTGGAGTGAATAATTGTAGAAAAAGGGAAAAAGTGATATACAAAATTTTGATAGTTATACATATCTAATTTGGAAGCTAAAGGTTTGATAATAAAGTTTAAGTAGAAAGAATGTATAAAAGGCAAATATTTACACTATGAATTTTTGTAATAGAGGGGATCATATATGAAAAATAAAATACTGAAAAGAATTTTTGCATTAATTTTAATATCATATTTAATATTTAGTTTTACACCAGTGCATTCATATCAACAATCCATAACAGTGCCAAACTATTATAAAAATACAGACTTAGGAATAATAGCATACAAACAGGTAAATGCACTGCAAGTACAACTAGCAGATGGTTCAATACTACTTGATGCTGGAATTACTACGGGTTCTGATATTAATGTCATAGAAAATTTAAGTGATGTTGAAATAGTATTTATTTTAGATACATCAGGAAGTATGGCAGATGGAAAAGACCAAATTACTAAAGAGTCTACAAAAACATTGGTGACATCATTATTTGATAGAATGGGAGCAGAGCATTTGCAGATAGGAGTGTTATTCTTTAATAGTGGGTTAGATACAGCAAATATATTAGAGATGACGAATGACGAGGAAGCTATAATGTCACATTTAGATAAAATATATGCTAATGGAGGAACATTGATGTCAGATTCAATGCAAAAAGCAAAGTCAATGTTAGATGCTACTAATTCAGATGAAGATACAATAAAGATAATATGTAGTTTATCTGATGGTATGTTAGGTGATGAAATGGAAACTATTTCACAGATTAAGGCAATTAATAATTCAGGAATATCAACAATATCAATATTTGTAGAAACAGCAGTGACAATAGCATTCCAGGAATTAGAAACAAGTAGCGAGCTTCATAAAAATATGGAAACCACGACATCAAATTTAGCAGAGACAATAGTAGAAGATATATATAATGAGATATATTTTAAGATAATTATCATGTCAGAGCCAGTAACAACGTATAGTGTAAATCATGAAGGATTGTTAATAGGTGGAGATAAAATGATTTTCCAAGTAGATGAAGAGATATTGCATGGAGCTACACTTAGAATAGAATATGTAATTAGTATACGAGCAGCATTTAATATGAATAATATTATAATAAATGATTTGTATAGTAATAATTTTGTATTTAATCAAGATGAAGCATTACTGAGTGAAGGAGGAAAGATAAATAGAGATTATGGTTGGCAGATGAATGGAAATACATTAGTATCTGGATCTGGGGAACAAATAATACAAGCGGCGACTGAATATAGGACAAAGTTAGTATTAACAACGGTTCTTACACCTGAGAGATTACCAGATTTAAGCTTAATAGGGAATTCTATGGTATTTTCAGTAAATGATATAAATCATAATAATACAATAACAGTAGGAAGAGAAGCAAACATAAAAGCATTAGACTTTTTGATAATTCCGCCTACAGGAACAGAAGAAGCAGCAGCACAGGATATGTTATTTTTATTAAAGGCAACTATACTTGCATTAGCTATAGTAATAGTTATAGCGTTTATACATAACAATGTAAGGGAACGATATAGATATTTTAAATAGGGTAATTATTCACCTAAAATAAAAAAATTCATAAAATATATAAAAAGATATTTTATGAGTTTTTTTAGATTATAGTTTAAATAATGCTATAAAGAATAAAATTTTAGTTAATCTTTGAAATTTCTTCCTATTAGTCGGAAACTCAAATATATATAGAAAAAGAAATGGAGGGTATTATGTGGGAATTTATACTAAATGGATTGTTTTGGATATCTGCGTTATATGGTTTGTTTGAAATTATAAAAAATATTATATATATTTGTACATATACAAATTTGAAAGCTGATGGTATTTATATAATTATTGCTACAAAAAACCAAGAAAATAAGATAGAGGGATTTTTACGTACAATTCTTTTTAGAATAATGTACGGGAAGGAGGAATGTGTGAAGGATGTGATTGTAGCAGATTTGGGGTCAACTGATGATACGGTAAAGATACTAAATAAACTTAGCAAAGATTATAATGAGATAAAGGTGGTAAATTGGAAGGAATGTAAGGAAGTAATTGATAGTATAAAAGAAGCAAGTTAAAAAATTTTTGTTTCAATTGTAGATTAACTAACAAATTTGTGATATACTAATAGATATTTAATAAAAAGAAGGTAAAAAATTGGAACTACAAGGAGAATTAATAGATATAAAGTATAAAAATGAATTAAATAGCTATTGTGTTGGAGTATTGAAGCTTGAACAAAATAGTAAGGAAAAATATAATAGTGAAGCAGATGGACAAAATGTGCAAACGAATTTACAGACATTATTATCTGAATTAGATGAAGAAATAACAATAGTAGGATATTTGCCTTTTGTGAATGTTGGAGATACGCTTAAGATTGTAGGCAAACTTGTGGAACACCAAGAGTATGGGAAACAGATTAAGGTGGATACTTTTGAAAAAAGTATGCCTCAGACAACAAAAGCTTTGGAAAGATATTTGGCAAATTGTGGGATAAAAGGGGTAGGACCTGCAACTGCTAAAAATATTGTTAAGATGTTTGGAGAAGAAACCATTAGCATATTTAAGTTTGAACCAGAGAAACTTGCACAAGTAAAAGGAATTAGCAAGGAGAGAGCTATTGAAATTGCTAGTGAATTTATTGAAAATTGGGAAGTATGGCAGATTGTAGGATTTTTGGATAAGTTTGGTATTGGACCACAAAATGCGGAAAAAGTATATAAGGTACTAGGAGCAAATGCAATAGAAGAGATAGAAGCTAATCCATACATTTTAATTGATTTAGTAAATAAAGTGAATTTTGATCAAATAGATAAAATGGCTTTGAATTTAGGTTTTGAATACAATAATGAAAAACGTATAAGAAGTGGTGTGAAACATGCTCTAATTCTTATGACATATAATGGTCATTGTTGTACAAGGTATGAAAGCTTGCTTGATTATGTTAAGAAGTTACTTGGTGTTGGTGAAAATGAAGTTGAAGAATGCATAATTAACATGAAGGCAAAAGAAGATGTCGTGTTTGAGGAAAGAGATGGGGATGAATGGGTATACTTATATCAGTACTATAAAGTGGAAAAGCAAGTGGCAGAAAGGCTATTGGATTTAGCAAAGTATGATAATATAAAAAAAATAGGAAGGTTTAATAAAGAACTGGAAATGTTTGAAGAAAAGTCGAACATTGACTTGTCAGAAAAACAAAGAGAAGCAATAGAAGCAATAAATGAGCATAATGTATGTGTTATTACAGGTGGACCTGGTACTGGTAAAACGACAATTATTAAAACAGTTATAGATATTTTTAAGCATAATGAGATGAAACCAGTTTTATGTGCACCAACAGGTAGAGCGGCGAAAAAAATGACTGAGGCGACTGGTGAGGAAGCAAAAACTTTACATAGATTGTTGGAAATAGGAAAAATATCGGAAGAAAATCACGTTTTGCCTACAGAAGTTACAGTAACACCAATTGATGGAGATATAGTAATTGTAGATGAGATGTCTATGGTAGATATCTTCCTAATGAGTTATTTATGCAAAGCGTTATATAAGGGGACGAAATTAGTACTTGTTGGAGATATAGACCAGTTGCCATCAGTAGGAGCTGGCAATGTGCTTAAAGATGTTATCGATTCAGGAGTAATTACTACAATTACATTAAATAAAATTTTTAGACAGGCAGCAAGGAGCAAAATAATTGTTAATGCACATAGAGTAAATGAAGGCCTAGGATTTTTAACTAAAGAAGATATTCTGCATGGAACCGTAAATAATTACTCAGAAAAGAATGTTAATTCAAATAGTGATTATTGCTTGCAGGAAAATATAATTGAGCAAGAAAGCAAGAACACAAATAATGAAAAAGTATTAGATGGAGATTGTAATTACAGCTCTTATTTAGAAGACTTTTTCTATATAAATGAAACTAATAAGCAAAAAATACTTTACAATATAATAACTCTAAGTGGAGATAGATTAAAGAAGTATGGCAATTTTGATTTTTTTAAGAATATACAAATTATAACTCCAACAAAAAAAGGAGAGCTTGGTACAAAAGAGTTAAACAAATTATTACAACAGACTATAAATCCATTTATGGAAACCAAGAAGGAGAGAAAATTTGGAAATAACATATTCAGAGAAGGCGACAGAATAATGCAGATAAAAAATAATTATGATATATATTGGGAAAAAAAGGTGCCTAATTACGAATATGGAAGTGGAGTATTTAATGGTGAATTGGGTACAATAAGTGTTATTGATGATTTTAATAAACAAATTAAAATAAAGTTTGACGATGATAAAGAGGTCTGGTATCAGTATAATGAATTAGAGCAAATAGAGCATGCATATGCTATTACAGTCCATAAATCACAACGGAAGCGAGTTTGATGTAGTTATTATGCCAATTGTGCAATCAGCTCCGATGCTTCTGACTAGGAATTTATTATATACAGGTATGACTAGAGCAAGAAAGTTATTGATAATTGTAGGTAGCCCAAATGTACTCAATTTCATGATAAATAATGCAGATAATAAAAAAAGAAATACGGGTTTAGCGTATAAGCTACAAGGTAATGTTTAAAGTATGTGCAAAAAAGATAAATATTCGGGGGAATAATAAAAGCAAGAAAGGAGCGTAGGATTATTTTACTTATTAAATAATCTAAAATGAATGAACTTTTTAAATAAAACCCTCGAATATATTTTTTTGCCTAGTTGTGGCATTTGCAAAAAGCTAGGAGAAGGATATTTATGTACAAAATGTGAAAAGAAACTAAAGAAATATGAGTTCAATTTGATGCAAAACTTAACTAAGAATAAAAATGAGAAATACTATAAATCTGATGAGAATGATGAATTAATAGAAAGATATCATATTTTTAGATATGAAGGCATAATACGTGAGTTGATTCTTAAATACAAATTTGATGAAGAGGCATATTTATATAAAACATTTTGTAAATTTATTGTGAAAAACAAAAAAATTTTTGATTTTATAGAAAGTTATGATATAATAATTCCAGTCCCGATACACAAGAAAAGAATGAAGGAAAGAGGTTATAATCAAAGTGAGTTAATTGCGCAAGAATTATCCAAAATGGCAAATATAAAGTGCTATAAAGATATTTTGATTAAGATTAGAAACAATAAACCTCAAAGTACTTTAAATGGAAAAATGAGAAAGGAAAATGCAAAAAATGTATATAAATTAGAAAAAATAGAGAAAATAACTAATAAAAGAATTCTACTATTTGATGATATTTATACAACAGGAGCAACTGTAAATTCGTGTATTCAGGAATTGAAAAAGGTAAAAGTAAAACAAATTGGAATATTAACCTTAGCGAAAGATTAAAGGGATTGAAAAAGAAGAAGTGTCCCTGATTTGCAAGGAAAGGTAAGAAGGAGGAGAATAAGTGGAAGATTTGGTAGAGAGTATATTAGATTATATAAGATCAGATTATACAGATTATGCAATAATGCTTAATGGTGAGTGGGGAAGCGGTAAAACTTATTTTTGGAATAATAAAATTAAGCCTAAGATTGAGTCAATGGCTTTAAATGGTAAGAGATATACAGCTATATATATGTCTTTATATGGTATTTCTAATTTAGAAGAGATAAGCAAGAAGATATTTATAGAGACTACACAACTTATGGATAAGAATCTTAAGAAGTTTATGGATGCAAGTGGAGTAAAAAATATTCCAGAATATGCGAAAACAGGGTTAGATATGGCGAATTTCTTTGGTGTTACGCAAAATGGAGATAGAATTGATTACGGACAATTTTTTTCAACTGATGATAAAGTTCTATGTTTTGATGATTTGGAGAGGGCCAATGTTGATGTTATAGATATTTTGGGTTATATAAATAATTTTGTAGAGCATGACCATATAAAAACTATAATAATTTGTAATGAGAAGGAATTATCTACAAAGTTGAAAAATAGCAATTTAGAGATGAAAACTTTTATAGCAACATACTTATTAGATAAAGAAAATAAGCTTAATATGAAAACTGACAAACCAATGGTTGAGAGAATAAGAGATACCATTGAATATGTGTTTGATAAAGCAAATGATTATGAAAGAATCAAAGAAAAACTTATTGGCGAGACTTTTGAGTATGCACCGGAGTTTAATTATATTATCAATGGTTTGCTAATGAGATATGAGAATTGTCCTGATTTAATTAGGTTTTTGAGAGAAAATACAAAGTTAATAATTTCTACTTTTAATAAAAGTGGTACAAGAAATCTTAGAATTCTAAAACATTCCTTAACAAACTTTAAAAAGATATTTGATATGGTAAATAATTATTATCCGAATACTAATCATAGAGTTTTGCAAACAATGTTAATATTCACAATTGCTATATCTTTTGAAATAAAGGCAGGAAAGATTACTAAGGATAAATTTGTGAATATTAATGATAATGAAGAATATAAGGCAATATTAGTTTCATCAAGAGTATTTATGGATAATAGGCAATTTTATATTAAAGAGTTTGACAATAATTATTATTATAATTTTAAAGCAGAGTATAGGTTTTTTAAATTCATAGAGCTTTACGTTCGTACACGTATATTTGATATGAAAGTGTTTAAACAAGATATGGAAGCAATTATAAATACAGTTGATACTGATAAATTACCTGGCTACAAGAGGCTATTGACAGAAGAATACTGGAAAATTGCAGATGACCAGTTTGATGGAATTGTGTCAGAGGTCTTAGATGATGTGAAAAATGGAAGGATAGAATTAATAAATGTAGTCAAACTTTTTGCGTATTTTGCACATTTTGTTAGAAAAGGTTTAATTAATTATGATATGAAAACTGTTAAAAGCGTATTTTTGAATGGGATGAATGTATCTTCTTTAACATCTAGTTATTGCCCAAATGTTGATGAGGAATTAGCTAGTTTAGCGATAGAAGAAGATAAATCTGAGGATATGGAAGAAATATTAACGCATTTTAATAAGATTAATATACAACTAGAAGACAAAATGTATAGAGAAAAAGCTGAAGAAATATTTAAGTATATACCTATGAAAATGGAACAATTTTACGATAAGTTTGATAAGGAATGCATGGAAATTCCAATATTTAAATATTATGATGTTTTCCAAATGTTCCAGAGAATATCCTGTGCAAGTAATGAAGATATAGTTACTATAAAGGAAAAATTGTTAGATAGAGCAAAAAAGCACGGCGAAGAGTTGCAAGATGAGTTGTCAAATTTGAAAAAGTTAAAACAGGTAATGGATGATTATATTGATGGAAAAGAACCAACAATAAAATTGGTAATATTGCAAGATTTTGCTGAAGAGCTGGGAAATGTAATAAAAGAATACAAAAAAACAGAAGAACAAAGTTTGGAACAGGAGATGGCAGATACAAGATATGTATATGACTAGAAATAAAATGTAACTATTATAAAATTGTAAAGAATAAAAATTCATATATAAATTTAAAAAAACATGTATAAAATTTTCCTCTTTTGTAATAATAAGAATAGACATATAATTTAAAAGGAGGAATTTTATGAAAGCAACAGGAGTTGTAAGAAGAATAGATGATTTAGGCAGAGTTGTAATACCAAAAGAAATACGTAAGACATTGCGCATTAAAGAGGGGGATCCTCTTGAAATCTTTACAGACAAAGAAGGAGAAGTTATACTAAAAAAATATTCTCCTATAGGAGAGCTTTCTGAATTTGCTGCGGAGTATACCGAAACTTTAGCAAAAACTACGGGACATATTGCATGTATTACAGATAGAGATACGGTAATAGCTGTATCTGGAGGTTCAAAAAAGGAGTTTTTGGAACAAGGAGTAAGCAGTGAGCTAGAAAAGATAATGGAAGACAAAGAAAAGTATACGAGCAGAGAAAATAATGACATGGCAGTTCCAATAACAAAAAATGATAATAAAGAAAGAAGATTTAACTCACAAGTAGTATATCCAATTATTTCAGATGGAAATACAATAGGGACAGTAATTTTACTATCAAAAGATAGAGGAACAAAAATGTCCGAAGTAGAGCAAAAAGTAGTACAATCAGCAGCAAGTTTTCTAGGTAGTCAAATGGAAATATAAAGAAAAAAACAAAATGTAACAAAAATGTAACAAAAATGTAACAAAAATGTAATAAACTGGAAAACAGCTTGGGACAACCACTTCAAAGCAACGCACTTATAAAATGATAAATAACAGCTTGATTAATGAATAAATTTGTAGTATAAATATGATAAGAAATATTTAATTGAGCACGAAGGAGGAAATAATAGAGATGGAATATCGTGTAGATAATAATTTAAATAAAAATTTACCAACGGAAATAAGCTTATGGACAAAAATTAGGAATTTTTTATGCCAAGACTGTCAACTTGTTTTAACACCTAAGCAAGAAAAGATTTTTCAGGAAGTACATGATTTTTGGCATCAAAAAATAACAGGAGAAGATGTTCATGATTTTCTATTCCATGAAATAACAGGCGAGAGTATGAAAAAATTCTGGCTAAGAGAAGTAGAAATAACAGGCGATATTGAATTATAATTTCAAATTCAAATGAGAACGTAGGCAAATAGGAAAATATTTTCTTAATTTGCCTGCGTTTTTTTGAATTAGGGACACTTCTCTTTTCGCAAATTCTTGCAAATTGGGAACACATCCCTTTAGTCTAATAAAGGAATGTTTACGTGTTTGATAGAACTTGAGATATATGGGGGTAAAAGCAGTACAATTATTTTTTAAACCATTGTCCTGTAACGAAAATATGATAAAATATAACAACTCTATTGAAAAATTCACATTTTTGATATAAAATATTATTGTTTAGGGTATACTAAATAATAGAAATAAAAACAAGGAGGAATTCGATATGTCAATTAAAGTTGGTATTAATGGTTTTGGAAGGATTGGAAAGCTTGCGTTTCAGGCAGCGCTAAATAGAGAAGGAGTAGAAATAGTAGCTGTAAATGACCCATTTATTGCAGCAGATTATATGGCGTATATGTTAAAATACGATACAGTTCATGGAAGATTCCAAGGAGAAATAAAAGGAGAAGATGGAAAGTTAATAGCAAATGGTAAAGAAGTAAAAGTGTATAATGAAACAGACCCAAAAAATATCCCTTGGGGAGCAGATGGGGTGGATTATGTATTGGAATGTTCAGGAGTATTTACAACAATGGAAAAAGCTCAGGCTCATTTAGATGCAGGAGCAAAAAAGGTAATCATATCTGCACCGTCAAAGGATGCACCTATGTTTGTAATGGGAGTAAATAATGATAAATACACACCAGATATGAATATAATTTCAAATGCATCATGTACAACAAATTGTTTAGCACCTCTTGCTAAGGTTATAAATGATAATTTTGGAATTAAAGATGGCTTAATGACAACGGTACATTCTACAACTGCAACACAAAAAACTGTTGACGGAGCTTCTAAAAAAGATTGGAGAGGTGGAAGAGCAGCTTCGGCTAATATAATACCATCATCAACAGGAGCTGCAAAGGCAGTTGGAAAGGTTATTCCTGAGTTAAATGGAAAATTAACAGGTATGTCATTTAGAGTACCAACAGTAGATGTTTCAGTTGTTGATTTAACATGTAATCTAGAAAAACCTGCAACTTATGAAGAAATATGTAATGCTATAAAAAGAGCTTGTGAAAACGAGATGAAGGGAATTATGGAATATACGGATGAACCAGTTGTATCATCAGATTTTATACATGATGAACATACATCAATATTTGATGCAGCAGCAGGTATAGCACTTACAGATACATTTGTTAAATTAGTAGCTTGGTATGACAATGAATGGGGTTATTCAAACAAATTAGTAGATTTAGCAGTTCATATATCAAACAAATAACGAAAGGAAAAGGAAAAACATGGAAAGAGAACTAAAATTGCATGGGATATACAAACATTTTAAAGGAGACTATTATATTATAGAGGGGCTTGCAATTCATAGTGAAACTAAGGAAAAATGTGTAGTATATAGAGCTTTATATGATGATTGTTTATTATATGTTAGACCATATGATATGTTTATGTCTGAAGTTGACAGGGCAAAGTATCCAAATGTTGAGCAAAAATATAGGTTTGAACTACAGAATATAAAAAGTGTAAAGAAATAAATTTATGATATTTGATTTATTAATTCTAAAAAGTGAAGTCTTTTAAATAGTTACCCTTCATCTATTTAGGAGAAATGAAAGGAGTTTCAATATGAATAAAAAAACAATTGAAGATGTAAATGTAAAAGGAAAAAAGGTTCTAGTTAGATGTGACTTTAATGTGCCAATGGAGGATGGAAAAATTACTGATGATAATAGAATAACTGCAGCGATTCCAACAATCAAGTATTTAATGGGACAAGGTGCTAAGGTTATTTTGTGCTCTCATTTAGGAAGACCAAAAGGTCAAGTAAATGAAAAATATTCATTAAAACCAGTAGCAGGGGAACTTGCAAAAAAACTTGGCACAGATGTAAAATTTGCTAATGATGTAACAGGTGAAAGTGCTAAGTCAGTAACAGAGGCGTTAACTGATGGAGAAGTAGCACTTCTTCAAAATGTTAGGTTTGACCCAAGAGAGGAGAAAAATGATGATGAATTTGCTAGGGAACTTGCGAATCTTTCTGACGGAATTTATGTAAACGATGCGTTTGGAGCAGCACATAGAGCTCATAGTTCAACAGAAGGAGTTGCACATCATGTAGATGAAGCGGTTGCAGGATATTTAATGAAAGAAGAAATAGAGTTCTTGAATGGTACTTTGGAGCATCCTGAAAAACCATTTGTTGCAATTCTAGGAGGAGCTAAAGTCTCAGATAAAATAGGAGTTATAGAAAACTTATTAAGTAAAGTAGATGAATTACTAATAGGTGGTGGAATGGCATATACTTTCTTGAAAGCAAAAGGGTATGAAATAGGAGATTCACTATGTGAAGAGGATAAATTAGAAGAAGCCAAAAGAATAATGAAGAAAGCAGATGAAAGTGGTGTGAAGTTGACACTTCCAGAAGATACAGTAATTACTCCTAAGCAAAAAGAAGTAGACGAAACAGATTTTATAACATATTTAAAAACTGCACCAGATAAAGTAGTTTCATCGGATAAAATTCCACAAGGTTGGCAAGGTGTGGACATTGGACCAAGAACAGCTAGAACATTTGGAAATGAATTACAAGGCAAGAAAACAATTTTATGGAATGGACCACTTGGAGTTTGTGAAGTAGATAAGTATAGCATTGGAACGGAACAGGTTGCAGAAGCAATCTCTCAAACAAAAGCAATATCAATAGTTGGAGGAGGAGATTCTGCAGCAGCAATTCATAAATTAGGACTAGATGACAGCTTTACACATATTTCAACAGGAGGGGGAGCTTCTTTGGAATTGTTAGAAGGAAAAAAGTTACCAGGACTTGCTTGCTTGACGGACAGGAAAGAAAAAGGCAAAGCAGTTTCTGAAGAGAATGATATAGAAAAGAAATCTTGTGATTATCTAGAAAAATAACTTTCGAATTAGGGACACTTCTAAATTCGCAAAAAATTTCGAAAAGAGAAGTGTCCCTAATTCGAAAGTGGGGAAAAAGAAAGGAGAGAGTGAATGAGGAAGAAAGTTATTGCAGGAAATTGGAAGATGAATATGCTTCCAGACCAAGCTATTAGATTTATAGATGAGTTGGCTCCACTTGTGAAAGATACACAAAATGAAGTTGTTTTGTGTGTTCCATATACAGATTTGTTTTATGGTTTACTTTCGGTGCAGAATACTAATATAAAGATTGGTGCACAAAATATGCATTGGGAAGAGAATGGAGCATATACTGGAGAAGTTTCAGGAAAAATGTTAAGTAGTATTGGTGTAAAGTATGTTATAATAGGGCATTCTGAAAGAAGAATGTATTTTGCCGAGACTGATGAAAATGTGAATAAAAAGGTTATTTCTGCACATAAATATGGTTTGACGCCAATAGTTTGTGTTGGGGAAAATTTAGAACAAAGAGAAAGCGAAAGAGCAGAGGAGATTATAACAGTTCAAACTGAAAAGGCTTTAAAAGGATTGTTGGATGTACAAGTAGAAAATACGATTATTGCATATGAACCAATCTGGGCAATAGGAACGGGAAAAACTGCCACAAAGGAAGAAGCAAATGATGCAATTAAAGCAATAAGAAATAAAATAGCTGAATTATATAGACAAGATGTAGCGAAAAGAGTTATAATACAATATGGAGGAAGTATAAAAAGCAGTAATGCAACAGAACTATTTTCTATGTCAGATATAGATGGTGGACTGGTTGGAGGAGCCAGTTTGAAAGTAGATGAGTTTGCTGAGATTGTAAATTATAATTAGAAAGGATTATGGTATATGGACAAAAATGTTACAATGCTTATGATATTAGATGGATTTGGTATTAATGAGAAGGAGCAATCTAATGCTGTAAAACTTGCCAATACACCTAATTTAGATAAACTTATGAAAACATGCCCTACTACAAGAATTCATACAAGCGGGCTTGATGTAGGCTTACCAGAAGGACAAATGGGAAATTCCGAGGTGGGACATACAAATATTGGAGCAGGAAGAATAGTTTATCAAGAATTAACAAGAATAACAAAATCAATAGAAGATGGAGATTTTTTTAGTATTCCAGAATTAGTGGATGCAATTGAAAATGCTAAGAGAAATAATGCTAAGTTACACATATTAGGTTTATTATCAGATGGAGGAGTACACAGTCATATTCGTCATCTTTTTGCAATATTAGAACTTGCAAAAAGGAAAGATTTTGAAGATGTTTATGTGCATTGTTTTATGGATGGTAGAGATACTCCACCAACTTCAGGAGAGAGCTATATAATAAAGCTTGAGGAAAAAATGAAGGAAAAAGGTGTTGGGAAAATTGCGACAATCTCTGGAAGATTTTATAGTATGGATAGAGACAAGAGATGGAACAGAATCCAAAAAGCATATGATGCAATTGTAAATGGAGAAGGAATTAAAGCAACATCAGCTGTTGCTGCAATAGAGAGTTCTTATCAAAAGGAAGTATTTGATGAATTTGTAGAGCCAACTGTAATATGCCAAAATAATGAACCTATTGCAAAAATAGAGAATAAAGATTCAGTAATTTTCTTTAATTTTAGACCTGACAGAGCAAGAGAACTTACTAGAACTCTTGTAGACAAGGAATTTAAAGAGTTTGATACCAAGAAAATGGATTTAGATTACGTTTGTTTTACACAGTATGAGCAAACTATGCCTAATGTAAAAATTGCATTTAAACCAGAAATGTTAGTAAATACTTTTGGAGAATATATTAGCAAGAAAGGTTTAACACAGCTTAGAATTGCAGAAACTGAAAAATATGCACATGTTACATTTTTCTTTAATGGTGGAGAAGAAAAACAATATCCAGGAGAAGATAGAATATTAGTTCCATCTCCAAAAGTTGAAACATATGATATGAAACCAGAAATGAGTGCTATAGAAGTTACGGACAAAGTAGTTGAAGCAATTAACTCTAAAAAATATGATTGTATAATATTAAATTATGCAAATCCCGACATGGTTGGTCATACGGGTAATTTAGATGCTGCAATAAAAGCGGTAGAAACAATAGATTTATGTATAGAAAGAGTGGTAAAAGCAATTAATAAAAATGAGGGTATATTAATAATTACTGCAGACCATGGAAATGCGGAACAAATGATAGATTATAAAACAGGGGAACCTCATACAGCACATACAACAAATCCTGTGCCATTGATATTGGTAGGGAAAACTGATATAAGTTTAAAAGAGGGAAAATTAGCAGATTTGGCACCAACAATGTTAGAATTAATGGGAATAGAAAAACCAGAGGAAATGACTGGAGAAAGTATTATAATAAAATAAACACTAAAAGTTGGAGGATTATATGATAAAATCTTCGGAAATAAAAGAAATCTACTCCAATCTACAGCAACAGTTATTTTATCTAATACCAGAAAAATGGGATAGAATTTACTTATATGCAAGTGTAGAAGAGAAAATGGTTGGGCTAGAAACTGGCGAACTGTTCTTCTACTATTTTCCAAAAGGAATATTAAAGAAGAATCCAATAAATGTATATGAAATACCAATTAAATTTAATCTAAATGAAGATGAATATATAAATTTGGTAGAACAGTTATATAGAGAGATTAGAAAAATTAGAGACATATTTAAGAAATATGAGCATAGATTGTGGAGTAGTATTACAATAAGAATAGAAGGACTTAAATTTCAGATAGAGTATAATTACGAAGACCTGAAAAAGTCAAATTATTCAAATATTGATAGACATATTATATGGAAGTATAAAAATTTGGAGTTACCAGATGAGTCGTTTACGAGAAAGGAAATGAATATTATAAGACAATATATAAATGAAACAATATATTTTAATCCTGACATCGAAATATATACAGAATCCATATATAAACGTCCTGTAAAAAGGAAATTAAAATATAATAAAGAAATAAAAGAGCCTGAATGTGTAAAAGAAACAGAATTTCAAAAGATGGAGAAGCAAGCAAAGGGTAGGTTTGAAGAACAGCGATATACTTATAAAGTGTCCGGGCGAAGAAAATTGAAGAATATATATCAAAACAACAATAAGGAAAAACAAAAGACTTATGTTGAACAGATTGAGGAACAGAGAGAAGCTGTTAGAAGTCAGATCCTTAAACATTTATAAGAATGAAAAAGTAATTGGATTTGACTTTGTTATACCAATTCATTTGTGAATTTGTGCAGATAATAAAAATTAGAAAGGTAGGTAATAGAATGAAAGATTATTTAGGAATTGAAAGCGTTAGAGCTTTAGAAGTTTTGGATTCAAGGGGAAATCCAACAGTTCAAGTTGAGGTTATTACAGATGGTGGTTTTTCAGGAGTTTCAATGGTGCCATCAGGAGCTTCTACAGGAAGCTTTGAAGCGGTTGAGTTACGAGATGGAGATAAAAACAGGTACTTAGGAAAAGGTGTGCAAAATGCAGTAGATAATGTAAACAACATAATTGCTGACAAATTAGAGGGGATGAATGTTTATGAGCAAGTAAAAATAGATAAAATGCTAATAGACATAGATGGAACAGAAAATAAAGCGAAATTAGGAGCAAATGCTACACTTGGGGTATCTCTAGCAGTAGCTAGAGCAGCTGCAAGTTCACTAGGTATGAGTCTTTATAATTATATTGGTGGAGTTAATGCAAAGGAATTGCCTGTTCCAATGATGAATATTATGAATGGTGGAAAACATGCGGATAGTGGTTTAACAGTTCAAGAGTTTATGATAATGCCTGTTGGAGCAACAACATTTAAAGAATGTATGAGAATGGGAGTAGAAGTATATCATAACTTAAAGAAAGTGTTGAAGGAAAAAGGATTAGCAACTGCAGTTGGAGATGAGGGAGGATTTGCACCTAATGTATCTAGTGAAAAAGAAGCATTAGATTTAATATTAGAAGCAATTGAAAAAGCTGGATATGTAGCAGGAAAAGATATTTGCTTAGCACTTGATGTGGCAGCAACAGAAATGTTTGATGAGGCAAAGAAAGCAGGAAAAGATGGATATTTGTTCTGGAAAACAGGAGAATTAAAGACAAAAGAGCAAATGGTAGACTTTATAGTAGAACTAGCAAATAGTTATCCAATAATCTCAATAGAGGATGGTTTGGCAGAAGAAGATTGGGAGTCTTGGAAAGTATTAACAGAAAAAATAGGAGACAATGTTCAGCTAGTAGGAGATGATTTATTTGTAACAAATATAAAAAGGCTACAAAAGGGAATTGATATGGGAGTTGCAAATAGCATCCTAATAAAATTAAATCAAATTGGAACATTAACTGAAACATTAGATGCAATTGAACTTGCACATAAGTCAGGATATACAGCAGTGGTTTCACATAGAAGTGGAGAGACAGAAGATACAACACTTGCAGATGTTGCTGTAGCCATAAATGCAGGACAAATTAAAACGGGTGCACCATGTAGAACAGACAGAGTTTCTAAATATAATAGACTTTTGAATATTGAGGATGAGTTGGAAGATATAGCAATATTTAGAGGAAGAAAGACAATAAGGTAAAAGAAAAAAGAGAACCTAAGCAAGGTTCTCTTTAAAAAATTGGCTGGGGTGGTAGGTTGAAAAAGCCTAAAACCCTAATGGTATCAAGCTTTTTTTATTCATGTAATGCAATAGTAATGCAGTAGCTATAAGAGAGAGTTTATATATGCGTCGTATTTTTCATTTTCCGAGATATTGTATTTTTCAAAAATGCTAGTATAAGTATCAAGGGTCGTTTCAATTTTTGTATGTCCTAAGTTTTTTTGCAAAACTTTTGCGGACATTCCTGCTTCTATGCAACGAGTTGCATATGTGTGTCTTAGCATATGTGTATGAATATGATTGCAGAATTTATATTTTTCATTTAATCTTCTCAAGTAACAGTTTACTTCAGTTGGAGAAAATAACTTGTTTTTTTCGTAATCAAAAAACACTAAGTTATATATGTTAGCAATATTGTTTTCCAAGACATTTTCAATTATATTTTTTAACTTAGAATTGATAAAAATAGTTCTTGTACCTGCTTTAGTTTTTGTTGTTTTACCTAATATAACTTTGTTGTTTTCGTTTCTTGTTAAGGTCTTGTTAATATTTATAGTATTTTTTTTCAAGTCAATATCATTTTTTTCTAAGGCTAGAATTTCTCCAATTCTCATACCAGAAAGCAATGCAATAAGAAGTATATCATTATATTTATGTGGTTCGCTTTTTAAGATATTAATTAACTCTTTTTCTTCTTCGATAGTTAAAGCTTCAACAGGTATTGTTTCTTTTAGTGACTTTGGCTTTTTTATGGTAGTGCTGTCCATAATATTATATTGTACAATTCGCTCAGAGATTGCAATTTTAAAACCAGTATATAATAATGCATACATCTTGTCTATAGTACTTTGAGAATATTCTTTTTCAACAACTGATTCTGTTTTTGTATTTGGCACTTTTAATTTTCTGAAATTAGGTAGTGCCAACTTTATGTCCTGAACTGTTATTTTTTGAATAGACTTGTCAATGCAATCCTTACAACACACTCTTAGCCTTTTTAAAGTTTCGATATTTCTTATGTAGCTTCTGTCTGAAGTTATGCCATTTTTATGCTTTTCTTCAATATGACTATTTAGAATTTGATATAATGATATATTGTTTTCATAGATATACTCTCCTCTGTGAATGCTGCTCAATACATCGTTAAACCTTTTCTTGAAATCACCTATTTTTTCATTTTTTCTTTGATACATAGAATGTCTTTTGCCATTTGCTGTGTATTGCCCAATATACAGACCTGTTTTTCCTGATTTGTACATTGTGCCATCTCCGTTACCTTTTACTTTTTTTCCCATAATAAAATACCTTCTTTCTTAAAATTTATATTTTAAATCTCTTGAAAAAAGGTTTTCTAATATGCTATAATTATAACATAAAGATACCTTGTTTCAAGGACTTTTTATTATTGGAATTAGAATGGTGGTTGTGCTGTGCAAAAACTCAAACACTTTCTAATTCTTTTTTGTATACAAAAATAAGGAGAGCTACAATGAACTCTCCCAAAATCTTCTTATGACCACTATATTACTTAACATAATATGAGATTAAATCTTAATTAGATCATGCCATATAATATGTTCATTGTCAAATAAATTATACAAAAATATAAAGATTTTTCAAATTTTTATAAATAATTGATTAATTTTCTTCCATATTTGTTCCTTTTAAAACTCCCTTTTTAATTGTTTTACAACACCAACAATAATAATCGGTTTTGTTTTCATTTCTTCCTTAGTATACATCACAGGACCGATAAGCTGGATTTAACGGTTGCAATATTATTCCGCTGTCTGTTTTCTTTATTTTCTTTAAAGTACCTTCGTCGCCGTTTATTATAACTATACTAAATTCATTGTTTTCACAATCGTTTTGTTTTTTAATTATAACTATATCACCCTCAATAAAAATAGGAGCCATGCTGTCACCTTTGACTTTTAATGCAAAGTAATCTTTACCATCTCCAACTAAGCTGGTTTCTACATCAACTGTACCAATCCAATTCTCTTGTGCTAAATAGTTATATCCAGATTTTACAGAGCCAAGAAGTGGAATAGGGGTAACTGGGTTACCTAGAATGTCAGTTTTTATTTTAGATTTTTTCTCATCTTCTATTAAATCTATATAACCCGCTTTTTCATATAAATCTAAATAATCTACATTGTAAAGCTGTGATAGGTTTCTTAATAGTGCGGGAGTAACATTTCTTTTTCCGTTTTCGATCATATTAAGATGTGTGTAAGATATATTTGTTAATTTATCTACTTCTCTTAATGATAGATTTTTAACTTCACGTATCTGTTTTAGATATTTACCCAAGTTTTCTTTAGAAAGCATATAAATCACCTCCGTATGTTCACATTATAACATATCTGTTCACAAATGTAAAACTTTTTTTGAAAAATTTTAAAAAAAGTGTTGACAAAATAAAAACTTAAATGTAAAATGTTCACAACGAGATAACAAAAAGCGAGGTGAACAATATTGATAGTTGTAAAAAATCCACAAGAACTAAAAGGAGTATTGATAGATGGGGGTAACACAATAACATCAAGAGCAAAAGAACTAGGATACTCTAAAGCATACTTAAGTTCAATAGTGACAGGGGTTAGAAACCCAAATGAAAAAATAGCTATAAAAATTTGTGAATTGACAGGTAAAAAGTTTGATGATATTTTTTTTATACAGACTGTTTACAAAAAGATAACAAAATAAGCACAGCACAACTACATAGGAGGGAAGAAGATTGAATTTGACAAAGTAGAAATTTGAAAAAAGATGAAAAAAGAAAAATACGAATAAATGATACGGACATAAAAAGCGCAACTAATTATAGCTTAAATATAAATATTGATATGATAGACATTACTCTAACAATAGCTGTGCCAGTAAAAAATTTTAAAACTATTGAAAATTAAGGTAAACCAAGAGATATTTTTATTGCATATGCTATTACTCATTATTTTAACAAATAAGTAAAGGAAGTGAAAATGTGGAAAAAGAAATTTTGGCAGAAATAAAAAAGATGAATGAACTGCTTGAAGAGCAAATTAAGCAGGAATCGGAACAATATGACATGTTGACAGTTGAACAAGTGCATGAAGAATTTGGTATAGGAATAAATATGGTAAGAAAGATGTTTAATGACCCAGAGCTGCCAGTGCAAAGATATACAGTTCCATTTAAAGTATGTAGACAAGCAATAAAAGAATATATGACAAAAAGACACGATTATCTATCTGAAAGGAGTTAACGAAAAAAATGACAAGAGAACAAAAGATATACTGCAAAGTAGGACAGGCAGTATGTAACATAATAGGAGCAACAATGTTTGTTGCAATACCAATGGCAATATGTAATCTAGGCGGATACATAACAAGTTTATTTTAAGGGAGAAAAATATGGAAATTTTGTGCATGTTGATGGGAATGTTTGCAGGCTTCACAGCAGGTGGTTATGTTTTTATAAGGCCTTTGGCTGAAAGGGATAGAACAATAACCCAAAAGACGAATGACTTTATACAGCTAAACGAGGAGCTCAATTCAATGAGGACAGAGGTTGAAAATTTAAAGTTTGACTTGTCTGTAGCTAATAAAAAAATAGAGCAGAAAGATGAAATAGTTAAAAAAATGCAAGTTGAATTATGCAACTTTGCTTTAAAAGAAACAAAGTTAAGTAGAATAAAAGAGTTAATCAATGACTACCAAGCAATTAACTAACTTGCAATTCAAATTCAAAAGTATAGTAAAAGTAAATAACAAAATTAATGGAGAAAAATGACCACGTACAATAAGCAAAGAATATAGTTTTAGCTTGCGTAAAAAATTGCATTAAGAAAAGACTTGCAAGAATGAAGAGGAGAGCTATTCTCAGAGGAAGAATTGCAAGGGTTTAATATATGAATATCTGAAGCTAAAAGAATTATAAGTGAAACAAAAAATAGTAAAAAAATAAAGTAGATAACTTCCAACAACGACAACAGATGCCATCCCATTTTTAAATATAGAGTAGGGTAAAACAACAAGAGCTAGGCAAAATACTAGACCTTTATACGAAAGGAGAAAACAAATGAAAGACCCAGCATTCTTATTTTATAGTAGTGATTTCCTTTCAGGAACAATGTTAATGACAAACGAAGATATTGGGAAATATATTAGACTATTATGCCTACAGCATCAAAAAGGACACTTAAAAGAGAAAGAAATGTTAAGCATATGTGGACACTATAGTGAAGATATATTTAACAAATTTAAGAAAGATGAAGAAGGAAATTATTATAATCAAAGGTTAGAATATGAATCCAATAAAAGAAAAGCATATTCTGAAAGTAGAAGAAATAATAGAAAGAAAAAAGAAACATATGAAGAAGATATGAAAAACATATGTAATTCATATGAAGAACATATGGAAAATGAAAATATAAATATAAATGCAAATGGTATTGATATAAAAGATAATAGAAAAAGGGGTTGTAAGGGGAAAAAGGAAGAAGAAAAAATACACTTTGCAGAATTTGTATCTATGACCAATGCTGAATACGAAAAATTAATTAGCACTTATGGAAAAGATTTTGCAGACCAATGTATTTATACTCTAGACAACTATAAAGGCAGTAAACGGCAAGACATACAAAAGCGATTATAGAGCCATTCTAAGTTGGGTTGCAGAAAGAGTAAAACAAACAAAAACAATAAAGCAGAGTGGAATGGATGACTTTAAAGAATTATGGGAGGAGGCAAGACGAGAAGATGAACAAAGCGGAAACAGTACAAGTAATAACAGTTTTGGCTGGTAACTATGACAGTATTGCAGAAAAAAATGCAACACAAAAACAGTTGATGATAAACACATGGCAAGAGTGTTTAGGGGATTTAGAATATCAACTTGTATTACAAGCAGTAAAAAAGACAATAATAGAGAGTCCATATCCTCCAACGATACACGACATTAGAAAAAATGCAATAGAGTTAGTAAAGCCAAACATGCAGAGAACTGCTATAGAAGCTTGGAACGAAGCTTATAAAATGATTTGTAATGGTGCTTACATGACCAAAGAAGAGTTTGAACTACATAGTACAGAAATTAGAAAGTTCTTTGGCAGTGTAAATCAACTTAAAGCTTATGCAACAAATGTAGATTTTAATATGGATGTAGTAAGAAGTAATTTTTTAAAGCAATATGAATTGATTGTTGAACGAGAAAAAAAGCAAAAGTTATTACCACAAAAAAAGCAAGATATATTAGGACAATTAGCCAATAAGATGAATATGAAAGAATTTGAGTTATAACAAATAAATACAATTACATTTATGACAAGACATAAGAGTTATGAAGATATGAAAGAACATTTTAGTGAAAGACACAAACATATATTAGAAATATAAAAAATAAAGAAATAATGAAGTTGCAAAATATACTAAATATTTTGTTGAACACCCAGAAAGGAGAAAAAATGAATTATAAAACCTAATCCAAGCATGATTAG
>JAHZIB010000020.1 GCA_019419955.1 Clostridiales bacterium | reverse complement strand
AATGTGCCGACGATATTTGTGGGTTACCCTGCTGAGAAAATAGGTTGTCGCCAGTATATATTCTCCGTTAGCTCAGTTGGTAGAGCGCTCGGCTGTTAACCGATAGGTCGTTGGTTCGAGTCCAACACGGAGAGCCAATAAGAGTTTTCGTCGAACTTTTTAAAAGCCTTGATATAACTTGATTTCAAGACTACAAAAAATTGACGAACACAAAAACTGAAACCGTTTCAAAAGAAACGGTCTTTTTTTGACCAAAAATATTGAAAAAAGGAGGTTTTTGTGGTATTATGTTACATATAATTAAAAAAGAAATCAATATGAGTAAAGAACTATACTCTAAAATCGAATGGGCATGCCGTTTAGAATTTAATGGAAAAGAACAGCCACAAATAATTAATGGTTGTTTAAGAATAATTGAACATACCAATATAGCGTATGTAGAGCCCCATAGAGTAATTATTAAAAATAGATTGTACCTATTCTTTAATGAACACGATTATTTCTATGTAAATGATTTAAGTACAAAATATCCGCTATCCAAATTACAAGAGTGCATAGCAGATGGTAATACATAACATAGAACGGCAAAGCATTTTAGAGTTTTTTAAAAAATTATACTATATTGGTTTATTTATTGATGTAAAAATGAAATTAAAGTGATAATAATAAAATTATAAAAACTCGAAAAGTGCTAATAGCTAAAACTATGCTATGTGGCACTTTTTTGCATATAATGTAAAATTGCCTTTCTATTCATAAAATTTGGAAGGAGGATATTTGTAGAAATGAATGAAGAAAGGAAAGTAGCAGGAATCTACATTAGAGTTAGTACAGAAGATCAAGCAAGGGAACGGATTTAGTTTAGGAGAACAGGAGGAAAAGTTAAAAGCACTTTGTAAATATAAAGACTATGAGATATTTAAAGTTTATAAAGATGCAGGAATATCAGCAAAAGATATGACAAACAGACCAGCATTTAGGCAAATGCTAGAAGATATGAAAGCAGGTAAAATTAATTATATTGTAGCCTATAAACTAGATAGAGTTACAAGGTCTGTTAGAGATTTAGAGGTATTAATATCAGAGTTAGAAAAGCATAATTGCTACCTCATTTGCGATAGAGATGATGTAAATACATCTTCAGCTAATCGGAAGATTTTTTGTAAGAATGTTAACAGTTCTTTCACAATTAGAGATTGAAATAGTATCAGAAAGAACAAAATTTGGAATGGTAGGAGCAATAAAATCTGGACATGTACCTCGGAACTTGCCCATTAGGGTACAAAAGAGAAAACAAGAAAATGATAATTGATGAAACTACAAAAGATTTAGTATTAAGAATATTTAATATGTACTTGGAGGGCAAAAGTTATCAATCAATAGCAAATATATTAAATAAAGAAGGAATACCAACACAAAACAATAAAAAGTGGAAAGATACAACTATTGCAAAGATAATAAGCAACAAAATTTATGTTGGAGATTTTGAACAATATAAAAATGTTCAAGGAAAAGAGCCAGTTGTTTATATGAATGTAGTAGAGTCTATCATAACAAGGGCGATGTTTGAAGATGTACAAGCACAAAAAGAGAAAAATCAAAGAGCATTTTGTAGGGATAGAGTGTATATCTTTATGCAAAAGTTATTATGTCCTAAATGTGGCAAAATAATGCAATGTAAAGGCTCTGGTGGACAAAAGAAAAAGTATATGTACTATCACTGTTCAGATTGTAAAACTTATTTAAGAGAGGATTGGGTTGAAGATTCAGTTATGTTTTTAATAATGAATTTAATTGAATATGATATGACAGTTAAAAAATATTTCTTTCCTGTTTTAGCAGATAAGAAAGAACAAAAAACAGAAAAATTAGATAAAGAAATTTCTTCTTTGAAAAATCAAAAGAACAGAATAAAGGAAGCATATATTAAAGGAATTGTGGAAGTAAATGATTTTGAAGAAGATTATAGAGTTATAGAAGAAAAACTAAATCTACTAGAACAAAAACGAATTGCAACAATAGATATAAATAAGCAAACATTTAGCCCACAACAAATAATGGCAGATAGGGATGTCGAAAAAGAAAAGTTAATTCGTTCAAATAAGTTTAAAGATATGCTTATGGCAGAATGGAATAATAAAACAAAAGAGGAAAAACAAGAGTTTATTTCTAAGTTTATAGAAAGTATCACACTTGAAAAAAGTAGTAAAGATTTTTACAAAATAGAAAATATAAAATTTAGAAGTAATTTTCTTGAGCAAATATATAAACTTATGGACTTAGGTATGTTTGATGTTTCAATACCATGTACAAAAGGAAAAGAAGAAATAGAAATCACATCTACAGTATTAATGGATAGAAAAGAATTAAAAGAATATATAGAAAGATTAAATAATTATTATGAAGTTTCTTATTATGAACTAAAAAATTTAGACGCACCTAAAAAAGGTTATCAAAAGAAATATCTTACGATAGATGAAACAAATGATAATGGAGAAAAGTTATTTAAGTTAGTTGAACTAATAAGTGATGATAAGAAATTTCCACAGAAAGAAACAAATAGAATAATTGGAGAAATTAGAGTAAAAGAAAAAGTAGTTTAATGGAGGTAAGTAAAAATGGAAAATAAAGAATTAAAAGAAAATAAATATGGAATTGAATATACAAAAATTGGAGACTATTATATGCCAAATTTACTTTTAAAGAAAGAAGAAGAAGAAAAAGTAAATCTAAATAAATATGGTAGAGCAAGACTAAATTTTTTGAAACAAAATAGAAAAGCAGAATATACAACAATGTTTGTTAATGGAACACTTAATAAACATTTAAAAGAAATTCAAGAAACAGCTGGGGAAAGAATTGATATTATAATAGAACAATTAAAAGAGAGAAATAATTTAACAGAAGAAATGAAAAATACTGACCAATTATATTGGGTAGGTATGATGAATAATTTTAAAAATACAGCAGAAGAAATTGTATACAAAGAACTAATTTATGTATAAACAAAAAATGTCTATTAGGGGGGAGTACAAGTTTATATCTATCAGTGTAGCGAGCATAGGTTTTGTATTGCCACAAAACCGACAGCTATCGCTGAAAGGGGATTTTAATCCCCTATAACCCCTAACTGATGAATAAAAAATAGAGTAAAAATTGGAAAGAAAAATTGATTTTTTTGATAAAGATTTTATCAAAAAATGAAACAAAATTTATGAAAAAGGATGTGAAAAATTATGAGAAATAGAACGATAGGAATTAATGTTAGAGTAAGTGAAAATGAAAAGAAAAAGTTACAAAGAAATGCAAAAAAGAGTAAATTATCTTTGTCAGGTTATTTAAGAAAATCTGGATTACAACAAAAGATTTATGAAGTGCCAGATGAAAAAATATATAAAATTTATGTAGGTATTACTAATTTAAAACATGAATTTCCTTATTTAAGTAATGAAGAAATAAAAGAAAAAATAGAAGAAATGCAAAGTGATTTTTTAGATGTATATAACAACAAAGAAGATGGTGATGCAGATGGCAACAACGAAAATATGGGCAATTAAAGATAGTTTATCACGAGTAGTAAATTATGCAAAAAATCCAGAAAAAACACTTTTTTCTAATTTAAAGCAAGTATTAAAATATGCAGAAAATGATGAAAAAACTATTGATAAAAATGAAAAAATTATGTATGTAACAGGAGTAAATTGTAATAGTAAAACAGCTTATGAAGAAATGAATTTTGTGCAGAAAAAATTTGATAAATGTACAGGCAATATAGCATATCATGCATACCAGAGTTTTAAAACTGGAGAAGTATCACCAGAACTTGCACATAAAATTGGAGTAGAACTGGCAAAAGAAATGTGGAGTGAATATCAAGTAGTAGTCGCAACTCACTTTAATACTGGCACATATCATAATCACTTTGTAGTAAATTCAGTTAATATGTTTACAGGAAAGAAATTTAATTGCAACAAAGGTGCATATTATAAATTTAGAGAAATTTCAGACAGACTATGCAAAGAAAACAATCTAATAGTTATAGAAAATCCAAAAGGAAAAACACCAAGAAGTATATACTTTGCAGAAAAACGAGGAGAGCCAACAAAGTATAATTTGATGAGACAAGCCATAGATGAAGCAATTGCAATATGTTTAACTTATGACCAATTTAAAAAAGTAATGTATGAAAAAGGTTATATTATAAATGATAATCCAAATAGAAAATATCCAACAATTCGCTCAATAAATGATAAGAAAGCAACAAGAATGTATCAGTTAGGAGAAGAATATTTGCCACAAAGTATAGCAAATAAAGTATATAATAATCCATACCATGTGCAAGAAAAGTATTATAAAATAATGAAACCAAAGAAAAACTACAAACAATATAATGTTTATAAAGTTAAAGGCAGTTTTGAAAGTATGAAAAAACTTTCTGGAATAGATGTGTTATTTTTAGTGCTATTTCATTTATTAGGAATAAACACTAGACAAAATGTGAAAAAACATCAACCATTATCGCCAGAAATGAAAAGAGCAGTTAGGCAAATGGATAGATATTCTAATGAGATTAGGCTTATTGTAACAGAAAAAATAAAAACAGTAGAAGATGTAAAGAGTTATATTACACGAACTGAAGAAAATATAAAAGAAGTTACTGACTTAAGACAAAAGTACAGGAATAAGTTAAGAAATTGTAAAGATGATAAGTTAATAGAAGAATATAAACTAAAAATAAGTGATTGTACAAATGTTTTAACTAGATACAGAAAAAATATTAAAATAGCAAATTGTATTTTAGAAGATATACCAAAAGTTAAAGAAGTTGTAAGAATTGAAAGACAAATGACAAAAGAGCAAGAAGATGTTACTAAAGTAAAGAAAAAAGATAGATATTTAGGTAGATAAAATTAAAAAAGGTTGTTATATATGAAAGTAACAGCCTTTTTATAATTTTAGAAATGAATATTTTGGAAACAATTGTATTTATATTAATTTTATGGTATAAATAAGTAAAATATGAAATTTGCAACGGAGCGTTGCAAATTTCAATATGGAGGAATCAATGATATATAAAATTGAAAATAAAAAAATAAAGGTAATATTAAAAGATGAAGTGATAAAATTACCAGCTAAATTAAAAAAAGATATAGACGAGAATTTTGAAAATATGAAAAAAGCAGGTGCTAATATATGGAATGGAGAGGTAATTTGCGTTTCAGAATGTAATATAGATGATGATAAAGTAGAAATAATTTGTAAAGAATCAGATTATGCTCATTATCTATATGGAGAAAGAAAGGGCTGTTCTAAAGAATATGAATGCAAAAATTTGAGTGCTGGTTGTTTGATAGAAACATTAGATGGTTATTATGTAGTTGGAGAACTAGATGACAATACTTCATATCCAACTATGTTACAAGTAACAGGTGGGGGAATTGATAAAAAAGATATAATTAATGATAAGATAGATGTAGAGCAAACAATAGTCAGGGAAGCAATCGAAGAATTGAAAATAAACTTAAATAACAAAAAAGACACTTTATATAATAGAATAAGTTATATATATGTTTCAGAAGAAAATGAGCAACCTGGAGTTCAGTTGTTTTCAAAGGCTAAAACGAAAATGACAGCAAAAGAAATGAAAGAACATTTCGAAAAGTATTACCAATATTTAAAAGAAAATAATTTAGAAGTGGAATTTAAAAGGTTACATTTTTTGAGAAAGGAAAAGGCAATAGAAGAGTTAAAAAAATTGAATAACCCAAAAAAAAATTATTTAATGCCATTACTACAAATTGATTTGAGAGGAAATTAAGTTTATGGAAGATATAAAAGAAATCCAAATTTTATGGGATTATATGAAGATGAATCACAAAATAAAACATTCAGACTGTGTCATTGGATTAGGAACAATGGATACAAATGTGGCTAATATTGCATCTGAATTATATCTAAATGGATATGCTAACAAAATAATATTTTCAGGAGGTTTAGGGAAAATTACATATAAATTATAGAATGAGACAGAGGCGGAAAAATTCACAAAAATTGCTGTGTCAAAAGGTGTTCCAAGAGAAGATATATATTTAGAGAAAGAATCTACAAATACAGGAGATAATTTTAGATTTTCTAAAAGATTAATAGAAAAAGAAAAATTAAATATAAAATCATGTATAGTTGTATGCAAACCTTATGATGAAAAGAGAGCTTATGCATCATTTAAGAAAATAATGCCAGAATATGAGGTTATAATTTGTTCAGAAAATATTAGTTGTGAAGAATACTATAAACGAAATGGAAATGAATGGATTAGTGTTCTAGTTGGGGACATTCAAAGAATGAAATTATTTTATGAAAAAGGGTGGCAAATTAAAATGGAAATTCCACAAAAAGTATGGGATGCCTATGAAATTTTAGTAAAAAAAGGGTATGACAAATTTGTATTAAAAGATAGACAAGATGAAGGCGAAAAGAAAAATATTGAAATAAAATTAAATGATGTATTATAAGTTGTGAAAGGAATTGAAAATGATAAAGAATATAATTTTTGACTTAGGAAACGTAATTATAAATTATAATCAAAAGAAAATTATTAGCAATTTTACAGATAAAGAAGATGAAATAAAATACATATTTGATGAAATATTTAATAGCCCAGAATGGACTTTGATGGATTTAGGAGATATTACTAATGATGGAACTATAGAAATAATTAATAAAAGAAATACGTTCAAATATGAAAAATTAACACAAGAGTTTTTAAACGAATGGTATAAAAAACAACCTATAAATAGAGATATTGTAGAAATAGCAAAAATATTAAAGAAAAATGGATACAATTTATTTGTTTTATCAAATATGGCTAATTTGACATACGAATATTTTAAAAATGACGAATTTTTTTCTTTATGTACAGGAATTGCTATTTCTGCACATGAACACGTAAAAAAGCCAGATGAGAAAGTATATAGATTACTTTTAGAAAGATATAATTTAAATGCAGAAGAATGCTTATTTATAGATGATGATGACTCTGGTAAAAATTACGAAACAGCAAATAGAATTGGTATAAAAGGTAGAAGGATTATACCAAATCAAGTAGAAGATGTGAAAAAATTACTATTAGAATTTAATGTGAAAATATAAATTGCATGATAGAGAGAAATAATTGTTTTGGTCAGATTTTATGATAAAAGTAAGTAAAATATGAAATTTGCAACGCTCCGTTGCAAATTTGAAATAGGAGGAAATCTATGAAAGATTTAATAAATACTATTAATGATGATGAATATTTTAAATTTTTAAATGATATAAAAAAAGATATAATTAATACTAGAAAGAAAGTTTTATTAAATGCAAATAATGAACTAATAATGATGTATTATCGAATTGGAAAAGGACTAATAGAAAAAAACAAATATGGTACTAATTTTATAAATAATTTGTCTACTGACTTAAAATTGGAGTTTCCAGATGCAGATGGTTTGTCTGCAAGAAATTTAAGATATATGCAAAAATTTGCAAAAGAATTTGAATATGATTTAATTTTGCAACATAACATTGCAAAATTGCCATGGGGATTAGTAATATCTATAATGGATAAAGTAAAAAATATGGAAGAAAGATTATGGTATTCTGAAAAAGCACTAGAAAATTTATGGACTAGAACAGAATTAGAGCATCAAATTGCAACAAATTTATATAGTAGACAAGCATTATTAGATAATAAAATAAGTAATTATGAAGAAACATTACCTATAGAGCTAGGAAAAAGGGCATTGGAAATGCTAAAAGATCCATATATATTTGATATTACTTATAATGAAAAAGCTTTAGAAAAAGATATTGAAGATGCATTGGTTTCTAATATTACTAATTTACTTTTAGAATTTGGAAATGGCTTTGCTTTTGTTGGAAGACAATATCATTTAGAAATTGAAGGAGAAGATTATTATATAGATTTATTATTTTACAATTTAAATTTGAAATGCTATGTAGTTGTAGAATTAAAAACAGTTAAATTTATACCAGAATTTGCAGGAAAACTAAATTTTTACTTAAATGCAGTAGATATGTTACTAAAGAAAGAAGATGACAATCCAACAATAGGAATTTTGCTATGCAGAGATGAACATAAGTTAACAGCAGAATTAGCATTAAAAGATATAAATAAACCAATAGGAGTGGCAGAATATAAATATTTACAAGAGATTCCAGATTATTTAGCTAATAATATACCAAGTATTGAAACGCTAGAGAAAAGATTGAATAATAAAGATAAGTAGAAAAATAATATGTAGAAGCAAAGGTGTTTGTATGAAGATAAAAAGTATTAAAAAAATGAAAAATATAGGTTTATTAAACGAATTAGCATATACTAATGCTAATTTATTTACATATTATAACAAAAATGATGCTCAAAATAAATGTTATTCCAAAAGCTTGATTAAAGGAAATAATGGGACAGGAAAGACAACCTTCGCTAATTTATTATATTCTATTGAAAAAAATGATATTAGTATTTTAAATAAAATAAAAAGAATTGATAAAAATGAGGATATTGATGTAGAAATTGAGTTAGAAGATGGAACAATAGTTAAATATGATAATAATAATAAACAGTGGATTAATGCAGATAAACTTATTATTCAAGTATTTAATGAAGATTATATAAAAGATAATATAAATTTTGATGAATTTAATAAAACTAATAAGATTAATGGGAAATATGAAACTCCAGAAGTTAAAATATCTGTAGAAAAAAATAACTATGAAAGTAGTAAAAAGGCTTTAGATGTAAATAAGAAAGAACAAGAAAATTTAAAAGAAGAACTAGAAAAAATTAAGAATACTACCAATAGTGATATTGCTAGTGAATTTGATGCATATTGTAAAATTGATATTAATTTAGACAGTTTAAATAATGTACAAGAGAAACAAGTAGAAAAAGGACAACTACAGAATGAAATTAATAATAAACTGGAAGTATTTAAAAAGTACAAATCTGCTGAAAGTTTTACAATATTTTCACTTGTTAATATTTCCACAATTGATGATAATGTAAAGAATAGAATGATAGAATTATTAAAATACACTGAGAATTTTACAAAAATTTCATTTATTGATGAAATTTTGAAAGAAAGTGAAGAAAAAAGAACTTGGATAGATACTGGATTAACATATATACAGCAAGATAACTTATGCCCATTTTGCAAAAAAACTCTTGATAATAATACTATTGTTGAGAAATACAAAACTTATAAAGATAGTAAAATTAAAGAAAATGAAGTAGCATTAAATAAATGCAAAAGTTATTTTAGACAGTTTATAGAAAATAAGAAATCTATAAGTGAATTAAATATTAAAATACATCCATATATTAGTATGCTAAAAGAAAAAGAAATAAATTTGGATGCTAATAAATTGGAAACTATAGTAAATGATATTGTAACAATAATTGATAGAAAATTAAACGATATGCAAAGTGCAATTGATGAAGAAGGATTAGATAAGCTAAATAACTATATTAAAGATTTAAAAATAGAACTTGAGAATTTAAATAAGATTAATAAACAAGCAACTGAAATCAATAAAAAAATGTCTAATGCAAAAAAACAATTAACAGAGTTAAGAAAAGATATTAAAAACTTAAAGATAAAAGAATTTATGAATAACAATTTGGAAAAGATAAATGTTCTATTAAATCTAAAAAATAATCAAATAAATTTAAACAAGCAGTTTAAAGAGGCTGATAAATTATATAAAAAGAGACTTTTAGATTCAGATATAGTAACAAAAGAGATAAATGATTGGCTAAAGTTTTTTGGATTAGATAAATATGTAATTGATAATAAGTTTAATTTAAATTATGCTAATAATGTAATTAATAATAAAATGTTTATATTAAGTACAGGAGAAATTTCAATAATAACATTTTCATATTTCCTAACTACACTAACAACAGGACTAACAAATGAAGAAAAAGAGAAATTAGTAATAATTATAGATGATCCTGTTAATTCAGTAGACTACAATAAAATATATAGTTTTGCTACAGCCATAAGAAATATTCAAAGTAAGATTAAGCAAAATAATCAACCACAATTATTTGTGTTGACACACAATATTTTACTATATAATATATTAGTACAATCAAATTTCTTAAAAAATAAAAATGCTGGTATTTTTGAACTATATAAAGACAATGGAAGTTTAAGCATAAGAAAGAATACACATACGAAGGATACCATATTTATAAACTATTTAAAAAGTATCATAAATGTTGCAATAGATGAGAAAAATGATTTAGAAATAGAAAAAGTAATGATTTATAATTGTATAAGGACAGTCTTAGAAAATTTTAAATATTTATTGAATCCTGAATATTCGGAAAATGGAGATGATGAAACAATTAAAGAATTTTTTGAGTTATCAGATAATGAATATTCAAAATTGGATTATATTATTAATCATAATAGTCATAATGAGCCAGAATTGAGCTGTGAACCATGGTTTGATGATGAATTACTTAAAAATTGTTGTATTATAATTTCGGATATGGTGAAAAAGAAGTATCCAAAATTGCATGAATACTGTAGTAAAGAGGAGGAAACAAAGTGAATAAAGAAATAATTATTATAACAGGTGGAGCAAGTGGCTTAGGTTTAGAATTAGTTAAGCAATTTATGCAAAAAGATTACTTTGTGTGTAATATAGATAGAGATATTGAAAAAATGCAAATATTAGATAGTACATATAAAGATAACTATAAAGGTTTTATAGGAGATATTTCAGATAGTGAATTTGTTAAAACTGTTATTAATGAAATATCATATTTAGGAAATATAAAAATTCTAATCAACAATGCAGGAGAGCCTTCATTTAAATTACCTACGGAGTATGAAAAAGAAGATATAGATAAATGCTTGAAAGGTTTACAAGGTATGATTTTATTTTCAACTGAAACCTTAAAAGTAAAAAAAGAAAAAGATTTAATGATAGTAAATATAATGTCTTCTGCAGCACTTCGAGGAAACAAACAAGAAGCGGTATATTGTGCAACTAAATGGGGAGAAAGAGGGTACACAGAAAGTTTGAAAGTAGCATATAAAGGTACAAGTGTCAAAGTAATTGGTGTATATCCAGGAGGAATAAATACAGAGTTTTACAAAAATAGTAGAGATTATGTATCAGAAGAAAAGCAATCTGCTTTTATGAAACCTTGTGATGTAGCAAAAACAATTATAGATAATGTTACAAACGAAACTAATCTAACTGTTGCAGATATAATAATTGAAAGGAATTAAAAATATATTTATGGGAAATAATTGGAATTTAAATAAACTTGAACGACAAGCAATTGGAAATCAAGAGTTTGATGAATATGTTTTAAACCAATCTGGAATATTAAAATATGATAATTTAAAAGTATTAGATATTGGATGTTCAAATGGTTTTAAAACAAAGATGTTATTTGATGAATATGATAATATTACACAAATTGTAGGAATAGATGTAGATGAAAATGCAATAAAAGAAGCAAAAAGTAATTTTCAAGGAAATAAAAAATATAATTTCCAACTAAAAAATATTGATGATTTAGATAATAATTCAACATATGATATTATAAATTTATCATATGTTTTGCAACATTTAGAAAATCCACAAGATATTTTAAAAAAGTTAAAATGGATGCTTACAGATAGAGGAATAATAATAATTAAAGTACCAGATGATAGCTTTAAATTTTGTTATCCAGATAGTAAAGGATTGTTAAAAAGAGTATTTAATTTATATGAAAATGAAATTATGGTAAAACAAGATATAACTAAATATACAGATAGGTATATAGGTAAAAAAGTATATAAGTATTTAGTTCAAAATAATTATAAGGATATAAAATTATATTATTCAGTCAGTGACACTATTGGAAAAACACTTGAACAAAGATTAAAGTTTTTCGACAGTTCTATTGGATTCAGAAGTGCTATAAATAAAAGTAATGTATCGAAAAAAGTAAAAAATGAAATGGAAGAACTATTAAGAAATTTAAAGAAAGAGTTTGAAAAAGAAGATTTTTATTATACAATGACAGTCCTATATTATATTGCAAGTAATTAATTTTGAGGAGGTTTTATATTGAATACTAATAGAATAAGATACAAACAAAGAGATTTTCATCTAAAAGAAATAGATAAATTAATATAATTAGATTGGAGTTTGGAAAAATATGGATGTGGACCTACTTCTATAGCGAATATATTAATAAATTATGGATTTGAAGTCAATCCAATAGATGTAGCTAAAAAAATATTATTTGATAAGAAAGGTAATTTTGACACAACTTACTTAAGAAATAGAGGCATTAATGACAAAGGTTTAGTTTATTGTATAGAGAGATTAATAGAAGAAGACAAATTTAATATTACATATGAAATTGTAAAAATAGACTTTTCAAATCCTAATACTCAAAAGCAAAAAATTGTTGATCTAATGAAAGAAGGAAATATGGCTATAATTCACGTTGGTCCATCTGAAATAAGTCCTTTGACATTTTCTAAAAATGGACATTATCTAGTAATTAGTGATATAGATGAAAAAAAAATTTTATGTAATTAATTCTAATAAAATAGGAGATGAGCAACTAGGAAAGTCATTTGATTATGATACTATTATTAAAAATATGACAGGAAGAAAAGAATCGTTTAATTTTCTATTTATTAAAAAAGTAAAATAATCACAAAAAGTGAAATAATAACTTGCAAAACTTAAAAAGTTATGTTAAATTAAAAGCATAGTTATAGAAAAAAATGCCAACTTGTGAATACAATTCTTGTAATACATTGCTATAACTACATTTGAAACGGAAATAAGTAACTTTTTTGCGACAGTTTTTTCGAAAACGTCTCTCGCAAAGGAGCCAATAAAGTAACAGATAATTTTTAATCTGTTATTTTTTTGCTGTTCGCTAGTAATTTGAAGTTATATATTGTATAATATTAGAAGTGAAAGCAAATGGTAAGAATATGTGAAGCAAGAGTTTATTAATAAGTGAAAAAACATGAAAGATATTTCGTAGAGTCAGTCTCTGGAGCAACTGAAGAATACAAGTTCTCGCTTTGATTGAACAGCCCAAGATAGCCTAACCTTGTTACTCCAGAAATTTTATGTGTAATTTCTTATGCAATAAAAAGGAGGTATACTATGGAAATAATATATGGAACAAGCAATCAGGGAAAAACTATTTCAATGATAAAAATTTTAAAAGATAATAATATAGATGCTAAATTATATACATTAAAAGATATTGGCTTTAAACAGGAGATAATTGAAGATGGAGAGACATTTGAGGATAATTCGGATATAAAAGCTAATGTAATAAAAAAATTTTGCGAGAATAATGATATAAATGGTAAAATAATTATTACAGATGATGCTGGTTTATGCATTGACAAATTAAATGGAAGGCCGGGTGTGCATTCCGCTAGATATGCAGGAAAAGATGCTACACAAGTTGAAAAATTAACGAAGTTATTAAGTGAGATGAGTCAATATGAAAAAGAGGAAGAAAGGAGTTGTACATTTGTATGTGTATTAACAGCGATTCTTCCTGATGGTGAAAAAATAGTTGCAAGAGGCGAATGTAAGGGGAGAGTTGCTAAAACTCCAGGAAGACTTGGTGGACTAACATATATACCAATATTTATTCCAGAGGGTTTTGATAGACCTTTAAGTGATTTAGATGAAACGACATATGAGGCAACACATAATCATAGGGATCTTGCAGTTAAGCAATTATTAAAAGAGTTTAAAAAGAGAAATATTAAGTGAAGAGTTATAATTTTATAGCTCTTTTTTATTGTATAGGGAATATCGTTTTTTTTCTTCATGTTTAAGTATATTTAATGATTTTTTATATACAACAAGCTTAGTCTACCTTGGGCTGTCCGGGCAAAGTGAAGATATGTATTTTGCCGTTGCTAATGGTTATTGCACATTTGAAGTTCACGCAGGGGGATTCCAATTAACTAAAAATTTTCGCAAGCTTGGTAAGCGTTGGTTTGTGAAAACTTTTAATGGAACTCCCGTTGCAGAACAATTATTTTTTTAAACCATTATCCTGTAACTAAAGACATGAAAAAAATAGTATAACTCTTGTAATTATTTGCTAAAAATGATAAAATTTATATGCAATTAATAATATAAATTATTAAGAAATAATATTATAGTAAAAAGAAGTTTGCTCTTTGTGATTTAATAATATTAATTTAAAGGGCAGGAGCAAAATATGTTGCTTTATTCTTATGAAAAGTTAGGAGGAGCTTTACATTGAATATTTTACAGATATGTCAAGAATTAACCAAAGAAGTACCTTCAGAACAAATTTACATGAATGAACCAATGAGTAAGCATACAACTTTTAGAGTTGGAGGAAATGCAGATATATTTATAAAAGTGAAGAATCTAGAACAGCTAAAATTTATTATAAAGGTTGCAAGGAAGAATGATATTCACATTACGATTATTGGAAATGGAAGCAATTTGCTTGTAAGAGATAATGGTATAAGAGGTATAGTTGTTAAAATAGAATTTGAGGATATAAAGATAAATTTGGAAAATGAAACTGTAATTGTAGGGGCAGGTGTTAAGCTAGCAGTTCTTGCACAAGAACTTTTGAAAAGTGAAATGACTGGATTTGAATTTGCAGTAGGTATACCAGGAACAATTGGTGGAGCAGTAAGAATGAATGCTGGTGCATACGGTTCTGAGATGAAGGATATTGTTATTTCGACAAAATGTTTGGATTTAAAAAGGTATAATATGCTTACACAAAAAACTAATATAGATGATATAGAAATTGAAGAATATATTGAAAAGTCAGATGAACCAGAGATTGTTGAATTAAGTAATGAAGAGCAAGAGTTTATTTATAGGGATAGTATTTTTCATAGTAACAGGTATGTTATATTAGAGACAAAATTAAAATTGAAAAAGGGTAATAAAGAAGATATTAAGTGTAAAATGGATGAGTTTTTGAAGTCTAGAAAAGAGAAACAACCTGATTTACCAAGTGCGGGTAGTACTTTTAAAAGAGGAGAAGGTTATATAACTGCCAAGATTATTGATGAATGTGGACTTAAAGGGTATAGTATAGGTGGCGCTCAAGTTTCTGAGAAACATGCAGGTTTTATAGTAAATACTGGTGATGCTACTGCACAGAATATTTTGGATTTAATAGAACATATAAAAAAAGTAGTCTATGAAAAGACGGGAAAGTTAATTAAGTTAGAAATTGAGATTATAGGTGATTAATAGATAAACACTACATTAGATTGATGAGCATTAAAATTATGGAAGGGTAGATTGAAATAATGAAAAGTTTTTTTAGATGGTTTAATTCAAATACGAAAATTAAAAGGTGGATACTACTTATCTTGATTGGAATAGTAGCGTGTTGCTATGGAATGGCAATAGTATTGACAAGTAGGCAAATGGAATTTATAGATGTTGCAAAAGTTGTTGGCATTTTTGTTTTGGGATTTATATTTGTTGTTTATGGAATTGTGGCTATACAAAGAAGAACACTAGAAATTCTTGTTGAAGATACAGATAGTAGAGTAAAAGATGATAAGTCTAAGGTTAAATCTTTAATTTTTAATAAAAAGGTTTATAATCAAGGCCCAAAAGTTGTTGTTATTGGTGGGGGTAGTGGCTTGAATTCGGTTTTAAAAGGCCTTAAAAATTATACTGATAATATTACTGCTATTGTTACAGTTTCAGATTATGGATTAGGCAAAACAGAGTCGAGAAAACAGTTAGAAACATTACCTTTAGATGATATTACAGAAAGTATTGTTGCTTTGTCTTCAAATGAAGAAGAAATGGAAAAGTTAATGAATTTTAAATTTTCGTCTGGAAGGCTTAGTAGTTTATCTTTTAGTGACATATATTTCTTGGCAATGCAAGATTTACACAAGGATTTTGCAGAATCTGTGAAACAATCTGAAAATATATTTAATATAACTGGTAAGGTACTGCCAGTGACTATGGAAGAAATTAAAATTTGTGCAGAGCTTGAAGATGGTACTGTAATTGAAAGTAAAGATAAAATTCCAGAAGTTATTAATAATAAGACATGTAAGATTAGCAGAATATTTATTAGTCCATCAAATTGCAAACCAGCTCCTGGCGTTATTGAAGCAATTATGGAGGCAGATGCAATAGTAATTGGACCAGGTAGCTTGTATACTAATGTTATTCCAAATTTATTAGTAAAAGGTGTTGCAAAGACAATTAAGGAAAGTAGAGGGTTTAAGATATATGTTAGTAACTTGATGACTGAGCCAGGACAAACAGATAATTACAGCTTGTCGGAACATATAAAGGCAATAAATGAGCATGCGGGAAAAGGAATTATAGAGTATTGTATGTATGATACGGGCGAAATTATTCCAGAATACATAAGAAAGTATAATATGGAGGGTGCTGAACTTGTAGAGCAAGACACATCAAAAGTTAAAGTCGAAGGAGTTTATTTAATTCAGAGGAAATTGTCGCATATTGAAAATGGTTTTATACGTCATAATCCTGATGCAATTGCTGCATCAATAATTCAATTGATTTGTGATGATTTAAAATTTAACAATATGGAAAATAATGCACAATATGTAATGCTTAATAAGAAGTTGAAGTCTAGCAAAAGAACCTTAAAACAACAGGCAAAAGAGTTTGAAAGTAAAAACGATAAAAAGAAAGGTAATAGAATGAAGGGTAAAGAGAGAAAGAGCAAATTCTTTGAAAAATATAGTGATAGGATAGAGTCGATACAAGAATCTGATTTAAAGCAAAAAGAAAAAAAGAAAATTCAAAATAGTAAGATAGGGAAAGACTAAAAAGTGAGATACAGAACACTTAATTATGGTGAATAAAATAAAAGATGGAGGAAACAAATGAAATTTGAGAAAGAACAGATAAGTTTAGAAGAGGGGTTAAAACGAGAATGGATAATAACTAATGGAATTGGAGGCTATAGTAGTTCTACAATTATAGGTGCTAATACGAGAAAGTATCATGGGTTATTAGTGGCACCATTGATGCCACCAGGAAATAGACAACTTATATTAGCAAAAGTTGATGAGGGTATAGAAATAGAAGGGAAAAATTATAATTTATATACTAATGTGTGTGAAAATAATATTTCAGATGGGTATAAAAATCTAATAAGTTTTGAAAAAGAATATATACCTGTTTTTACATATGAGGTGGAGAATGTTAGTATAAAGAAGTTTGTTTGTATGGAACATGGTAAAAACTTGGTCTCATTATATTACTATGTGAAGAATGGGGACAAGAAGGCAAGATTGACATTGGCTCCAATTGTTAACTTTAGGGGGTTTCATACTGTAAATAACAAGGAGAACATTGAAGTACAACAAAACATAGCTAACAATAAAGTAAGTCTTATTTTTGATGGAAACCAGCAAAATCCAATATATTTTTACTCTTCTGAAGGCAAATATATAAAGCATGATAATGACATGTTTAAGAATATGTATTATATAGAAGAAGAAAAAAGAGGACAAATGGCAAAAGAAAATCATGTGGTTCCAGGTGTTTATGAGATTGAATTGGAACCAAATGAGAGCAAGTACGTAACGTTTGTATGTTCTTTAGAGCAAAATATAGAGGAATTAGACGGAAAAGATTTGATAAATAATGAGATTGTTAGATTAAGTACAATAATTTATAATACTGATTTATTAGATGAGAAAAAGAAAGAATCAAAAGACCCTGATTATATAAATATGGTGAAAAATTTTACTATTGCAACAGATAATTTTGTAGTTTATAGACCATCTTTTGCGCTATATACGTTGATTGCTGGATACCCATGGTTTTTGGATTGGGGTAGAGATACATTAATTTCTTTTGAAGGTACTTTACTAAAGACAAGAAGATTTAGTGAAGCAAAAGAGGTTTTGCTTACATGTATTAGAGATATTAAATATGGTTTAGTGCCAAATGGATATTCAGGTTATGATTCAAGACCATTATATAATAGTGTGGATGCTTCACTTCTGTTATTTGAAGCAACGAAGAGATTTTTGAATTACACTAATGAATATGAATGGGTTAGAGAAAATATATATCCATCTTTGGTAAGAATAATGAATGCTTATCAAGATAGAATAGATATAGATGGTAACAATATTTATATGGATGAAGATTATTTAATTTGTTCTGGGACAGAAAATATACAAAATACTTGGATGGATGCAAAGATAGGAGACTATGTAGTAACTCCTAGAAATGGTAAAGCAGTAGAGATAAATAGTATGTGGTACAATGCTTTAAAGCTTATGGAAGAGTTTACGACTTTGATGAGAGGAAAAGAGGAAGCAAAAAGATATACAGATTTAGCTAAAAGATGCAAAAAGAGTTTTAATGAAAAATTTTATAACAAAAAAAGGAAGTCTTTATATGATGTTTTGGGAGATTCTAAGATAAGACCAAATCAGCTATTTTCACTATCTCTTTCATATCCTGTAATTGAGCCAAATTCAGAGATAGCAAGTGAAATAATGAGTACTGTGGAAAAAAAGTTATTAACTCCATATGGTTTGAGAACACTGGCTAAAGGGGAACCGGGTTATACTGAAAGATATGAAGGAGACATGATAAAAAGAGATATGAGCTATCATCAAGGAGTCATATGGCCTTGGTTATTAGGTTTGTATTATGATTCATTAAAGAATATGATTAAAGTGGAAAAAAATAAGAGTAGAAAAAAAGAATTGGAAAGCAAACTTTTAGATTTTAAGAAGAGTGTTAAGATTACATTTACAAAAGAAATAATGGAAGGTAAAACAATTGGAAACATATGTGAATTATATGATATAGAAAATAAAAAATATATGCCACAGGGGACAATTGCTCAGTGCTGGAGTGTGGCAGAAGTATTTAGAATAATACTCTAAAAAATGGGGCAAAGGCTTGAATGACAATTATAATTTTAGCTACATTAAATAGAATTTAGAAAGTAATTACATATATCAAGAATGTGCTTTTTTGAGTTTTAATTAAAAATCTTTTACTAAAATATAATTTTTCTCAACCAATTGTGTATTAGAAAGGGAATGGGACTATAAATGAGAATATTAGGAATTGACCCAGGATTTGCAATAACTGGATACAGCGTAATTGACTATAGAGGTAACAAGTTTCAATTAATTACTTCGGGAGCGGTACTAACAAACGCGGGAGAGTCTTTTCCAACAAGGTTATTAAAGCTTAACAATGATTTGGAAGAAATAATAGATAGCTATAAACCAGATGCAATATCAGTAGAAGAATTGTTTTTTAACAATAATGCGAAAACTGCAATTAATGTTGCACAAGCAAGGGGAGTTATATTGGTAGTAGGATGTAGGAAAAATATACCTACATATGAATATACACCATTACAAATAAAACAAGCAGTTGTTGGATATGGTAGAGCAGATAAAATACAAGTTCAAAAAATGGTAAAAACTATACTTGGAGTAGAAAAATTACCTAAGCTAGATGATACAACAGATAGCATGGCAGCAGCAATTTGTCATGCTCATTCGTCAAAGTTTGCAACTAGACTTTAATTATAAAAGGAATAGAAGAGCAAAGAACTTTTTAAATTATTATGGTCAAGGAGTGGGAAAGCCAGTATGTCAGTCAAATTATTGTATGGAGAGGAAACATATTTACTAGAGACAAAGTTAAAAAAAATAAAAAAAGAATTTGGGGACTTGGTAAAGGGAATCAATTATATACAAATAGATGAAAGCAATATAACTGAATTAATTGATGATATAGAAACACCTGCTTTTGGATTTTCTAAAAAATTGATTGTAGTAAGAGATTCTGGTTTGTTTAAAAAGGAAAAGAAATCTGCAAAAGGTCAAGAAGCTACACAAAATAAATTAGCTGAAAAAATTGCAAATTATATAAGTGAAAATGGTAGTATATTTGAAGAAGCGGTAGAATTGGTTTTCATTGAAGAGAATGTTGAGAAGAACAATTTATATAAAGTAATAGAACAGAATGGAATAATAACGCCTTTTCCTTTATTAAAACTTCCAGAGCTAATTTCAAATATTCAAAAAATATGTAATGCATATAAAGTTAAAATAGATAATGCATCAACTAAGTATTTTATTGAGATGTGTGGAACTAATATGCAAGATTTAATAAATGAAATAAGAAAACTGATTGAATATGTTGGAAAAGATGGTGTGATTACAAAAAGTCAAATTGATTCTTTGGCAATCAAACAGATTGATAGCATTATATTTGATTTAACAGACAATTTAGGCAAAAGAGATACTAGAAAAGCAATTGAAGTATTAAATGATTTAATTTACGAAAAAGAACCTATACAAAAAATACTTATAACTTTATATAATCATTTTAAAAAATTATACATAGTTAAAATTGCAGAAAAGTATAGAAAAGATTTAGCAACTTCAATGAAATTGAAACCAAATCAATTATTTTTGACCTCAAAGTATAAAATGCAAGCTAGTTATTTTACAAAAAGAGAGATAGAGCAAATTTTAGAGGAGTTTATAGATTTAGATGCAAATTATAAAGTTGGATTAATTGATATTAACATTGGCTTAGAATCAATACTTTGCAGATATTGCTCATAATATGCAAAAATAATGAAAAGTAAGTTACTGTAAATGGCTAAAAAAATAATTGTCCTGAAACAGGAGTTCAAATGTGCAATAATAATTACCAGTACAAAATAGAAAGTTGATTGCAATATCCTTGCTATTTTAAGAGAATTATGCTATAATTTAAGGCATAATCTCTTTTTTATTCCTCTAGCAACTTAAAGGAGATTACAAAACAATAATATTGAAGGAGGAAAAAATTATGAAGCGGATGCAAATGACAGTGGAGAGTTATACTGTTTTTGAAGCAGTAAAATCAAAAGAAGGTAAGAGAGAGGGACTGTGTAAGCTCAAATTTGAAGAAACAGATGAACAACCCGTTTTTTCTGCTGATACTGTTATTGGAAGGAAAAAAATGTTTACTTTGCTTGACTGGACAGGCGCTCAATATATGGGTGACCTTAAAGGAAAGGAACTTATGGTAGTTTTTCATGAGCCATACCGACAGATTTATGCTCTTGGGAATGACAAAGGAGAGTTCATCAAGGTTAACGGAGATGAGGACAGAATTTTTTCTTACTCTGAGTTGTAATTTATTTGCACCCAACTCAAAAGGCAACCTGTTTAAGGTTGCCTTTATATAAATATTAGAGGTAAATTTAATTATTGTAGCCAGTCCTATTTATAATCTCATCATTAATTTCTTGAACGGTTTGAGATGGAGTATAATTAGTTTCTCCAAATAAATCTTCGTGAAGTTCACTAACATTTGATTCTAATGTAACTGGAACCCCATACCATGCATCTGAAGAATAACCTTGAACATCATTTGGCCAACCAGAACTTTCTGCTATATTGAAAGATACAGCCAATGGAGCCATTGAGATAATTTCATTAGTTGATATGTTGGTAGAAATATGAGGAAGTACAACATCGATGAAATTTAACAATTCTGAAATTCCCATTGTTTTAATTTTATTAAATGCAGCATCAAGTACTGTTCTGATTCTTTCAGTTCTTTGATAGTCAGAGTCAATTTTTCTTATTCTAGCATATGCCAAAGCTTGATTTCCATCCAAGGTATATGTACCACCAGAAGATAAACCAATTTGCTCAGCCTCTGCATTTGTAATTTCCAATTTAATGCCATTTAGGGCATCGACTACTGTTTTAACAGTTTCAAAATTGACTGTAACAAATTCGGTAACATTTAAGTCTAGATTGCGATTAATTGTACTGAGAGCAAGTTCAGGTCCTCCATAAGCATATGCGTGTGTTATTTTATCCAGACCATATCCTTCTATGTCTACATATGTATCCCTGTATATTGAAGTTAATTTTACATCTTTTGTTTTTTGATTAATACTTACAATAATAATTGAGTCACTTCTAGAATTACTAAAATTATCCTGTCTTGTATCTAATCCAAAAAGAGCAATGTTTCTGTAACCATTTAAACTTTCTGAAATTCCTGTATTAACTGTAACTGAACTTTCATCAAAATCAATGTGATTTAAATTACCTAATTTATATGATATATATGCATATCCAGAGCCAAGTAATATTGCTATTATAATAATTATAACTAAAAAGAATATAGCAAGCCCCTTTAAAAAACCTCCTTTGTTAGAGTAAATAATTTGTTTATAATTTAGTCTCATTTTTTAACCTCCTTCTACTATGAAAAATTCTATAAATACATTTTTTACTCTACAAATTCTAACAAAAAAGTAAAAATAATTCAAGTGTTTAAAATAGAAAATTTACATAATTTGACTTAATGCTTCTTTTTTGTTAAAATTATAAATATGGAATATGTATTATTCTTAAAAATAATTTTTTAGGAGGTTTTTGGTATGGGAAGAAAAAAATCAGAACGGGCGCGGATGATGAAACAAGAATTCATGAAACTCCACCAAGAAGGATATGGGATTCGAGAAATAGCTTCTAAATTTAAATTATCCTTTAAGACAGTGTATTGGTATTTGGGTGAAATTGCAGCAGAGAATGGTGTTTCGCGTGATAGTTTGCTAAGTAAACATTCATATAAGAATAAATTAAAAGAAACATTTTATGATGAGGAAAGTACTTTGCAGACGACATTTGATGAGCTTCAGGGAGAATTAAATGAAGCAAAAAAATCTCTAGAGATAGCAACAACTGAGATTGACACTATTTTAGAGGAGAAAGAAGGTTGAAAAATAATCACAATTTTGACGTTGTCAAACTTCATTTAAAATTTAATCAACGTACACAGAGTACGCCTCATAAATTTTAAACTCGTTTTGACTGCTCAAAATTTAATTCTTTTCCAACCAAATTTGTGCCTCAAGAAAGGAATGTGATAAAAAATGAACGAAATCAGTATTACTAGCAAGGATATTCATATTCAAAGAAAGAGAGGAAGAGGCATATCATTTTTGTTAGAAAGATATAATATTTCTGATGAAAAAATCCTATTTGATTTAATTCATCGATTGAGTCCTGGCGATGCAGAACAGCTGATTAGAGAGTTTAAACGGAATGAAAAGAAGCGGTCAGCCAATAGTTATCAGGAAAAAAACAGGAATGATGCTAGTAAATCTAGTAAGAAAGAGGAGTTTGAGATAGTAATAAACCCAATTTTTTGCTCTCAAATAGATGAAGCAACATTCGGCTTTGATGGTGTACAATCCGAATCAGATAGTGCTTCCGAGGGAAATATTACTGGAAGCAGTAAGCTGCAAAAATTGCTTGATGAAGAAAATGAGTTAAGTAATTCGCTTTATGGACTTGAGGCAGAATATAAGAAATTGTATCAGAAAAGGAAAAGAAATTTTGCTTTAGTTAAGGATGCAAAAAAGAAGTGTGAATTATTGCTTCAAGAAGTGGAGAATTTGAATGTTCAAATTGATAAATATCGTAAACGGCATGATGATATGTCTAGAAAGATAACTAAATATGCAGAAGACATAAAAGCAACTAGAGAGATTCTCGAAAGTGTTAGGGAAAAAATAAGTCAACTTCAAGCAATTTCAATATTCATCTATGAAGATGGAAGAATTGAAGTAGAAGGAGCTGATGTCCCTGATATTCTAGAAAAAGATATAAATTCGCTTTATGAAGTTCTGATTAATAAACCAGATGCAGAAATATTTACTATACGTGAAATTAAAGCTTTAGCTAGGCTTATTTTGATGGTAGGACAGTATCAGAAAGATATTGTAAGTCTTGAATTGTACTTTGACAATGCAAAGTTGCAAATTTACTATGATACTTTGGCAAAAGAGTTTCTGCATTAACCCAAAAGCTCGGGAAATTCCCGAGCTTTAATTTATGGCAAAGTTTATTCCACGGGCGACAACATCTTTCATCTTTTCAATTAATGCATCTATTTCTTTAGGAGTAACTATAAAATTATATTCTTCAGGTGTTAAAATTTCTTTAATCATATTATATTTGTCATCTTCTTGTAATTTATTAAGGAAATCATTTGACTCTCCTTGTTCTTGAACTTTTTGAATAAATAGAGTTAGGCTATCTGCTGCAATAGTTGCAGCTTCTACAACTGTTGGAATTCCAAGTGCAATCACAGGAACACCAAGACTCTCTTGAGTTAGCTCTTTTCTTGCATTGCCTACTCCTGCTCCTGGTACGATACCTGTATCTGCAAGTTGAACAGAACTACTAATTCTTTCTATACTTCTTGAGGCTAATGCATCAATTACAATAACTAATTTTGGTTTTATATTATCAACAATTCCTTTCAATATTTCAACAGTTTCAATTCCTGTAGTTCCAAGAACCCCAGGAGATACAGCACTGACTTCTCTTGTATTTTTATCTATTACTTCTGGCATATATTCTAAAAGATGTCTAGTTATATCAATTTCATTAATTACCTTAGGGCCTAAAGCATCTGGTGTGACATATATATTGCCTAAACCAACAACTATAATAGGGTCTTGAGGTTGTACATGCTGTTGTAATAAATTTTTTAATTCTTTAGTTAAAACTTCGGAAGCTGTTTGAATTTCAGCTTCACCTGCAACTTTCAAACTTTTAAAGTCTATTGTAATATAATTTCCTATTGGTTTTCCAATAGCATTTTTCCCATTTTCATTTGTGACTTTTACTCTAGAAATATTAATATTATCATTTACTTTTTCTTCCTCAGTTTCAATACCGTCAATTTCTTTTTCCAAATTATTAGCTTTACTATATAAGTCTTTTCTCTCAGTAGCTAAATCAGTCCTAAAATTATACATATTCAAACCTCCATAAAATGTTTTTTTATTGTACCTTTTCTTATATTATTTCAAAAAAATAGAAAAATATACATAGGTTGAAAAATATATTATAATTCCTTATGCGAACTTCAAATGTGCAATAACCATTATGTCGGTCAAGCTGATTTTCACAGAAATTCTAAATTATTTTTATGGCACCCTTCCATCAGAGATGAACTCTTTCCATAAAAGTAATTAAGAATTTCTAACTTCAAATCACATTCCATTACATATTCTCATACTTTGTTCTTACTATTGCTGACTTTTATCAAAATTATAATAACTTAGGCTGTGAATTGTAATGTTGAAAAAAATAAAAAAAAGTACTTGTCAAAATAATATTAATAGTATACAATTAGCATGAACAAAGAGATAAAAGATGGAAAGGAGATACAAAATGAGAAAAAACGAAATCAATAGAACCTGCATGGCTGTAAGAGAGAGAGAGAGAGAGAGAGCAAGAGAATAGAGAAAACTTGTTCTGATTTTGATGCGGAAAATGGGTTTATTGTAGAGAAAAGAAGAGATATAAATAATGCAAGTGTAAAGCTTGATAATATAGAACTCGGCTATGTAAGAATTGCGGAAAGCTATTAGGAGATAGCCGAGGTTTTTGCATAACAAAAATGCACCGAAAAGCAAATGCAAAACAAATATAAAGTTATAGATTGAAAATGAAAAATCAATAAAATAACAAAAATAGAAAAACAAATATCATAAAAAGAAAAATAAGGGGAGGGAAGAAAGGAATAGTAAAAAACAGAAAGTATTATGGCAAAAAAGATTAAACAAGAGGAAGAAAACAAAAAACGTATAAGAAATGGAAAAGATGGTAAAAATATAGATATGTAAAATATACAAGTACGACAGCAAGTGTAGTTAATGGAAAGAAAATAAAAATATAGATAAAAGAATAGAAAGGAGAGGTAAGAGAAATGCAAAAATTAAAAGAAGAAGAAGTGGAGAAAATGCAAAAAAGCAAAATAACGGAAAAAATAAAAAAGGAGAGAGGAATAACATTACTAGCGCTAATACTAACAGTAGTAATAATGATAATATTAGCAGCAGTAACAATAAATGTAGCACTAGGAGAAGGAGGCTTAGTAGACCAAGCAAAATGGGCAGCAGAGCAAACAGCAAATTCAACAAAATCAGAGCAGGAGCAGTTAGATGATGTAGCAGACCAAATAAATGACATAATTGCAG
>JAHZIB010000002.1 GCA_019419955.1 Clostridiales bacterium | reverse complement strand
AAGTAACAGCATCAAGTGATGGAGAGAGTGGATTAGCAGACACAAATACGTATAAATACTATATAAATAATAGTCTAAAGAGTACAACATCAAATAAAAGTTATACGTTTAGTAGCTTAAGTGCAGGAACAAGTTATACAATAAAGGTAGAGGCATATGATAAGGCAGGAAATGTAGGAACAGCAACAGCATCAGCAAAAACTAATGAAGCAGGATTACCAGAAAGTACATCATATGTAGGATATTATGCAGACGTAGATGGAAACGGAAGTGTAGATGGAGTAATATATGTAGATTTGGCAACAGATGGAGGAAAAAGCGGACAGTGGGGAGACAGTGATGGAAAATATACAATACCAACAAAAAGTAACTTTAAGAAGTATAAAGTAAGTAAGAGTGGACATTCAGGTGATTTCGGAACGAAAGATGTGCTAACAGTATCAAATTCAAGTGGAAATGAAAGATTCTATATAATGGCATTAAATGATGTGGATACGAAGATGCATTGTTGGTACTATAGGGCGTGGGGAAATATGAACGATTATAGTACAACAACCTCAACAAGTTTTGGAAGTGGAAAACAGAATACAAAGAATATGATAGCAAAGTGGAATAGTAGTGAATACGGTTCACAAAATGGAAATAGTAGCTGTCCAGACGTATGGGGACTAAGTGCAGTGCAGAGAAAGATAAATGCAAATCCAGCATGGTATGTACCATCAAAAGGGGAATGGTCAGCGTTTGGAAACCAACTAGGAATTACGTCGAGTAATTATAACAACAGGGGACTTTCCGATGATTATTGGACGTCGTCGCTGGTCAACGCTTATTCGGCGTGGTATGCTGCGTCGACGCATGGCTGCACTCTGGACGGCATTGTAGACCATGACTACTTCGTCCGTCTCGGGGCGACTTTCTAACGCTCCTCTGATTCGCAGGAGACTGTCAGAGACTGTCAGAAATTTTGTGTAAACTAGAAAATACCTTTTATGATATAATATAAAATATATCAAAGGAGGTATTTTTCTTATGGAAGAAAAAGCAAGAAATGAAACAGAAGAAGCAATGAATAGATTAGTTAAAGAAATATTAAAAAATAGAGAGAGGGTGTAGAATACAGTGTGTAAATTCTAAAAATGCACACTGTATTTTTAGGTGTGTGGAAGGAGGAAAAAATATATCACATCACTTTTTACAAATTTTATAAGAAAATTTACACACTCTCATTCAAGCAAGGCGAGGACATATACGAAAAGATACTTAGAGCGGATGAATCGATGTATGAGACGAAGGAGAGATTAATAAATTAGAAGCGGTCAATAATCATTTTTATTGACTGCTTACATTTATTCGTTAAAAAATCAAAAATTTGTTTGACATTTTTTTGTTTGTATGTTAGTATAGAGTAAATTGGTTTAGAGGGGGAAAATAGATGAAAAGGAAACCTTTAGAAAAGAAAGAATTAACAATAAGGCAAAAACAAATACTTAGATACATAATTAGGCAAATTGACAAAAATGGTTATGCACCTTCTGTAAGGGAAATTGGAAAAGCAGTAGGGCTAAGTTCTACAGCTACAGTACATGCATATTTAAGACAATTGGAAGATATGAAATACATATCAAAGGAGAATCAAAAAGGAAGGACACTAAGAGTTCTAAAAAAAGAAGTGGATTTATATATACCTAGAAAGAATAAAGAGCCAATAACAGCTTTTTATAATAAAAAGGAAATGGTAGATGTGCCTGTTGTAGGAAAAATAACAGCAGGTTCACCAATTTTAGCTGTTGAAAATGTTACAGATACATTCCCAATTCCACTAGACTTTGCTGGAAATAGTCCAACTTTTTTGTTGGTTGTTAGCGGAGAAAGCATGATTGAAGCTGGAATATTAGATGGTGATTTCATTTTAGTCAGAAGACAAAATGTAGCGGATAATGGAGAAATTGTTGTAGCATTAATTGATGACGAGGCTACAGTAAAAACATTTTATAAAGAGTCAGACCATATAAGATTACAACCGGAAAACAGTACTATGGATCCAATAATAGTACCAGATTGTCAAATTTTAGGGAAAGTGATTGGTGTGTTTAGAAAGCTATAATAAATAAAAGGGGATGAGTAAAATGAGTTATAGTGATTTTTGGTTTATTGACACAAGAGTCCAAACAGTAAACTTAAGACGATATTTCCTTTGGTTTATAATAATATTTGTTTTTGTATCAGTTGGATGTTATTTTGCTGTAAAGAATATGTATGATGATTTGACAATATATGGTGTACGAGAGGAACAGGTACATATTAAAATTTCTGAGGCGAAGTCAACTAATGTTAACGGATATGTAAAAGGGGAGGTAGTAAACAATTCGGAAGAAGAGGTAAGTGGAAAATATTTGTGTTTTTTACTATTTAATGATATGAATGAGCTAGAAGATGTACAATATATTGAGATAAAAACAATATTACCATCGCAAAGTCAAACGTACGAATTACAATTTAAAACAAATAATGTGACTGGGGTATATGTTATTGCAACAAGTGATACACATACATTTAAAAAGCAAAATTAATATAAAATCAGAAATAGTTGTATAATTTAAGCTTTCCTTAAGTATAATATTAAGGGGAGCTTTTTACATAATATGAAATTTTGTTATTAATATGTATAATATTCCAAAAATGTGATATAGGGTTATCTTGATAAACTTAGTAATTCTTACAAAAAAATTTCTTGTAAAAATTATATGTGATTAAAAAATGAGCAAGAAATCACCTATTTGTAAGAAAAATGCTAAAAAATAATAAAAAATATTTGCTATTTTCGTATAAATGTAATATAATTGTAACATAACTGTAACAAAAATGAAATATAAGTTAAGAGGAAAGGATAGATTTTAAATGTTTAAGTGGGGACAAGACATTGGGATTGATTTAGGAACTGCATCTGTTATTGCATATGTAAAGGGAAAAGGGATTGTTTTAAGAGAGCCATCTGTTGTAGCAGTGGATAATAATACAGGAGAAGTTCTAGCAGTTGGTAAGGAAGCAAGAAGAATGTTAGGGAGGACTCCAGGAAATATCGTAGCTACTAGACCACTTAGAGATGGAGTAATCTCTAATTATACAGTAACAGAAAAAATGCTTAAATATTTTATAAACAAAATATGTGGTAAATTTATATTTTCTCCACGCATAATGATTTGTATTCCGTCTCAGGTAACTGAAGTAGAAAAAAAGGCGGTTATTGATGCTGCCTCTCAAGCTGGTGCAAGAAAAGTTTTTCTAATAGAAGAACCAATTGCTGCAGCCATAGGAGCAGGAATTGATATTTCAAAACCATGTGGCAACATGGTAGTCGATATAGGAGGAGGGACAACAGATATAGCTGTTATTTCACTAGGCGGTTCTGTTACAAGTGAGTCATTGAAAATTGCTGGAGATAGGTTTGATGAAGCAATTGTTAAGTATATAAAAAGAAAACATAATATAATGATAGGTGAGAGGACTGCAGAAGACTTGAAAATAAATGTAGGATGTGTTTATCCTAAAATACAAGATACTGAAATGGAAATAAGGGGTAGAGACTTAGTTACAGGATTACCTAAAAATATTACAATTCATTCTAGTGAAATGTTAGAGGCTTTAACAGAACCTGCAATGCTTATAGTTGATGCAGTACATTCCGTATTAGAAAAAACACCGCCAGAACTTGCGGCAGATATAAGTGATAGAGGAATATACATGACGGGAGGAGGATGCTTGATAGACGGATTAGATAAATTGCTACAAGCTGAAACTGGAATTAATGTTATGATTGCGCAAGAAGCAATTTCTTGTGTGGCACTAGGAACAGGAAAGGCGTTAGATAATTTGGACAAGATAGATGGAAAGAAATAACATATAAAAGTAAAAAGAGCGAGGAGATTATCCCTCGCTCTTTTGGAGTGTGAAATGCACTACTCCACCTCGGTCGTTTGAATTAGAAATAAAAGTTCCTTCTATTTCGCATCTTACAAATCTTTCGTCATATTCATATGACTGAGTGTAGATAAAAATTAGTTTTACTTTATGGTTGGAGTCAATGCTTAGAAAATAGTAAATATCTTCTCGAGAAATTAATAGCCGATATTCATGCAAACCAAAACCATAACGTTCAATGTCACTTTCATAAATCGGAAAAATTTCGTCTAGTGTTTCAATAAGGTGCATATTTAACACTCCTTCAAAAAATGGAATAAAATAATTATACAACAAAAAAAGACAAAATGCAAATTTTATAAATTGCTTGCATAATTAAAAAAAAGAAGATATAATTAGTATAGTTAGTAGAAAAAATTTTTATTATATAGGAAGTATCTTATAAAATTTTCGAGGCAATAGGGGCAAGACATGAAATGGAGGTTAAGATGAATAAAACAAAAAGAAAAATATTTGAAACCTCAATGAAGCTATTTGCAGATAAAGGATATGATGCCACAAGTATTGAGGAAATCACGGCAAACGTGGGAGTAGCTAAAGGTACATTGTATTATCATTTTTCAAGCAAAGAGGAAATATTTAATTTTTTGGTTGAGGAAGGAATGAAATTATTAAAAAACAGTATTAGTATAAAGACAGCAAAAATGACAAATTCATTGGATAAATTAAGGGCAATAGTTTTAATTCAAATAAAAATATTATTTAAATATGAGAATTTTATTACAATTATATTAAGTCAAATATGGGGAAATGATGATAGAAGTAAGATGTGTAGAAACTATGTTTTTGAATATATACAAATGATTGAAGAAATAGTAAAACAGGGAATAAAACAAGGTGAAATAGTAAATAAAGATGCGACACTAATTTCTTCAGGAATTTTTGGTTTTATATGTTCGAGTTTTATTTATAAAATGAGAAGAGATGAAGTAGAAGTGCAAAAGTTATTTAATGAAGTGGATAATGTATTTATAAAAAAACTACGTCCTTAGAGCTTATGATAAATATAAAGAAACAATATCATTTGAGTATACTGAAGTAAGTGATAAAAAACAAGAGAAAGCCATATGAATAGAATAGTAAATGTATAAAACAGTAAATTAAAGGGGAGAATTGTAGCATGAGAATTTTAAAAGATTTCAAAATACCAAATTTTAAATTTCCTAAGTTTCGATTAAAGGAACTTTCTGAAATTGATGAAATGAATATAGATTATGAACAAATAAAAAAGGCGAAGGAGAATCAAAGTAAAAAAGAGAAAAAAAATTACGAGGGTACACATTTTAATACTGTAAAAGAGATATTTATAAATTCATCAAAAGAGTATGCGGATAGAACATTACTTCTAGAAAAGTTTAACCCAAAAGGAGAATGGACGGAGATTACTTATAATCAATTTAAAAATGAAGTAATTGGCTTGGGAACAGCATTAACTAGAAAATTAAATTTAAAAGACACTAGAATTGTTATTATAGGTGAGAATACACATCATTGGTATTTATCATATATGACAATGCTTTGTGGGGCAGCAATAGCAGTTCCAGTAGATAAAGAATTACCAGAAAATGAAATAGAGAATGTAATAAAAAGAGCGAGGGCATCAGCAGTAATATTTTCTACAAAAAAATCTGATGTAATAAAAAAAGTGGCAGAAAATTTACCAGATGTAAAATACTTTATACAAATGAATTCAGGCCAAGAAATAAGGGGAAGACATGTAGGGTTAGATTATCTAATTGAAGAAGGAAAAGCTCTAGTAAATGGTGGAGATAATAGTTTTATGAATATTGAGGTGGAGCCAGATACATTTAGGGTACTAATATTTACATCTGGTACTACATCTAATGCAAAAGGTGTTATGCTAAGCTATAGAAATTTAGCTGAAAATGTTAATGCAGCTACTGCATATGTAAAACTTACTCCAGATGACAGACTGATGTCAATATTGCCATTACATCATACATATGAATCTTCTATAGGATTTTTGTTACCTTTTGGTGTGGGAGCATCTATAAGTATATGTCAAGGATTAAAACATATTGTATCAGATCTACAAGAAACGAAGCCAACTGCTATATTAACGGTGCCTCTTCTTGTTGAAAATTTATATAGAAAAATTATAAAAAACATACAGAAAAGTAAAAAAGAAGCATTAGTAAATTCAATGATACATGTAACTAATGCACTAAAGACGGTTGGTGTAGACATAAAGAGGAAAGTATTTAACGAGATATACGAAAACTTAGGTGGGAGATTAAGAATAATAGTTTCTGCTGCTGCACCTATTGATGCTAAAATAGGAAAATGGGTAGAAGATATTGGGATATTGTTCTTGCAAGGTTATGGACTTACAGAAACAGCACCTATAGCAGCGTTAACTCCGGATTTCGAACCAAAAGTGGGCTCAGCAGGTAAGGCAATTGTTGGAGCAAAATTGAGAATAGATAATCCAAATGAGAATGGAGAAGGAGAAGTATTAATTTGCAGTAAAACATTAATGCTTGGATATTATGAGGATGAGGAGGCAACAAGAGAAGCAATATTTGAAGAAAATGGAGAAAGATGGTTTCATTCTGGTGATGTTGGGTATATGGATAAAGACGGTTTTTTATATATTACAGGAAGAAGCAAAAATGTTATAGTAACACAAAATGGAAAAAATATTTATCCAGAGGAAATAGAATTATTGCTTTCAAAGAATTCAGAAATAAAAGAATGCATGGTTTATGGAAAAGAAGTAGAGGGAGAAAAAGAACTTATTCTTACTGTTAGAGTAATTCCTAATTATGAGGAAATAGAAGAAAAATATGGTGAGAATTTAGATGATGAAGAAGTCTACAAAATTATTTGGAATATAATAAAGGAAGTTAATAAGACTTTAACATCATACAAAGCAATAAAAAAATTAGAGATAAAAAAAGACGATTTTGTAAAAACAACAACTATGAAAATTAAAAGGTTTGAGGAGGTAAAAAAAGACAAATAATTACAAAAAAGTATTGACTTAAAGGAGAACTTGTAATAAAATTATAATGAAATTTAAAAACAAGTAATCCTATAAAGTTAAAAAAGACTTACGGAAATAAGCATTACATAGGAAAAGGAGGTAAGGTTTACAATGTCTAAATCTGGCATAGTAAACGTGAGAATGGTAATCACGGAAGAAAAGATTTTATCAAACATTGATAAAGTACAGAAGTTAATAAATCCAAATAGTAAAAAGCAAATTGTTCAATTAGAAGAAGATGCTTACTTTAAAGACCTAATTGAATCAATTAAAACTTATCTAATAGAATATCCAAAAAAGAAAAACTTTCCAGCAAGTGTGTATAAAGCAGCCTATGGACTGGTTGAATATGCAACAAATCAATTCGAAGAAAATACAAAAAGAATAGAAGAGCTTATTAGACAAAGAGAAAAAAATATTGCATTAGCATCTAGTTTAAAAGAAGCTTTGGATGCTGTCGAAAATAAATCAGAAGATTGGAAAGATAATATAAAGAAAATATCTGGAGACTTTTCAGAAGATATAATAGAGACACTAGGTGTAATTGGAAGATGCAAATCAGAGACATCAGCAAACTACCAAGATGCAGTAAAATTAATTAATGCAAGAATAGGAAATTTGGAAACAAACCTACATATTGAAATAGATATGGAAAGAATAGAGGATAGGTCAAAAGCATTGAGCTATATAGGAATAGAAGTAGCAGATGCATTGAAATTGATACCAACTCCTGAAGAAAATGTACAGCCAGTTCAATACGACGAAGATATAGAACCACTTAGTGCAGAGACTACAACAGTAGCTGAAGAAATACAAAACAAAGAATATTTAGAACAAACTAGAGTAGATGTAAAACCATCATTATGGCAACGCATAAAAAATAGCAAGGTTGTTAGGGCAATATCATACATAATGAAAATAAAAGTTATTGTAGAAGTTCCAGATGCACTACCAGAAGGTAGAGGAGAAAAATAAAAATTTGCTTTTTTGTAAAGGCAATCTTAGTATAAATAAAAATATAAAAATTTAAAAGACTACAAGCTGAACTAAATGTTCATTGTAGTCTTATTGAATGTGTTATATTTTTGTATATATTATAAGCGAAATTACATCATACAATATCAAATTTAAGTAATTTACATAATTTAATATAACTGACAAATTTAATCATTATCTGTGAATAAAGCTTTAATACACCATAAACCAGAAATGCCAACAAGAATATATATTATTCTGCTAATAATAGACATTGTACCAAATATTGTATCTACCAAGTTGAAGTTAAATATTCCAATAAGTCCCCAGTTAATAGCTCCAATAATAACTAGAGCTAATGCTATTTTGTCAATAACTTTCATAATAACCTCCATTCTTTATACTTTTATCAATAGTGTGTGCAAATTGATTAAAAATATACAAAAAATAAAGAAAAAATATTTACTATACAGAAGTGCTTTATCATTACTTTTTCATACTATAATACATATTTTATCTGCCAGATATTTTTTATAGAGAAAATTTTTATGCTGTGTATGAGTGACTTATGGTTATATTTTATAATTTTTCCAGAAAGAGGAAAATGAAAAAATTAAATTTAATAAAAATTGTCTTTCATAAAGGTGATTTTTTTGAAAAAAGTATTGACAAAAGCTTAAAAATGTTTTATACTTTAAACTGCGTTTGAGATGCGCCCTTAGCTCAGTTGGTCAGAGCAACCGGCTCATAACCGGTGGGTCCAAGGTTCGAATCCTTGAGGGCGCACCATTTTTATTAGAAGTGGTAAAATGTAAATGTGGGTAGGTGGCCGAGTGGTTAAAGGCGGCAGACTGTAAATCTGTTCTCATACGAGTACGATGGTTCGAATCCATCCCTGCCCACCAAGACGAGTTTTTGTCGAACTCTATATAATACTTGATATAACTTAATTTCAAGATTATAAGAATTAGACAACACAAAAACTTAAACCGTTTCAAAAAATGAAACGGTCTTTTTTTGACCAAAAGTCTTGAAAGAAGGAGGTTTTTGTGATATGGTTCAAAGTCAATAGTTGGGGTAGAACATTATAAAAGTGTTCTGCACCAGCTTTTTTAATGGGATTAAATAAGACGCATAAAAATCAGCAAAAATATGACTGAAATGTATGAGAAATTTGATACTATGCTAAAAGAGGTTGATGAAGAATATAGAACTACCTTAATAAATTTTGGACATAGTAAGTATTTTACTATAAATTTTACAATGGCTAAAATAATGGAAATGGAGCAAGTTGAACGAAATAAAGTTGCTTTGTATTTATTTAATAGTGTTGCTGTTTGAAAAAATATAATAAGTATGCTATACTTTGGGTATTATATTTTATTGAACAAATTTGGAAGGAAAATAGAAAATGGAAAAAGAAAATTTAAAAAAATTTGTAATATCTTTATATAAACCTGTGAAATGTTTAACTATCGTAATGATAGTAAGTATGATTATTTCTCAAATATTAGATTTAGCAAAACAATATATAATAAAAGGAATTATTGATTTGCCAAGTATGGAAAACTTTCAAATATCGGATTTATACAATGTTACATTTATTTTATTAGTTGTTATTGTTTTAGAATTAATATTTTTCTATATTTCAAATATAACGAGAACTATACATATTGTAAAAAAACAAACGCCTTATATTTCTGAAAAACTATTTAATAACCTAAATGATAAAACATATTCATTTTTTACCGATAATTATACAGGAAAAATATCTACAGCAATAAATGAAATAAATACTGAAATTACTAATCTGAATACTCAAATAACAACTAAATTTATTTCATTATTGACTTCAATGATAAGTAGTTTAATAGTTTTATATACAATAAATTTAAATATTTTTATTGTTGCAACAATTCTTTTTGTAGGAATAATAGTATCAAGATTAGTATATTTTTCTAAAAAGTATTTACCTTTTATAAAAAAAGCAGAAGAATATAATAGAGAGTATAATGGAATTTTAAATGATGCTGTATTAAATTTCACATCATTGAGATTATATAATGCAGTAGAAAATTTTTCTAAAAATCTAAAAGCAAAAAAGCAAGAAGCGAATTTATATAAAAATAGAGCGTCTACTAAAGAATTTACATTTGGAGCAATAGCCAATGTTGCATATGTTGTAACGCTAGTTGCATTAATAATTTACTCAATTAAATTGTTTGAAACTAATGCTATGACATTAGGAAACTTTATATTCTTTATAAATGCTATGATTTCTATAAAAAATCAAACTACTTCATTTACATGGTCTTATATACATATAGGTGAAATTATGGTAAAATTACAAAATAGTTATGATTTATTATATTCTAAAGATAATATAAGAGATGATAATAAAAGTGATATACAAATAGATACTGGAAAATTAGAGTTTAAAGATGTGTCATTTAGATATAATAAAAACTATATTTTTGAGAATTTTAATTTGAGTATTAACGATAAACAAAAAATAGGAATTATAGGTGTAAGTCGGAAGTGGGAAAACAACATTAGTAAATTTAATTTTTAAATTTTACAATCCAGAAAATGGTAATATTTTAATAGATGATAAAGACATATCTAAATATAGTGCAAATTCATTATATAATAATTTGACATATGTGCCTCAAGAAACTATATTACTTCATTCAACGATTTATGATAATATAAAAATAGCAAAGCCTAATGCAACAAAAGAAGAAATATATACCGCAGCAAAAAAAGCAGAACTACATAACTTTATAGAAAGTTTAGAAGATAAATATGATACGATTGTTGGAGAAAGAGGAATAAAACTTTCAGGAGGTCAAAGACAAAGAATTGCATTGGCTAGAATATTTTTAAGAGATTCAAAAATTGTAATATTTGATGAAGCCACTAGTAGTCTAGATAATAATACAGAATTTAAAATCCAACAAAATATACATAAATATTTTAATGAGCAAACTATTATATGCATAGCACATCGTTTATCTACATTAAAAGATATGGATAATATTCTAGTCATCGAAAAAGGAACTATAATAGACTTTGGAACTCCTGATTATATTATTCCTAAATATGATAAGAAAGAATTTATGATTGAAGATGTCTAAAAAGTAAATGATTGAGTAGACTTATATGTTTATTCAATCATTTATTATAGTTATTTATAGAAATTTTACTAAAATTGTTGCAATTTATCATAAGTATGATATACTTTAATAAATTGATTGATTTGTATATCAATCGTTGAGAGAGCCAAAAAAGTTGTAGATAACTACTTCGCCCGCACCAATTTAAACCGTAGAATTGCTGAGAAATCAATAATTTTACGGTTTTTATAATTTTATTTATATAACTTTATAATGCATTTTCTTTAAATTTAAATTAATTAACAAAATATTAAAGATAGAAAATACACTAAGAATTACTAGAAATACACTATATAATAATAATTTATTTGAGTTGTATACTATCTGGAAAGAACTGAATAATGAAAAAATTAGTATATTAAATGCAATATAGAGTAGCTTTATTTTCACACAAAATTCACAATTAAAATTAGCAATAAGTATTGACATTTGCTAATTTTGGATATAATATATATATGTTTTAGCAGTCTAGCCAATTATTTGCTAAAAGAGGTGTGAAAATTGGATGATAGAAAAAAGAGAATTCTACAGGCAATAATAGAAGAGTACATTAATACGGCAGAGCCTGTGAGTTCTGCAAGTATTGTAAATAAATACGGTTTGGAGCTGAGTAGTGCTACTATAAGAAACGAAATGGCAGATTTGGAAAAAGTTGGCTTTATAGAAAAGCCACATACGTCTAGTGGGAGAGTTCCTTCGGCAAAAGGATATAGGCTATATGTAGATGAACTTTTAAATGACAGAAATATTAGCATAGCTGAGATTAAGTATATACAATCAAAATTAATGGATAAAGTAAATGAAATTGAGGATTTAACTAAAATTGCAACCAGTACGATTTCTGAGGTAACACATTATACAACTGTGGCAGTAGGTCCTAAAAATCGAACACAAAATATAGAGGAAATAAAGTTTGTGGCACTTGGTACAAGAATGCTTATGGCAGTAATTTTAACTGATACTGGCATAATAAAAGAGACGATTATTAAGTTTAATCAGGATATTACAAATGAACAAGTTGAAACCCTAAACTTTATTTTTAACAATAAACTCAAAGGTAAGCCATTAGATTCAATCGACAAGCCTTTAGAAGAATATATCTTTTCTCATATGAATTATAGTTTAGAAGTTATAAAGCCTATTATGGCTCATTTGAATAGGGTTATAAATACAGAAGAAGAAATATATATGGAAGGCGCTAATAAGGCATTTGAGCTACCTGAATTTAAGAGTTTAGATGTTGCAAAAAACTTTATAAATGTAATTGATAGAAAAGAGATTGTGGCTGATTTATTAAATACAGGGTTTGCAAATGATATTAATGTATATATTGGTAACGAAAATGAAAATGAACAATTAAAGGATTTTAGTATAGTTACATTTAAACATAGGTATAAAAATCGAGATTTGGGTACAATAGGTATAATAGGACCTATAAGAATGGACTATTCTAAGGTCATTTCTGTAATGAAGTATATTAACAAAAAATTGAATGAAAAATAATGAGTGAAAAAATATAAATAGAAAGGATGGCTATAAAATGGAGGAAAAGAAAGATATTAAACAAGAAGAAAATAATAAAAAGGCGGATGAGCTTATTGAGTTAAAAAAACAAATTGAAGCTCAAAAAGTACAAATTGATGAAACAGAAGATAGATTAAAAAGAGTTGCAGCAGAGTTTGATAATTACAAGAAAAGAAGTGTAAAAGAAAAAGATGGAATGTATAATTCTTTAGTAGGGGATATTGTTTCAAACTTCTTACCAGTAATAGATAACTTAGAAAAGGCAGTAGAAACAGAGACAAAAGATGAAGATTATAAAAAAGGTGTAGAACTTGTATTAAAACAATTTAAGGATGTTTTAACTGCAAGAGGGGTATCTGAAATAGAAACTCTTGGAAAAACTTTTGACCCAGAGTTGCATGAGGCAGTAAGTAGTGTACAAGATGATACAAAGGGAGAGAAAGAAATAGTGCAAGAATATAGAAAAGGTTATATGATAGGAAATAGAGTAATCCGTCATTCAATGGTTATTGTAGCTAATTAAGTAGTTTTTAATTTTTAATTTTATATAAATTGAGAGTAATCTCAAAGCAAAAAAGGAAAGGAAGATTTATTATGGGAAAAATTATAGGTATTGATTTAGGTACAACAAATTCATGTGTTGCAGTTATGGAAGGTGGAGAGCCAGTTGTAATTCCTAATGCAGAAGGAAATAGAACAACACCATCTGTAGTTGCATTCTCAAAAAATGGAGAAAGATTAGTAGGACAAATCGCAAAACGCCAGGCTGTTACTAATCCAGATAATACAGTTATATCTATAAAGAGAAAAATGGGAACAAATGAGAAAGTTAATATAGAAGGAGACCAGTTTACTCCACAAGAAATATCTGCAATGATATTACAAAAATTAAAGGCAGATGCTGAAAATTATTTAGGTCAAACAGTTACACAAGCTGTTATAACAGTTCCAGCATATTTTAGTGATAGCCAGAGACAAGCTACAAAAGATGCAGGTAAAATAGCAGGTCTTGAAGTTTTAAGAATTATAAACGAGCCAACAGCAGCAGCTCTAGCATTTGGTATGGATAAAGAAGACCAAGACCAAAAAATAATGATATATGACTTAGGTGGAGGTACATTTGATGTGTCTATACTAGATATTGGAGATGGAGTATTCGAAGTTTTAGCTACAAATGGTAATACACACCTAGGTGGAGATGATTTTGATGAAAGAATTATTAACTATTTAGTTGACGAGTTTAAGAAATCAAATGGTATAGATTTAAAACAAGATAAAATGGCAATGCAACGTTTAAAAGAAGCAGCTGAAAAAGCTAAAATAGAGCTTTCTGGAATGCAACAAACACAAATTAATCTACCATTTATTACAGCAGATGCAAATGGACCAAAGCATCTAGATGTTACATTAACAAGAGCTAAATTTGAAGAGTTAATTGGTGATTTAATTGAAGCTACAAAAATACCAGTTGAAAATGCATTAAAAGATGCAGGAATTACAGCAAATGATTTACACAAAGTATTATTAGTTGGTGGTTCTACTAGAGTTCCAGCTGTTCAAGAAGCTGTTAAGAAAATAACAGGAAAAGAACCAGACAAAGGAATTAATCCAGATGAATGTGTTGCAATAGGTGCAGCTATTCAAGGTGGTGTACTTTCTGGAGATGTTAAGGATTTAGTATTACTAGACGTAACACCATTATCACTTGGTATTGAAACATTAGGTGGAGTATTTACAAAATTAATTGAAAGAAATACTACAATACCAACTAAAAAATCACAAGTATTCTCAACAGCGGCAGATGGACAAACAAGTGTTGAAATACATGTACTTCAGGGAGAAAGAGAAATGGCTGCATACAATAAAACATTAGGAAGATTCCAATTAACAGGAATTCCAGCAGCACCAAGAGGAGTGCCACAAATTGAAGTTACATTTGATATAGATGCAAATGGTATAGTTCACGTATCTGCAAAAGATATGGCAACAGGAAACAGTCAACAAGTTGCAATCACAGCAAGCACAAATTTAACAGATGAAGATATTGATAAAGCTGTTAAAGATGCAGAAGCTCATGCTCAAGAGGATAAAAAGAGAAAAGAAGAGATAGAAGTTAGAAATAATGCAGAAAGCTTAGTATATAATTGCCAAAAAACAATTACAGACTTAGGAGATAAGATAAGTGGAGAAGAAAAAGCTAAAGCAGAAACAGAAATAGAAAATGTAAAGAAAGCGCTAGAAGGAACAGACGTAGAAGCTATTAAATCTGCAACAGAAAAATTAACACAAATATTCTATTCAATTTCAGAAAAAGTATATTCTCAAAATAAAGGTGCAGAAAATGCAGCAGGAGTCAACACTAATGCAGAAAATGCTAATTCTGAAGAAAATAGTGAACCACATACTGATAATAACGGTAATGTGTATGATGCGGATTATAAAGTTGACGAAGATGACAAAAAGTAGAATTATAATATAGTTGGTTTTAGAGGTTGGACAAATCCAACCTTGCATTATTTAACCTAGATAATGTATTTTGAATAGAAATTATGTTAAATATAAGTATAATAACAAGACTTTTTAAGGAGAGTAATAAATGGCAAATAAGGATTATTATGAAATATTAGGAGTAGATAAAAATGCGAGTGAGGAAGAATTAAAAAAAGCATTTAGAAAGCTTGCTAAAAAATATCATCCAGATGCTAATCCAGATAATAAAAAAGAGGCAGAAGCTAAATTCAAGGAAGTGAATGAAGCATATGAAGTTTTATCAAATCCGGAAAAAAGAAAGATGTATGACCAATTTGGTACAGCTGACCCAAGTCAAGGCTTTGGTGGAACTGGAGGACCTTTTGGTGGTAAAAATGGATATTATTCATATTCTTCTTCAGGTGGATTTGACGGTTTTAGTGATTTTGGTGATTTGGGTGATATATTTTCATCTTTCTTTGGAGGAGGTTTTGGTGGCAGAACTTCTAGGAATAATAATGGACCTAAACAAGGTGCTGATTTAAGATATAATCTTGATATAACTTTTGAAGAATCTTTTTTAGGCACAGAAAAGCAAATTAATATTACTAGAAATGAAACATGTAATACGTGTCATGGAAGTGGTGCAAAGCCAGGAACGCAAAAAAAGACGTGTAATATGTGCCATGGAACAGGTCAGATAAAGCAGACACAAACAACAATATTTGGTCAAATGCAAACTGTAAGACCATGTACAAATTGTAATGGAACAGGAGAGATAATTCCTGAACCATGTGTTGAATGTAAGGGGAAGGGAACTGTAAGGAAGCAAGTTAAAGTTACAGTGAAAATACCTGCAGGGATTGACGAGAATCAAACTATAGTGCTTCGTGCCGAAGGTGAACCAGGGGAAAAAGGTGGAGCTAAAGGAGATTTATACATAACCGTTCATGTAAAGAAACACAATATATTTACTAGAAAGGGACAGGATGTGCTTTGCGAAATACCGCTTACATTTACTCAAGCAACTTTAGGAGCTGAAATAGAAGTTCCAATGGTTGATGGAAGTAAGGAAAAATATAGAATTCCTGATGGAACACAGCCTGGAACTAAGTTTACAATTAGAGCTAAAGGATTTAAAAATATAAATAATAGTTCTCAAGGGAATTTTGTGTTTACGGTTCTTATTCAGGTCCCAAAGAGACTTACAAAAGAGCAAAGAGATTTACTTGTAGAGTTAGCAAAAACAATGAATGAGCAACCGCCAGTGAAGAAAAGAGGATTATTTGGATAGATTATAATTAATAAAAAAATGTAGAATAAAATCGAATTTTTGCATATTATATACTAGATAGCATTTTTATGCTATTTAGGAGGTGTAATAATATGATGCAAAATAATTGTTGCAAGAGAGAGAAATGTTGTATAGACTTAATAATATGTATACTAAGTTCTTTAATAACATTTGTAGCAGGTTTATTAATTGGAGCTTTAACGGGCTTAGTTGCAGCTTTAGGTTTAGGAGCTATAATAGCAATCTTATCAATTTTAGTAATTTTATTAATTATAAGAATTATAACTATAGTTTGTTGGAAAGATAAAAAAGAAGATTGTTATTGTGATTATGATAAATATTGCTAATAGAGAAAGTTATATTTTGTGAGTAAATAATAAAAGAGAACTAAAATAAACGAAACCGCATTTGATATGCGGTTTTTTGAATTATTATATACCCAGAATTTTTTTGGCCCTCGATACATCTTCTGTTGTGGCATTTGGAACATCATCTAGCTCATAATTACATCCGAGGTTTTCCCATTTAAATCTACCTAAATCATGATATGCTAATATCTCTATTTTTTTTATATTATTTAGACCTGAAAGGAATTCCTTTAACTTTAATAAGTCTTCTTCATTGTCTGTTATACCTGGTATTAGAACTTGTCTAATCCACATGTCTTTATTTATATTACTTAAATATTTAGCAAACTCAAGTTCAAGTTTATTAGAAACACCAACTAATTCTTTACATATATCATCATTAATACATTTTATATCAAGTAAAAACAAATCTGCTAAATATATTATTTTCTTCATTTTTTCTGTTATGGGAAAGTTGCCAGAAGTATCAATAGCTATGTGTATGTCATGTTTTTTTAAATTAGGCAATAATTCCAACAAGAAGTCTTGCTGTAAAAGTGGTTCTCCTCCAGAAAGTGTAACACCTCCTCCAGATACGGTAAAATAGTTTTTGTATCTTAAAATCTTAGCAATGAGTTCATTTGTAGAATATTTTATACCTGAATTTATTGCCCAAGTATCTCTATTATGACAGTATTTACAACGAAGACCACATCCTTGAAAAAATACTACAAATCGAATTCCTGGTCCATCAACTGCACCGAAAGATTCGAAAGAGTGTATTTTGCCCATTATTTTTTTATTATTGACTTCTTCATTCATCATTCCCTCCAAATTGACTAATTGTATATTAATTATACAAAGAGGGTAAATCCCCTCTTTTTTCTATAATAGGAAAATTTTTCCAAAAATCTTATTACAGAAAAGGTTACAATCGCCATCGCCTTTAGGATATATTTCTTACAGTCGGAAACCTAAATCGATGCGAACAAAGGGCAACTTTCGTTGCTTTGTTCAAAGTTAAATTCTTTCATGAATAGTTCTATGAATGACATCTAATTGTTGCTCTCTAGTAAGTTTAATAAAGTTTACAGCATATCCTGAAACACGAATTGTAAGTTGAGGATAATTTTCTGGGTGCTCCATTGCATCTAATAGTAAATCTCTATTAAATACATTTACATTTATGTGATGACCCGTTTGTTTAAAATATCCATCTAGCATACTTACTAAGTTATTAATTCTAGTATTTTCATCTTTTCCGAGTGCGGATGGAGTTATAGAAAATGTGAATGAAATACCATCCTCTGAGTATTCGTATGGAAGTTTTGCAATTGTGTTCATAACAGCTAAAGCTCCATTTGTATCTCTACTATGAAGTGGATTAGCACCTGGTCCAAATGGTTCTCCAGCTCTACGACCGTCTGGTGTATTTCCTGTATTTTTACCATATACAACGTTTGAAGTTATTGTTAAAATTGAAAGTGTATGTTTTGAACCTCTGTAAGTATGGTGTTTTTGTAATTTTCTCATGAATAATTTAACAATTTTTACGGCGATTCTATCAACTCTGTCATCGTCATTACCATATTTTGGAAATTCTCCATCTACTTCGTAATCAACTGCTAAACCTGTTTCATCTCTTATAACTTTTACTCTAGCGTATTTTATAGCTGATAAAGAATCTGCAACAACAGAAAGTCCCGCAATTCCACATGCCATAGTTCTTAAGACATCTTCATCTCTGTCATGCAAAGCCATTTCTAATGCTTCATATGAATATTTATCATGCATGAAGTGAATGGCATTTAATGCTTTTATATATATTTTTGAAACATATTCCATCATATCATCAAACTTTTCCATAACTTCATCATAGTCTAAATATTCAGAAGTAATTGGTTGATATTTTGGAGCAATTTGTTTTCCAGAGATTTCATCCCTACCACCATTTATTGCATAAAGTAAAGCTTTTGCTAAGTTTGCTCTTGCACCAAAAAATTGCATTTGCTTACCTATTTTCATTGCAGAAACACAACATGCAATTCCGTAATCATCTCCCAATGTAATTCTCATCAAATCATCATTTTCATATTGAATAGATGATGTTCTTATAGAAATATCTGCACAGTAATCTTTAAATCCTTTTGGCAAGCTATTTGACCATAAAACAGTTAAATTTGGCTCTGGTGCAGGACCTAATGTGTCTAAAGTATTAAGTACTCTAAATGAGTTCTTTGTAACTAATGTTCTTCCATCAACTCCCATTCCACCTATACTTTCAGTTACCCAAACAGGATCACCACTAAATAAGCTGTTGTATTCTGGTGCTCTTAGAAATCTTACCAATCTTAATTTAATAATAAACTGATCCATTAATTCTTGAGCTTGTTCCTCTGTCAAAACTCCATTTTCCATATCTCTTTCAATATAAATGTCTAAGAAAGTAGAGGTTCTACCTAGACTCATTGCAGCGCCATTTTGGTCTTTTACAGCTCCTAGATAACCGAAGTATAGCCATTGTACAGCTTCTTTTGCATTTGAAGCTGGAACTGAAATATCAAAACCATATTTCTTAGCCATTTCCTTTAAATCATTTAAAGCCTTAATCTGGTCAGATACTTCTTCACGACGTTTTATGATATCTTCTGTAAACTCATCTGTATCTAAAATTTCAAGTTCTATTTTCTTTTCTTCTATTAATCTATCAACACCATATAAAGCAACACGCCTATAATCTCCAATTATTCTACCACGTCCATATCCATCAGGAAGACCAGTTAAAAGATGAGAACTTCTGGCTAATCTAATGTCAGGTGTATATACTTCAAAAACACCATCATTGTGGGTTTTTCTTAAATTGTGATAAATATATTCTGTTTCAGAATCAACTTTAAATCCATAGCTCTCTGCTGATTTCTCGACTATTCTAATACCACCATTTGGCATAATAGCCCTTTTTAAAGGAGCATCTGTTTGAAGTCCTACTATTTCTTCTAAATCTTTATCTATATATCCTGCTTCATAAGCATTTATTGAAGATGGTGTTTTACAATCGGCATCCAAAACTCCACCATTTTCTCTTTCTTTTTTATATAATTCTAATACTTTATTCCATAGTTTTTTTGTTTTTTCTGTTACACCCGCAAGAAATTTGCTATCTCCATCATAAGGTTTATAATTAACTTGAATAAAACCGCGAACATCAATTTCGCTTGTCCATTCTCCAGACTTATTAAATCCATCCCATTGTTTAAAATTATTTTCCATAATAACCTCCTTTTAAAAAATAGTTCACTAATAATCATAACACAAGAATAGTCAAAATTCAACAATAAATTAATATACTTTTTTAATGGTTATTGCACATTTGAAGTCATTGCAGGGAGCATCCAATTAAAAATTTTCACAAGCTTGGTAAGTGTAGATGTGTGAAAATTTTTAATAGAACTCCCGTTGAAGGACAATTATTTTTTTAACTATTATCCTGTAACTTTTAATGAGAACAACAAAAAAAGATATTATCTATAATTATTATAAATAATATCTTAATAAATATTCAAATAAAAATATTAATCCTCATTAATAACTTTAGCAATTTTATAAATTAATTTTTGCTTATCAGAACTTGTGCTTTTCAAGATATCATCAAATTCTGAAGATAGATATGTGCTAGAATTATTAGATGAGCCATTTAAAATAGAACCCTCACTAATACCTAAAATGTCACAAATTTGACTTAATCTTTTCAGACTGATATGAGAGCTACCACGTTCAATTCTACTTAAGAAAGCGATAGACACATCTAGTTTTTCTGCTAACTTTTCTTGAGTTAATCCTCTATCTGTTCTAGCCTTTTTCAATCTTTCTCCAATAATATTATAATCTAATGCCATAAAAACCTCCATTCGAGCAAAAAAATAGCTCTAATAAATTTAATATTTCCCCATAATCTAAATTGAATATAGCATGTATGTGAATTAAATTACAGAAACTATAAAGTAAACATATACACGATTAATACATACTAATAGTATGTTTCGATGAAAAAAAATTATGCATAAAATAGACAAAAAGCTTGAAAAATGTTATACTTGCGAAGGGAAAAAAGTTTAGAAATGGAGAATAAAAAATGCAAGAAAAAAAGAATACTTTTTTTAATACAAAATTAATACGGAAAAAAAATACTATATTATGAGAAAATAATGTCAACACAAAATGAAGCAAGAAATTTGGCAGAAAAAAATATTGAAAATGGAACAATAATTTTAACCGAAAATCAAACAAATGGAATCCGGAACACATGGAAGAAGATGGATTTCAGAAAAAGGAAAAAATATTACTTTTACAATAATATTGTATCCAAAATGCAAAGTAAGTAGGCTAGAAAGTTTGACAGTAGATATAGGGAAATGTTTAATTGATACTATATATAATGAATATAGATGCAAACTTGAGTTAAAGAAACCAAATGATATAATGCATAATGGCCGAAAAGTAGGAGGAATATTAACACAGATTGTAAGTACACGGAGATAAAATAAAATATTTATTAATAGGAATTGGTATAAATGTTACTCAGGAAAAATTTCCACCAGAGTTAGAAAAAAAAGCTAGTTCTTTAAAAAATGAGTTTCAAGTAGAAATGTCAAAAGAAAAGATAATAGCTGAATTTTGTAATAGTTTTGAAAAATATTGTGAGCATATGGAAATTCTTTAAAAGATTATAGGAAATGTCTTTCTTACTAAAAAGTAAATAAAAATTTATTGCACTCTTTTATACTTGCAAAAACAATGATATACTTTTGCAAAAAAACATAGGTGATTATAATGAAAATTAGTAGATTATATAATATTCCATATCAGGCGTTAGATTTTGTTAATATAAGTATAGTAAAAGACAACTTATTATTTATAGATCCATTAAAAATCAAGAGATCTGGAACTGAAATGGGAAGAATATGTTATAAAAAAATTGAAGAATTTATTGATAATTTGCTACAGTTGGCAAAAGAGAGAAAATATACTGAACTTTTAAAGATAGTTGATAATTTATATGAGAGAAATGAAACAAGGCTGGGGTATAGTATAACTAGCAGCTTTGGAAAGAGTTTTGGAGCAAATGGGGGAAAGTACTTAGTTCAAGCATTGACCAATAATGATATGATAATGAGCGGAAAAGTGGAAGATATTTTTGATTGCATGATGGTATTGCCAAATATTGCTGAGGACAAAGTTTCTGATTTGATTACATCAATTATTTTTATGGATTTAATTAAGTATACACAGGAACAGTGTAAATTGTGGAATATACCAACGAAAAGAATTGAGTTAAAGAAATTATGTTGGGATCATAAGAAGTCGGAATGGGTACATATAACTAAAAAATTGCCAGTTTATAATGGTGAACCAATAGTTTTTGTACCAAAAAAGTTTGCTGGAAAAAGTTTTACATTTTCGCATAAACGATTATATAGAGATGCTATTATTCCAATATATAAGGATAGAGAGAAGAAAATACGAGGAAGCAAATATATAGTAAAATATAAGAATGGAAGGAAGCATGTTTTAGGGAATGAGTTAAGAAAGGATTATCCATGCACAAAATATGTTATAATGGAATTCATAGAACAATATGAGGAAATCTATAGAAAGTATAAAAACAAAATTGTGGGAGAATAATTAAATTATTATAATAATCAGACTTGAGATTTAGGAGGAGTGATAGTAGAAATGAGTTTTGATATGAGCAAAGCAAATAATAAAGAATATGTAATAGAAAAAGTAAAAGAGACAGGCATTTTATTAGAATTTGCATCAGACCAACTAAAAAATGATAAAAGTGTGGTATTGGAGGCTATTGCCCAAGATGGTAATGCTTTAGAATTTGCAAGTACAGAACTAAAAGATGATAAAGATGTGGTATTATCTTCTATAAAAAAAGTTGGATGGACTGCATGCTATGTAAGCGAGAGACTAGCAGACGATAAAGAAATAATGCTGGAAGCAGTCAAAAAAAATGGTCAAGAACTTTATTATGCATCTCAAAGATTAAGAGATGACTATGATGTTGTTCTAGAAGCTGTTAAGAACAAGGGATTAATCTTAAAGTATGCAAGTAAAAGACTAAGGGCTAATGAAGAAATTGCAATAGCAGCTGTAAAAAATGACGAAAGGGCATTAGAATATATTTCAAATGAAGAAATAAGACAAAAACTTGCGAAATAGGGATATTTACAAATTTGAAAGTTTATACAAAATAAGTGCAGAGAAAAGAAAAAGTTATATTATCTGATATGTTATAGAAAAAGTAGTTTCTTTAAATAAAGAATATGGAATTAGAGTATAAGCATATATTTTTATGTAATATAGTCAAAACTAATAAATAAGATATACATAATAATATATAAGTGAATTGTAAATAATTTTTTAGAAGTTATTAAGAACTATCAAATATTTGATAGTTCTTAATTGTAAAATGTTGTAAGCGAAAAATGATTGTATAAAATAGCGAAAAATGCAAACACTAATAAAGGGAGTTTCTGCGAAAAAATGAGTGTCCCTAATTTACAAGGAGCGAGGGGAGTGGTTTGTATGAGGTTTTCGTGGATAAAGTATGAAAAGGATGATGAGAATTTTAGGATTCCGGAGAGATTGGGTTTTGATGTGTTTAGATTGGATACGCCAGAGCAGGTGGATTCAAAAATTGATGAGTTGATAAAACAAAGGTATGATACAATTATTTTAAGTAATGAGATGGCTTCTTTTTCAAGTGATATTATAAAAAAGTATGTAAAAGATAGAAATGTAAAAATCATAATTGCGAGAAGTAAAGAATAATAATAGGTAGTATCTTGGAAATGGAGAGTGGCGGTGTTTTGAAAAAGTTTGAGAATAGATTTATTGATTTTTTACAACAAAGGGGAAGTTTTTCAGATATAGTATTTGTATGTATTGGCACGAAAAAATTAATTGGTGATTCAATAGGGCCAGTAATAGGAGAAGAGCTAAAAGAGCTTGAAAATGAGTTTGTTCATGTTTATGGAACTATTGATAAGAATGTTAATTTTATTAATGGTAAAGAAATTATAGAAGAGATTAATAGAAAATATAAGGAACCATACTTAATTACAATAGATGCAGCTTTAAGCAATACAAATAGGAAAGGAGATATAATTCTAGGAAGTGGCTATATGAAAATTGGAAAAGCACTTAATAAAAGCGTGTGCTTCTTTTCAAATCTTAATATAAAGTGTGTGATAGGAAAATATTATAATAATAAAGAAGATAATCTAAGAGAATTAAGCAGTGTTAGAGTTTCTGATGTGCATAGGGCTTCAAGAGTAGTAACTGATGGAATAAAAAATAGTTTTAAAAAATTAAATATCTATGTATAAAATTAGAAAAAGATGGCAAAATGAAAGTAAATAAGTTTATAGGAGGTTACTATGGATACAACAAATCTAAAAAATATTGTAGTGCTTAAAAATTTGCCATCTAATATTGTCGAGGAAGCAATTGTAGTTTTGAAGAGAAACAAAAAATTACATAAGCTCCAAATGGCAGAAGTAAAAGAAAATAGAATAGATAGTGAAAATAAAAAGGAGAATAATGAATATATAGTAAAAGAAGCAGAGATGTTAGTAAAAAAATATACGGACGAGCTTGAAAAGCAATCTCCAAAATGGAGAAGGAATATGAAGAAACTTGAAAAAAGATATAAATTTTCTGTGAGAATTAATTTTTTGTTACTCTTTACTACGGTTTTAGGAATTATATTTAATTTAATATGAATAAAAGATACCCTACCTTCATATAAATGTAAAAAATAACAAAGGAAGGGTGTTTTTTTTGGAAAGAACTTTGAGTCAAGAGGAGCGTATAAGAAGGGCGGAAGAAATATATAATAGAAGGAAAGCTCTGAATCGGTGTTAGAGTGTCTTCTAATAATGTGAATAGAACGGAGAAGAGAAAAATATCGTTATTCAAGAAGATGTTTATGCAACTGGCGATTTGTGCAGTTATTTACATTATATTTTATTTGATAAAAAATACAAATTACATATTTTCAGAAGATGTTATAAACAAAACTAAAGAGTTCTTATCACATGACATTAATTTTGGACATATACAAAGTCAGGTTAGTTCGTTTATTAATGATAATAAAGACAAGTTGGGTTTTCTAGCTATATTTGGGGAGAGTGAAGAAAATGTTACAGAGGTAAATAGTTTGACAAACACAGTAGCAAATGAGACAAATGATGACAGTACAAATGCAGTAGGCGGTATAGGTGGAGCTGAAACTGATGAAATTATTGAGGATGATGATAATAAAGAGAAAAAAACGCAATCAGAATTAGATATTGAATATATTAAGAAAAATTTTGAGTTTGATTTACCACTGAAAGGAAGTATTACATCAAGATACGGAAAAAGGGAAGCAACTGAGGTAGTATCTGCTAATCATCAAGGTATTGATTTGGGAGCAGATGAAGGAACAGCAATATATGCTGCGATGGATGGAACTGTTGAAGTAGCTTCGGGAGAGGGAGAATATGGAAAGCATTTAGATATTGTAAATAATGATGTCTTAACCAGGTATGCACATTGTAGTAAACTTTTAGTAAAAAAAGGAGAAAAGGTTAAAAAAGGACAGAAAATAGCAGAGGTGGGTTCTACAGGAAATTCAACAGGCCCTCACCTACATTTTGAAATAAGAAGAGACAATAGAACTGTCAATCCAGAGGCAATAATAGAGTTTTGATAAGTAATGTAAAGGGAAATATAGGGAGAGGGGAGATACTATATGAGCATTAAAATTGACTTGAAAATTTTTCTTTTTTTATTTTTGTTTTTAATAACCTCGCAATTTGAAATATACATAATACTTTTTGTATTTGCTATACTACATGAACTTGGTCATCTAGTAGCAGGTATAATATTGAAATTTAGACCAGAAGAAATAAGGCTGACACCATTGGGATTGCAGATTAGTTTTAAGACTCAGTCAAAAGAAGAAGAAGAAAACAAAGTAAGTAGAGATGATGAAATAAATTTGAAAAAAAAGAGAGCAAAAGAAATAAATATAAGAAAAGCAATTATTGCAATGGCGGGACCTATTACTAACTTCGCAATAGCAGTAATAGCAATACTTATGGCAAGTTTCAATGGTAATGCACAAAATATGTACATATATCAAATAATAATATATTCAAACTACATAATAGCGGTATTTAACTTAATTCCGATATATCCTATGGATGGAGGAAGAATTTTAAAAGAAATGCTTAATATTGCCTGTGGTAGAAAAAAGGCCTACAAAATCACATATATTACATCAAAAACAATATTAATAATACTAACTGCAATAGTTAGTATAGCAATATTATTTGTTCATAACATAGCACTTTTATTAATACTTGCTTACTTATGGTATTTGGAGATAAATGAAATTCGAATATATAACAGGAGAAAAAATATAGAATATTTAGTGGAAAACTTGAAACTTAGGGACACATCATTATCTAGTAAGTAAGATGGCTCTCAGTGCCAAGTGATTGTAGGTAATCGAGAGAAAAATTGCCTACATTTACTTAGTATATATTATATGGGGCTAAGACTTTAAACACCGTTGCTCAAGTTAAAAAAACATGTTATAATATTAATGTTAGATTTAGTTTAAACGGGGAAGCGGAAGATGTTTAATATTGAAGAAGAATTAAAAAAGTTGCCTGGAAGACCTGGAGTATATATTATGCATGATAAGGATGATAAAATAATATATGTCGGAAAGGCAATCTCCTTAAAAAATAGAGTTAGGCAGTATTTTAGAAAAACAAATAAGACAAAGAGAATTGAAAATATGGTAGCATTGATTGACCATTTTGAATATATTGTGACAGATAATGAAGCAGAAGCTCTTATTCTAGAATGTAATTTGATTAAAAAGAATATGCCAAAATTTAATGTGCTTTTAAAGGATGATAAAACTTATCCATATATAAAAGTGAATGTAAAGGCTGATTATCCTGATGTATATATTACAAGAAGGATTTTGAATGATGGTGCTAAATACTTTGGACCATATGCTAATGCAGGTAGCGCAAAAGAAATGGTTGAATTTATAAAATCTAAATTCAAGATTAGACAATGTAGAAGTTTTAAGTATAAAGATAGACCATGTCTTAATTATCACATTAAAAAGTGTATGGCACCCTGTATGAGGTATATTTCAAAAGAAGATTATGCTAAACAAATTAATGAAATTGTTGAAGTTTTAGAGGGAAAGACAGATAAGCTATTAAAACAGTTGCAAGAGGCAATGAAACAAGCATCGGTTGATATGCAATATGAAAAGGCAGCATATTTGAGAGATAAGATTGTAGCTATTGAAAGAATTTCAGAAAAGCAAAAAGTTTCTAATATTTCGGAGAATGATATTGATGTTATAGGGTTAGTGAAAAGTGATTCAAAAGTTTGCATTGAGATTTTTTTTATCAGAAAAAGCAAAATGGTCGGAAGAGAGCATTACTTTTTGAATGATTTGGTAGACGAGGAATCTAGTGAAATTGTATCTGGATTTATAAAACAATATTATTTAGATAGGCCAATTTTACCAAACAAGATAATGATTAGAGAGAATATAGAAGAAAAAGAAATTATTGAGCAATGGCTTAGTAAAAATGCTGGCAGAAAAGTTGAAATAAAGATGCCTCAAAAAGGTGAAAAATTAAGACTGGTCGAGATGGCTGAAAATAATGCTAAAATAACTTTGGAAAATAAAGAAAAAGATAAAAATGAAATCTTAAATGAATTAAAAAATATTTTGCACATAGATAAATTTCCCAGAAAGATTGAATGCTATGATATTTCAAATCTATCTGGAACGAATATAGTGGCAGGAATGTGCGTACTTCAAGATGGAGTTATAAGAAGGAGTTTATCAAAAAGATTTAGAATAAAAACTGTTCTAGGACAAGATGATCCAGCTTGTATGAAAGAAGTAATATCAAGAAGATTAGTGCATTCAATAGATAATCCCAATGGAGGATTTGGAAGGCTGCCAGATGTGATTTTTGTAGACGGAGGTATTACTCAGATTAGAGCAGCTTTAGAAGCAATTGAAATGATTAAAAGAGAATATAAGGAAAAAAAAGAAGCAGAAATAGAGTTGAACATTCCTATTTTTGGAATGGTAAAAGATGACAAACATTCTACAAGAGCGTTAATTGATAAAAATAGACAAGAAATAGAACTGACAGATAATTTGTTTAATCTTATTACAAGATTTCAGGATGCTGTTCATGATACCGCAATAGGCTATCATAAAAAGTTGAGAGATAAAGAGGTCTCGAGGTCTGAATTGGATAATATTTCTGGAATTGGAAATGTAAAAAAACAAGCTTTGCTAAAAAAATTTAAAAGTGTTAAAAGGATTGCTAATGCAAAGATTGAAGAAATTGCGGAAGTCAAAGGAATTAATAGTGAACTAGCAGAGCGAATTAAGAAAGAATTGGGAAGTCCATAAGTAAATTCAATTAATAGAAATAGAATAATGGTGTATTATGTAATAATTTTGTATACGAAAGTAGTAATATTTAGGACAAGTAATGAATATCTATATAATATGTGAATATATAGATAGGGGGAATTTGCAATGGAGTATGCAAAAGATGTGGTTTTGGATATGAAAAATGGTCCAGATGTAAAAAATGATACTGAATGGAAATATGCAAAAAAGAGATTTTTTGGAAGAGGAGTGTTTAGGAAACTAGAAGGACGCAAGATATTATTATCTATTTTGGTGGTAACGCTTGCATTTATGGTAATTGATATGATTCTAATATCGAGCTTTATAGGAGTTTTGGGAACGGTGTAGATGGTTTTTAAATAAAGAATAATAAAAAGGAAGGAATGGAAAAATGGAAGTAGCAAATGGATGGAGTGATTATGAAATATTAGACATGGCTAATGGTGAAAAGTTAGAAAGATGGGGGAATGTTATATTAATAAGGCCAGACCCACAAATAATTTGGAAGGAAAAGACTCATCCAGAATTATGGAACAAAGCCAATGCAAGATATAACAGAAGTTCATCTGGAGGAGGAGGTTGGAAATATACTAAAAAAATTCCAGAAAATTGGCAAATACAATATGAAGAGCTTAAGTTTAATATTAAGCCAATGGGGTTTAAACATACAGGATTATTTCCAGAACAGGCCGTAAATTGGGAATGGTTGATTCATAAAATAAAGGAACAAAAAAGAGAAATTAAAGTATTAAATTTGTTTGCTTATACAGGCGGGGCTACTGTAGCGTGCAGCTATGCTGGAGCCTCGGTTTGTCATGTAGACAGTTCAAAAGGAATGACTGCTTGGGCAAAGGAAAATTTACAGACATCTGGTTTAGCAGGCAAACCAGTGAGATTTATTGTAGATGATGTACAAAAATTTGTTAATAGAGAAATACGTAGGGGTAACCATTATGACGGAATTATAATGGATCCGCCTTCATATGGTAGAGGTGCAAATGGTGAGGTTTGGAAGTTTGAGGAAAATATTTTTGAATTAGTAAAACTATGTACAAATATATTATCCGAAAAACCTTTATTTTTCTTAATAAATTCATATACTACAGGAATTTCTAGTACAGTGTTGGAGAATATATTAAGAATTAATATAGGAGACAAAGGTAGATTTTCAAATGGTGAAATAGGAATTCCTATGAAAAATTCAAAATTGTTATTACCTTGTGGTATTTATGGAAGATGGGAGAATTGAGCTCGAAAAGTAATTCGAATTGAAAATTAGTGTGAAAAAACATATTAAAGGAGATTTGGAGCTGTTATAGTACAAAAAGTGTGATAAGAGAAAAGAATATTAAGAGGAGAAAGAAGATATGCAGAATTTGAAAGTGATTTATGAAGATAATCACATTATAGTAGTAGAAAAACCAGTAAACATACCATCTCAAGGAGACAAAACTGGCGATATAGATATGTTAACACTTATAAAGAAATATTTAAAAGAAAAAAATAATAAACCAGGAAATGTATATTTAGGGTTAGTACATAGGTTAGATAGGCCAGTTGGAGGAGTTATGGTATTTGCTAAAACTTCTAAAGCAGCAGGACGACTAAGTGAACAAGTGAGAGGTAAAATATTTGAAAAAGAGTATTTGGCAATAGTAAATGGTAAAATGATTAGCGAAAAACGGAACACTAGAAGATTATTTACTGAAAAATGAAAGGAATAACATGAGCAAGGTTGTAGATAAGGAAACGAAAAATGCAAAATATGCAAAACTTGATTATGAAGTTCTTAAATACAATGAAGAGATAAACTTATCTGTATTAAGAATAAAATTATACACAGGAAGGCATCATCAAATTAGAGTACAGCTATCTAGTAGAGGACATAGTATTTATGGTGATGCAAAATATAGGGGAAGAGGGCATGGCAAACAAATTGCTCTCTGGGCGTACAGCCTAACTATAGAACACCCAATTACTAAAGAGAGAATGACTTTTGAAGATTTACCAAAGTTTGAAGGTAGCTGGAAAATTCTGGAATAAACTTTGTGTGTACTCCTTTTTGTTCATTAGAGAACATGAGGGAGTTTTTTAATTGCATAGAAGATTTTGCAATTTATGTAAATTTTATAAAAATGCAATATAGTATATAAAAATAAAAAAACAAACTTTTTGCATATTTCTAAAGGGTTTTCATATAAAAAATGAAAAAAATGTCGATTTCAGTATTATTATAATCTCAGTTCAAATGAGGTGAGCAAATTGATAGAAAAATTTTGTAACTATATTGTAAGAAAAATGAGGAAAAAAATTCCAGACATGACAGATGAAAAAGCAGAAATAATTCTTTATGGTTTGCAACTAATAATAGGAGAAATACCAAAGTTGTTTATTATGTTTGGACTAAGCTTTTTACTAGGAATAGGTTGGTATATGGTATTTTTATATATTGCATTATTACCATACAGATCTGTCTCAGGAGGATTTCATTTACATACACATCTCGGTTGCGTGATTGGAAGTGCTGTTTTCTATTATGGAAATATATATTTGAGTAAATTTTTGATATTAGATGATATACAAAAATATATATTAATAGCACTTAGCTTAATATTTGGTGTATTAATGATAAGCATGTATGCACCAGCAGATACTGAAAATCTACCAATTATTAGTAAAAAAGAAAGAAAAACAAAAAAATTATTATCTTATATAACTTTGACATTAACTTTATTAGTAGCGCTATTTGTGCAATATAGCACTATATCAAATATATTAATATTTGGAACGATATTGCAAACAATATCTATTACAAGGATTGCATATAAACTAACAGGAAATAAATATGGATATGAGGAATATGCAAAAGCTCAAGGAAATTAGAGAAACCAATGTAAATTTGTACAATATGTAAAATTAATTATTTAGTTAATAAACATTAGCCGGCAATGTTTTATTATATAGATAATGCTCAAATAATTGGCATTATCAAAAAATATGATTATTTTAGGGGGAATAATATGTTAAAAACATTAGCAAAAGTTGCAGAAAAATATGCAAAATCTACAAATTCAGCATGTGCATTAATGGGCTTTTTACATCAACCAAAAATGCCAGCATCTCTAATAAAAAAAGATTAGTTAAATAAAATAACAACTCTTTTAAATATTAATTCGACAAAAATTTGACAAAACTAAAAAATAGCCTTTGTATAGGCTATTTTTTAGTGAAAAGATTGTATGACTATTTAAATATTTCTAATTGTTGTGTGAAAAATTGCTCATCTTTTGTAGTATATAAATTCAAATTATTATTATGCATTAAGATTTGCCTTATTTTCCATAGTCCGAGACCAGTATGGTTTTCTTTAGAAGAAACACCCTTTTGATAAATTGCTTCTGTGTCTACATCTTTATTTGTATATGTATTTTGAATAATTAGTACAATCATGTTATTGCCAACTTCTTTTCTAAAAGTAACATTAATAAGTTTTTTATCACATTCTTTTGCGGCATCAATAGCATTGTCTAATAAAATACCTAGAATTCTAGTAAAATCATAAATTTTCATGCGTTCTTCAATTTCATTCAAATCTAAGAAAACATTAAGATGAATTTGAATATTTTCTTTGTCAGCTTCATAATACTTACTTGCTAAAATGTGATAAATTGCAGGATGATTTATTACTGAAGGTGATAATGCATATAAATTATTTGTTTTATTACATTCTTCTAAAAGCTGATTATAATATTTCTTTAATCCTTCAATATCCTCATTTACTACATAGCCACCAATACTATTTACCATATTGTCAAAATCATGCTTGAAAGACCTAACTGTATCATGCAAGATTGTTAAAGTATGAATTGTACGTTGTGCATTTTCTAATTCTATTTTAGTGCTTTCAAGTTTTGATATATTAATGATACTGGTAATACTAATTGAAAAATATATAATTAAAACAATAATATTTATAATAGATACAATTGCAGGCATTGAGCTACTATAGAAAATTAGTAGTACAAATTGTATACACAAAACAATTAGTATAAGTGAAGCACTAACTATTAATAATATTTTGCTTTTACGTGATAAGTTTTCAAAAACATTTATATTAATTTTGAAATATTTAATTAATTTAGCTAAAAAGAACATGAATGCATATATACATAAAACTGAGAACAATCTATAAAGAGGTATTTGCACTATGTCTTGTGATGTTATATTAAACAGAATAAGGAACATATTTATAAAGACTGATTCTAAAATAGAAGTTACAATAAGAGTAGTTACCACTGATAACAATGTCTTTATAAAACCTGGCTTTAGTATAAAGAATATCAATATTGGCCAGATTATTAAGTTAATAAACAACTTATGAGTGGCAGGGACAATAAATGTTAAGATGTTTCCAATTAACCCATAAATAATAACATATATAATTTTTCTCTTTTGAGAAGGTGTAATATTTAAAAGAGTAGTAAAGAAAAACATACCAATAAAAGCATCAAGAAAGTTTATTGGTATAAATATTAAATTAACTAATGTTTCGTGTGGTGTTGTCAATGCTGACCAAATTGTTTGTAGAATATTCATCATTTAAAACCTCCATAAAATTATCTTTGTATTTTGGACCAATAAAGCACTTGTCACTTGAAGCAAAAGAAATGCAGTTTTCATCCATATTGATACCTAATATTTTTTTCATGTTTACAATATAAGATTTATGACACCTTACAAAATTTTCAGGCAACATGCAAGAAATCTTTTTAAATGAACTGTAAGTTGAGTAATCTCTGGTATCTGTGTGAAAAATTACTTTCATGCCATCCTTTTTTATAAATCTAATACTATTTTCTTTTATCACAGTCTTGTTATTATCAAGGTGAATGTATCTGGCCTTATCATCAAAAATGTCAGAATATAATCGTAAAATTGTTTCTTCAAATCGCTCTTTGGTTAATGGCTTTTGTAGAAAATCGAACGTTTTATATTTGTATGCTACCATACCAAATTCAAAATGACCTGTAATAAAGATGATATATACATTCTTATCAACTTTTCTGATTTGCTCTGCGATTTGCAAACCAGAAGTATCAGACTTCAAGTCTATATCAAGTAATAGAACATGAGCTGGATTGGTTTTCACGTATGATAATAGCGCTATTGCATTGTCTGTTGTAAATGTTATTTGACCTTTTAAGTTGTGTGATATTAGAATGGTTTCCAACATTTTAGACAGTTTATCAATAGCGCTAGAATTATCATCGCACAATACAAAATTTAACATTTTTATCCTCCGTTTTTTATTTAAAAGTCAACTGATTTGGGAAATAGAAGACCCAAAATTTTCCAGTTTCTATAATAATATATTCTAAAAATTTTGGCTTGTCAATACATATTTTTTAGAAAAAAGAAATTATTTGTCGAAAGATAAAATAAAAATTACTAGAATTATAAATTTATTTAAGACTTTATTTCGAAACAAAAATGTAATAATTATAATCTTTTTGCATAAGAATGAAATGAGATAAGGAGGTAAAAATGCGAGAAAAAAATATAAAAAGAATGACAACATTCTATGTGTTATTTTTAGTGTTCTTGTTTTCAGTTTCGGCAGTTGGGTTAAAACAGGAAACCATCGAGACAAGTGCAGATATAGCAATAAGTAATCAAAAAATAGAGTGGGGGATAAAAAGAGGAGATAATCATATACAGCCAGACTTAGGAAGTGAAAATAAAAGGATAATAGATAAATTTGAAGGGATAAGTATGGGAAATAGTGAAAAACCATACATATATTTAACTTTTGATTGCGGTTATGAAGCAGGGTACACGGAAAAAATATTAGAAGTATTGAAACAGAATGATGTTAAAGCGACATTTTTTATTACAGGTCATTATCTAAACTCAAAACCAGACTTAGTAAAACAGATGATTGATGAGGGACATATAGTAGGAAATCATACACCTATTTTCTTAATGTCCGGAAATGAGATAGAGACAAAATGCTAGAGTAATAGCCTATTTAGAACAAATAAAAACAATTACTAAAATATAAAGTTAAAAAATTTAGTAATTGTTTTTTGTTGAAATATAGTCGATTTAAATAATTTATGATATAATAATAAGCAGTTAATAAAAATTGGGAGGTAAGCTAATGATTGACTTTACAAATGCAATAGAAGAATTTAATAATTATAAGGGCTCAGAGAAAAAGAAAACTTTAATATATAAAGACAAAAAGTACTTAGTTAAGTTTCCAGATCCAATTAGAGAAAAAAATAAAAATATATCATATATAAATAATGCATTTTCTGAGTATGTTGGAAGCAATGTATTCAAAATAGTAGGTTTTAAAGCGCAAAATACTATATTAGGAAAGTATAAATATAAAGGAAAAGAAAAAATAGTTTGTGCTTGTGAAGATTTTACAGATACTGAAAATATATTATATGAGTTTGAGAATTTAGCCTTAAGTACTAATCCAGATAAAAAAATAGGAACAGAACTAAATGATATAATGGAAGTTATAGAAGAAAGTAGAATGATTGATACAGAAGAAACAAAGCAAAAATTTTGGGATATGTTTGTTATAGATAGTTTAATAGGAAATACTGATAGACATAATGGTAATTGGGGATTTTTATTGAATAAGGCTACAGGTAAAGCTAAATTTTCTCCAATTTATGATTGCGGTTCTTGTTTAAATCCGATGTTGGAAGATGAAAAAATTAAAACTATCAGTGAGGTAGAACTAAAAAACTTGGCAATCAATTGTTATTCTTGTTTAAAAGAAGATGGAAAAAAAATTAATTATATGTCGTATATAAAACAAATGAAAAATAAAGAATGCAATAATGCTATAAACAGATTATTTTCAAATATTAATCTTAAAGAAATAAACAAATTTATTAATAATATAGATTGTATATCAGATTTAAGAAAAGAGTTTTACAAGAAGATTATAGAGCAAAGATATAAAATTATAAAAAAGATATATGAAAATATGAAATTAGAGATATTAAAGCAATATTAATTAATAATGGGCACTTTAATGACAGTTTAAATGGCATTTTAAAATTCAATAAAAATTTTTAAAGTGATATAAAATATAGTAAATAAAAAATATGATATACTAATAATAGTATATCGAAAGATTGTTTTTAATTAAATAGCAGACAAGTATTTTTAATAAATTTGATTAATTAATAATAAGATTAGAAAAGATGGAGAGTGATAAAAATGATGTATCCTTATTGTAAATATGCTGATGAAACAGAAGTTGTTTTTTCACATATTATGAAAAATGAAAATGGAGAAGAAATTATACATGTGCATTTTGAAAGACCTACTGAAAAAGGATTTGACAGTGTAAGATTTGAACTCCCAAGCTGTAAAATATTATACAAAGATGGAAACTATACAGATGAAGAAATCGAAATGTTTAGAACTGTAGTGGAAAGAGGTATGCCATCTTTTTATAAATATTTATAAAATATACCGAAGTGGGAACTATGTATTTTCTCTGTATTATTTTACAGAAAGCAGAGAACTAGAAAACTTGTTTTTCTATGTGTTTATGAGATACATTTTGTATCTCTTTCCTGCCTTTTATAAATAACTAATAAAAAAGAAAGCGGGTGATTAGAATTGATGAATGAATACAAAATAATAACACTATGTGGCTCGATTAAATTTAAAGATGAATTTATGAAAGTTCAAGAAAAACTTACATTAGATGGAAATATTGTTTTAACACCTAATTTTTTTAAAAGTATAAAAAAAGAGGATATAGACGAAAAAACTAAAAAAATGTTAGATGAAATGCATAAACAAAAAATAGATATGTCTGATGAAATTTATGTAATTAATGTTGGGGGATATATTGGGGAAAGTACAAAATTAGAAATAGAGTATGCTAAAGAAAAAGGAAAAAGAATTTCTTATTTGGAAAATATGAAATAAAATAGTAATTTATCGCTGAGGTTGAGTTTAGGATTTTGTATAAAATAAATAAAAAATATATAATTTTTGGAGTGAGTATATTAATTTTAAATATACTTGCTTTTTGTTTTAGAAAACAAATTTGTAATAAACAACTTTATTGGTAAGTACTTATAATATTAGAATTATGTAAAATAAGAAAAATGTTGTATAATATAATTAGTTCTATATATTGCAGATTATGAAAGTATTCAAAAATGTAAGGAGGTAATTGTCGTGAGAGAGTTATTTGTTGAAAAAGTAATTGAAGAAACAACGAATTTTTTAGACAATAACCAAAGAATAAAATTAAAAGAAATACTTACAGAAATATGTTTAAGTTATCAAATCGAGATATTGGAGCAAAGCCGAAAACAAGAACTACAAAAGAATAATAAAGAAATCTTAAATAAGTTTATATCATCTAAAGAAATTGAAGGATGTTCAATTAGGACATTAAACTATTATAAAGATAATATAAATAAAATGTTAGACAAAATAAACCTTCCAGTAAATGAAATTACAACTGAAATATTAAGAAATTACTTGGCTAATTATAAAAATAATTCAAATGCAGGAATGGTAACAATAGACAATATAAGAAGAACATTATCAAGTTTTTTCGCTTGGTTAGAGAATGAAGATTATATTGTAAAAAGTCCTGTTAGAAGAATACACAAAGTAAAGGCAACTAAGAAAGTTAAAGAAACATTAACAGATGAAAATTTAGAAAAATTAAGAGACACTTGTACAAATGTAAGAGATTTAGCAATATTAGAACTATTAATTTCAACTGGTATGAGAGTTGGAGAGCTTACTAGATTAAATATATCTGACATGAATTTTCAAGAAAGAAGTTGCATTGTATTAGGAAAAGGTAATAGTGAAAGAGAAGTATATTTTAGTGCTAAAAGTAAAATGTATGTAGAAAAATATTTAGAAACAAGAACAGATAATAACGAAGCACTATTTGTATCTCTTATAAAACCATATAACAGATTAGGAATATCAGGTATCGAAATTCTTATCAGAAATTTAGGGAAAGATGCTAATATAAATAAAGTTCATCCACATAAATTTAGAAGAACAATGGCTACAATGGCGATAGATAAAGGTATGCCAATAGAACAGGTACAAAAATTATTAGGGCATATAAAAATAGATACCACAATGGAATATGCTATGGTAAATCAAAATAATGTAAAAAATTCACACAGAAAATATATTACATGAAATATTTTTGAGCATCAAAATTAAAGATAAAGTATAAAATATCACTAGATAATAAGAAACAAAATTTTGCTGAGTATTGAATTTTGTAGTTATTCATAGTATAATAGAAATATGGAGAAATTTTCCATGCAGTAATTATTTATCAATTTAAAGGAGGACATTATGAAAGTCTTAAGCTTAATTGAACCATGGGCAACCCTTATTAAAGAAGGGAAGAAAGTCATCGAAACAAGAAGTTGGAAGACATCTTATAGAGGTGAACTTTACATTCATGCAAGTTGCAAAAAAATTAAAAGGAGTGATGAACACACAAAAGAATTGTTGAAGTTAATTCCAGATGTTCCTATGGGATACGGTAACATTTTATGCAAATGCAAGTTAGTAGATTGCATATATATGGATCAAGAATTTTTGGACAAAATTCAAGACAATAAGCAAGAATTCCTATGTGGGGAATATAGCTTAGGAAGGTATGCTTGGGTTTTAGAAGATATAGAACCTCTTGATGTACCTATTCCAGCAAAAGGACATTTAAACATTTGGAATTATGAACCCAAAGATTAGCAGAAAGGATGGAGTCTATATGATGAAAATTGTATTGCTGACAGAGGCGGAAAAAATCAAAGAAGGCTTGCGGAGTTTAACTGAAGAATTTATTGGAGAATATCCGTATTATTCCACATGGATTCAGAAGAATGAAGCAACATTCAAGAATGGAACGAGAATTGTTTATGAACTCAATGACAACGAAAAAACAGTAGGATACATGATGATCCATTTTTCTTCAACCAAGTGTGCTAAGATTAATGGAATCTATGTATTTCCCGATTGTCAGAAGAAAGGATATGCTAAAAAAGCTTTGTTACAGGTTCTTGAAGAACTTAAAAAGCAAAACTATGAATACGCATATATCCAGACTCGTATTCACAACAAAATTGTGGTTCACATGTTTGAATCATTGCACTTTGATGTTATTGGTAAAAATTATCATAATATCGAAAAGCAGAACAATTGGGTTGCTGTATATGACCTGAAAGGAAAAAGAAACTTTGAAGAAATGTTCAAGTTAGCTGAACAGCTTTATCCAGGGTTCTCTAAAAATTGATAAGCGATTGAGGCAAGATATCAAATGATGTCTTGCCTTTTTAATAATTTAATAATATAATACAAAAGTAAAGGGAGGTTTTAACATGTTATATTTTGATACTCATGCTCACTATGATTGGAAAGAGTTTGATAAAGATAGAAATGAATTGTTTGAAGAATTTAAAAGAGAATTATGTGGGCTTGTAAATATAGGAATAAATGTTGAATCTGCAAACAAAGTTATAGAATATGCAAAAGAATATTCATATATGTATTATTCTATAGGAATACATCCTATGGAGATAGAAAAAGAAATTTCAATAAATTCAATTGAGCAAATAATAAAAAATGAATTAGAAAACAAATCATCAAAATTAGTTGCAATTGGAGAAACTGGACTAGATTACCATTTTGATTATCCAATTGAATTACAAAAGAAGTATTTTATAGAACAAATAAAATTAGCCAATAAATATAGTTTACCTATTATTATACATTCAAGAGAATCGCAAGAAGATGTAGAAAAAATATTGAGAGAAAATCCAGTTATAAAAACAGGAATAATGCATTGTTATTCAGGAACACCAGAAATGTCAAAAAAGTTTGTTGAAATGGGTTATTATTTAGGAATAGGTGGACCTGTTACAAGATATAAGGATATACAAGAAACTGTTAGAATTACTCCTATTGATAAAATTGTTATAGAAACAGATAGTCCTGTTTTACCACCAGAACCATTTGAAAAACATTCAAGAAATAATTCATTATACTTGAAATATATTGTGAATAAGATAGCAGAAATTAAAGAAATGACAGAAGAAGATGTAATAAGAATTACTACAAAGAATGCATATAAAGTATATGGGATATAATTACACATCTCAACGACAACTTACAAATTGTTATTTTATATAAAAATATATGTATTAGAGGTATCAAAAGATATCTCTTTTTTGTGATTTTAAAAACTAATTTTCAAAAATTTGTCCAATTTTTATATTTTTTAGCAGACTTTAATAGTAGAGGAATAAATTTAAAGATTTCTCATAAGATTAAACAAAACAAAAAAAGGAGTAAAGATAAAATGAAAAACGGACGAAATGTAAATATTAAACTAGAATATGGAACAGCAAATTTAAAAGAAATATTAATAGAATTGCTAAAACAACAATACATAAATTATATAACTATGAACGAAAAATAATGCTTATTTAAGGCTGACAATCTGGAAAGAGCACGTTATTCTGATTATGCTTTAGATAGGCTATTTACTCTCAGGAAAGTTCAAATGACAATTGTATTTTACTTCGTTAAACTTCATTTGAAATCTAATCAACGTACAAAAGTACGCCTCATAGATTTCAAATTCGTTTGCCTTGTAAAATAGCAATTCTTATTTGAACCAAAAAAAGAGAGGTGAATTAAGTTGAATAGAGTAAATGGTTATAGAAATATAAGAGTGGCAAAATACATAAGGTTATCTCGTGAAGATGGAGATGACCGAGAAAGCGAAAGTGTAGAAAATCAAAGGGACATTATTGATAATTATATATTAGGTCATGAAGAACTAATAGAAGCAGGAGAATATGTTGATGACGGTTATACAGGTACAAATTTTAACAGACCAGGATTTCAGAAAATGTTAAAAGACATAGAAGATGAAAAAATAGATTGTATTATAACAAAAGATTTATCAAGATTTGGTAGAGATCATATAGACACTGGATATTATTTAGAAAGATATTTACCTGCGAATAATATAAGGTACATAGCAATTGGAGATAATGTAGATACAATAAAGCCAGATGGTTTACAATTTTTAACATTTAAGCTAAGTTTTAATGACTATTATGCACAAGATATATCAAACAAAATTAAAAGTGTAAAACAAAGAAAAATCGAAAAAGGAGAATATCAAGCAGGAATTCCACCATATGGATATAAAAAAGATATAGAAATAAAAAATCATTTAGTACCTGATGAATATAGTTCACAAGTTGTAAAAGAAATATTTGATATGTATGTAAATAAAGGTATGTCAACAATAAAAATAGCAGATGAATTAAATAGAAGAGAGATAGAGCCACCAGCAATATATTTAAAAATACCTACGTATATGAAGAGAAAAAGTGTAAATCCAAATGGAAAATATGTATGGCTAAGGGCACAAATAGGAAAAATTTTAAGAAATGAAGTTTATCTTCGGAAGTGTAGTAGGAAGAAAATTTCAAAAAGTAAGCCATAAAATAGCAAAAGTAAGATGCACAAAAAAAGAAGAATATATTGTCCTAGAAAATATGCATGAGCCAATAATAGATATTGAAACTTGGAATAAAGCACAAGATAAATTAAATGGATATACCAAAACTAGAGATAGGAAATATGATCACCCACTAAAAGGATTCGTGTATTGTGGAGAATGTGGAAATAAAGCAACTTTAAGATGTAGAGAAGAAAAAAGAAAAAATGGAACAGTTTGGAGAGCTACATATTTTATTTGCTCTAAAAGAAATAATTATAGTTCATTATGTGATAATAAACAAATTTCAGCAAATTTAATAGAAGAAGTGGTAAATGCAAAAATAAAGGAAGAAATACAAAAAATTAATTTCTCTGAAAAAGAAATAAAACAGATTTATGAACAAGCAGAAAAAGAAGCAAAAAGCAAAAATAATTTATTGCAAACAAAGTTACAAGAATTAAAACAAAAATTAAAAAATATAGAAAATACAATTGAAGAAATATATCAAGACAAAATAAATAAAATTATACAAATAGAAGATTTTAAAATTATTTATGAAAAAAAGCAAAAAGAAAGAAATAAAACTTTGAAACAAATAAAAGAGACAGAAACACAACTTGAAGAAAACAATAAAAAATTACCAAAAATAGATTTTAAAGAAATAAAACAAATTACAACTGAGTTCTTAAAAATGGAAAAGCAAAATAAAATGATATTAGAAAAGTTAATTGAAAAAATTGAATTTGACAAAGAAAAAAATATAACAATTAAATTTACATTTCAAAATTATCCTAACGTTAGGACGAAATAAGAGCATATAAAAAAATAATAGAAGCGGTTAGAAACCGCTAAAAATTAGACATTAAGAAATTAGGAAATCATACAACAAATCACATACCGATGCCAGAATGTTCAAATGAAGAAATAAAAAAAGATGTAATGGAACTTCATACTGCAATGTATGATAAATTTGGGTATGAAATGAAATATATAAGACCACCAAAAGGAGAATATAGTGAGAGAACAATTGAATATACAAATACACTTGGATATAAAACTGTGATGTGGTCATTTGCATATGATGATTGGGATGAGGATAAACAAGGAAGAGAAGAATATGGAAAAAAGAAAATTATAGATAATGTTCATAATGGAGAAGTTATGTTACTTCATAGTACTTCAAAGGATAATAGCAATATTTTAGATTATTGTATAAAGGAAATAAAGAATATGGGATATGAGTTTAAGAGTTTGGATGAATTTGAAGGAGATAATTAATCCTAATATTCAAGGAAGGAGAAAAGATGAGAAGAAAAGCAAGGAAAATAGAGGAAATTTTAGAAATACCCGTTGAATTGAGTACCAACAACCCCAAGATAACTATTACAGGGTTTGAACGAATGCTTATAGAAAATTATAGAGGAATTCTAGAATATCAGGATTATTTTGTCAGAGTGAATACTTATATAGGTATATTAAATATTAATGGATTTAATTTGAAGTTGGAAGAAATGACGACTGATGATTTACTGGTTACTGGTAGAATTGATAGCATTGATTTTGAAAGTGTCACTGAAGAGAGTGAAGATTGATTGTGGAAGGTAATAATATAGTTATTTAACCAATTATAGAAGAGAAAAAGACTAAAGCAAAAGCTAGAGAAAGGGGTAGCTGGAATTGAATTCGAATAAACTATTACAATATTTAACTGGATATGTAAACATAACTGTTGAAGGTTATTATATAGAAAAATTTATAAATATTTGTACTAATAAAAATATTATGCTATGGAATTTGAAAAGGGAAAATTCTATTGTTTTACGTGCTAGTATACATATTTCTGATTTTAAATTACTTAAGAGAATATGCAAGGATACAAGGTGCAAAGTAAAGATTGAGAAAAAAAAGGGGTTCCCATTTGTAATAAAAAAATATAAAAAGAGGAAAGTGTTTATTGGCTTGTTAATTGCTATTATATTTATAATAATCGGATTGTCAAATTTTATTTGGAACATTGAGGTAGAAGGACTTGAGACTATTTCTAAGCAGGATATATTAAATTTAGCAGAAACTGAAGGTCTTGCAGTTGGAAAATTTAAAGGGAAGATAGACACCAAGGAGGTTATAAATAAAATTAGATTAGAAAGAGATGATATTGCATGGGTAGGAATAGATGTTAAAGGAACAAATGCGATTATAAAAGTTGTAGAGGCAGATAAAAAACCAGAGATAGTTGACGAGGATGATTATTGCAATATTGTAGCAGATAAAGATGCTATTATAAGAAAAGTGAGTGCTCAAAATGGTACACCCCTAGTAAAAGAGGGGGATGTTGTAAAAAAAGGTGATATAATTATAGAAGGGGTTTTTAGAGGAAAATATACAGGAGATAGATATGTGCATGCACAAGGCGAGGTTCAGGCTGAGGTGTGGTATACAAGTACTCAGAGAGTAGAGTTACAGGAGGTGCAAAAAAAAGAAACTGGAGAACAGGAAACTAAATATTCCGTAAAGTTAAATAATTTTCATATAAATTTTCATAAAAGTATTCCAAAATTCGAAAAATATGATACAATAGAAACGGGAAAAAAATTAAAACTATTTTCTAATTTCTATTTACCAATTGAATTAGTAGAATATACATATAAAGAATACGAAGAAGTAGTTGTTATTCATAGCATTGAAGAAGCAAAACAAATTGGTATAGATAGGGCAGAAGAAGAACTTTCAGAAGAATTAAAAGATAAAGAAATACTAGATACACAAATAAATACTAAATCGGAGAACGGTGCTATTATTGTTGAGGTTACTTATGAAGTTAAAGAAGAGATTGGAGTAGAAGAAAAAATAGTTTTTTAAGTCTAAATGATTAGTACACTAATGACGAGAAAGGAATGATATGATGGAAGAAAGAAGTTTAAGAATTTATAATTCGGAGAAAACGTTTTTTTCAAAAATTTCAAGTACTATAAGTAAGTTGCTTATACCTACTAAAATTGGAATTAATGGAATGATAATTTCTTTAAAAAGGAACAATGTGCTAAAGGCTTATGAAAACGTAAATGCTACAGATGAAGAAGCTAAGAAGGAAGTACTTAATAAAAAGTTAGATGATTGCTATGCCCTATATTTAGAATCGATTGATAAATACATAATGGATACTATATATAAAAAAGTTAGGAATGATACTGCGGCTGAGTTTGAAAAAGAAGCTTTATCGCAATATTATATGATTACTCATTTGAAAGAAACAGAATATGCAGAGTATAAATATAAAAAGCAAATATATTTAATAAGTTTAGATTATCAGAATGTATTAGAGGAAAAAGCAAAATTAATTGAAAGATATAAAAAGTTTTATGTTTCAGAAGCAGAAACATTATATAAAGGGTTACTAAAACATTTTTCAATTAAGCTTGCAGATAATATTACAGATGGAGAAAAAGAGAATATATATAACAAAATATTTAAGGCACTGGAGGAATATATTTCTAATATATTACCAATTAAATTTGAAATTGAGCAAAATAATACATATAAAGAAATACTAGATGAATTTGATAAAGTGGATAGGTTTAGCGTTGGTAAGTTGGATCAAAATGATATAATAGAAAAAAACATGTTACTTTTGGGATTAAGTAGAAAGCTATTTACTCATAGCCTTCCATTAGTTGTAGCAGAGCAATGTTATGTAAAATTGTTGAGGGATATTAGGAGCTTAATTGTAGATACAAAAATTATTAGAAAACAACAAAAGGCTTATTCTCTATTAATTAATTTAATGGAAGAGTATAATGCGAAATTATTAAGTACAAAGATTTATTGGGAAAAACCAGCGCAAAGAGAAGAGTACAAAAAATTCTGGAGTAAGTATCAAGAAGTAGAAAAACTAAAAGATGCAAATTATGAGGAATATGTTAGACAAAAAGAGATATTATTTATTAAAACAGATTTAAGCAAAGTTTATGAAAATGCAAATAAGTACTATAAAATTATAAAGTTTTACAAAGATAGATTGGTAGAGTTAGGTGTTATGAGAAATCTTTATAATTCATGTATTTCAGAAGGATGCTATAAAAAAGTTGAAAAAAAAACGGTTAAAAGAAAAACAAAAATTACTATAAATAAAGAAGCTGTTTAAAATAATAATAAGTTTGCCTTTGAATGTGTAATTCTTGGGCAAGCTGAGGCAAAAAATGTAATTGCTCAAATGGGGGGCTTATGAAGGAATATTGCGAGATTATATATAAAAATATAAACAAAAAAGAAAAATATGAAAGTACTATTAAAGACGTTGTAAAAGAATGTTTCAAAACTGAAAAATTAGAAGATACTAATTTGTATATTAGTATAACTCTTACAAATCCAGAGGAAATTGAGAAACTAAATAAGCAATATAGAAACATAGATAGAGCGACTGATGTACTTTCATTTCCTATGTTTGAGAAAGATGAATTAAAGGAATTTATTCATAAAAGTATGCAAGTAGGTGAACAAAACATACAAGCAGATATATTAGGAGATGTTGTAATATCAATTCCGAGGGTGTATGAACAGGCGGAAGAGTATGGGCATAGTTTCGAACGAGAGTTGTCATATATGGTGGTTCATGGTTTTTATCATTTAATGGGTTATGACCATATTGAAGAACAAGACAAGAGTATAATGAGAGAAAAAGAAGAAACTATACTTTCAAAACTGGGAATAACAAGAGAGACATCACCTGAAGAAGGGGAAAAAGAGCTGGAAGAATTAGAAAAAGATGAAAAGAGCACTAAAAAGAAGACATCAAATAGTAATTTCCTTGATGCTTGGAAGAATGCAATAAATGGCATAATATATGCGACTACGACCCAAAGAAATGTGAAAATACAGTTAGTGATAGCAGTTGCAGTTGTTATTATAAGTTTGTTTTTTGATTTGAGTAGAGCAGAATTTTTATGTTTTCTATTTACAATAATACTAATTTTGTTTGCCGAAATGTGTAATACTGCAATTGAAACTGTGGTTGATTTATATGTGGATGTATATCATCCAAAAGCAAAAATTGCAAAAGACGTTGCTGCTGGAGGAGTGGTTATAACTGCGATAAATGCAATAATAGTAGCATATTTCTTATTCTTTGACAAGATTAGCGATATAAGTTTGAACTTTATACGAAATGTTATTAATTCTCCAGTGCATTTAGCATTTACATCTATTGTAATAGTAGTAGTAGCGATTGTAGCGCTTATTGCAATGGCAAGAACAAACAAACATAAAGTATTAAATCAGCAATTTATGCCAAGTGGTTTTACGGCTCTGGCTTTTGCAATAAATACTATTATTTGGGTAATGATTGATACTGTTACAGATAATGAGGCAATTAGAGCTGTAATTTTAACATTATCTCTCGTACTTGCAATATTGGTGTCTGCAAGTAGAATTGAAGCAAAAGCACATAAGACCTCTGAAGTTGTATTTAGTGCGTGCGTTGGTATTTCAATTGTATTATTAATTTATGGCGTTACGCTAGGTGTAATGAGAATATAACTCAAGAAAATAAGGAGGAAAAATGAAAGGGAAAAGAACAAAGAGTGCAGGAAGTAAAGGAACAAAGGTATTTGGTATTGTGTTGGTACTATTAATAATTATAGCAGGAGTGTTATTTGTATTAAAAGTGGTTGGGGAAAATAGTTCTCAAGTAGTGAATGGTCAAGATTCAATGAAAGAGGCAACAGAACCAGGAGTACCAACTCCTAAAACATTGGCAGGAGATTCAAGACCAGTAGCAATTATGATAGACAATCATATTGATGCAATGCCGCAGGCAGGGCTTTTGGAAGCAGACATAATATATGAAATAATTGTTGAAGGTGGAGAAAGCAGATTAATGCTTATTTTACAAGATGAAGATTTAGATAAAATTGGACCAGTAAGAAGTTCAAGACATTATTTTTTAGATTATGCATTAGAAAATGATGCAATTTATGTACATTATGGATGGAGTCCACAGGCTCAATCTGATATTTCTACATTGGGTGTTGATAATATTAATGGAATATATGAAAGCGCAAATTCGTTTTGGAGAGTACAAGACAAATATGCACCACATAATGCAGTAACTAGCATGGAGAACATAATGGAAATAGCGGATAGAAAAGGGTATAGAGTAGAAAAGGAAAAAGAAAATGTGTTAAACTATGTGATAGATGAAGTTAATCTTGAAGATGGAGAAATAGCAGATACAGTTACAATTCCATACTCATATTCAAATACTGTGAAATACAAGTATGATGCTGACTCAAAAGAATATGTACGATATTCAAGAGGAGAAAAACAAGTTGACTGGGACAGTGAAAAACCAATCACAACAAAAAATATAATTATTACAAAAGCAAGAAATTCTACACTTAATGATGGCTCTGGCAAAGGCAGACAAACATTGGATAATGTTGATACATTAGATGGTTATTATATTACAAATGGAAAGGCTATAGAAATAACTTGTGAGAAGAAATCGAGAAGCGGTCAGACTGTATATAAAGATATGGAAGGAAATGAAATAGAAGTAAATGACGGAAAGACATTTATACAAATATGCCCAATAAATGCAGATGTGGAGTTTAAGGAGGAAGAATAAAAATGATAGATGAGAGAACGAAAAAAATTCTATTAGCAATAATAAAACATTGTAATGTTATTAATGAAACAAAAGAACATTTTGGGGATAGTTATAAGGAATTTGAAGAAAATAATATATATCAAAATGCAATTCTTACACCTGTTACACAAATAGGAGAGCTTGTAAAGAGGTTACCAAATGAATTTAGACTTGAACATATAGAAATACCATGGAGAAATATTGCAGGAATGCGAGATATAGTTGTACATAACTATGAAACAATTGACAAACTAATACTATGGAATGTGGCAGATAAAGAAACAGAGAAAATAAAGGAGTTCTGTTTAAGAGTATTGAAATAGAGGTGAAACGCATGTCTGAGTTAGAGAAAATTAGTGAAAAAGTAAAACCAGTTGCCCAAAAGTACAATTTGACTTACATTTGGGTGTTTGGCTCATATGCAAAAAAGAAACAGAGGAGAGATAGTGATATAGATATTATTGTAAAGACGGAAGATGTTGCGGAAGGTTTTAAAATAGTAGAGGTGAAATTTGCTTTGGAAGAAGCATTGCAAAAAGAGGTTGATATTATTACAACAGGTAGTATAAAAGGGTCTTTGTTAGAAGATGAAGACTTGGAAGAAGTACTTGTGTATAGTGCTGAAGGATAAAAGAAAGCATACAAAAATATAAACTGGCTTTGTATGTTTTCTTTTTTTGCGAGTTTCAGATAAAAACTCACAAAATGTCGAAAATTGATTGTATAAAGTCAATCTATTTGATATAATACAAGCATATAATTAAGAAGACGGGATTGAGAAAGGATTGATAAAAGATGTGTGAGTATGTTGAAAAAAGAATAATACAAGAAGTAAATGAAATTATGAAACCATATAAACAGGAAAAAGATAATTTAATACAGATATTAAATGAAGTACAAGAAAAGTACGGATATATTCCTAAAATTGCACAAATGGAAATATCGAAGTATTTGAATATTCCTATGGCGGAGATTTATGGGGTTATTACATTTTATGCAAGATTTACATTAGAACCAAAGGGAAAATACAATATTTCAGTCTGCTTAGGAACAGCATGCTTTGTTAAAGGTTCACAAGCAATATTGGATAGATTAAAGGAAAGGTTAAAATTAGAAGAAGGGCAAACGAGTAGTGATGGCAAATTTTCAATAGATACAACAAGATGTGTTGGAGCATGTGGAATAGCGCCAGTATTTACAGTTAATGGAGAAGTTTATGGTCATGCAACTGTGAAGAAACTTGATGAGATTTTAGACAAACTTGAAAAATAATCAGCATCTTGTTTTGTTGAAATTTAGATAAAAATACTCAATGTGCAAAAAGCATGCCTGCGCTTTTTTATTACATAGAAAAATTCGTTAGAAATTTCCGGAGCAACAAGGTTAGGCTACCTTGGACCGTCCGAGCAAAGCGAGGACATGGATTTCGTCTAGCAATATACTAATTATTTTTCAAGTTAAAACAGGGAAGATTATTAATTACTAGCCAAATAATTAAGAAGTAATTTGTAAGTTAAAAGGAGGGCTTAAATGAAAACTATAGAGGAATTGAATAAAATAAGAGTTGAAAAAAAAGTAGAATTAGATTTGAGGAAAAATACGGAAGCAGATACTAGAGAAAAGCATATATTGGTTTGTCATGGAACTGGTTGTACATCGTCAAAATCACCACAAATTCTAGAGAATTTTAATAAGTTAATAAAGGAAAAAGAACTAAAAAACGTAAGAGTCATTAAAACAGGCTGTTTTGGTTTATGTGCTAAAGGTCCAATTGTGATTATAAGACCAGAAGATACTTTTTATGCAATGGTTACACCTGATGATTGCAAAGAAATAATTGAGTCACACATAATGGGTGGAAAGGTGGTTGAGAGATTACTCTGCAAAGATGTAGATGGAAAAAAAGTAATTAAGCTTGACGACTTAAACTTTTATAAAAAACAAAAGAGAATTGCTCTTAAAAACTGTGGTGTGATTAATCCAGAGAACATAGATGAATATATAGCATTTGATGGATATAGAGCCTTAGGTAGAGTACTTTTTGAAATGAGCTCAGATGAGGTCATTGAAACTATAGAGAAAGCTGGATTAAGAGGCAGAGGTGGAGCTGGTTTTCCAACAGGAAAAAAATGGAAGAGTACTAAGGAAGCGGTTGGAGATAAAAAATATGTGGTTTGTAATGCAGATGAAGGCGACCCAGGAGCATTTATGGATAGAAGTATTTTAGAAGGCGACCCACATGCAGTGTTAGAAGCAATGGAGATTGCAGGATATGCCATAGGAGCTCAAAAAGGGTATATATATGTTAGAGCTGAATATCCAATTGCTGTTCGAAGGCTTCAAATTGCAATTGATCAGGCAAGAAAATATGGAATACTTGGACAAAATATATTTGGAACAAATTTCAGTTTTGACATTGAAATAAGATTAGGCGCAGGAGCATTTGTTTGTGGGGAAGAAACAGCACTATTAGAATCTATAGAAGGAAAGAGAGGCCAACCTAGAGTAAAGCCACCATATCCAGCTCAAAAAGGTTTATGGGAATGTCCTACATTAATTAATAATGTTGAGACATTTGCAAATATTACTCAAATAATATTAAAAGGGCCAGAATGGTATTCTAGTATAGGAACCGAGACCTCAAAAGGTACAAAAGTATTTGCATTAGGTGGCAATGTAAATAATGTAGGATTGGTAGAAGTGCCAATGGGTACAACTTTAAGAGAAATAGTGTTTGATATAGGTGGAGGAATACCAAATGGCAGAGAGTTTAAAGCAGCTCAAACAGGTGGACCATCAGGAGGATGTATACCAAAAGAACATTTGGATACACCGATTGATTACGAATCTTTAAAAGAAATAGGTTCAATGATGGGGTCTGGTGGACTAATAGTAATGGATGATACAAAGTGCATGGTATGTCTAGCAAAATTCTATCTACAATTCACAGTAAGTGAAAGTTGCGGAAAATGTACACCATGCAGAATTGGAACCAAAAGAATGCTCGAAATTCTAGAAAAATTATGCAATGGAGAAGGAGACGAATATGATATATATAGATTAGAAAAACTGGCAGCCAATGTAAAAAAAGCTAGTGTATGTGGATTAGGACAAAGTGCTCCAAATCCTGTAATTAGTACAATGAAATATTTTAGGGAAGAGTTTAGACAGCATGCTATTGAAAAAGAATGTAAAGCAATGGAGTGTAAAGCATTATCCAGAATAGAGATTGATGAGGAAAAGTGCAAAGCTTGTGGATTGTGCCAAAAAAATTGTCCTGTAAATGCAATTGAAGGAGAAGGAAGAGAAAAGAGACACATAAATCAGGATAAGTGTATTAAGTGTACGACTTGTGTACGTACGTGTCCGTTCCATGCAATTGGGTAGGCTTAATGAAAAGCATCGTCTTACGTTGTCAAGCGTCGCAAAAAATTTTTCGATGTACCTATGTACTATCTCAAAATTTTTAGCTAGCTTTCCTAGTAATACTCGCTTTTGATTAAGCCTGGGAATTTTCAAAATAGGCTTCGTATTGCGTTGCCCAAATTTAGATAAAAAATCCTCGATGTACACAAAGTACGCCTGCGATTTTTTACTAAATTTTTCCTAGCATTAATTGTTTTTTGAAAATTAATATAATAGAGATAAGATGTGTCCAAAAAACGAAAAAAAATTCGTTGTGAGATCTATCCCCAAAAAGAAAAAAGGAGGAAATAATGGTTAATTTAAAAATTGATGATAAAAAAGTTTGTGTACCAGAGGGTACAACCATATTAGATGCAGCAAAACAAGCTGGAATAGATATTCCAACATTGTGTTTCTTAAAGGATATCAATGAAGTCGGAGATTGCAGGATGTGTATTGTTGAAGTAGAGGGGCGTCGTGGATTTGCTACTTCTTGTATACAAAAGGTTGAGGAAGGTATGATAGTTCACACTCATACAAGAAATGTTTTGGAGGCAAGACATGCAATATTGGATTTAATTATATCTAATCATTCAAAGGATTGTTTAACTTGTACACGTTCTGGTAATTGTGAACTCCAAGATTTAGCAATAAAATTTAATGTTTTAGATATAGAGTTTAAAGGAGAGAGAACAGAGCATAAAATAGATGATAAATCTCCTGCAATCGTTAGAGATTTCAATAAGTGTATTTTGTGCAGAAGATGTGTTGCAACTTGTAAAAACATGCAAAATATCGGAGCTATAGATTGTATTAATAGAGGTTTTGAATCTTGTATTTCTACAACATATGACCACAGTTTGAATGATGTAAATTGTACATTTTGTGGGCAATGTATTGAGTCATGTCCAACAGGTGCTCTTCACGAAAAAGAGAATATTAATGATGTATGGGCAAAATTAAAAGACCCAGATACATATGTGGTGGTTCAAACAGCTCCATCCGTAAGGGTAGCACTTGGCGAAGAATTTGGAATGGAAATAGGCACAAATGTTACAGGAAAAATGATTTCAGCACTAAAGCATTTAGGCTTTGATAAAGTCTTTGACACAAATACAGGAGCGGATTTTACAATTATGGAAGAGGCGGCAGAGTTTGTAAAAAGATTTAAAGAGAATGATAATTTACCGATGGCAACATCATGTTGCCCAGGGTGGGTAAGATTTGCAGAGATGGAATATCCAGAAAATTTACCACATTTATCTAGCTGTAAATCACCACATGAAATGTTTGGAGCAATTATAAAATCTTATTTCGCTGAAAAAAATAACATAGATCCAAAAAAAATATATGTAGTTTCAGTTATGCCATGTATTGCAAAAAAATATGAAAGACAAAGAGAAGAAATGAAAAATAACGAACTTTGGAATGTGGATGCTGTAATAACTACACGTGAGCTTGCTAGAATGATTAAACAGGCAAATATTGAGTTTGAAAAATTAGAAGATGATACTTTTGATAGTCCAATGGGTGAAGCAACAGGTGCAGCAGCAATATTTGGCGTTACTGGAGGAGTTATGGAAGCGGCACTTCGCACAGCCTATGAGTTAATAACAGGAGAAAACTTAGAAAAAATTGAGTTTGAAGATGTTAGAGGGGAAAAAGGACTAAAAAAAGCAACTATTCAAATTGGAGAAAAAGAAGTAAAAGTGGCAATTGCACATGGGTTAAGCAATGCTAGGAAGGTTATGGAAGAAATAAAGAACGGCACAGCTGATTATAGTTTTGTTGAAGTTATGGCATGTCCTGGTGGATGTATAATGGGGGGAGGACAGCCAATTAAAAACTCTAAAACGAGAATGACATTGGATGTAAGAGGAAAAAGAGCAGAAGCTATGTATTCTATAGATGAAAAAAGCACAATAAGGAAATCTCATGAAAACCCAGTATTACAACAGATTTATAAGGAATATCTTGGCAAACCAGGAGAACACAAGGCACATGAACTTTTGCATACATATTATACTCCAATGAAAGAGTATAGGATATAAATTGTATATAAAATCCACTCCATTTTGTTAATCCACATATTTTGTGTTCCCCAAGTTTTCGCATAAAAAATATGTGTCCTATGTGGAGCTGGTTATCATTAAAAAATCAAGAGAAAAATGGCGAAAAATTCATAAAAGTCATTTGCTTTTTTCTACAAAAAATGTATACTAAAAGAAGTATAATGCTAAATGTGTGTTACGAATAAGAAAGTTAAAGTACCTTATTGGTTAAAGGTTAATGGAACTCACGTTGCAGGACAATTATATTTTAAAACCATTAACCCCTATTGTTTATACTTTAATTTCATATTTCGTAGCGATAATATGAGGAGGAAATAGATGAAATCAGGGTTTGTATCAATTCTTGGTAGAACAAATGTAGGAAAATCTAGTATAATTAATAGCTTAGTTGGAGAGAAGGTTGCCGCAATTGCAAATAAACCTCAGACTACAAGAACAGTAATACGTGCAATAGTAAATAGACCTAATTCTCAAATAATTTTCATAGATACTCCTGGAATTCATAAACCAAAGTCGAAATTAGGAAACGTAATGGTAGATAATGCTTTTGAAGTATCAAGAGATGTTGATGTTGTAGTTTTTGTAGTGGAAGCTACATCAGATGATATTGGAAAAGGGGACAAGCTAATTTTAGAAAAAATAAAACAGGCTAATAAGAAAACTATTTTGGTAATAAATAAGGTAGATTTAGTTGATAAAGCAAAAGTTGCAAAATTAATAGAATTATACAAAGATGAATATGATTTTGCGAGTATAATACCAGTATCAACAGTAAAAAATATAAACTTAGATGCTATATTAGATGAAATAGAGAAGAACCTAAATGAAGGACCTGCATATTATGATATAGAAGAATATACAGATCAAACTACAAGACAGTTAGTAGAAGAAACAATAAGAGAGAAAGCATTGAAGCTTTTGGATGATGAAGTTCCTCATGGAATTCTAGTACAAGTTGAAAAAATGAAAAAAAGAAAGACAATAGGAAATGAACCAATCTACAATATAGAGGCAACTATTTATTGCTTAAGAGCTTCACATAAAGGCATAATTATAGGGAAAAATGGAAGTATGCTAAAGAGAATAGGAACTTTTGCAAGGCAGGATTTAGAAAAGATGTTAAATATTAAAATAAATCTTAAAATATGGGTTAAGGTTAGGGAGGATTGGATTAATAGTGATAAGTTTATCAAATCTTTCCGCTTGGACTAAAAATAAGCGGCGCATTACGTTGTTAAAATTAAATGAAAATTGCTCAACGTACACAAAGTACGTTTCCGCATTTTAATTTAATTTTGCCTAGTACTGCTTGCTTCTTTTTAGCCTAAGTATAATATAGAAACGACTAAAATTCATATAAAAAATTTTTATTTGTTCGCCTAGCAATACTCGTTTCTTTTTACTCTAATAGTAAATAAGTTAAACTTTGTATTTTAATTACTGCTTGCTTTTTTAACTTAAGTTTAAGAAAAAACAACTAAAATTTAGTGTATATTTTTTTAAAATTTGCAAAAGATAAAATAAAGAAAGGCAGACAATTTTATGTTTGCGGATAACTTTATGAAATGGAGATGATTAGCATGATAAAACAAATGGCTTGGAATACTTTTAAGAATACCGGAGATATAAATACATTTCTGGAGCTTATGGAAGTGGAGAATGTAGAAAAAAATATGGTTGAGGCGAAAAAACAAAATGGGAATATTGAAAGTGAAGGGAATAGTAATATCAGAAAATAATATGAGTGACTATGACAAAATGGTTACAATTCTTACTCCAAATGGTAAAATAGGGTGTGCTGCTAAAGGTGCAAGGAGACCAAAGAGTGCGCTTATGGCAGCTACACAATTTCTATGCTTTGGGGATTATATGGTATATCAAGGAGTAAGTTCATATAATATAAATTCATGTGAAGTAAATGAAGTATTCTATAATATTAGAATGGATTTGGATAAACTTCAGTATGCTTCTCATATTACAAAAATAATTAATGACGTAACAGATGAAAATCAAAATACATATAAAATATTACAGCTATTTTTAAACACTTTATATGTAATTTCAGAAACAGATAAAGATCTGGATTTAATTGTATCAATATTTAAGATAAAGATTATGTGCTATCTAGGATTTACTCCTATTATTAATAAATGTACAAATTGCAAAAATACAGATGTAACTCTAAACCATTTTAGCTTTGTAAATAATGGATTGAAGTGTGACATATGTAGTAGGCAAGATAAAGGTGCTGTGGAGATTTCAGTAGGAACTCTAAATGCAATAAAATATATTGTATTAGCACCACCTAAAAAGCTTTTTTCTTTTAACTTGTCTGAGCAAGGAATAAAGGAGCTAGAGATTATAGCTAGCCTATACTTAAACGAGAAACTAGATAAGGAATATAAGCTTAATAAATTGTTCTGATGAAAACAGGTTTTGTGCAAGAGAAAGAAAACCTGTTTTTTTTGAGAGAAATTAAGCCGTTTTTATTTTAAGACATAAGTTTATTGTCTATTAAATTTGACATAAAATATGGATTGTGATATACTAAAAAAGCTTATATTGTAATACGAAAGGTGGCTATATATGTATTTAATAGTAGGACTCGGAAATCCCGAGCCAGAGTATGCAAATACAAGGCACAACATGGGTTTTGATTCTATAAATAAGATTGCAAGAGAATTAAATATTGACCTAAAAAAAACCAGATTTAATGCAATTTTGGGTGAGGGTGTTGTAGAAGGAAAAAAAGTTTTTTTGGTAAAACCACAAACTTTTATGAATAATAGTGGTGAATCAGTAGAAGCATTTGTTAGTTTTTATAAAATGCCAATGGAAAACATTTTGGTAATTTATGATGATATGGATACAGAAGTTGGCAAGATAAGGGTTAGAGCTAAAGGTGGCGCAGGTTCACACAATGGTATGAAATCGATAATTAATGAGCTCAATTCAGAAGAATTTGCAAGAATACGAGTAGGAATAGGAAAGCCAAAGAACGAGTTTGATAGAATAGATTATGTTATAGGCAGAGTTTCAAAAGAGGAGCAGTTGAAACTTCAAAAAGGTGTTGATAGTGCAAGAGATGCAGTCATATACTGGATAGAAAATGGAATTGATAATACAATGAATAAATACAATATAAAGACAAGTAAGGAAGGATAAAATCGTGCAAGAATTATTGGTAAATGTTGAAAAGGACAAGAAAGAAATATTGTTAGTAGAAAATGGAAAACTTATGGAGAGATATGTTGATGAGCAAGGAAAGGAAAGACTTGAAGGAAACATATACCTGGGGGTTGTTGAAAACGTTTTGCCAGGAATGCAGGCAGCTTTTGTTAATATAGGAAAAGAAAAAAATACATTTATACATATTAGAGACATAATACCTAAAGTAAGCTTGGAAACAGGAAATAAAAATGAGAATTTTGCAAATTATAACATAAAAGATTATTTAAAAACAGGAATGCCAATTTTGGTTCAGGTAAAAAAAGATAGTACAAATAAAAAAGGAGCAAGAATTTCTGCACATTTAAGTATTCCAGGCAGATTTATAGTTCTTATTCCTGAAGAAAAGTTTATTACTATTTCACAAAAGATAGACTCTGAAGATGAGCGAGAAAGACTAAAAAAAATATTAAAAGAGAATATGAATAAAGGATATGGAGCTATTATAAGAACATCTGCAATAGGGCAAAGCAGAGAGAATATTTTAGAAGATTTGAAAAATGTTATAGAAAAATATGAGGAAATACAAAAAGAATATGCAAAGCAGAAAAAAAATGAAAGATTGGAACCAGTGCTTATATATAAAAGCGAAGATATAACACAAAGAGTAATTACTGACCTTATGGATAAAGATTTATTAACTATAAAGACAAATAACGAAGGGGTTTATGATGAAATAAAGTCAAAACTAGAAAGAAATAATAAGGATATAAAAGTAGAATTGCAACAAGATATTTTAAATATGTATGATTTGAGAAAACAATTAGAAGATATGGAAAATAGAAAAGTTTGGCTAAAATGTGGTGGGTTTATTACAATTGATAAAACTGAAGCCTTGACGGCAATAGATGTAAATTCAGGAAAGTATACGGGAAAAAAAGATTTGGAAAATACAATTTTTACTGTGAATAAAGAGGCAACTATAGAAATAGCAAGACAGTTAAGACTTAGAGATATAGGTGGAATAATTATAATAGATTATATTGATATGCAAAGCAAAGATAATGAAGAGAAAATAATAGAGCTATTTGAAGAAAATTTGAAAAAAGATAGGTCCAAAACTCAAATAGTTGGATTTTCTAAATTAAATTTATTAGAAATGACACGAAAACACATGTGCAGTAATGATTAGAGAGCCTCTAGAAGAGTAAAATAACTGTATTACAACAAATTAAAATTTTTCATGTAATAGAAGAAAAGTGGATTGGTAAAAAACACCAGTCCACTTTATAGTTCTTATTGAAATTAATTTTCTCCTAATATTAATTTTAATTCCTCATGCCTTTTTACTTTTTGAGTAGTAGTTTTTATTAGAGGTGTTTCTGTGAGTAGTAATTCTCTAATATATTTATACGCAGGCATTTTATGATTTACATTTTCCTTAATATCTTCCCAGACCTTATTATATAATTCCTGATTAGAAATATTAGGAAACATATTTGAAACAGTCTCAGAGTTATATACTATTTTAGTACAGATTTTATAATCTCCATCATCTAAAGGTCTTCCAAAAACTATACTTTCAGAAACATAGGGTAATTTATTTATTAATATTTCCAACTCCTCAGGAAAAACATTTTTACCATTTTTTAGTACTATAACATCTTTTTTCCTACCAGTAATAAATAGGAAACCGTCTTTATCAAGATATCCTAAATCTCCAGTATAAAACCAATTATCTTTAAAGACATTTTTTGTGGCTTCCGGATTGTTTACATATCCAAGCATAACTGTTGGAGATTGAACAGCAATTTCTCCAATGCCTTCTTTATTAGGATTATCTATTTTTACATTTATTCCGGGCAATGGAAAACCAACTGAACCACATCGCTTAAACTTATCATTTTCTCCTGCAATAACTGGAGAAGTTTCTGTTAATCCATATCCTTGCAAAAGATTAATGCCCAAATCTAAAAATCCTTGAATAGCCTCTCTGCTCATTGCAGCACCGCCAGCAATTAAAATCCTTAGTTTACCTCCTAAGTTATCTAGAATTTGTTTAAAAACTTTTCTACGAATATCAATTCTAATTTTTAGTAAACTATTGCAAAACTTAGACATATTTTTAACTATCTTTGCTTTACCTTGTTCTTCAATACCTTTTCTAATCTTTTTATACATAATTTCAAGCATTAACGGAACACAAACAAAACCAGTAACCTTAAACTCAGCAAGGTTTTTTTGCACATATTTTAAACCATCGCAAAAAGCAACAGTAATACCAGAAAAAGTGCCATAAAGAAAAGTACAGGTTGACTCAAAAGTATGGTGTAATGGCAAGAAAGATAAAAAGGTATCTTCTTTTCTAATGTCAGTCATTTGAGCAAGGGAGTAAATATCCTCACATATGTTTGACTGAGAAAGAGCAACTGCCTTCGAAATTGATGTAGTGCCAGAGGTAAAAAGCATAACTGACATTTCCTCATTATTTATTTTAGTATTATTGTAACAGGTATCTCCTTGACTAATCATTATATTACCTGTTTTTAGAAGCTCAGAATAACTAGAAAAACTTTCTAAATCATCAATACTAATGAAGTGAGACAATTTTGAAGAATTTTCATTTTTCAATTTTAAGAAAACATCTTTATATTTTTTGTCAAAGAAAACAGCTTCGGCTTCACTTCTTATGAGCAAATCAATAATTTCATTATCAGGTAAAGCTCTATCCAATGGAACAACAACCATATCTGATGTAGTAATTGCTAGATAACTGACGCACCACTCATATCTATTAGGAGCAATGATTGCTACTCTTTTCTTAGACAAGCAAAGATTTATTAAAGCTGTTCCAAGAGCTTTAATGTCGTTTACAAATTGTGCATAAGTTATTTTTATATGTTCTTTAGATTGAGGTGTTTCTTTGTATTCAAATGCAACTTTGTCTGCATATAAATTTGAATACCTATTAACCAATTCTCTAAAGTCATTTATTTTATCAGCATTGTATAATTTGCTTTTATATTTCATAATACACATCCTTTCATTTTAGATAAGCTCATTAATAATTATACTTCGCTTAACAGCTTTGTAAACTAAAGTTACTCATATATTTTACAATATATGGAAAATATATGCAAGGGAAATTTTGTAACAATTTTTAAAAAGAAAAAGAATTAAGGAAAAAATTTTACGTTGATACTTGAAATTGGTGAAAATTATGATATAATAAATGTGTAAAAAATTAAAACCGTTGAAAAAGCAAAGTAAGTTTAATGAAAAAATATTTTAAGAGAGGTAAATCTAGGCTGGAAGTTTACTAATATTTATTAAACTGAAATTTCACTTTTGAGGTTCTTTTTTGAAATTATAGTAGGAAAAGACGGGAAGCCCGTTACAGCAAAAGAGGTTAATTATTAAAATTAATAAAATTAGGTGGTACCACGATATATTAAAGCTAATCGTCCTATATAAATAGGACGATTAGCTTTTTTTGAAAGATAGATAAAAGTAGTATGAGTATATTTTGGATTAAATTGAAATAGATAATAGGAATTAATTACTTTTTTTATCTAATATAGATACTACCATAATGAAGGAGGAAGATTATGCAAGAGCAGATTAGCAAAATTAGAGAGATAGCTGTTGAACAAATTGAAAAAGCTATTAATGCAAAAGAATTGGAAGAGTTAAGAGTTAAATATTTAGGCAAGAAAGGGGAACTTACTGCCATCTTAAGAGGAATGGGTAGTTTAAGTGCAGAGGAGAGACCAGTTATTGGTAGTAAGGTTAATGAGGCAAGGAACGAGATTGAGCATTTGATTAAGACTAGAGAGAACGAGTTTGAGAAGATAGAACTTGAAAGAAAATTAAAAGATGAAAGAATAGATATTACTCTTCCTAGCACAAAAGTAAAAAGGGGAAGCAAACATCCTCTAAATAGAATTATAGAAGAAGTAGAAGATTTATTTGTTTCTATGGGGTATGATGTTGTAACAGGTCCAGAGCTTGAAACAGATGAATATTGTTTTGAGAGGTTAAATCTTCCAAAAGGTCATCCAGCAAGGGATATGCAAGATAGTTTCTATATTACATCTGAATATCTTTTAAGAACGCAAACATCTGCAGTTCAAGCAAGAGCAATGATGGATAACAAGGAAAAAACTCCTATTAGAATTATTTGCCCAGGAAAAACATATAGGAGAGATGATGATGCAACACATTCTCATCAATTTAGTCAGGTTGAGGGACTTTTGATAGATAAAAATATTTCACTAGCAGATTTAAAGGGAACATTAGAAGTGTTTGTTAGAAAAATGCTTGGAGAGAATCTAGAACTTCGTTTTAGACCAAGTTATTTCCCATTTACAGAGCCATCTTATGAGGTTGATGTAAGCTGTTTTAAATGTGGAGGAAAGGGTTGCAATCTATGTAAGCAAACTGGCTGGATTGAAGTTTTGGGTTCTGGAATGGTACATCCAAATGTCCTTGAAATGAATGGATATGACCCAGAGGTTTACGGTGGTTTTGCTTTCGGAACTGGTTTGGACAGATTGGCAATGTTCAAGTATGGAATTACAGATATTAGGTTGCTATATCAAAATGATATAAGGTTTTTAAGTCAGTTTGATAGGTTAGATAGATAAGAGTTTTAAATTATAAGCAAGTAATATCTAATAAACTTATAGTAATTACTTAGAAATAGGTTTAAGTATTGGATAATAAATTAAGTAAAGGTTACATGGGAATGAGGATGCTTGTTTCAAAGAGCATATAGTTTTGAAGCAGCATTATCTAGTAACCCAAAAAGAAAGAAGGTAAGTAAGGTTTAAAAAGAATTACAATTGGTGGCTAACAAACTTCATTTGAAATTTAATCAACGTACAAAAAGTACGCCTCATAAATTTCAGACTCGTTTTGACTGCTCAAAATTTAATTCTTTTCCAACCAGATTTGTGCCTTTAGAAAGGAATGTGATTAAAAATGAAATTGAGTACAAATTTTGTGAAAGACTATGTGGATATAGATGTAGATGTTAAAAAACTTGCAGAAGACATGACAAACGTAGGTAATGAGTATGATGAAGCGGGAAAGCTATTAAATGCTACTAAATTGGTTATTGGAGAAGTGATAGAGTGTGAGGAACATCCAGACTCTGACCATTTACACATATGTAAAGTGAATGTGAGAAATGAAATTTTAAATATTGTTTGTGGAGCACCAAATGTTAGAAAAGGATTAAAGGTTATTGTTGCTCTAGATGGTGCTGAGCTACCAGGAGGAATAATAAAAAAAGGGATTATTAGAGGGCAAGAGTCAAATGGGATGCTTTGTTCTATGTTAGAGTTGGGATTAGAGCATAAGTATGCTGATGAAATTGATAAAACTGGAATACATGAATTGCCTTTAGATGCACCAGTTGGCGAAGACCCAATAAAATACATGGGGATGGATGACGAGGTAATTGATTTTGATTTAACTGCTAACAGGGGAGATTTGCTTAGCATTCTTGGAATGGCTTATGAAATTGGGGCAATTTATGATAAAAGAGTAAGGGATATTGATTTGACACATGGAGAAAACGAAGAAGATATAAGTAATGATTTTAAAATTGAAGTTAATACAGAGAATTGTTCAATTTTCTTGGCAAAAAAGGTAAAAAATATAAAGATTAAGGAAAGTCCAACATTTATAAAAAGTAGACTTATTGCATCTGGAATTAGACCTATTAATAATGTGGTTGATATTAGCAATTATGTGATGCTAGAGACAGGCCAGCCACTTCACTTTTATGATGCTGATACATTAAAAGGGAAGATTGAAGTGAGAATGGCAAGCCAAGGAGAAAGGTTATTTACTTTAGATGGAAAAGAGAGGACTTTGTCTGATGAGGATATAGTTATTTCTGATGGAGAAAGAGCAATTGGGTTGGCCGGTGTTATGGGAGGTTTAGACACAGAAATTACTGATAATACAAAAAATGTTTTGATTGAATCTGCAATATTTGATGGGGTAAAAATTAGAAAAACATCGAAACAAATATTAAGAAGTGAAGCTAGTACAAGATTTGAAAAAGGACTTGACCCAAACAGAACATATATGGCAATAGAAAGAGCATGTAAACTTTTAGAAGAGTATGCAGAAGGAGAAGTGGTTGGCGGAATAGCTAAATTTGATAAATCTGACAGAGCAAACAGAAATATTGAGATTGCTTTTCAAAAAATTAATGATGTATTAGGAATGGAAATTCTAAAAAAAGACGTATTAGATGTATTTAGAAGACTAGGATTCGATGTATTAATAAATGGAAATAAAAGTGATTTTACTGAAACAGAAGAGAATATGAAAAATGTAGAGAATATTGTTGTATCAGTACCTAGAAGAAGAGGAGACATTTCTATTAAAGAGGATTTAATAGAAGAAGTGGGACGTATTTATGGAGTAAATAACATTATAGGGAAACTTCCAGAAATGCCTATGAAGGCGGGTAACTATGATAGGGTAAATAGAGGAATTAGAAACAAGCTTGTTGATTTAGGATTAAATGAGACTTTAACATATATTTTAGTAAATGACAAAGAGGCGAAATATTTTACAAAGGATGATACCGAAATTGTTAGATTATCAGACCCAATGACTGAAGAAAGAAATACTTTAAGGCATAGTATTCTTCCTTCGCTTTTAAAAGTATATGAATATAACAAGTCAAGAAACAATAAAGATATATCTATATTTGAAATAGGAAAAACATTTTATAAACAAGGCGAAGAATATGGAGAAAATAGCAAAGTTGCAGCTCTTATAGCAGGGAATTTTTATTTAGGTGTTGATGATAAGAGGCAGGCAGATTTCTATATTTTAAAAGGTTTGGTAGAAGAATTGCTTGACTATTTAGGATATGCAAACAGATACAGTTTAATAATAAAAGAAGATAAAATGCCAGAAGAAGTACACCCAGGGCAAGCTGCATTAATTTCAGTAAATAATGATATTGTAGGGATAATAGGCAGAGTTCATCCTACACTAGAGAATGATAATGTTTTTGTATTTGAAATTGACCTAGATAAATTATTAAATAAAAAAGTTGGAAAGATGAAATACAAAGAATTTTCTAAATTCCCAAGTATAAAGAAAGATTTGGCTGTTGTAGTAGACAAGGATGTAACATCAGAACAAATTGGAATATGGATAAAGAAAGCAGCAGGTTCAAATTTAAGCAATATAGAAGTATTTGACGTATATACAGGTAAGGGAATTGAAGAGAACAAAAAGAGCATAGCATATTCTCTAACATTTGAAAAAATGGATAGGACTTTGACGGATGAAGAGATAAATGATAGTTTGGAAAAAATAATTGAGATATTGGATAAGAAATTAGGTGCAACACTTAGAAAGTAATAATTATTTTTAGGGCTGTTGAGTGGAATTTCAAAGTTTTTTAGTGAGCAAATACATATGCTTAAGAGTTTCTTGTTTGCTCACTTGATCAAAATCAATTCTTTTTTAATTGTATAGGAAAAATCGGTTTTTTGTTTTATATTTCAGTACTTATAACGATTTTTTCGTATGCAACAAGCTTAAGCTTCCTTGGGCTGTGCATATTCGCGAAGAGAAATGCTACAAAAGGCGAAGCAACTTTTTTTCCAATTAAGTGAAGTAGAAGAGAATGATTGGCAAAAATTAATATTATAAAGGAATGAGGAAAAATGGCAAGAAATAGAAGAAACACAAGACGAAAAAGTATTAGAGAATATTTGAATATGAAAACATTTTTGATAATTGTAGGAATTCTGGTTGCAATTATTATAATTAGCATTGGAATAAACGGAACTAGACTGTATTTTGACATAAAAGAGATTGCAAAACAGCAAGAGGAAATAAGGCAACAGTCAGAAGAAATTTTTTCTCAAATTACTGACAATATAAATCAAACAAATCAAAACATATCAGAGTCAGATGTTTTAATAAAGATGTCTGCTGTTGGTGATATATTGTGTAGTCAGGAGATGCTTGATGATGCATATAATGAGCAAACTAAATCATATAATTTTTCACATATGTTTGAAGGAGTATCTGGATTTATAAATGAAGCAGATATTGTTTTAGGAACAATGGAAACAGGAGTTACAGATAGCAAAGAATATGACAGTAAAAATGCTCCTATTGAATTTGCACAAGCAGTAAAGGATTCAGGGGTAAATTTGGTTACAATTGCTCATAATCATAGCTTGGACAATGGAGTAGACGGGCTAGCTGAAACTCAAGCTAATATGAAAGAATTAGGATATTCAGTAATAGGAAGCCAGATAGAAACTGCAAATTCTGTGGAAATAAAGCAAGTGAAAAATGCAAAAATTGCATTTCTTACATATACTTGTTTAATGGATAATGAGCAAGGAAAAAGTGAGGATGAATTGAAGTGTGTAAATATGTATAGTGAGGAAAGAGTATTAAAAGACTTAAAATATGCAAAGGAAAATGGAGCAGAATACATATGCGTTGCAATACATTGGGGAGATGCAATTACAGAAAAAGTAAATAGCGAGCAAAAAGAAGTGGCAGACTTTTTAGTGGAAAATGGAGTAGACTTGATATTAGGCTCACATCCATCAGTAGTACAGCCAATGGAAATAAGGAAAAATGAAAATGGAGACAATGTATTTATAGCATATTCAATAGGAACATATATATCAACACTATCATCAGAAGATGCTAGAACAGAGCTCGTTTTAAACATTGAGCTAAGGAAAAGTGGCATTGATGGAAAAGTTACATTAAATAAAGTCAACTATACACCAATATATATGTTAGATAATGGAGAGAATGCTCAGAATAGGTTTGAATTAATTGATTTGAAAGGAACTGTAACTTCATATTCATTAGAAAATACAAACGAAATATCAAAGGAAACTTATGATAAATTAGTAAATGCATTAAATAAACTGAATAAGCAATTTACGAATTAGGGACACTTCTATTTTTTGTGCACCTGAAATTTTAGGCATAATAAGGTCAGTCTCTATATAATTTTCAATTATACATAGACATGAAAAGAGAATATAACATATATGAAAGGATAGTAGAAATGAAAGTAGGATTCGTATCATTAGGATGTAGTAAAAATTTAGTAGATACAGAAAAGATAATAGGAATTTTTAAAGCGGAAAAATATCAGATAGTGAGTAGACCAGAAGAAGCGGAAATTATTGTTATAAATACTTGTGGATTTATCGAATCTGCAAAAGAAGAAGCAATAAATACAATTCTTGAGATGGCAGAGTATAAAAAACAGAAATGTAAATATCTAATTGTCTTAGGGTGTTTAGTAGAAAGATACAAAGAGGAATTAATAAAAGCTCTTCCTGAGGTTGATTTGTTTGTAAAATATAGCGAATATAATACTTTGTGGGAGCAGATTACAGAGCCATTAGGCTCAAAGTGTGAAGCGGCAAACAATTCTGGAAAGTACAATATAGATGAAGAAAATAAAAGCCATACAGCTTGCAAAGTGACAAATATGGAAAAATATAGTGAATTTGATACAATTGAGGAAAGAGTTGTTTCAACTGGAAATAATTTTGCATACCTAAAAATTGCAGACGGCTGTAGCAATAGATGTACATATTGCGCAATTCCATATATAAGAGGTTCACAAATAAGTAGAAAAATGGAAGATATAATAAGAGAGGCAAAAAAATTAGCAAGTGATGGATACAAAGAGTTAATTTTAATTGCTCAAGATACAACTAAATATGGATTAGACATCTATGGAAAAACAATGTTAGCTCAATTGCTACAAGAATTATGTAAGATAGAGCAACTTCACTGGATTAGGTTTTTGTATGCGTATCCAGAGACAATAGATGACGAATTAATAAAAGTTGTAAAAGAAAATGAAAAAATATGTAAATACTTTGATATTCCAATACAACATATTTCTAATACAGTATTGAAAAGAATGAATAGACAAAGTGATAGCAGTTCAATAAGAGAATTAATAAGAAAACTAAGAGAAGAAATTCCAGAAGTAGTTATTAGAACTACAGTAATGGTTGGTTTTCCAGGAGAGACAGAAGAGGAATTTAACGAATTATACGAATTTTTAAAAGAAGCTAAATTTGATAAATTGGGATGTTTTGCTTATTCAAAAGAAGATGGAACACCAGCAGCTAGAATTAAAGAACAAGTACATCCAATGACAAAGAAAAGTAGATACAATAAAATTATGAAATTACAACAAGAAATATCAAAGAAAAATTTAAGAGATAAAATAGGAAAAGAAGTAGAGATTCTTATTGAAAATGCAACATTTGATAATAAAGTATATATTGGGAGAACCAGCTTTGATGTTCCAGAGATTGATGGTATAGTGTATTTGCGAACAAAAAAAGTTAAAGAGAATAATATATCAAACGGTCAAATAGAAGAAGCAGGCCTTGTACAAGTGGGAGAATTTATTCGAGCTATAGTGGTTAAGGTTAGTGACTATGATTTAATATGTGAATTTTAATGAATTTGTTGAGGATAATGTAAATATATGATAAAGTATAGGCAGAAAGTAATTTCTATTTGGAAGGGGAAAGAATACAGTGTGTAAAATAAAAAAATATCATACTGTATTTTTTGTATGCAGAGGTGAGTATTAAATGAAACAGTTAGCATTAACGAAATACTCTAGGAGAAGGCTGGACGAAACATATATTTTCGCGTATGCTGTGAATTGAAAAAAATCTGACCGATTAGTAAAAAAAGATGAAAAAATTTTACATATATGATATAATATCAAACGGAATTTTTAGCAGAGGGGAACACATATGAATTCAATAAAAATATTAGCAACTGGTATGTATTTGCCTAAAAACGAACTTACAAATGAATATTTTAATCATAAATTTAGATTAAGTAAAGAATGGATTGAGCAAAGGACAGGGATTAAGAAAAGGTTTTGGGTAAAAAATGAAAGTGCCACAGATTTAGCTATTAATGCCACAAGAGATTTAAATGAGAAGAGTAATATAGATATAAAAGAAGTTGGATTGATTATTGTCGCTTCGACAAAGTTTGATGATGCAATGCCAGGAGTTGCTTTTGAAATACAGAAGGAGTTTAATATACCAGAGTGTATTTGCATAAATCTTTTGGCAGGATGTAGTGGATATATTAATGCACTAGATATTGCAAAAAAGTATTTGGAGCTTGAAGAAGTAAAATATGCTTTAGTAATAGGTGTTGAAACTATTTCTAAAAGTATTAATCAGGAAGATGTGAATACATCAATTCTTTTAGGAGATGGGGCTGGAGCTACTTTGATTACGAAGGCAAAAAATAAGAAATATTTATATAATATTGAAAGCATTGGGCAAGATGGTGATATTTTAACTTGTAGAGAGAATGAAGAGTTATATATGGAGGGGAAAAAAGTATATAAGTTTGCGACTACAATGGTGTCAAACAATATTAATAGATTATTGAAAAAAGGTAATTTAAAAATATCAGATGTAAAATATATAATTCCTCATCAGTCTAATTTTAGAATACTAGAGAATATATGCAAAAAAATTGGTGCTACGAAAGAGCAAATGTACATAAATATAAACGGTGTAGGAAATACGTTTAATGCAAGTGTGCCAATAGCTTTGAATGAAATTTTTGCCAAAGGATTGATTAAAGAAAATGATAGTATTGTACTAGCTGGTTATGGTGGTGGACTTAATATAGGTAGTATATTAATAGAAATTTAGCAAGGAGAAAAAATATGAAGATAGGATACATATTCCCAGGGCAGGGGACTCAGACTGTTGGAATGGGGAAGGATATTTATGAAGAGTATGAAGAAGCTAGAGATGTTTATAAGAAAATTGATATTACATTAGGTGAAAATGTGGAAGAACTGACGTATAATTCTTCACAAGATGTGTTAAATGAGACAAAGAATACGCAAATTGCAATATATGCTATGAGTATGGCAATTTTAGAAGTTTTGAATAAGCAGGGAGTTAAGCCTATTGCATCAGCAGGATTGAGTTTGGGAGAATATACGGCTTTGACATGTGCAGGAGTTCTTAGATTAGAAGATGGAGCAAGAATAGTTAGAACTAGAGGAAGACTAATGCAAGAATTAGCTCCAGTAGGAGATTGGCTAATGTCTGCAATTATTGGTTTGGAAGATGAACAGGTTGAAAATGTTTGTAGACAGGTTAAAGAAGGTTTTGTAAGAGCTGTGAATTATAACTGCCCTGGGCAAGTAGTGATTTCAGGAGAAAAAAATGCTGTACAAAGAGCAATGGAACTTGCGAAGGAGTCTGGTGCAAAAAAGGTGGTGGAACTAAAAACCAGTGGACCATTTCATACAGAAAAACTTAAAAAAGCAGCAGAGGAATTAGAAAAGGAATTAGACAAAATTGAGTTTTTTGATAGCCAGATAAAAGTTATAAAAAATTTAGATGGACTTATGTATAAAAAAGGAGATAATATGGTGGAAATATTGGCAAACCATGTTGTAAATCCTGTAAAGTTTAGAAAAAGCATAGAAACTATGCTGGAAATGGGAGTTGATACTTTTGTAGAGATTGGACCTGGCAAAACTCTATCAGGTTTTGTAAAAAAGGTTTGTAAAGAAAGATGGAGAGATACAAACATTTTGAATATAGAGAGTGTCGAGTCATTGGAGAAGGCTATGGCTGTTTTAAAATAAAAATGCTGCCAAAAAAATAGTATATAAGGAGAATAGGGTTAAATAGTTTTTAAACAAATTTGTCCCTAAGAAAGGAAGGAAAGTAAAAATGAATGAAAATAGAGTGGCACTAATAACAGGTGCAACGAGAGGAATAGGAAAGGAAATTGCATTAGAACTTGCTGAGAATGGTTTTGATATTGCTGTAAATTACAGAAGTGAGCATAATGGAATGGATGATTTAAAAAAGGAAATTGAAAAGAATGGTGTACGTTGTGAATTTGTGAAGGCGGATGTAGCAAATTTTGAAGAATGCGAAAGTATGGTAAAAGAAACAATAGAAAAGTTTGGCAAGATAGATATACTTATTAATAATGCTGGAATTACAAAGGATGGTCTTATAATGAGAATGAAAAAAGAAGACTTTGAGGCTGTATTGGATGTGAATTTGACAGGAACATTTAATGTAACAAGAAATGTAATTCCATATATGTTAAAACAAAAGTCTGGTAGGATAATTAATCTTTCTTCAGTTGTTGGTATTGTGGGGAATGCAGGACAAACAAATTATTCTGCATCTAAAGCAGGAATAATTGGCTTTACAAAAAGTTTAGCGAAAGAAGTTGCAAGTAGAAATATTTTAGTAAATGCTATTGCACCTGGATTTATCGACACAGATATGACAAATGTTTTATCAGATGTAGTAAAAGAAGGAATAAATGCACAGATTCCACTAAAAAGAATGGGAACACCAAGAGAGGTTGCAAGGATAGTAAAGTTTTTATCATCAGAAGATAGTTCATATGTTACAGGGCAAGTTATTAATGTTGATGGTGGTATGGTAATGTAATTTAAAATTAAGAACAAACTGCATCTTGCGTTGTTAAAATTTAGATAAAAAATTCTCGACATACACCAAGTATGTTTCCGGTTTTTTACTAAATTTTGCCTAGCAATTTAGTTTTATAAAAAATTTAATAGAAAGGAAATCACAAATGGAAAGAAGAGTAGTTATTACTGGACTTGGAGCTATTACTCCAATAGGAAATAATGTTGACGAGTTTTGGGAAGGAATAAAAAATGGAAAGTGTGGAATTGATTTAATTACACATTTTGATACAACAGATTTTAAAGTGAAGCTTGCTGCAGAAGTAAAAGGATATAATGCTGAGGAGCATTTTGATAAAAGAAGTGCAAAAAGGATGGATTTATTTTCTCAATATGCTATAGTAGCAGCTAGAGCAGCTTGGAAGGATAGTGAATTGAATAAAGATACAGAAGATATGGAGAGAATTGGGGTTATTGTAGGCACTGGAATAGGCGGATTGGAAACAATGGAAAGAGAAATAAGTAGCTTAGTTCAAAAAGGGCCAGATAGAGTTTCACCAATGTTTATTCCTATGACTATAGGAAATATGGCATCAGGTAATATTGCTATAGATTTAGGCATAAAAGGAGAGTCTATTTCTATGGTTACTGCATGTGCTTCAGGTACACATTGTGTTGGAGAGAGTTTTAGAATGATAAAACATGGTTATCAAGATGTTGTTTTAGCAGGAGGAACAGAGGCGGCAGTAACACAAATAGGAGTAGCTGGATTTACTAATATAAAAGCACTTTCTCAAGCAACAGATAAAAATAGGGCAAGCATTCCATTTGATAAGGAAAGAAGCGGTTTTGTTTTGGGAGAAGGTGCAGGAATTGTTGTTTTAGAAGAATTAGAACATGCTAAAAGAAGAGGAGCAAAAATTTATGCTGAAGTGGTTGGCTATGGTGCTACTTCTGATGCATACCATATAACTTCGCCAGCTCCAGGAGGAGAAGGTGGAGCAAGAGCTATGAAACTTGCAATGCAAGAAGCAGATGTAAAGCCAGAAGAGATAACATATATAAATGCTCATGGAACATCTACACATTTAAATGATTCTTTTGAAACATCTGCAATAAAAACAGCACTTGGAGAAGCAAGCAAGAAAGTCATGGTAAGTTCTACTAAAAGCAATACAGGACATTTATTGGGAGCGGCAGGTGGAATTGAAACAGTGGTTTGTGCTAAATCAGTTAAAGATGGTTTTGTGCCTGCTACAATAAATTATAAAGTACCAGACGAAGAATGCGATTTAGACATTGTACCAAATCAAGGCAGAAATATAGATGTGAAATTTGCTATGTCAAATTCGTTAGGATTTGGAGGACATAATGCTAGTATTTTAATAAAAAAATATGAGTAAAGTATTTAAGTCTAAAATTAAATAAATAATTACTTTAGAAAGGAATGAGAGTAAATATGAAATATGAAGAAATTAAACAAATAATTTCTGATATGCAAGAATCTAAGATTGATGAATTGAGTATTGAATTTCCAGATGGAACAAAAATAAAAATGAAAAAGAATAGTATTTCTACAATACCAACTCAAGTGCAAGAGAATGTACAATATGTTACTTCAGCAGATAGAGTAGAAGTACAACAAAAGGAAGAAAAACAAGAGGAACCATGTTATAAAGTAGTAAAAGCTCCAATGGTTGGTACATTTTATTCAAAGAGCTCACCAGATGCAAAACCATATGTAGAAGTAGGAAATAAAGTGAAGAAAGGTGATATTCTTTGTATTGTTGAAGCTATGAAGTTAATGAATGAGATTGAATCGGAATTTGATGGAGAAGTAGTAGAAGTTTGTGTTAGAGATGGGGAGATGGTGGATTTTGGTAGACCATTATTCAAACTTCGCTAAGACGAATGAAAAATGGCATCTTACGTTGTCAAACTTCATAAAAATTTTTTCGATGTACAACACGTACTATCTCAAAAATTTTTATTTGTTTTCCTAGTAATATACCATTTTTGCTTCGTCTAGAAAGAAAAAGTAAAGCTACTCGTTTCTTTTGAATTTTACAAAGGATGCATACTATTTGCAGAAATATTACAACTATATATATAAAAACACAAAGAAGAATAAGAAAAAAGGAGAAAACTTATGTTAGATATTAAACAAATAATGAAAATAATCCCTCAAAGGGCACCATTTTTGATGATTGATATGGTTGAGGAGTATGTACCAGGTGAAAGTTGCACAGCATATAAAAATGTATGTATAAATGAACCTCATTTTGAAGGACACTTCCCAGGTAACCCAATTATGCCTGGAGTTCTAATAGTAGAAGCTCTAGCACAAACAGGAGCTGTTGCAATTCTTTCAAAAGAAGAAAACAAGGGAAAAAATGCTTTGTTTGGGGGAATTGACAAGTTACGCTTTAAAAAGCAAGTATTACCAGGAGATGTATTGAAACTAGAGGTGAAAATAATTAAGCAAAAGGGACCTATAGGTGTAGGAGAAGCAATTGCTACAGTAGATGGAAAAGTAGCAGTAAAAGGTGAGCTTACATTTGCTATTGTATAAGGAGAAATAAAATGTTAAAAAAAATATTAATTGCAAACAGAGGAGAAATTGCTGTAAGGATAATTCGTGCATGTAAAGAATTAAATATACAAACAGTTGCAATTTACTCAGAAGCTGACAAGGATGCACTTCATACAAAACTTGCTGATGAAGCAATTTGCGTTGGACCAGCACCTTCAGCCAAAAGTTATTTGAATATTCAAAATATTTTAGAAGCAGCTTGTACGACAAATTGTGATAGTATTCACCCTGGCTTTGGTTTTTTATCAGAAAATGCAAGTTTTGCTAAAATGTGTGAAGAAAGCAAATTAAAATTTATTGGACCATCATATAGAGTAATTGACTTGATGGGAAATAAATCTAATAGTAAAGAATTAATGAAAAATGCAAAAGTTCCAGTCGTGCCGGGCTCTGAAGGGTGTGTTGAAAATGTCAAAGAGGCTATAAAATGTGCAAGAGAAATTGGTTATCCAGTATTATTAAAAGCTTCTGCTGGTGGTGGAGGAAAAGGAATTAGAAAAGTCGAATTTGAATCGGAAATGGAAAATGCTTTTAATTTAGTTAGGCAAGAGGCAAAAGTTTCTTTTAATGATGATTCAATATATATAGAAAAATATATTGTTAATCCACGACATGTAGAAATGCAAATTCTAGCAGATGAACATGGAAACATAGTGCATTTAGGGGAAAGGGATTGTTCTGTACAAAGAAGAAATCAAAAAATATTAGAAGAAACTCCGTCAATGGTTCTTAATGATGAATTGAGAGCAAAGATGGGAAAGGCAGCAATTAGAGCAGTTAAAGCATCTGGATACACAAATGCAGGTACTATAGAATTTTTGGTTGATAAAAATAAAAACTTTTATTTTATGGAAATGAATACTAGAATACAAGTTGAACATCCTGTTACAGAAATGGTTACAGGGGTAGATATTGTAAAGGAACAAATAAAAATTGCTTCAGGTGAGTCATTAGAATTTACACAAAAAGATATTAATTTTAATGGTCATGCAATAGAATGTAGAATAAATGCAGAAAATCCAGATAAAAATTTTAGACCATGTCCTGGGAAGATAACTGAGCTAAATTTACCAGGTGGAAATGGAGTAAGAATAGATACAGCAGTATATACAGGATATACAATACCGCCTGTGTATGATTCAATGATAGCTAAAATAATAGTACATGCGGAAAATAGAACTTCTGCAATCGCAAAAATGAAAAGAGCCTTAGAAGAATGTGTTATAGAAGGAATAGATACCAATATAGATTTTTTATTCAAAATATTATCAAATGATCATTTTGTAAATAATGATTATGACACATCATTTATTGAGAAATTTATGTAGCTATAATATTGAAGAGTATTGATGTGTTTCGATTAAAAGTTATAGCTAGATAAAAAATGAATTATTTAAGTTTTATAGGGAAAGGTTCAAAAAAATGGTTATTGATAAGATAAAGAAGAGAATAGAATTTAATGATGATAAAATAGAAAAAGAACACAGAAGTGATATTCCTGTTGGGAAATGGGTTAAATGTGAAAAGTGTAAAGAAATTTTGTATAAGGAAGATTTACACAAAAATTACAGTATATGCCCAAACTGTGGAGCTCATTTTAGGTTATCTAGTAGGAGGAGAATAGAGCAAATTATAGATGATGGAACATTTGAGGAGTTTAAGTTAGATATTGAGACAGATAACCCACTTCATATGGAAGATTATATAAAAAAATTGCATGCATTAAGGGAAAAGACAGGGTTAGATGAGGCTGTAAAATGTGGAACAGGTAAAATTTATTCTGAAAAAGTTGTAATTTGTGTGATGGATAGCAACTTTTTAATGGGCAGCATGGGAAAAGTCGTTGGAGAAAAAATTGCATATTCGGTGGAAAAAGCTATAGAATTCAAATTGCCTGTAATAATTTTTTCTGCATCAGGTGGAGCAAGAATGCAAGAAGGAATAGTATCCCTTATGCAAATGGCTAAAACATCAGCAGTTATTGAAAAATTGAATAAAGCTGAATTGTTATTTATTTCTGTTTTGACAGACCCTACATATGGAGGAGTTACTGCAAGCTTTGCAAGTTTGGGAGATATAATCTTGGCTGAACCAAATGCAATGATAGGATTTACAGGACCTAGGGTAATAAAGCAAACTATAGGACAGGATTTACCAGAAGGATTTCAAACAGCTGAATTCTTATTAGAGCATGGCTTTGTTGATAAAGTGGTAAACAGAAAAAATATGAAAGAAACTTTGCACAAATTAATATTGCTTAATAAATAATCAGATAGGTGGTGAGAAAAGTTGGCAAAAATTTCTGCATGGGACAGAGTGAAAATAGCAAGGGAGCCAGATAGACCGACGGCGCTAGATTATATTAGTTACATTTTTGATGAATTTATTGAACTACATGGAGATAGATACTTTAGGGATGATAAAGCTATGGTATGCGGTTTGGGGAATATAGGAGAACAAAATTATACAATAATTGCTGAGCAAAAAGGTAGGTCAACTAAAGAAAATATTGAAAGAAATTTCGGAATGCCAAATCCAGAAGCATATAGAAAAGCATTAAGATTTATGGAGCAGGCAGAGAAATTTAATAGACCAGTTATTACTTTTATTGATACAAAAGGAGCTTACCCGGGTATTGGAGCAGAAGAAAGAGGACAAGGAGAGGCAATAGCAAGGAGTTTAATGAAAATGTCTGACTTAAAAGTTCCAATAATAACAATAGTTATAGCAGAAGGTTCAAGTGGAGGAGCATTAGCAATTGGAGTTGGTGACAGAGTTTTAATGATGGAAAATGCAATATATTCAATCCTTTCTCCAGAGGGATATGCAAGTATTTTATGGAAAGATAGTTCAAAAGCAGATGAGGCAGTGGAGAAGATGAGATTAACTGCTAAAGATTTATTGGATATGGGTATTATAGACGAGATACTGAAAGAACCTAATGGAAATGCTAAAACTGATATAGAAAAGATGTCGGCTACAATAAAAAAGAGGGTAGTTGCTTTAACAAAAGAGTTAAAACAACTTAAGGTAGAAGAATTAGTAGAAAATAGATACCTTAAGTTTAGAAATATGTAAAAAAAGAGGAGGAAAATTTATGTTATTAGAAAATAAAACAGTGTTAATTATGGGAATTAGAAACAAGTGGAGTATTGCTTGGGGAGCTGCAAGAGCAGCTAGTGAAAATGGTGCAAGAGTGTTATTTACATTTATGGGAGAGGAAAATAGAGAAAAAATAGAAGAATTGATTTCAGAAATTCCTGGTTCTAAAGCATATACATGCGATGCATCAAATGATGACTCAATAAGAGAATGTTTTAAGAAAATAAAAGCAGAATATGGAAAAATAGATGGGATTTTACACAGTATAGCTCATGCAAATACCGAGGATTTGAGAAATGATTTCATTACAACAAGTAGAGAGGGATTTTCACATGCAAATGATGTAAGTGCATATTCTTTTGTGGCAGTAGCGAGAATTGCAGATGAACTAGAAATGTTAGAACAAGGAGCAAGTTTAGTTTCTTTAACATATTACGGTTCTACTAAAGTACTTCCTGGATATAATGTGATGGGTGTAGCAAAAGCAGCATTGGAAGCAAGTGTTAGGTACTTGGCGGAAAATTTAGGCAAGAAAGACATTCGTGTTAATGCAGTTTCAGCAGGACCAATTAAAACACTATCGGCAAAAGGAATAAAAGATTTTGGAAGCATATTAGAAGTAGTAGAAGAAAGAGCACCAATTAAAAGAAATGTTACAACAGAAGAAGTTGGAAATGTAATAACATTTTTATTTAGTCAATTGTCATCAGCTGTGACAGGCCAAGTGGTATATGCTGATAATGGATATAACATTATGGGAATTTAAAATGAACTTTTGGGACACTATTTTATATTCAGATTTTTGAACATTAAATAGTGTCCCAAAGCGCATCTTTAAATATATTTACCTAAGAGTTTATTTTATCCAGCTTTATCAGAGGAGTGAACATTACAATGATGGCTATATTTTCTTTTTGTTGCTAATCCACCTCTTATGTGTCTCTCTGCTTTGTTTTCATCCAAAATAGCTCTGACTTCTGCAGCCAAGCAAGGGCTTATTTTTAATAATCTTTCGCTTACATCTTTATGTACCGATGTTACTTTTCGTAACGGTAGAATTTATATCTTCAAAATTAGTAATTACTGTAGGTTGACTTCCAATTTCATTTAATAATTTTAGTCTTACTTCTACATTCGAATCACTATCAACTTCTATTACATCTATTATTGTTTTTAACATTGCATTTGTAATTGTTTCATTATTTAATACATCATCAACTGTACTTATTGTTTTTGCTAGTTCTTTTTCTAATACATCTTTTTCTTTTATTTCTGATGTAATTAGTTTTAATTCTCGCTCTAGTCTTGCAATATCTTCATTTAATGGATTTGTATATTGTTTTAATTCTTGTATATTGATTACTTCATTTTGGAACATTTCCATATATTTTTGCTTTTTTACTGTTACTTTTTCTATTTCTTTTAATAAACTTTCTTCACTTCTTTCGTTACTTTCTCTTAATGCTGTTATTTTTTCAAACTCTTTTTCAACTGCTTTCATAAAATTCTTTTTATTAGAAATTATACTTTTTAAATATTCTTTAATTGCATTTAATAGTTCTTCTTCATCTATTACTGTTGTGTTAGGGCAATGGTTTACACCCATCGAATTTCTTCCGCTACATACCCATCTTATATATTCTGGTCCATCAGTCGTATATTTTCTTTTTATTCTTCTAAACGAATAACCACAATGTTTGCAATATATAAGTGTACTAAATACATATTCTGTTTTTTCGCGTTTACTATTTAGTTTAAATTCATTTGACCTCTGTGCTAAAATGTCTTGTGCTCTATTAAATAATTCATCCGATATAATTCTCATTTCTGGCTTTTCTACTATAATCCATTCATCTTCTGGTAAATCTTTTCTTGTTCCTGTTATAAAGTCTGTAATTTCGGATTTCTTATTTGTGATTCTACCTGTGTATATTGGATTTTTAAGCATTCTTACAATAGAAGTTTGTACCCATTTTGATTTTGTTTTTTTAGTTCTTATTCCTTTATCATTTAATTCCCAAGCGATTTTTGTTGTTCCCATTCCTTTATACACATAGCTTTCAAATATTTCTTTAACTATTTTGGCTTCTTCTTCATTTATTTTTAAGATATATTTTTCATCTGGGATCTTATCATAACCAAATACTAAATTAGGAACTCGTCCTTTTTTGGCTGTAATATCCTTCCCAAATTTAACTCTTTTAGACATATTAGCACTCTCTTGTTGTGCCATTGCACCTAAAATAGTTAGTATAAATTCAGAACCACCTTCCATAACTTCGCCATTATTTAAGAAGTCTACTTGTATTCCATAAGATTTTAATTCTCTTATACTTTGTAATAAATCTACTGTATTTCTTGCAAAACGACTTACATCTTTTACGACAACTCTTTCAAATTTATGTGCTTTTGCATCTTGCATCATTGCTTGAAATTGTTTTCTGTGTTTTATTTGTTTTCCAGAAATTCCTTCATCTGCATATAGCTTGTACAACTCATAACCATTCTTCTTTGTGAATTCATTAAAAAACTCTATCTGTTTTTCAAGAGAATCAATTTGTGCTTCTTTTTCAGTTGATACTCTACAATATGCTGCGATTTTCATAACATCACTACTTTCTTTTTAGTTATTATATTTTCAGTATCTTTAATTTCGTTCTGTTACATTGTAGCATATTGATATTGTTTTTGCAATACTTAAACACAAAAAAGCTATTCTTGTTCCAAGAATAGCTATAATCTCTATAATTAGTTTTATCTTTCCAATTCATTTTTTGCGTTATGAGAATTTTGAAAAGTATTTACATTAGTATAGTCAAATTTTATATTTTTATTGTTTTCAGCTAAATTATATGCTAGTACCCCTGCAAATGCTTGTACTATTTGTTCTTCAGTATTAGGATTAAAAAATGTAATATTCAAGGCTTTCTTCAAAATTCTCACCTTCCTTCTTTTCAATACTATTAATAAAGTTATAAAAATATTACTAAAATAAAAAAATTCACTTTGACTTAACAAAGTGATTATCTTGCATATACATTTGAACTTTTTATGCTACTTGCTTTTACAACATTTCTTACAACTCTCGGTACATCTTTTGTAACATTTATTCCTCTTTTCAAGACTAAATTACTAGAGTTCTTATCATATTGATATATAGATCTATTCCATTTAGCAAAGGCAATATCTAACATTTCATATTTTGTTGATAAAAACTTATTATCTTTTTTCAACAATTCAAGTAAAGCATAATATTCTTCAATAACATTATTTTTTCTTTTTCTAATATAAGTTTTATTATACTCTTTATTATATTCAGCTTTTTTCTGCATTGACTCTTTATGCCTTGTTTCTTTTTCTTTAGTATATCTTGAATCTTTTTGTATTACTTGAGAGATATAGCTTTGTGAAACTCCAACAAGTTCTGCAATACTCTCTTGTTTCTTGTGGTCTCCAAAATACATTTGTAAAATTTCTTCTTTTTTAGTCATTTTAACCTCCTTTCCTTACTTATATTTTTTACTTGCACTTTTTTAGATACAAAAATACCATATAAAGTACAATATGTAATTTATAAATAATATTTGACAATCATAAATATTTAGTGTAATATATTATTATAGATAAAGTATTAGTTTCACCTTAAATTTACCGCTAATTACCTGTTATTTGGAAATAACAATAATGTAAAGCAAAGTAATATATTATACATAATAATATATTACAATATAAGTATATTGTAATATATTGTAGTTGTCAATAGATTACAATATAATATTTAAAATATTTTTAAAGATAGGAGAAAATTATGAAAATGAATTTAGAATATGGTTTTAATAATGAATCAATGCCAAAATTTAGAGAATATGAAATAAAATTAATTAACAATATTAAATATGTTGTTCCTAAAACTTTAGAAAAACAAATTTCAAACTATTCTTTAATTGATTTTGATGATTATAAAGAAAATGATAAACCACTAATTGATTTTATAAATTTAGGAAAATTATCTTTAGAAGAAACAGAAAATACTGATAAATTATTACTTGAATATGTAAATCAATATGGACTTTTAGGATTTATTCACGATTTCCCAGTAAATAGATATTACACATTAGACAAGGAAATACTATTAAAAGAATTTAATTATATAAATAATAAAGACTACTTTACTACAATAAAACTAATTGAATATTTTAAAATATTCTTTCCTACTACTACTGATAAAGAAATAGAAGAGTTAATAGAAAAAATAAATAAATTCATTTATGAGCATAGTATGGAAAAATTTATCTCTCCAGAAATTAATAACTTACTTTACCAAAATGAAAAATATTATGAACAAGTAGAGATGATTATAAAATATGCACAATTTATGTATAACACATTAAAAGAATTAAGCAAAGCTAATGATGAATATATAGATGTAAGTGAAATAAATAAATTAGAATCTAATCATATAAGAGTTAATTTAGAATATGACGGACTAACAATACATATTAGAAGTTTAAAAGAATACATAGATGAGGACTTCAAATTATATGCAATACAAGAAAAGAAATATTTAAAATTCTGTAAGCATTGTGGAAAAGCATTTATTGCAAATAACCCAAAAGCACTATATGATACATTTAGTTGTAAAAACCAAGAAAATGTTTATAATAGTAGAGCAAGATTAAGTTCAAATGTAATAAAAACAAAAGATGGACTAACTGTAAAAGTAACACCAAGTGAAGAATTATCTAACGAAATAATAAAAAAAATTAAAAAGAAAAAATAATAATTTGTATAAAGAGAGTTGCTATACTCTCTTATTTTATGCAAATACGCACAAAATATAAACCTGTTTATACTCATTTATAAGGAATTAAAACAAGTATTATTTAAAAACAAAATTTTATATAATTCAAATGGTTGTAAAATGAGTAATAGGAGGTGGATATATGAGTGCAATAGACAGATTATATTCTATCAATAATAAAACTGTTAAGAAATCAATTAACATTGATGATAGTTTATACAAAAAACTAATGAAATTTACTAAAAAGAACTATGACGCAACATTTAGTGAAGTTATGAATGTGTGCATAGAAGAATATGCATATGAAAATAATCCTTCCTTTTATGAAAAGCCAGAAAATGAAACAGTTACATATAGAAGTATTATGATTAGAAAAGAAAATTTAGATAACTTACAAAAACTTCATAAAAAAACTGGTATTTCTGTAACAAGATTATTAAATTGTGCAGTAAAAGAATTTTTAGAAAAATATGATAATAAAAGATAAGTTGAATACATATAAATATCAACTTACCTTATATTATAAAACCAAGTATAGTTTATTATATAATGAATTTATATAATAAACTATTTTTTAGTTAAAGCAATATAGTACGCTAAACTATTTTGATAAGAAGAAAGTTCTAATTCTATTTGCTGATATTCACGAAATTTATGAGTTTGTTCTATATCTAAATTAGATATGAGCTCTACTGTTAATTTCTGTAATTTGCGATTGAGTATAATATATTCTTCTATATCTAGTAAATCATTTATATTTTCTTCTACTTTATCATCTACCATCTCAATATTACTCTTGTTAAACCAATTCAAATCAAGATGTTTTGTTTCTGAGCTATTTTCGTTGTTTAAATCTTGTTGTATAAAATTTCTAATTGTTTTTGGTGCTTTAGAACTACTTAATATATAGTCGCCGTTTAGTTCTAAAAAAAATAGTAAATCCGTCTAACTTGTTGTCTACAAATAATGGAAAAATCATTTGTGCAGAATATTTTGTATTATCATCTTTTACAATTTGTTTTAAATTAGTATTTAAAATCAGAAATAAATCTTCAGAAAATTCTTTGTCTTTCCATTCATCTACCAAATTGAGCATATCTTTGCTAAATGGTTTATGCCAATAATTATCATAATCTAAAGTTGGATCACTTTTTTCATCAACTATACCATATTGTATTGTCTTTAAATCAGCAATTAGAACATTAGATTTTAAAGCAGAAATATTAAAAGATTTTAGTAATCTTACACAATTTTCAGAAACTTGCATATTTTACCTCCTTTCAAAACATTTGAACATATTATATATTAAAAACACTTTTTATTCAACCTACTGTCGTGTATCAATACACGACAAAGTTAAGTTACATACTGCAAATGTTTTAAGTATAATAATCGTGAAAAGGTTATATATTAATTACTGGAGGTGTAATATGAGTGCAATAGATAGGTTATATAAAAAATCAAATTATACAGTTCAAAAGAGTATAAATTTAGAAGATAGATTATATACAAGATTAAAAGAAATAGTAGATAAAGATTATGATGCAACAATTAGTGATATGATAAATGTTTGTATTGAAGATTTACTGTCTAAAGGAAGTGTAAAATATTATGCCAAACCAGAAGATGAGATAACAATTTATAGAAGTGTAATGATTAGAAAAGAAAATGCAGAAGCTTTAAATAAGATAACACAGGAAACAGGAATTTCACTAACAAGATTAGTAAATATAGCAATGAAAGAATTTTTAGATAAATATAATAAATAATATTTAGGAGATTATCATAAAACATTGATAATCTTTTATTTTTATGGTATTATTCTTTTAATGAAATAGTAAGTTGTTGAGGAGGTAGTATATGAAAAATAAAAAGTGGTTGATAATTGGTGTTATAATTGTAATTGCAGTAGTTATAGTGGGAGTTATTACAAACTATATTGATAGTAGTAGGGTAACAACAAATCATGAGCCAAAATTCTGCATTAAAACTATAAGTAGTGATGGATGTAAAGTTACTTATTGGGGACTAGGATATAAAGTAATTAGATATGTTGGGGTTTCTCCAAATGAGCCTTATGAAAGTAATATTGGGGTAAAAATGGGAAGTTGGTTTATGAAGTATGAACTTCCAAAAGATATAAAAATGAAGATTGAATATGAAGGAAAAACAGTTACGATAACAGAGTATGAAGATATAGAAATAATACAAAATATATTAGTAAATTCAAAATATAATAATGAAATATGTGCTGGAATAAATACTCATAAAATTACTTTAAATAATGAAGTTTATTATATTAAAGAAGATTGCAAGGAAATACAAAAAGGAAATAAACAAGCAAAGATAACTGATGAAGATTTAAACACAATTAATAATATTATTTCTAACATATTAGAAAATGAGTCTAATAATATTACTAACACTTTATCAAATAACAATATACCAGTAAATGAAGTAATTAGAATTGAATAGTGTAATTTTAAAACAATTAAATCATTACAACAAATCTAATAATAGTAAGTTGTTGCTCAGATTTAATATAATAAATTTACAATAAAATATATGAGCAAGTGAAAAATCTTGCTCAATTTTTCTAAAAAAAAGAAAAAGTGTAACCAATTAAAATAATTTCTGTCTTTATAGATAGAAGGGGGGAAAATATGAAAGATGAAGAAATAATAAATTTATATTGGAATAGACAAGAAAAAGCAATATATGAAACGAATAAAAAATATGGAAGATATTGTAATACAATTTCATTTAACATATTGCAAGATAATGAAGAAGCTAAAGAATGTGTTAATGATACATACTTAAAAACTTGGAACAATATTCCTCCACAGAGACCCAATATACTAAAAGTATATATTGGAAAAATTACTAGAAATTTGGCTATTAATCAATATGAAAGAAAAAAAGCTAAAAAAAGAGATTATACATTAGAAATTGCTCTTGAAGAATTAAATGAATGTATTTCTTCAAATAATGATGTAGAAAAAGAATTAGACTATAATGAATTGGTAAATGCACTTAATAATTTTTTATCAAAACTCTCACAAGGTAAAAGAAAAATTTTTTTAGAAAGGTATTGGTATTTATATTCGATTAAAGAAATTTCTTCTAAAAATAAGATAACTGAAAGTAATACCAAAACAATTTTATTAAGGCTTAGAAATCAACTAAGAAATTATCTGAAAGAAGGTGGTTTGTATGAATAATAAGGATTTATTAAAAGCCATTGGAGATATTGATGAAAAATACTTAATTGAAGAAACAGATATAGAAGAAACAAATCGAATAGCATCCAATAACAAGGTGAATATTATGAAAAATTTAAAATTAAAGTATATTCTTGCTCCAATTTGTATTGTATTCATTGCAGTGATAGGACTTTATAAAAGTGGTATATTTACTTCAAAGCCAGATATTATTATTTCAAAAAAAGATGACTGGATTATAAAAGAAGTACAAGTTGATAAGAAAGATACTCCTACAGATACAGCAGTAATCCCAAAATGGAATGAAATGTCTATTAGTCAGCAATTTAATGAGGTTGAATATAATAATAGTAAATATTCAAGTAGAATAACAAAGATATCAAATAATAATATACTAAAAAATATTGGCAATGCAACTTTAACAGGATATGACACATATACTGAAACTACTTATAATAAAAAGGCAGAATTATATTCAATAAAAGATATAGAAGAAAAATGTGCTATTGCAATAAAATTTGAAGGAGATACTGATTACTATGTATATGTAAATTCATATTATAGACCAACAACACTTGGAGAGTTTACGAAAGATTTGAATTTAGAAGAAATTATATCTTTTGGAACAATATACTATAATTATTGGGATGAAGATTTACAAGAAGATATAAATGTAGAATTTTATGGTGTAGATAATAAAATAATTTGGCAAAAGTTGTTTAATAATAAAAATTTAGAGAATATATATAGTGATAATGATACAGAAAAATATACATCAGAAAGGTTTAGTCAAAGCATAGGTATAAGTGTTGATATCCCATTATTAGGATATAAAAATATAAGTGTATCATTAACTGACAAAGGTTATCTTCTAACAAATATTCTTGACACAGGTAAAGGATTCTATATAGGCGAGGATAAGGTGCAAGAATTTTTGGATTATATTAAAGACAATTATAACGGATACAAAATTGTTTATGTTGACGAAAGTGGCAGTGGAATAACAGATGAAGAAGTGAAAACAGAAAAAAACATAGTAGAAGAAAAAATTATGATGACAGAAAATACAGTAAATGGATATGTTACTAAAGAAGTGGATACAAACACAATAACAAGTAATGAAAACAAAATAGAGCCATATATACCTAATAATTAGTTTTTAAATAAAAGTAAGTAATTGAAGTTTGAAAATTACTTACTTTTATGCTATAACCATAGCGACAAATTGCATGTCATATAAATAGAGGGTGTAAGCCCTCTATTTTATAACTCTTTTTCAAACTCTTTAATTCTTTCTTTTTTAGCAAATTGTTTTTCAGCATTTAAAGAATTTCCAGTTTCTTTTTCGAAATTTCTAACAATTTCATCTTCAGAAGGTAATTCAAATTTGTTACAAATCCATTTAATAAATTTTTTTACAGTTTCCTCAAAAGTTTTTATAATCTTATGAAGTCTAGTATTTTCTTTTTCTAGTTTGTGTATTTTATGCTTATATTCATATTCTAAATTAAATGCTTTTTCCTCAAATTCCTTTTCTAGTTCTTCTTTTCTATTATTATATCTAAAATCAAGAGAATTGCTTTTTACTTTATAATCATGTTCCATTTGATATACTTTATTATGCAAATTTTCATTATCTTCAAGTATTTTATCTCTTTCTTTTTGGTATTTTTCTGCCTCATCAATTACATTTACTTGTCTTTCTATTTCTCCGTGTAATTGTTTGTTTTCAAAGTATAATTTTTCAATAAGTTTATCTTTTGGCTCAATAATTTCTTTTTGTATTTTTTCATTTCTTTTGAAAACAACCCTATTAAAATCTTCAATACTTGGTACTTCTGGAAGTTCTAATGTAATATCTCGCAATATTTCTTTAGTTTTTTCATAATTCGTAATTTTTTTATATTCTTCAATGCTCAAATGTGTTCTATTAGTTTCTTCTTTTGGTAAACCTCTTTTTAGTTCAAAATTGTGTGAAACCATATATTCGTAAAAGGCATTTTGTAATTGTCTATAACTATCTTTTTCTTTCCAAAATTCACTACAAGCTAACTTATCAATAGCATTTCCTTTTTTATCTTTTGTGTGAACAACAGGTAAGAAAACTAGATGTAAATGTGGGGTATCCTCATCATTATGAACTTTAGCAGATAAAATATATTGCTCACCTAAATTTTTATATTCACATACAAATTTATATGCAGTTTCAAAAAATCTTCTAGTTTCTTTTTCTCCAATTTTATTAAAAAATTCATTGTCGGATGTGATGATATATTCACAAGCAATATTACTAACTGTTTTAATTTGACCTTTTAAATTATATTCTTTTCTTATTCTTTCAAATTCTTTTTCATAACTATATTTGGGATCTTTCAATGAATAGTTTAAATGTGATTTCTCTTTATCAATATTCTTATTAGAATAATTTTCATTTTTCCTTTCATTATGTCTAAATATGCCTTTTAAATTTTCTCTTTTGTATTTTTGATTCCTTATTATAGCATAACTCATATAATATCTACCTCCTTTGAATAGCTAAATAAAATAACACAAAATAAACTTAAAAATGGCACTTATTTAGAATGTGTTGTAACACACTACAACACTTTTTAGGTAAAAGTGTCCGTGTGGCAGGGTAAACCCTACAACCCAAAACTAAAAATTGCTACTAGCATTTTTTAGTTTTCTCATAACAAATGAATTGTCATTTGTTATGCTTTTCAATAAATTGCATATCTGCATTTATTGAAAAAAGAGCAAGAAAAAAATAAATTTTTTCTTACTCTTTGAAACCTTGCTCGGTTTCAAACTTCCACGCTATATGGCTACCTTTTATAGAAACCAGAGGGAATGAGCTAAAGTAGAATTAGGTGTAATATCCCATTTGTAAAATAGAATTATTACACCTATACAAACTGAAACCGTCGGTCATTCGCCTCGTTTCATAGGTAGTCTAGTAAGTAGCTGTTGCTACTATAATTGCTGATACTTTTAAATATCTTTGTTCATACTTGTCCAAACTTTTTACAATTATAAATCCTCACCAAGTTTTGCCACCGAATACTCTTTTATTATTGTGAGTCTGTGTTCTAAAATCTCACTCACGCACTTTGTATAATTAGACTGCTTATACAAATACGGATGAACTTTATAGCATCGGCTCATCACACCTATCACTTTTATAGAGTTTGAGGCATATTCTCTTTTTGAAAACAAAAAAACTACTCATAGTTTATAAACTACAAGTAGTTAGTTATTTCCTTTATTCAGTTAAGCCTCAAAATCGTTTTTAAGGCATTTTTATTTTAAAATAAACTAATCTATCATACATAAATTAATTTCTTTAAAACAATTTCTTCTGCTTGATTTTTTATTGAGTTCATTGTACCAACCCAATATAAAGGGTTAGTATTTTTCATATCTTCTGTTAAATCACTTTTTGATTTTAAATCTTTTATTATAAAATTAATTTCCTTTTGTGCTTGTTCTTGAACTTCTTTTAAATGTTTGTTTAGTTCTCTATTTATAAAAAGTATGCTATATTCTGCTTTCTTATGTTTCTTCAAATAATTTAATCTTAATAAACCATATTTATTTAATGTGATTTTTTCTTCTGGCTCCAAATATAAGTTAGGCATATAATAATCTCCGACTAATGTATAACTTATTCCTGTCTTTTCATCTACAATTTCTTTTTTTAATTCTTTACTATCCATAACAAACCTCCTAATTATTTTATTACTAATCCCAATTTTACAATAGGATTCTTCTCAGCTAAGAAAACCTTTTTAATTTCAATACTTTCTGGAATTATAGGGAATTTATTCTTACCGTTCTGGAATGTTACTTCGGTGTGTACGGTACTTTTACTTACTCCAAATTTTTTTGCTGCTCCTCTTACAGTATCTTTGCTATCTATTATATAATGTGCTAAATTTATTGCACGTTCTTCTATATGCATTTTTCCCAATTTTAAAAACCCCCCTAAGAAACTATGTTTTGTAACATTGTATTCTTAGAGGGAGTCCATTAGAACAAAAAGAGATAATCCATTCTATTAAAAAGTGTTATCATTCATTTACTTTTTGATATTTACCATTAAGCACTTGATATTTTCCATCGCCGTTGTAAACTTGGGTTACAAAATCAATATCTTCTATGACGAAATCTCTATTTTCAGTAATATCTTTTAGAAAAACATATCCATCGTCCTCTATAGCTTCATATATATGCCCCTCTTTTTTATATTCTTTATTTCTTTCATTTTCCTTTACCTTTAAATTAGCTACTTTCGGACTTGCTAGATTAATTACTTCCTCTTTTAAATCATCTCTTACATTAAGATTTCCCTCTTCATTATATTGAAAAATTATATCTTTATTATATAGTTCTTTAGGAAAATTCTTTGTTTCTAATCTGATATTAGAGATTTCTCCATCTTCAAATTTTTGTACATTGAAAAATTGACCACTTGCTGAGAAATCTTTTCTGTACAATGGGCCTTCTTTTTCGGATAGTTCTAAAATACTGTCATCTATTGCTTTATTCAATTCTTTTCTGTAAGTTATATTTGCTCCCCATTTTGATAGTCCTATTTTAGCAGATAGTTTATCTTCCATAGAATTTTGATATTCCCAATAATCATTATACTTATTGTTATTACTTGTATTTTCAATATTTTTGTCATTGTCTTTTTCAAAACGTTCTTTTAGTTCATTAACAAACTCGTTTACAAAATTTGATATAAAATTATTTTCGAGCAAATTTTTTCCTAAGTCTTTAATGTTAAAATTTTCTAGATTCATATTGCTTTACCTCTTTCTTTATTAATATGGAAATTTTTAGATTCAATACTAAGAATAATAAAAATAAGTTGAATAAAACTATGCTTTTATAATAACATATTTTTTTTAGATTTGCAATTCTTTTGTTAAACTTAACAAATATGGGTTACTAAATAATAGGTTAAAGAAATGATTGTCCTGAAAGAGTAGTTCAAATGCGCAATAATCATTATCTACTAACCATATGGTTACAGGACTAAAAATAGTAATTTTTTCACAATTTTTCAAAATTCGACATAATATATAATGGTTGATTGTTTAACAGAGGTGATTATGTTGAAGAAGATAAAAAAAGGAGATATTGTGGTTAGAAATTCATATAATAGAGATGTAATATTTGTTGTTGATAGAGTTATAAAAGATAAGATTGTTTGGCTAACAGGAATTACAACAAGACTTAAAGCTGATGCTCCAATGGAAGATATTGAAGTTATAGAGAAAAGTGAAGCTATGAGGATATACAATGATGTAAATAAGAAAATAAAAGAGGTAGCAAATAACATTGAAATAGAAAAAAATAATTTTCTGAAAAGAAGCGACAAAGTTATATATACAGGTAGAATTTTGCACTTAGATGGAGATAGAAGATATGGCGTAAAATCAAGTATGTATTACAGAAAAATGGGGCTTAGAGCTGTAGTAAGAAATGTTCCAGAATTTAGGCAATCTGATATAGTAAATCCATTAATAGATAGATACAATCCAGACATTTTAATTGTTACAGGACACGATGGAATGTTAAAAAAAGGTAAACTATATGAGGATTTATACAATTACAGAAATTCAAGGTATTTTGCTCAAACAGTCATCAATGCCAGAAAAAATGAAAAAGGAAAGAAATTAGTTATTTTTGCGGGAGCATGCCAGAGTTATTATGAAGCTTTAATTGGAGCAGGAGCTAATTTTGCATCCTCGCCAGCAAGGATTTTAATAGATTTTATGGATCCATTAGTAGTAGCAAAAAAGATAGCTACTACAGATTCAAATAAGTTTTTAACAATAAATGATATTGAAGATGAATTAAGGGATGGAGAAAGAGGAATAAACCGGAATAGGAGGAATGGGCAAAAAGAAAATATTAGAACTTTAATAAAAAGATAAAGAGTAATTATAAATTTAGAAATGATTATCAAATGCAAGATGAATAAAATGCAAGTAACAAAAATGTAACAAAAATGTAACAAAAATGTAATAATTGGAGATAAAAACCGTAGAAGTCTTGGCGAGTAAGGAGTATGGCTATTCGACAAGCTTCTTCTTATTTTGACTTTAGCCTGTATTTGTGATATTATCTAGTCATAAATATAGGAGTAGGTGATTAAATGATTTGCCAAAGAGATATAACAAGTTTAAAAACAGATATTGATGAAAAAGTTGGACAAAAGATAATAGTAAAAGGTTCACTTGGAAGGAGTAAATCGTTTGTAAAGGAGGCTACTATAGAAAAGACTTATCCAAATTTATTTGTAATTAAATTTGATGAGAGTAATAGAAATGTAAGTTATAGCTATACAGATATTTTAACTAGAACTATTGAAGTGGATGTGTTTGATGGAAATGGGTATAGTCCATTAATACCGCCAGTTTCAGCAGTTCAATTATAAAAAGAAGAATTTGCTTGAAAAAGGCAGCTTTGCCGTAAAAATTCGCACGGAATAAAAAACTTTCAATTTATAAACATAGCAAAAAATTCCTTGAAATAGGAATTTTTTTTTGTGGTTTTAATATATATTAAGTAATTAGAATTTAAGGAGGGGTATTTCATGGCAATAGAAACTACTAGAAACAATATATGTGTAAATCATATAATAGGACAAAAAACAGAAAACTTTGTAGTTGAAGGTGATAGCATTATTCCAGATATTAAGCCAGATATTATTGGGCAGATTAGTACGAGCGGAACAGTGTGTATTTATAAAAAAGAGCTAACTGAAGGGAAAATAAGGTTAGATGGAGGTATAGATACATATGTAATGTATTTGGCAGATGGTGATAAGAGTAGTGTTAGAAGTGTTAATGTTAATTTGGATTTTACGCAAATAATTGAGATGGAAAACGTAAGCTCTGGAATGAATTTAGAAACTAATGCTAAATTAAAAAATATAGAATGCAAAATAATAAATGGAAGGAAAATTAATCTAAAAGCGTTTTTGGAGATTGATGTAAAGGTAACTTCAACAGAGGAGCTAGATATTATAAATGAAGTAAATTCAAGCGGAATACAAATGCTAAATGAGAATATAAATATTAATTCATTTATAGGTGGCGGGAGTGTTAAAGCATATGCAAAAGATACAATAGTAATAGATAGCATCGATAATTTAGCTGAAATAATGAAAACAGATTTTAATATTTTAAATAAAGATGTAAAAATTAGTTATAATAAGGTGCTAGCAAAAGCTGATTTGAATTTAAGAATTATGTATCTAACTGATGATAATAGGATTAATTCAATAGAAAGTACAATACCTATCATGGGGTTTGTAGACATAGAAAATGTATCAGAAGATAATTTATGTGATACAAAATATGAAATTAAAAATGTGATTCTAAAACCAAATAATGTAGAAGAGCACTCAATTTATGTAGAAGTGGAGGTTGAGATTTCTTGTGGAGCCTACAAAACTCAGGATATAAATATTATACAAGATTTATATAGTCCTACATCTAATATTCTGTTTACAAAAAAGCAAGTGCAAATTTTACAAAAAATAGAGAGTACTCAAAATACTTGTAATATTAGAGAAAAGCAGATTATACCCGAAATTGGTTCAAATAAAATTTATGATGTTGCATTAAATGTTGAAATACTGAAACAAACTTTATTAAATGATAGGATATTGTTTGAAGGGGAATTGAACCTTAATTATATTTTTGATTCGGGAAATAATAGTGTAGATACTAAAAAAACCAAAATACCATTTAGTTTTAATTTAGATTTCGATGGAATAAATCAAAACTCAAATATTGAAACTAATATTGAAACAGGTATGCAAAATTTTGTAATAACTGAAGATGGAAGCATAGATGTAAAGGTAGATGTAGTTTTTAATGTTACATCAATAAAAAATGCGATGATTAATGTTATAGATGACATTAATGAATCAGAAAATAGAGATATAGAATCGCATAGTTTGGTTATATATTATGTTAAAAATGGGGATACATTATGGAATATAGCAAAAAGATTCAGAAGTACGGTAGATGAAATAGCAAGGATTAATGGAATAGAAAATGTAGATAGATTGAATGTAGGTGAACAATTATTTATTCCTAGATATAATGGATAAGAAAGAGCAAAAGATTTTTTCAAGGTATAAAATAAAGTTGCCAAAACTTAATTTCACTAGATTAAACAAAAATAAGAATGCTAAAAAATTAATAAATATATTTATAGTATTATTAATTGCTATTATAGTAATGAAGTGTGCAATTGACGGAATTATGCCAATTATGGATGAGCAATGCAAAAGTATGGCTAAGTCTATTGCAACCAAAATATCAAATGAAGAAGCAACGAGAGTAATGGCAGATTATAATTATGAAGATTTTTTTGAAATAATAAAAGATGATAAGAATAATATAAAGATGATAAATGCAAATATGATAACAATTAATAAAGTAGTATCAGACATACCAATATTAATTCAAGAACAAATTGAAAAAGAGGAAAATAGCACTTTTACATTGAAATTGCGGTAGTTTTACAGGAAGTAAATTCTTTTCTGGAATGGGACCAGATATAAAAATGAAAATGCTATTAGATGGAAATATAGAAACAGATTTGAAATCAGAATTTAAGGAAGCAGGAATAAATCAAACACTTCATCGAATTTATCTTGAAGTAAGATGTAATGTTAACATACTAACACCATACGATGTAGTCAATGAGACAATTATAAATCAAGTATTGTTAATAGAAGGATTAATAGTAGGGGAGATACCAGATACTTACTATAATTTAGAAGGATTAAATGACGACCAAATGATGGAAGTAATTGATTAGGCAACTTGCGAATTAGGGACACTTCTCAATTTGCGACTTCTTACTAAATAGGGACAATTCTCTATGAGAAGTATATCTAATTCAAAAAGACTCGGAAACATAAATTTTCCGAGTCTTGTAAAAATTTTATCTTTTTGAAAATTGAGGAGCTTTTCTAGCTTTCTTAAGACCATATTTCTTTCTTTCTTTTGCACGAGGGTCTCTTGTTAAGAAACCAGCAGATTTAAGAATAGGTCTATATTCGCTATTAGCCTCTAGTAACGCTCTTGCAATACCTAAACGAATTGCACCAGCTTGACCTGTGAAACCTCCACCTTGAACTTTACAAATTACATCATACTTATCAGTAGTATTTGTAGCTGTTAGCGGTTGTCTAACTATAACTTTTAAAGTATCTGTTCCTAAGTATTCATCAATATTTTTTCCATTTATAGTAATTGTTCCTTTGCCTTCTATTAGTCTAACTCTAGCAATAGAACTTTTTCTTCTTCCTGTACCATAAAACATTATTTTATCTGTTTTTGCTTTAGGCATTTTCAATATCCTCCTTTAATTAAAATTTCCAAACTTCTGGCTTTTGAGCAGCATTTTCATGTTCACTACCTGCATAAACTCTTAATTTTCTAAGCATTTGTCTTCCTAAACTATTGTGAGGAAGCATACCTTTTACAGCACGCATCATCATTTTTTCAGGACTTTTTGCTAATAAATCTTTAGCCTTAATTTCTTTTAAGCCACCAATGTATCCAGAATGATGTCTGTATATTTTTTGGTCTAACTTTTTACCTGTTAAAACTACTTTGCTACAATTTAATATAATAACATGGTCTCCAGTATCTAAATGTGGAGTATAAGTTGGTTTGTGTTTTCCTCTTAATAATTTAGCAGCTTCTGTAGCAACTCTACCCAATGGTTTATCAGCTGCATCAATTATATACCATTTTCTTTCAATTTCACTTTTTTTAACACTGTATGTTGTATTATTCATGGTAATATGTATCCTCCATTTCATAAATAAATTTTTAAAATATATATGAAACCATAGTAAAAAGCCACCGGGGAGAAGCTTAGTTTCTGGTCATATTCAATATAATGCTATAAAATTATATAACAAAAAGTAGCAAATGTCAAGGAAAATACTAGAAAAAGTTGTGTCGTAGGATTACAAACATAATATTTCTCTTACAACTTCTCCAGCTATTAAAAGTCCAGCAGCAGAAGGAACGAAACTAATGCTTGCAGGAGAAGCACCTTCTGATTTAATAGGAGTTTCTTTTGAATAAAGCACTTTCAAATGAGGAATACCCCTATTCTTCAATTCTTTTCTTATAACTTTTGCAAGAGGGCAGACCGAAGTTTTAGTAATGTCCGTAATTTCAAATTTACTAGCATCAAGCTTATTTCCAGTTCCCATACAAGAAATTAACTTAATATTTTGAGCATAGCAATATTCGATAATAGCAAGTTTCGAGCTAACAATATCTATCGCATCTATAACATAGTCTATTTTAGAAGACGCAGAAGAGCTATCAGTTAAAAAATGTGACTTAATCTCATTCATTATACTCTCAATATTAGAATCATTTACAAACTTATTTAATGAAATAACATTAGCATCAGGAGATATTTTTTTTATTCTGTCTGCTTCAACCTCAACTTTAGTTTTACCAATAGTTGTGATGTCTGCGATTATTTGTCTATTTATATTAGTGACATCAACAGTATCTTTATCAATTATAGCAATGTTTTTGATACCAGCACGTACTAGCCCTTCAACAACATATGAGCCAACTCCACCCAAACCAAATACAACTATATTAGAATTATTAATTATTTCTACTTTATCTTTACCAATTAATTTTTCTGTTCTATTTTGCCAATTATTCATACAAACCTCTCTTTTTGTTTTGAAAATAGGTTTTCAAGTAAAAAATTTTTATTTAATTTTTGTACCTATACCCATTATAATATATAGTATTTTTAACAAAAAGGCAAGTGGAATTTGAATTTGTCATCTTTTCTCAGAATATATTGCTTAGTTATATTAAAAAGATAGATAAATTATAGTGTTTAAAGACTAAGAATATAGGATTATAACTGGCCAATGCAAAACTATTGCAATTTTTTGAAATTGTGATAAAATATAACTTGCTAATAAGAAAAATGTTGGAAATATATGAGAATTAAAGGAAGTTGATGTGATACTTAAATATAATTAAAAGGAAAGGAGACATAATCGAACGATTATGTGGTATAGATGTTATGATTTCATATTTAAAAGGAAGATTAGAGACCAAAAACATAGATAGTGTAATAATTGAAGTTGGAGGGATAGGATACAAAGTATTCATGTCTAGAAATTCAATAGATAACTTAGGCGATAGCGGAAAAGATGTAAAAGTGTTTACATATATGCGCGTTAGGGAAGATGATATAAGTTTATACGGCTTTTTATCAAATGAAGAACTTAAAATGTTTGAGAAACTTTTAGGAGTAAGTGGAGTTGGTGCTAAATCTGCAATAAACATTTTGTCAAATATATCTCCTTCAAGTTTTGCTTTGGCCATTATTTCAGATGATATATCAAAACTTAAAAGTTTGCCTGGGATAGGGGCTAAGTCTGCGCAAAGGATGGTACTAGAACTAAAAGATAAAATGAAAACAGCTGATGCAATAGAAACAGAGGTTACAAGCTCAGTATATACTCCTACAAATGATAAAACAAAGGATGCGATAGAGGCTTTACAGGTTTTGGGATATGCAAGACGCGATATAGATGTGGTACTAGCAAAGATAAATACTGAAGAGTTAACAGTAGAGGAGATTATTAAACAAGGATTAAAGCAATTGGGAATGTAAAACTAAGAGAATTGTATTTTGAATACAAATTTTGTTAAAAATTGCTGAGGGTTAAAAGCAGTTTTTTAACATTCACAATTTTTAACGTTTATTTTGCAATTTATGAAAGGAATGAATTGGCATGGATTTAAGTCAACCATTAGCATATAGGATGAGACCAAAGACACTAGAGGAATATGTAGGACAAGAACATATTTTAGGGAAAGATAAAATATTATATAGAACAATAAAGGCAGATAGACTCTCTAGTATTATTCTTTGGGGACCACCTGGATGTGGAAAGACATCACTTGCGAGAGTGATAAGTAATACAACAAAATACAAGTTTACAAGAATAAATGCTGTAACATCTGGGGTTGGGGATATAAAGAAAGCAATAGAGGAAGCACAGAATTTACTACTTAATCCGAGTGGAAAATGTATATTGTTTATAGATGAGATTCATAGATTTAACAAATTACAACAGGATGCTTTATTACCATACGTGGAAAATGGAACTGTGATTCTTATAGGTGCTACAACAGAAAATCCATATTTTGAGGTTAATAAGGCTTTAATTTCAAGGTCAATGATTTGCAAGCTTAATCCGCTTACAACAGATGATATATACAAAGTATTAAAAAGAGCATTGATATCAGATGAGGGCTTAGCTAGTTTTAATATACAAATTGAGGATAGCACATTGAGAAAGATTGCAGAAGTATCAAATGGTGATGTTAGAACAGCACTGAATGGATTAGAGGTAGCAGTACTTACAACTAATGTTGAACAAGATGGATTTATTCATATAACAAATAAAATTGCTGCAGAATGTGTGCAAAGAAGAAAAGCAGTATTTGATAAAAATGGAGATAGTCATTACGATAATATAAGTGCATTTATAAAATCAATGAGAGGAAGTGACCCTGATGCAACAGTTTTTTACTTAGCAAGAGCAATAGATGGTGGGGAAGACCCAATGTTTTTGGCAAGAAGAATTGTAATATGTGCTTCAGAAGATGTTGGATTAGCAGACCCACAAGCTTTGATAATTGCTACTTCTGCTATGCAAGCGGTAAATATGGTAGGAATGCCAGAAGCAAGAATAATATTGTCAGAAGCGGCAATATATGTAGCATTAGCGAAGAAATCCAATGCGTCATACTTGGCAATTGATAAGGCATTATCCGATATAAGAAACAAAGATACAGGAGAAATACCAATGCACATTAGAAATGCACCAGCAGAAGGAATGAGTGAGTTTGGATACCATGAAGGTTACAAATATCCACATGATTACCCAGGTCACTGGGTAGAACAACAATATCTACCAGACAAAATGAGTGGAACGAAGTATCTTGGGGAGATTTAAAACTTGCAAAGTAGGAACACGTATAAAATAGCAAATTTTTGCAAAAAGAGATGTGTTCCTACTTTGCAAGTTTTTGTGAAAAAAGACGTGTCCCTATATTGCAAAAAAAACTGGGCGAAATGTATGAGAACATTTCGTCCAGTTTTTTTGTATATATTATTCTTCAATTGTAACGCTATTTCCGTTATTTTCTATTGTTGGTTTTGCTGGAGCACTTTCTGTACTAGCACTTGTATTAGTATCTACAATTTGGTTCTTTCTAGGTCTTTTTCTGTCATTTTTAAACATTTCAGCTGCTGCACCTAAACTTGATAAAGTACCTGTTGCCTCAAATGGAAGGAATATTTTGTTTGCTTCTCCATTTGCAACTTCTTTTAACGTTTCCAATGATTTAAGTTGAACTAATTTCTCGTCTGGGTTTGCTTTCATTATAGCATCATAAACCATATGTACTTCTGCAGCTTTAGCCTCAGCCACTTTTTTAATAGCCTCAGCCTCACCGGCGGCTCTTCTAATTTGAGCCTCTTTGTCAGCTTCAGCCTCTAATATAGCAGCTTCTTTCTTACCTTCAGCAAGAGTGATTGCAGATTGCCTTTCACCTTCTGCTTGAAGAATTAAAGCTCTTTTATTTCTTTCTGCATTCATTTGTTTTTCCATAGCATCACGTATATCTGTTGGAGGTGTAATATCTTTTATTTCAACTCTATCTATTTTACAACCCCATTGGTCTGTAGCTTCATCAAGCAAAACTCTTAGTCTATCATTTATTGCATCACGCGAACTAAATGTTGAATCTAAATCCATTTTACCAACAATATCACGAATTGTAGTAATTGCAAGATATTCAATACCTTTCTTTAAGCTTTGGATTTCATAAACAGCTTTTGCTGGATCTGTTACTTTATAAAAAACAACTGTGTCAATTGTAATAGTAACATTATCTTTTGTGATAACACCTTGTGGTGGAATATCCATTGTTTGTTGCTTTAAGCTTACTATGCTACGCACATGGTCAAAAAATGGAATTATTATTGTAAGACCAGCATCAGCTAATTTATAAAATTTACCCAGTCTTTCAATAATATAAACTTCTGATTGTTTTACAATCCTTATTGTTTTAAATGCTATAATTAGTATGATAATTAATAATACGATTAAAAACCACATAAACATCCTCCTAAAAAATATATTTTTAAAAAAATTAAAATCTTAAACTATACTGTTGTTTTTGAAGATTCTTGTAATTCAGAAATTTTTTTAACAACAGCTTTTACACCATCAATTTCTACTATTTCGATTTCTGTATCTTTTGGAATATCTGTATCATCAGCAGACTTAGCTGACCAAACATCTCCATCTATTTTTATTTGCCCATTTCCTTCAATATTGTTTATTTTGGAAATAACAATTCCCTTTTTTCCAATAATAGAATAGGCATTTGTTTTTACTTCTTTTGGAACTTTTATAAATTTATTCACAAGTGGCCTAGTAAATACCAACAATAGAGTAGAAGTTATCAAAAATACTATAAGTTGAATAATAAAACTATCTGTTGCAAAACTTGTAACCATAGCTAGTAAAGAGCCAATACCTAACCAAAAAACTAAAAAACCGACGGTTGCCATCTCAATTATAAAAAATACACCAGCAGCTATTAACCAAAATATCCACATATAAACCTCCATCTTTTCTAATTGTTCTCATTTGAGAAAAAATCTTAACAATATCTATTATACTATATAATGTAGAAAAAAGAAATAGTATTTTGTAAAAAAGTCAAAAAACGGCATTATTTTTTATGTTAATCGAGTTTTAACTTTTTTATTGTATAGGAAAAATCAACTTTTTGCTTTATATTTCAGTACTTATAACGATTTTTTCGAATACAACAAGGTTAAGTTTCTTTGGACCGTGCGTATTTGCGAAGCAAAACGCACATGTGACGAAGCCACTTTCATTATTTAAACAAAAACAATATTTTTGCATTAGAACTCATTCTTGAGTTTTAATTAGTGTTACAGGATAATGGTTTAAAAATATACTTGCTTTATTTTTTTTTATATAGTAAAATATGAACAAATGTATGATAAAATGGAGGAGATTATGGTTGACTTAACACGGTAATGTGCAATTTGTAAAAGGGGTTGGTCCAAACAACTTACCACTATTACAAAAACTTGGAATTAATACTTTGGGAGATTTAATTACTTTTTTTCCAAGAAGTTATGAAGATAGAAGTAAACCTAAAAAAATAAGTGATTTAGTAGATGGGGAAGAAGCATTAATAGATGTTATTTGTGCAAGCCAAATGAATGAAACAAGATTTGCAAGGAATAAAGTTATGCTAAAAATGGTTGTGCGTGACGAAACAGGAGATTGTGTGCTTACATGGTTTAATCAAACATATTTGAAAAATAAGTTTAAAGTAGGAGAAAGATGCCAGTTTTATGGCAATGTGAATATTAAATATGGAAGAATAGAGATGGCAAAACCAGTTTTTGATAGAGAAGGACTAAGTAAAAATACTGGAAAAATTATTCCAATTTATCCATTGACATATAAACTTTCTCAAAATAAACTAAGAAGCATAATAGAAAATGGACTTAAATTAGTTTTAGGAAATTTAGAAGAAACAATACCAGAATATATTTTAAAAATGTACAATTTAGAAGATATAAATACAGCATTAAGGCAAATTCATTTTCCTACAAGTTTTGAGAACTATAATAAAGCAAGAAGAAGATTTGTTTTTGAGGAATTGCTCACAGTACAATTAGCATTATCCAGCTTGAAATCGAAATATGTTCAAGAAACAGATGGAATAATATTTAACAAAGATGTAAAGATGTCTGATGTAATTAATTCATTGCCTTTTAAACTTACAAATGCTCAGCTTAGAGTATTAGAGGAAATAGATGGAGACATGGAAGCAAATAAGCCGATGAATAGATTACTTCAAGGAGATGTAGGTTCGGGTAAGACAATTGTGTCCATTATTGCTGCATATAAAGCAGCAAGGAGTGGCTATCAATCAGCGATAATGGCACCAACAGCAATACTCGCAGAACAGCACATGCAAGAATTTACTAATGTATTAAATAAATTTGGAATAAGATGTGAACTATTATTAGGTGGTATGAGAGCTAAAAAAAGGACAGAGGTGTTAGAAAAACTAAAAAATGGTGAAATAGACGTATTAATTGGAACACATGCACTTATTGTGGAAGATGTTGAATTTAAAAGATTAGGCTTGGTAGTTACAGATGAACAACACAGGTTTGGAGTAAGACAAAGAGCAAGCATTGTTTCAAAAGGCTTAAATCCTGATGTACTTGTAATGACAGCTACTCCAATACCACGAACATTAGCGTTAATTTTGTATGGAGACTTAGACATTTCAATTATAGATGAATTACCACCAAACAGAAAAAAAATCGAAACTTATCCAGTAACAAAAAATATGGAGAGAAGAGTAGAAGAATTTATTCGCTCTAATGTGCAAAGTGGTAGACAAGCTTATGTTGTATGTCCTTTAGTGGAGGATAGTGAAGAGTTTGATAATTTTAAATCTGTTTCGGAAATTGCAGAAAAATATAAAAATATTGTGTTTCCAGAATTTAAAGTAGAATATTTACACGGAAAAATGAAACAAAAAGAAAAAGATGAAATTATGAGTGAATTTAAAGAAGGAACAATACAAATATTGGTATCTACTACAGTTATAGAGGTTGGAGTTAATGTGCCAAATGCAAACATAATGGTTGTGCAAAATGCAGAGCACTTTGGATTGGCACAACTGCACCAGCTTAGAGGAAGAGTAGGTAGAGGCGAGTATCAATCATACTGCATTTTAATTTATGAGGGAAATTCTAAAACAACAAGGGAGAGAATGAAAATAATGAAAGACACAGATAATGGTTTTATTGTAGCAGAAAAAGATTTAGAACTTAGAGGATCGGGAGAATTCTTTGGAACTAGACAGCATGGACTTCCTGAATTTAAAATTGCAAATTTATTTGAAGATGTGTCAATTTTGAAAGAAGTGCAGAGATTATCTATTCAAATAGAACAAGATGATCCTAGTTTGGAAAAGGAAGAAAATAAAAAGTTGCATGAGCTAGTGAATGAAAAGTTTAAGGATAGAATTAGTATTTGAATTTGAATATATTTTAATGCATGAACTATGTGCATGTGCTGACTTGAAGTTTAATATAAACCATTATATAGTAACAATTCTTCAAAGGAAATAAAAAATAAACCAAAAATAAAAAATTCAAAAAAGTACTTGTCAAAATAATATTAATAGTATAAAATTAGCATGAACAAAGAGATAAAAGATGGAAAGGAGACGCGAGATGAGAAAAAACGAAATCAATAGAACCTGCATGGCTGTAAGAGAGAGAGAGAGAGAGAGCAAGAGAATAGAGAAAACTTGTTCTGCTTTTGATGCAGAAAATGGGTTTGATGTAGAGAAAATAATAAATATAAATAATACAAGTGTAAAGCTTAATAATATAGAACTCGGCTATGGAAGAATTGCTAAATGCTATTAGTAGATAGCCGAGGTTTTTGCATAACAAAAGTGCACCTAAAAGCAAATGCAAAACAAAAATGGAGTTATGGAGTGAAAATAAGGAAATCAATGAAATAGCAAAAATAGAAAAACAAATATCATAAAAAGAAAAATAAGGGAGGGAAGAAAGGAATAGTAAAAAGAAAGAGAAGGTATTATGGCAAACAAGATTAAACAAGAAGAAAAAACAAAAGATGTATAAGAAATGGAAAAACTGGTAAAAATATAGATATGTAAAATATACAAGTATGACAGCAAGTGTAGTTAATGGAAAGGAAACAAAAATATAGATAGAAGATTAGAAGGGAGAGATAAGAAAGATGGAAAAATTGAAAAAGGAAAAAGTAGAAAAAGAGCAAAAGAACAAAATAACGGAAGAAATAAAAGGAGAGAAAGGAATAACATTATTAGCGCTAATACTAACAGTAGTAATAATGATAATATTAGCAGCAGTAACAATAAATGTAGCACTAGGAGAAGGAGGCTTAGTAGACCAAGCAAAATGGGCAGCAGAGCAAACAGCAAACGTGGCAAAATCAGAGCAGGAGCAACTAGATGATGTAGCAGACCAAATAAATGACATAATTGCAGGAATTGGTACAGGAGA
>JAHZIB010000019.1 GCA_019419955.1 Clostridiales bacterium | reverse complement strand
GATATTATATCACTAGGAGTTTGAGGTTTCAATTTTCATTTAAGTTAACAGATTGAAAATAAATAAAAGGAGAGTATATGAAATTAGTAGTTAGAAATCTAAAAAAGAATTTTGAAAAAAAGGAAGTATTAAGAGATATAAATTTTGAATTTGAAAAAGGAAAGATATATGGATTGTTAGGAAGAAATGGAGCAGGAAAAACAACTTTTTTCAATTGCTTGAATGAAGATTTAGAAGCGGATTCGGGAGAATTCTATATAGAAGATGCAAATGTCAAAAGAAAAATGGAAGCAGAGGATATTGGCTATGTTTTATCAACTCCAAATGTTCCAGAGTTTTTGACAGGTAGAGAATTTTTGAAGTTTTTTATAGATATTAATAAGAAGAGAATAAAAGACTTGAAAACAATAGATGAGTATTTTGATTTTATGAAAATAAAAGAAGAAGATAGAGACAGGCTTTTAAAGGATTATTCACACGGAATGAAAAATAAAATGCAAATGCTTGTAAATATTATTGCAAGTCCAAATGTTTTACTACTTGATGAGCCACTTACTTCTTTTGATGTAGTAGTTGCAGAAGAAATGAAGCAAATGCTAAGACAGATTAAGTCAAATCATATAATTATATTTTCTACTCATATTATGGAGCTTGCTTTGGACTTATGTGATGAAATTGTTATTATAAATAAAGGAATACTAGAGGAGATTGATAAGAACAATTTAGACAATGAGCATTTAAAAAATAAAATAATTGAAGCATTAAAGGAGGAGTAGAATATGTTTGAGACATTTATAACATCCTTTAAGCTTAAGAACACATATAGGGTAAACAGCATCATTTACTCTATTAAACAATTTCCAGTTATTAGAAAAATATTGCCAAATAGCTTATACAAAAATAGAGGTTTGAAAATATTTGCAAATGTGATAAGTGCCATTTGGGAGATTATAAGTATTTTCCTTGGAAAACTGTTATATATTGCAATTATGATTTTTTCATTGTTAGCATTATATAAAACCAATGGTGCAGATACATTTTTACACATATTCGTATTTTTAACTTTGGCTGGTGGAGTTTTAAATACGTTTATGCTAAATCCTACGAAAGATAAATATTATGCTATAATTTTAATGAATATAAATGCTAGAGAATATGGCCTTTCAAACTATTATTATGAATTAATTAAATTAATTGTTGGATTTTTGCCATTCACAATTATATTTGGAATGATTGTAAAAATGCCCTTATGGATTCAAATTGTATTGCCATTTTTTGTACTTGTAATAAAATTACTTGTAATGAATTACATTTTGTATGATTTTAAGAAAAGTAGAAAGGTAAGAAATGAAAATTTACCATCAAAATTTGTTTGGAGCTTTGTTGCAATATGCTTATTATTAGCTTATGGATTGCCAGCGATTAATATTACCTTAAATCAAACCATTTTTATAGCTATATTTGCTATTTCAGGTATGTTAGGATTATATAGCTTAAGAAAAGTTCATACATTTAAAGAGTATAAAAAAATGTATAAACAAGTGTTAACACAGTCTAATATGAATACAACTGATTATAATAATGCATCACAAATAGTAAAGGATACAAGTTTAAAACAGATAGAATTAGACAAAAATTATACAAGTAATAAGTCTGGATTTGCTTTTTTCCATGATTTATTTGTAAAACGACATAGAAAAATATTGACAAAAGCAGTAAAGAAGCAATCAGTAATAATATTAGCAATTTTTGCTGTTGTTATTGTTTTACTTCAATTCAATGAAGAATTTAAAAGTAGAACAAATAATGTATTAATGCAGTATTTGCCGTATTTTGTTTTTATAATGTATATAATTAATAGAAGTTCATCAGTTACACAGGCAATGTTTATGAATTGTGACCATAGTATGCTTACATATAGGTTTTATAGGACACCAAAAGTTATTTTGGGAATTTTCAAAGAGAGGCTAATAACATTAATTAAAATTAATCTACTACCAGCAATTTTAATAGGTTTAGGTTTGGCATTATTACTATATTTATCGGGCCGGTACTGATAATTCAATGAACTATATTATTTTGTTTATTTCAATAATAGCGATGAGTATTTTCTTCTCAGTTCATTATTTGGTAATGTACTATTTGTTGCAACCATATAATGTTAATACAGAGATGAAAAGTAGTACATATAAAGTTGTTCAAGCAATTACATATTTTGTATGCTGGTATATGATACAAATACAACTACCGACATTTTATTTTGGAATTGCAACAATAGTCTTTTGTGTTGCATATTGCTTAATCTCATTATTTTTGGCGTACAAATATGCGCCTAAGACGTTTAAGTTAAGGATTTAAGATAAAGGGTGATACAATAAAATAGAGAATATTAAAAAAGTAAGTAATTTGTAGAGGGAGGTATTAAATGATGAAAGTAGTAGGTACGATGTTTTTTAAGGATAATAAATTATTGATAGACAAACCAAGAAAAAGACCAACTTTTCAGATGATAGGAGGAAAGGTAGAAAAAGGAGAAAGTGTATTAGATGCAGCTATTAGAGAATGCCACGAAGAACTTGGAAATAAAGTTGTTTTTGATAATAAACTATTCGAATTGGTAATGGAATTTGATGAAAGAGCAACTAGTGATGGAAAAACTCCTATACATTTTTATGTTTTTAAATATAATGGGGAATTACAAGGAGAATTATCTACTTCAGAAAAAATCGAAGAGTTTAAGTGGTATACTTCTACAGATGGAAAAGATATTTTATCCAATACATTAAAAAATGAGGTAGTTCCATATTGTTTAAAAAATAATTTAATAATATAATTAAAATTAATCGGTTAGACAACTTTACAATTTTAAAGATTACTTTATACGAAAGTATAGAGTAATTTCTTTTTTTGTGATATTATAATAGAAACAGTAATAAGATGAAGGAGCAAGACAAGTTTATGAAAATAGGGTTATTACTTGAAGGTGGTGGAATGAGAGGATTATACACTGCTGGAGTACTTGATGTGTTTATGGAAAATGATTTAAAAATAGATGGAATAGTAGGAGTTTCTGCTGGAGCTTTATTTGGTATGAATTATAAATCAAAACAAATTGGCAGAGTGTTAAGGTATAATAAAAAATATGTAAAAGATAAAAATTATATGGGTTTATATTCTCTTTTTACAACAGGAAATATAATGAATGAAGATTTTTGCTTTAATAGAATTGTAAATGAACTTGATCCAGTGGACTTTGAGACTTTCAAGAATACAAATGTTGATTTTTATGCAGTTGTAACTAATATTCAAACTGGTAAAGCTGAGTATATAAAGATAGAAGACTTAAAAAATAGTAATAGTATAGAGATATTAAGAGCATCTGGGTCAATGCCATTTGTATCTAAACCAGTATTAGTGAACAATAAAACATACTTGGATGGAGGAATTGCAGATAGTATTCCAATAGATAAAATAATGAGTATGAATTTTGATAAAATAATAGTTGTTTTAACAAGACCTTTAGAATATAGGAAAAAAAGAACAAATAGGATATTTCCTAAAATTTATTATAGAAAATATCCAAATTTTGTAGAGACTATAAATAATAGATACAAAAAATATAATGAAGAACTTGATAAAATATTAGAATTAGAAAAGAATGGAAAAATATTTGTTATTAGACCTTCAAAATTAATAGACATAAAAAGAGTTGAAAAGGATAGCGATAAGATACAAGCAATGTATGACTTAGGAAGAAATGATACATTGAATTTGATGGATAAAATAAGTGATTATATAAGTAATGCAACTTAGGTAAAAAATTATTAAATTATGGAATAGAAAATTATGGTGTGAATGAACTTGCAGTTAATGAAGATAATCCACAAGCAAGAGGATTTTATGAACATATGGGATTTAAAATATATCAGAGAAATAAATTGGATGATCAAGGGAATCCTTACCCTGTTTTATATATGAAATCGGAAAAATAAATTATAATTTTTCAAAAAAGATAATTACACTCATGACATACTACTCACATGAATAAAAACAAAAAATATTTGTAAAAACACTACACAAATAAAAAATAATGTGATAAAATAAGGCTAAATGGCGGAAATTACCCCAAAAATAAAGAAAAAACTAAAAGGAGGATTTAACCATGTCAGGACATTCAAAATGGCATAATATTCAAGCAAGAAAAGGAAAAGTAGATGCGGCGAGAGGGAAAATATTTACGAAATTAGGTAGAGAGTTATTAATAGCAGTGAAACAAGGCGGTCCTGATCCAGCCGGTAATTCTAAACTTAAAGACGTAATAGCAAAATGCAAAGCAAACAATATGCCAAATGATACAATAAACAATGCTATAAAAAAGGCTTCAGGAGCTGGTAATAGTGCAAATTATGAAGAAATAACTTATGAAGGATATGGAACAAGTGGAGTGGCAGTTATAGTGGAAGCAAGTACAGATAATAAAAATAGGACTGCAGCAGATGTAAGACATGCTTTTGATAAGGCAGGTGGAAATCTGGGAACATCAGGCTGTGTATCATATATGTTTAGTAAAAAGGGTGTTATAGTAATAGATAAGAGTACAACAAACTTGTCCGAAGATGATATAATGATGATTGCATTGGATAATGGAGCAGAGGACTTTGATGTTAGCCAAGAGTGTTTCGAAATTACAACATTGCCTGAGGATTTTTCTAAAGTTAGAGAAGCTTTGGAAGACAGGGGGATAGAATTTTTGGAAGCTGAGGTACAAATGGTTCCATCTACATATGTAAAATTAGATGAAAAAGATGGAGAGAAAATGCAAAGATTAATTGATAATTTAGAAGACTTAGATGATGTTATGGCTGTGTTTCACAACTGGGAAGAATAAAGAGTTGAAAAATACTCATAATTTTGGCTGCGTCAAATTTCATTTAAAATGCGGTTACATACACCACGTATGCGCCCTTGCCTTTTAAATAAAATTTTCCTTGCCAAAATTCGATTATTTTCCAACAGGAAGTATGGCAATTGAAGAAGAAGTTTAGCCAAAACGCAAATTCTTTTTCAATTTAACAATTTATGTGAATACAGCAAGTAAGAGAAAAAATATAAAAATAGAAGGGAGAAAGAATGAAGAAAAAAGGAATTTTAATTACAATCATAGTAATAATAGTACTTTTAATTTTAGCAGGAGGAGCTTTTGCATATGTGTATTTTGCAACAGATTTATTAAAGAGCGATAAGGAGTTATTTGCAAAATATGCAGTCCAGATGGGAGACAAAGAATTTGGTTTCTTTCCAACAAGCTTAGAGGAATATTTAAATAAAAAGGATACTACTGCATATGAAAACAATGGTAACTTTTCTGCTAATACAACTATAACAGCAGATATTTCTACTAATTCAACTTTACAAAGTATAAATAGTGCGTTGGAAAAGGCAAATGTATCTAATATTAGTTTTTCTGGTAGAGTAGACAGTATGAATAAGAAAGTGGAGCAAAACATTGTGCTAAATTATTCAGATACGGTCAATTTCCCATTTAATTACAAACAAGATGGAGATGTATATGGTTTACAAGCAGATGTTATTTCACCAAGCTATATAGCTTTTGAAAATAATAATTTGCAAGAATTTGCTCAGAAAATGGGAGATACAGATATTAGCAATGTGCCAAATAAAATAGAGTTTCCAGATATAAGTGCATTAAAATTTACAAATGAAGAAATTTCACATGTTATAGAAAAATATTTTATGCCTACATTCACGAGCTTAGCAGATGACAAATTCACAAGAGCAGAAAATCCAGATGGTTCAGTAACATATACTTTGTCTATTACTAATATAGAATTAAGAAATATTGAAATTCAAATGCTTGAGACTTTAAAGAATGATACAATGATATTAAATAAGATTAATACAATATTACAAGATGTGTATAATACATATGGAATGTCAGAGGAAGCAGTACCTCAAATGACAAATGTAGAGGGACAGGTTAATACAAATGCTACTGCTGAGACGGAGAGCAAAATAGAACTTAAGCCAGAGAATATTGATAATTTAATAGCTAATTTAAGTGAAGAAAACCTAAAAGAAGTAATGGTAGCAATTAGTATAACACAAAATGATGGTATTACTAATAGGGTTGCAGTAACTCAAGAGGGAACAACAATAACTTTTAGTAAAGAACAAGCAGAAGGAAATATTACATATGATGTTTTGATAATGAACTCAAATAAAGAAGAGGATACAACCAACACGGAAACTAACATAGAGACACTTGAATTAATTTTAGCATATTCTGGATTAAATACGAATAGTGTTACAGAAGATATTTCTATGAATATAAACTTAGGAGGAAAATATAATACAACATATTCATTTGTTAATACAGTGAATTTTGGAAATGCAGTTAATATTGAAGGGTTTGGACAAGATACAGCAATATTAAATAATTATAATGCGGAGCAAATTGCACCATTTTTAACACAAGTTATATTAATTATAGCTCAAAACAATACAGAATTAATGAATCAAATTGGTTTCTCTGTTGAAATGGTTAACCCACTATTTGTAGCAGTTTGTGCACCAACATTGCTCAATAATTTATTAGTAAGTAATGATTTAGTAGAGAATGCTGAACAATCAAATGAAATAGTTGATGAAGTCAATAATAAAGAAGAACAATCGGTGTCTAATACTGAGTTTTTAATAAATGAGACCTTGAATGATGTAGAAAATGTACAGTAAAATAAAATAAATAGTTCTAAAACAGAAAGATACAGCATATATATATAGTATATATGTTGTATCTTTTTACGTTTGTTGAGAAAGAATTACAATTTTGGCGTTGTTAAACTTCGCATCGAAAATCCTTTGGCGTAGCAAAAAGCACGCCTGCGGTTTTCTCACTTGTTTGCCTAGCCAAAATTTAATTCTTTCCCAACAGGGAAAATATGTGTCCCACGTGGAGATACTTAGCAAAAAATAAGCTATACACAGCAAAACCTACAGCAGGGGGGAGATGTGATAACAAATGAAAGGCGGAGTACAAGCGCTTATGGAATATTTTCCGAGCGAGATGAGAAATAAGATAATGGGGTGCAATTTGGACGAGCTCGAAGAAATACGTCTGCGAAATAACAGGAATGCTTTTTTAAAATTGGGGCAAGAGGAAAAAGAAATAGATCATATCATAACTACTCAAGAAATTTTAGAAATTTTGCAGAGAGTTTGTGATAATTCAATTTATACATATCAGAGTCAGATTTGTAATGGATACATAACAGTAAAAGGTGGGCATAGAGTTGGCATTACAGGAAATGTTATACTTGAAAAAGGACAAGTAATTAATATTTCACATATCTATAGCTTGAATTTTAGAATAGCAAGAGAAATAATTGGGTGTAGCAAAAGTGTTTTACCTTATATTCTAAATGTTAAAGCTAATAGTATATATAACACTATTATTTTATCTCCACCAGGTAGAGGTAAAACCACAATTTTAAGAGATAGTATTCGAAGTATAAGTAATGGTATTCCGGAAATTGGTTTTAAAGGGATTAATATAGGAGTTATTGATGAAAGAGGGGAAATAGCTGCTATGTATAAAGGGATTCCTCAAAACGACTTAGGCAAAAGAGCAGATGTTTTAGATAATGTTTCAAAAGATATTGGTATGCGAATGTTAGTGCGTTCGATGAGTCCTAAAGTAATTGTAGCAGACGAAATTGGTACAAAAGAGGATATTGAGGCAATTAATTATGCAGTTTGTTCTGGAGTAAAAGGATTATTTACGGCACATGGGTCGGGTTTAAATGATATTGTATTAAGTCCTATTTTAGGCATGCTATATGAAATGAAACTTATAGAAAGAGTTATACTAATTGAAGATAATAGAAATTTAAAATTGATTTATGAGAAGAACTAGAGTATGTAGTAAATTTATATATGCAAATATTATCATATTATTTCTATTATTAATCTAAGTTAATATTGTATGATAACTAAGGAAAAGGGAGATTAATATGTTTTGGGTGAAAATGTTTATTTTAATTTTAATTTTTTTAAGTAGCTTACAGGCCGGAAAAATAATTTCAAAGAAATACTTCGGTAGAGTAGCTGAATTAAAAGATATGAAAAATGCGCTTAATATGTTCTTAACAAAAATAAGATTTACATATGAGTCTGTTCCAGAAAGTTTTAGAGAAATAGGAAATAGTATTGACGGAAATGTTGGAAAGATGTTCAGAATGTCATCTGAACTAATGAAAGATAAATCAGCAGGAGATGCCTGGGAAGAAACTATAGATAAATCTCAAACAAACTTAAAAGAGGAAGACAAGGACATTTTAAAAAATTTTGGAAGATTACTTGGAAAGACTGATTTAGAAGGTCAGATTAGTGAAATTAAGTTAGTTCAAGAATTTTTAAATACTCAAATAGAAATTGCAGAAACGGAAAGACAAAAAAATGAGAAATTATATAGAACTCTAGGTGGAGTGATTGGACTGGCAATAGTTATTATTTTAGTTTGAAATTTTTAGCAGATACAATGATATATTATTTTGAAATAATTTAGATATATTAGAGTATTAAGATTTATATATTTTCTCAATTGGAGGTTTTAAATGAATATTGATTTATTATTTAAAATTGCAGCAATAGGAATTTTGGTGGCTGTATTACATCAAGTATTAGTCAGAGCAGGAAGAGAGGATCAAGCGATGATGACAACTTTAGCAGGTTTAGTAATTGTTCTTACTTTGGTTATAAAAGAAATTAGTACTTTATTTGATTCAGTTAGAACGATGTTTGGACTTTAAAGTTAATAAGAAATATGAGGAAGGAAACAATTTATGGATATTGTAAAGATAATAGGCGTGGGATTAATTGCTCTAATAATAATTATTATAGTTAGGCAGTACAAGCCTGAATTTACATTGTATATTTCGCTACTTGCTGGTGCAATTATTTTACTATTTTTATTGGATAAAATTGACGCAATTGTTTCTTTACTAACATCATTAGCAAATAAAACCGCAATAAATAATGAGTTTTTAGTTTTATTAATAAAGATAACTGGTATAGCTTTTCTTACGGAGTTTGCGGTAAGTGTATGCAAAGACAGTGGAGAGAGCGCAATAGCTAATAAAATAGACATGGGTGGCAAAGTGATAATTGTTTCAATGTCAATACCTATTATATCTAGCTTACTTGAGACAGTCGTGGAAATATTACCATAAGAAAGGTAAAAAAATGAAAAGAATTATTTTAATTTTGATAATTACGATATTTCTAATTCCTAATACTGTAAATGCATCTGAGGAAACTATGAGTCAAGATGAAATATTACAATCACAACAAGAAAGTCTAAATATAGATTCATTTATTAATGAAGCTAAAAAATATACAAAGGATGTTTATGAAGACATTGATATGGGAGAATTATTTTCATCAGCTATTTCAGGTGATGTTGATAATCAGACAATTTTAAAGAGTATAGCAAAGTCAATGCGGTGGAGAGGTATTAGATAGTATTGCAATTCTTGCTAGTATTTTAGTTATTATCGTTATACATAGTATTCTGAAAAATATTAGTGATGGCCTAGAAAATAAGGGAATAGCGCAGATTATATATTATGTGCAATTTATACTTATAGTTGCATTAGTTATGACAAATTTTGTTCAGATTTTAGATATTGTGAGAGAATCGATTCAGAGTTTGGTTGGATTTATGAATTCACTAATTCCAATACTAATTACTCTTTGTATTGCTACAGGAAGTATAGTTTCAGCAAATATGTTACAGCCTATTCTACTTTTTATAATAACTTTTATGGGAAATTTCATTACTGGAATAATAATACCGCTTGTTCTCATATCTACATCATTAGGAATTGTTTCAAAAATATCAGATAGAATTCAGGTAGATAAGCTGTCTAAGTTCTTTAAAACCGGTGTTGTTTGGATTTTAGGCGTAACACTTACATTGTTCGTAGGTCTTGTTTCTATAGAGGGTACATTGAGTAGTAGTGTTGATGGAGTTACTGCCAAAACAGCAAAAGCAGCTGTTTCTAGTTTTATTCCTGTTGTAGGAAAAATTCTTGGAGATGCAGTAGATACAGTAATTGGGTGCAGTTCTATATTGAAAAATGCAACAGGAATTGTTGGAATAATAATATTAATAGGGATTGCGATAGGTCCGGTTATAAAACTAACAATTCTAATGGCAATATATTATTTAGGTGCAGCACTTTGTCAACCTATTGCAGATGATAAAATTATAAAACTACTAGAACAAATGGGAGATACATTTAAAACACTGCTTGCAATAATGTGTAGTTTGTCTGTAATGTTTATAATAGGAACCACTTTAGTCATTAAAATTTCAAATAGTGGAATGATGTACAGATAAGATAGGAGGGGATAGATATTGAATGGATAAGTAATTGGGCTGGTGGAATTGTTGTTGCTGTAATAATTGGTACAGTAATTGAAATGATATTACCTGACGGAAACTGCAAAAAATATATTAAGGTTGTTATTGGAATATATATTGTTTTTACAATTATATCTCCTGTTATAACTAAATTTACAGGTGAAACAATCTCAGTTTCAGAAGTACTAGAATTGGAAAAATATGTTCAAGAAGCAGAGAAATCAGCTAGTGTGGGAAATTCTATCAATTCTGACAATCAGAGTAATATTATGAGTATGTATGTATCAGGACTAAAGGAAGATGTAATGGCAAGACTTAAAGAAAAAGGATATAGTGCGAGTAATATTGAGATAGAGATAACAGACATAGAAAATTATACTATAAACTCGATAAGCTTGCAGGTCGTTAAGGTTGAAAATGAAAAAAAGGATAAAACGCAGACCAAACAGGAAGTTAATAAGGTGGAAAAGGTAGAAAAAGTAGATGTGAATTTGGATAAAAACAAAAAAACCGATGAGAATGGAAATATTGTTAACAGTCAGGATGAAAGCTCTGAAGGTAATGTATCGGATAAAGAGAAAAAAGAGATAAAAAAATATTTATGCAGTGTTTATGAGGTAAGGGAAGATAATGTAATAGTAAATTAATTAAACTTTATGAAAGTTTTGAATTGAAAACTCATGAAAAGAAGGAGTGGAAAGTTTATGTTGAAAGAAAAATTGAAAAAACTTTTGCCTAATAAAGAGGGGGAAGAACCAAGTAATAAAAGAAAGCTAGAAAACATAGTTGTTTTCGTAGTAATATTAATAATAACAATTATTATTATTAATGTTATTTGGAATGGAGATGATATAAATAAAAATGAAGTTCCAAATGATTCAAACAAGAAACTAGCAGAAGAAAGTTATGAAAATAATATTGTACAAGGTGAAAGTACTAATGAAAGCAGAATGGTTAGTGATTTGGAAAGTATATTATCTAAAATTAATGGTGTTGGAAAAGTAAAAGTTATGGTTACTTATTCTGAAACCAGTAAAGTTGTACCTGTGTACAATGAAGAAAGTACAGAAGAAAATACTGAAGAAACAGATAGTGAGGGGGGAACACGAAAAGTAACTCAAACAGATAATAGAAAAGAGGTTATTTATGAAGAGAGTAATGGTAATAAGACATTAATTACACAAAGCGTTGTGAGTCCGAAAATTGAAGGTGCAATTATTACTGCAGAAGGAGCCAATGATGCAAACACTAAAACGAATATAATTCAAGCGGTCAGTGCTGTTACTGGACTTGCAACTCATAAGATACAAGTTTTTGAAATGTCAGAATGAATGGTGGTTATGTATCATCTGTTTGAGAAACAGAATTATATATAATAGGTAAAAGATAATGTTATGTAAGAAAATAGTTTTTACTTGAAAGGAAAGTGGTTAAATATGAAAAGGATTTTTAAGAAAAATCAGATTGTTATTTTTGTTATTGGACTTATGCTAATTACAGCAGGTTATTTGAATTTTACTAATACAGAAAATAATAAAGCTTTAGAAACGGCTGCTTTGGCAGATGCAGAAGAAATGGCAAGTCTGGGTGATGCACGACTTGTAAGTAGTGGGAATATAGTGGAATTAAATACTGCGGTAAATGAGGAGAGCACGACCGAAAACAATTTGATAAATGAAGTTAAGTCTGAAGAAGGTACTATATCTAACAATGAGGAAGTAGATGCTAACGAATTAACAGAAACAAATAGTTTAGCAGGAGAAGGTGAGACCATTGATACAGGAGCAATTAATGCAGATGAATATTTTACTACTTCTAAACTTGAGAGGGAGACAATGTATTCTCAAAGAATAGAGAATTATCAAGAGATATTAAATAATGCAAATGTTAGTGAAGCTCAAAAGAAACTTGCCCAAGAAGAAATAACTGCTATAGGGGAAGAACAAAATGCTATTATGATAGCCGAAAATTTAATAAAAACCAAAGGAATAGATGATTTAATAATTTTTGTGAATGGAGAGAGCATAAATGTTATTGTTAAAGGAGATGATTTAGAAAAAGATGAAATAGCACAAATGCAAAATATTATTACAAGAGAGTTGGAAGCGGATATAAGTAATATACACATAATGAATAAGAAGTAGAATACTATAGAAATATTATATAATCTCAGGTATCTAATAAATAGAATATTAAACTATTATCCTGTAAATAGAATAAAAAAACTTTCAAAAAAAGTTGTATTTTTTCTATTTCTTGATATAATAGTAATATGCAAAAAGTAGTAAAAGTAAAATAGCATTATTTATACTGCTCTATAACTTGATATTATAGATAATTATTTACAAAGGAGAGAAAATGTATGATTAAAAAAGTAGCAATATTAGCTAATGGAGGAGATGTTTCAGGATTTAATGCAGTTATTAGAGCTATTATTAAAACTGCTGAAAATAAAAATATAGAATGTTATGGATATATAGATGGATTTAGAGGCTTGCTAAAAAACAATATAATTCAACTTGGTACAAGTTCTAGTGGTAATGCAGTGGGAATTTTACCAAAAGGTGGTTCAATTATTGGTTCATCTACAAATGCAAATGTTTTTAACTACCCTGTTGAGGAAGACGGCGAAATTGTGTATAAAGATTTATCTGATATTTGTGTGGAAAATATAAAAAAGGATGAAATTGACTGTTTGTTCACATTAGGAGGAGATGGAACTCAGAAATCGGCAAGAGATTTATCTTTAAAAGGAATTAATGTTATTGGAGTTCCAAAAACAATAGATAATGATGTTGCATGTACTGAAATAACTTTTGGATACAATACAGCAGTTTCTGTTGCAACTGAAGCTATAGATAGATTACATTCGACTGGGGAAACTCATCATAGAATAATGGTTTTAGAAGTGATGGGGAGATATGCTGGTTGGATAGCTCTTGAGTCTGCAATTGCTGGAGGAGGAGATGTGGCTTTAATTCCAGAAATTCCATATGACATTAATAGTGCTGCTAGAAAGATTATTAATAGAAAAAATAGAGGTAAATCTTTTAGCATTGTTGTGGTTGCGGAAGGTGCGAAACCAAAAGGTGGAGATTTAAGCATAAAAAATATTAGAAATAATGGAGAAGGTGTTGACAATACAAAACTCGGAGGAGTAGGAGAAAGAGTAGCGAGAGAGTTGGAAAAATTAACTGGTCTTGAGGCTAGATGTACAGTACTAGGATATATGCAAAGAGGAGGTACTCCAACGGCATTTGATAGAGTACTTTCAACTAAATATGGTTCAAAAGCTATGGAATTAGCACTTGAAGAGAAATTTAATGTTTTAACTGTTATCAAGGACGGAAAATTAAATAGTGTACCTTTAGAAGATGTGGTTGGTAATAATACAAAGATTGGAGCGGTTTCAGGAAATACACCAGAAAGCAATTTAAGGAAAGTTACAATGGATGATGAATTAGTAAAGACAGCTAGGGCAATTGGAATTAATTTAGGTGATTAATGAAAGGAGAATATAATGTTTGACTTTAAGACGTATATAGCAAATGAATTGAAAGAAGTAATAAATAATGATAAAATAGAAGAATACTTAGAAATACCCGCAAATAAGGAAATGGGAGATTATTCTCTCCCATGCTTTAAATTGGCAAAGGAAATGAAGAAAGCACCACAAATTATAGCAAATGAGATAAAAGAAAAGTTGAATATTAGTCAGGATATTGTAAAAGGAATAGATGTAGTTAATGGTTATTTGAATTTTTATATTAATCCAAAGGCTATATTTAAAACTGTATTTGAGGAAATTGAAAATTCAGGTATAGAATACGGTAGAAGTAAAGAAGCAAAAGAACAAAATATTGTTATAGATTATTCTGCACCGAATATTGCAAAGCCTTTCCATATTGGGCATTTGCGTTCTACAGTGATTGGTGGTGCCTTATATAAAATTTATAAATTTTTAGGGTATAATGTTATTGGTATTAATCATTTAGGAGATTATGGTACTCAGTTTGGCAAATTGATTGAGGGATATAAAAGATGGGGAAGCGAGTATAATATAGAAGAAGAACCAATAAATGAGCTAACTAAAATATATGTAAGAATAAACAATTTATGCAAAGAAGATGAGAGTGTTTTAGAACAATGCAGAAATAATTTTAAAAAACTAGAAGATGGTGATGAATACTGTACAAGCCTATGGCAAAAGTTTAGGGAATTAAGCTTAAAAGAGTTTCAAAAAGTGTATGACCTACTAAATGTGAAATTTGATTCTCTTAATGGCGAAGCATTTTATTCGGATAAAATGCAAGAAGTAGTTAATTTATTAAGAGAGAATGGCAAACTTGAAGAGTCTGAAGGAGCAGAAGTAGTCAATTTAGACGAAAAAGGAATGCCACCATGCTTGATTATAAAGTCAAATGGTTCAACTACATATGCTACTCGTGATTTAGCAGCTATACTATATAGAGCAAGAACATATGATTTTGACAAAGCAATATATGTGACTTCATATGAACAAATTTTACATTTTAAACAGGTTTTTGAGACTGCAAAATTTTTAGGAATTGATAAGAAATATACTGATAATTTAATACATGTTCCATTTGGAATGGTTCAACTTATTACTGGTAAAATGTCAACAAGAGAAGGCAATATTGTTAAATTAGAAGATCTATTAAATGAGGCGATATCGAGAGCAAGTAAGATTATTGAGGAGAAAAATCCAAACCTAGAAGATAAAGATGAAATAGCTAAAAAAGTAGGAATTGGAGCAGTGGTATTTAATGATTTATATAATAGCAGAATTAAAGATGAGATTTTTGATTGGGATAATATGCTAAACTTTAATGGGGAAACCGGACCATATTTGCAATATATGTATGTTAGAACAAATAGCATTCTTAATAAAGTTGAACATCTATCTAATGGAAAAGAAATAGATTATGAAGTTTTAAATGATGATGCTTCAATCAATTTAATTAAAGCAATATATGGTTTTACAGATAGCGTAAAACTTGCTTCATCTAAAAATGAACCATATATTATTTCAAGATATTTGATAGATTTAGCTCAATTGTTCGGTACGTTTTATAATGAGAATAAAATTATTGATGAGAATGAAAATGTGAAGCAAGCAAGAGTATATCTCACTTATTGCACAAATATTGTGTTAAAAGAGGGAGCAGAAATTCTAGGAATAGAAATGCCAGAAAGAATGTAAAAATATAAAACATTATTTAGTAACAATTCTTATATAAATTTATAGTATTAGTATTGCATAATTTATAAATTATAGTATAATATGGTGTATAATAACTTGTGTTCATAAAATTGTTCGACAGAAAAATATTTATGTAGCACACTAATTTGAAAATAGAAATATTATAGAATAATAATATTTAATTATATAGGATAAAAATATGATTAAATAATTTTTATAAGAGCGTAAATTGTCGCCAATAGGAGGTTAGCTATGAGAAGATATTTTGGAACAGATGGAATAAGAAGAATTGCAAACACTGAGTTATCTCCAAATTTAGTGTATAGAGTAGCCAAAGCTGGTGCATATGTATTATCTAAGCATACAAATCATACACCAACAATTTTAATAGGCAGAGATACAAGAATTTCTGGAACATTAATTGAAAGTGCAATGACAGCAGGTTTTTTAAGTTATGGAGCTAATGTTAAAATTCTAGGAGTAATGCCTACACCGGGTGTTGCATATTTAACTAAAAAACTTAAGGCAGATGCAAGTGTTGTTATTTCTGCATCACACAATACATATGAGTTTAATGGAGTTAAGTACTTTAGTAATAAAGGTATGAAAATACCAGATGAACTTGAAGAAGAAATAGAAGAAATAATGGATTCAGGCAAACTTGATGACTTTTCTGCTGTCAATGATAAAATAGGTGTTTCTGAAATAAGAACAGACCTACTTGATGAATATGTATATTTTTTTAGGAAAAACTTCGAAGAAGATTTTGAGAAAATAGAAATGCCAGAAGATTTTGTAGTGGCAATTGATACCGCAAATGGTGCAACGTCGGCTGTGGCCGAAAAAGTTTTTACAGCTCTTGGTATAAAGCATTATATTATAAATAATACACCTAATGGAACAAACATAAATGAAAATTGTGGCTCTACTCATCTTGATGTTTTGAAAAAATATGTTTTGGAAAATAACTGCAATTTAGGTGTGGCATATGATGGTGATGGCGACAGATGTTTAATAATTGATGATAAAGGAAATGAAGTTGATGGTGATAAGATATTGGCAGTCATTTCAAAATATATGAAGGAAAAGGGAATATTAAAGAAGAATACATTAGTTGCAACAGTAATGAGTAATTTAGGACTAAAAAAATATGCTTCTGAAAATGGTATTAATTTTGAGGCAACAAAAGTTGGAGATAGGTATGTACTTGAAAAAATGTTGAAAGAGGGATATAATCTTGGAGGTGAACAATCAGGACATATTATAATGCTTGATTATAACCCAACAGGAGATGGAATATTAACTTCTTTAATGATTTTGAAAATAATTTTAGAAAAGGGTTTACCTTTATCAAAACTTTGTGATATAATAACCATATATCCTCAAGTATTAATTAATGCTAAAGTTTCAAATGATAAAAAGCACAACTATGATAATATTCCAGAAATAAAAGCAGAAATTGAGAAACTTGAGAAAGAATTTTCTGGCAATGGTAGAATTCTAATTAGACCATCAGGAACAGAGCCATTAGTTAGAGTAATGATAGAAGGAGAAGACACTGATTATATTACAACAAAAGCAAAAAACCTTGCTAAATTAATTGAGAAAAATTTAAATTAATAAGAAGGGAGAAGAAAAAATGCCAATGATAAACTTTACCAATCCAATAACTTTGCTAATAGTAACACTACTATTTGTATTAGCACTCATACTATCAAAAGAAACAAAGAAAAGTGCTATAACTGCTGTATTTTTATTTATATTTGTAGGCTTACTTGTAGCACATACAATATTACTTACAACAGGAGATAATATTACAGAGGAAATCAGAAGTGATTTAATATTTACAATGGTATTAGATTTAGTATTTATACTAATCTCGTTTATCGGTTATTTGTGGATTGATGATATTGAAGCAAAATACAAAAAGAAGAAGAGTATTGACAATAGCCTAGATTGGTTCTGGCAAAAGATATAAGCAAAATGTGTTATAGATAAGATAAATTAAAAGTATTTTTAAAATAGTTTACTTAGCATGTTTTATAACTTTAAAATATTTTTTATAGCAAAGTAATTTTTACTTTGCTATTTACATATAGGCAATTTTTTGAAACAAAATTTAAATACATTGTCCTTAAAACGAATATTAAAGGAGGAATTTACTATGAATAAAAATATTTTGATAGGCGGTGCATGGCCTTATGCTAATAGCGATTTACATTTGGGACATATAGCAGGTCTAATATCTGGCGATATTTTAGCTAGATATTATAGATTAAAAGGCGATAATGTTATGTTCGTTTCTGGAACAGATTGTCATGGCACACCAATTACAGAGAGGGCAAAAAAAGAAAAGAGAAGTCCAAAAGAAATTTCTGAATTTTATCATAATAGAGATAAGGAAACGCTAGAAAATTTTGATTTTTCATATGATTTTTATACAAATACTGACACAGATTTTCATAAAAATGAAGCAATGAAAATATTTAAAAAAATTTATGATAATGGATACATTTATGAAAGGATTGAGCCACAGCCATTTTGCGAAAAATGCGGAAAATTTTTATCAGATAGAGAAATACAAATTGTTTGTCCAAAGTGTGGAAAGGAAACAAAGGCTGAACAATGTGATAACTGTGGATATGTACCTACAATAGAGGATATGAAGAAAGGAGTTTGTCTTACATGTTCTTCAAATACAGTCTTAAAAGATAATAAAAACTTATATCTTAAATTATCTAAATTTCAAACAGATATAGAAGAATATTTAAAAGAAAATGGCAAGTTCTGGCGTGTAAATGCAAAAAATGAAACAGAAAAATATTTAAGACAAGGCTTGGTAGATAGAGCTGTTACTAGAGATTTAGATTGGGGTGTAGATATACCTGTTAAGGGATATGAAAGTAAAAAGATGTATGTTTGGATTGAAGCTGTGCTAGGGTATATTACTGCATCAATGAAAAAGTGTGAGGAAATAGGAGAAAACTGGGAGAAGTTTTGGAAAGAAGAATATAAACCATTAATATATATGGTTCATGGAAAAGATAATATAGTATTTCATAGTATTATATTTAATGCATTACTTTTAGCACTGAAAGAGAATTTCCATTTAGTAGACATGATTGTATCATCAGAATACTTAAATATAAATGACGAAAAAATTTCTAAAAGTAAAGGAAATGGATTACCGGCATTGGAATTAGTTGAAAAATACGGGGTTAATGTTTTAAGATTTCATTTAATTAATAATGGACCAGAGAAAAAAGATTCAAACTTTACTGAAGAAGCCCTTATAGCAACAAATAATGGAGAATTATTAAATAAATTTGGTAATTTGGTAAATAGAACATTAAAATTTAAAGGTTTGGAATATTTGCCAGCAGGTCATTTAGACGAAAAAATAAAAAGTAAGATAGAGCAAACTTATGAATTAGTTGGAAAAAACATTGAAAAACTTGAATTTAAAGAAGCCACCAATAAAGCAATGGAACTTGTGGAAATGGCAAACAAATATTATGATGAAGAAAAGCCATGGATACAAAGTAAAGAAAATTTAGAAATGTTTAATAATACAATTTATACTTGTGCAACAATAATAGCAAATTTAGCTAATATTTTTGAACCTTTTATGCCAAGTGTATGTAAAAAAATACGTGAATATTTAAAAATAGAAGAAATAAGCTGGGAGTTTATAGAACCAGAAGTGGGAACAATACTTGAAAACATTCAACCTTTATTTACTAGAATGTAGGAGGAAGTAGCATAAAAGTTTTATAAGATGAAACCATGTAACATTTGCATTTATTAGTTCATAAAATATATTAATTTAAAAAATTACATGTAATGTGAAAGGAGTATATTTTATGGATTATGAAATAATGATGAATGGTAATGTTAGAATAGGGCAGATGGCTCCTGATTTTGATGCAATAACCACAATGGGAAATATATCTTTAAATGATTACAAGGGGAAATGGATAGTGTTATTCTCACATCCAGGAGACTTTACCCCCGTAAAGTCTTACAATTTGGGGAAGGTTGAAAGATAATTGTCATTTGGCGTTGTTGAGACTACGTTTGAAATCAAATTAACGTGCATGAGCACGTCTCATTGATTTCAAACTTGCTCGCCTAGCCAAATAACAATTCTTTTTCAACCTAAAAATATAAAAAAGCCTGATATTGTTTGAATTTTTGGTATCTATAAGTTAATCTAATTTTATATTTAAAGGGCACAGAATCGATTGTGGAGCAATTGGTTAGAAAGAAAAAGGAGTATTGAAAGAATTTAAAGGAATATGGATACCATATGAGGTATTAGTCGACAAGAATTTAAACGATAAAGAAAAGATAATATATTATATGATTTTATATTTAAGCAAAGAAAATGATTGCACGATGTCAAATACATATATTAGTAATTTACTAATATATCAATGGTACCAATAATTGACCAGAATGGGAGTTTACATTTTAGAAGTGCATGTCAAACACATAAAATAAATATGCTATTTATAAAAGAGTTATATAAAATCGATAATATAAGAAAATATATATTACCGTAGAAAGGAACAAAATGGAAAAATTAATTTATTTAACAACTAATCCAAATAAAGTTAATGAAGCTAATGAGTTTTTTGGACAAAAATACGGCTTTAACTTAGAGATTGTTAATCCAAATTTCGAGATATTAGAAATACAAGCAGAAACTTGTAGAGAGGTAGCAGCTTTTAGTGCTGAATATGCTGCAAATAAATTAGGCAAAGCAGTATTAAAATCTGATAGTGGATTATACATTGAAGCATTAGGTGGCTTACCAGGTCCATATAATCATTGCTTTGACAAACAAATTGGAGTAGAAAAATTTTTAGAATTATTTAAAAATGAAAAAAACAGAAAAGCAAGATTAGAACATTGTTTTGCTTTCTGTGAGCCAGGGAAAAAAGCTATTGTATTTTCTGGTGGAGGAACTGGAACAATTGCATATGAAGCAAAAGGAACTAGAGGACGTTGGCATGATAAATTTTATATACCTGACGGTGAAAGCAAGACTTTAAGTGAATTAAGAGAGATTGATTATGCAAGAGAAGCAACATTCTGGGGAGATGCAAAAGATCAATTTGCAAGATGGTATAAAGAAAATTATTTAGTTAAAAAGCAATAATGCTTTTTATTATAATATCGGTAAAAGAGCTGGTGATGAAGGCAAATATACTGTTAACGGCAATGAAATTTTCGTCAAGATTAAGTCAGTAAGTAACTAATTATAATATGTGATTCTAAACAAGGAGGATTCTAAATAGAGTTCTTCTTGTTTTTTGATGACTAAAAAATATTGCTGTTAGATCTTAATATTAATAATAATTTTAAAGAAGATGATATTATACTTATTCTAAGTAAATATTTTTATTGTCATGTTTAGAGTTTTTTCTACAATTATTTAATTTTTTTCTCAAAAATGAGAAAATTTCATAATCTTTTGGACTTATATAAATAGAGATGTCTAAGACAAGCTCTATTGTGAATAACATTTATTAGAAATGTTATGAAGGAGTCTAAAAAATAATGAAATGTAAAATTTCAGAAGCCCAAACATATACTTATGTGCAAATTTATTTGACAAAGGAGGAATTAGAAGAACAAAAAACAAAAGAACTAATTGAGCAATATAAAAAACAAAAATACAAGTTAGGAATATTTGTAGAAGGTCAAGAGAACTATCCCGAAGTTCTTAAAAAAATAGTTACAAAACAAGTGGAATTATCAGACAATGTATGCTAATATAGATCAAGAGCAATATCAGTCAAAAGGAGGAAAAATGACAGTTGCACGGATATTGTAGATTGTCTAGAGATGAAGATAAAGAAAATTATTCGAGCATAGAGGAACAAAAAAGAATTATTAAAGAATATGCATCTTCTCGTAATTGGATTATCCAAGATAAAGACATCTATATAGACGACAATGTTTCGGGATATACCTTTAATAGACCTGAATTTACAAAGATGATAGAAAAAGTAAAGGGAGGTAATATAGATGTAGTTATAGCAAAAGACCTATCAAGAATAGGAAGAAACAATGGAAAAGTTTTGGTACTTATTGATGAATTCAAAAATATGCAGAAAAATTTAATTTTAGTTTCTGAAATGGGTGGAACCTATGATGTTTTAAACGATAGAGATGACACAATTGGAATTACAACTTGGTTTAATGAAAGATATGTAAAAGACTGTTCAAGAAAAACAAGAGACCATATGTTTTCTAAACAAAAGACTGGCAGGTTAGTAATGGGTAATTATTATGGCTATGTAAAAGATAAAGAAGATGCTACAAAACTATATGTAGATGAAGAAATTAGACCAGTTATAGAATTAATATACAAATTATATGCCTACGAAGGATTAGGCAGAAAAAAGATTTGTGATATTTTAAATAGTAAATATAATTATCCTACTCCATCAGTATATTATAGGCAAAAACATTTAGAAAGAGGGAGAATATATAAACATCCTGTACAAGAGTTATGGTCTACATATATGATAAGTAATATTCTAAACAATGATGTATATACAGGGGCTTTAAGAACTCATAAAAAGAAAACTGTTTCTATAAGAGGTAGAGCAATAAAACTTCCTGAAGAAGAACATTTTGTATTTGAAAATCATCATGAAGCAATTATTTCAAAAGAAACTTTTGAATTTACACAAAATATACGAAAAAGAAAAGCAAGATCAAAATCTACATCAGGAACTAGAAAAAGGAATTATGCCTTTTCTGGTTTAATTAGATGTGGTGACTGTGGCTTAGGAGTAAGTGGGATTACAATGAATAGAAAACAAAAGCAGAAAGGATATGAATGTTCACAGTATAGAACTTATGGAAAAGCAAGATGCAAATGTCATGAAATAAAGGAAAGTGATATAATTATTCATTTGAAAGAATTTCTAAAATTTACCAAACAAAAGTATCAAGAAGAAATAAATAAAATAGAAATTGAGGTTAAAACTAATAGAGAACAAACTGATAAAGAAAAAATTAAGTTTGAAATTGAAACATTAAGAGCAGAATATAAAGTGTTATTAAATCAGAAAATAAAAGATTTAACAAGTAATATAAATGAGTATCAAAAACAGATGATAGAAAAATCATATAAAGAATTAGAAGTAGAAAAGACAGATAAAATAGAAAAATTGCAAGGAATTCTAAATAAATCAGAACTGGAAATTTCAAAAGAAAAAATAAAAAAACTAAAAACTGCAATGGAATATTTTGAAGAGATTATAACATCAGAAGTTCCTAGCAGATGTGTTTTAGAAAATATAATAGATATGATATGGATTTATAGTGATAAGACCGTAAAATTTGATTTAAAAGTAGATATTAAAAAATTAATATAAACTAATAAAATATGTTATTTCACCAAAAAGTCCTTTGAAAAAATGTATTAAATGTAAAAATGTTCTCTGAAAAAGTGTAGAAAAAAATTATGCTTTGTTTATGAAAATATGAGAAATTTTTAAAAATACAAAAATGTGATAAATCTTATAAAAGTACTTACAAAAATGTGATATATTATACAAAAATATTTGCAAAAACGTGATTTTAGATGTATAATTAGTATAAATTAACATATACTAGTTATAGGAGATGATTGTTTTGAAAAGGTTTATTTTAAAAGAATTAATAAAATGGAAAGAAAGTAAATATAGAAAACCACTAATTTTAAAAGGTGCAAGACAAATTGGAAAGACGTATATTTTAAAACAATTTGGCGAAGAAAATTATGAAGGGGTGGCATACTTTAACTTCGATCATGATGAAGATTTATATAACTTATTTAGCAATACCAAAGATCCAAAGAGGATTTTAGAACAATTGTCATTTATATATGGAAGAGCTATAATTCCTGGAAAAACACTAATAATTTTTGATGAAATTCAAGAATGCTCAAATGCATTAAATAGTTTAAAATATTTTCAAGAAGAAGCAAATGAATATCATATTGCTTGTGCAGGTAGCTTATTAGGAATAAGATTGTCACATACATCTTTTCCAGTTGGAAAGGTTGACTTCTTAAATATGTATCCGATGACATTTACTGAATTTTTAATTGCAGATAATTGCGAAAATTTAGTTGAATATATGAAAACCATAGAAAAAGTAGAAGCAATTCCAAATATATTTTTTAATCAACTAGAGGAAAAGTTAAAAGCTTATTTCATAATTGGTGGTATGCCAGAAGCAGTAAAAATTTGGACAGAAGAAAAAAATATTGAACTATTAAATAGTATCCAGGAAAATATTTTAAAAGCTTATGAAAGCGATTTTTCAAAACATACTAGTAATAATGAAGCAAACAAGATTTCTTTAATTTGGAACAATATACCTTCTCAACTTGCAAAAGAAAATAAAAAATTTCTTTATCAAACAATTAAAGAAGGTGCAAGAGCAAGAGAATATGAATCAGCTTTAAATTGGTTAAATGATGCTAATCTAATTTATAAAGTATATAATTTAACCAAAACAGATTTTCCATTAAAAGCATACAATGATTTAAGTGCATTTAAAATTTATATAAATGATGTTGGTTTACTTAGAAAAATGGCTAATTTAGATAGTAGAATTGTGATTGAAGGAGATAAACTATTTGAAGAATTTAAAGGAGCGTTTACGGAAAATTTCGTGCTGAATATGCTATGTTCTATATTTGATAGTGTTCCAAATTATTATACATTTAATAGGCATGAAATAGATTTCGTAATTCAGCATAAAAATAAAGTTATTCCTATTGAGGTAAAAGCAAATAAATCAACTAATAATATTAGTTTAACACGATATAATGAAAAAAATAATAATGAATTATCAATAAGACTTTCTATGAATAACTTTGCTAGAGATGGCAAAATATTGAATATTCCATTATTTTTAATTGAATTTTTAAATAAATTTATATAATGGATTTTAAAACTTTAAAATTTGATTTAAAAGTAGATATTAAAAAATTAATATAACTCCCCACATTTAAAAATTTCACCCCCATAAAGTCATGATCTTTGGATGAATCAATTCATTAAAGAAAAAAGGATATGTAAAAATTAAAATTGTATATAAACAAAATTCAAAAGAAATAGCATTAAGAAAAATTATACCTATTAATAAAAATGTTAAAGATATAATAAATAAAGATAAAATATATAATAAAGATAATTGCGGATTGAAAAATTGAAGAGATTATAGCAAATTTGATAGGACAAGCTTATATGCAAATTGTAATTAAACATACTAGATATAAAATTAAAATCATAAAAACTATTGACAAACAAAAAACAGATGTTCTATAATATAGAAAAATTGGAGTGGTAGTATGAAATATGTTTATAATAAATTAGTTAGAGATAAAATACCAGAAGAAATTAATAAGATGAAAGGTAGAAAAGCAAATTATAAAATCTTAAATGATGATGAATATTTGCAAGAACTAGATAAAAAGTTATTTGAAGAAGCTCATGAATTTATAGAGGAACATTCTGTGGAAGAACTTGCAGATTTAATGGAAGTTATTAGTGCAATAATAAAATTAAGAAAAATTTCATTAGAAGATGTTGAGAAAGCTAGAGAAATAAAAAATAATAAAAAAGCAAAATTTGAAAATAAAGTATATTTGATAGACATTGAGCAAGAACATGTTGATGAAAGAGAAGAAAATGAATTAAAAAAAGAATGGCGAAAAAATAATTTGAAAAATGGATTAAACAAATTTTGGTAAAAATTACTTTGAATGTTGTAAATATTATGGCTTACTGATATAATATTAAATATAAAAATAAGAAGAGGAGTTATTTAAAGATATGGATACTATAGTTTATTTAATTAGACATGCTGAAACTATTGATGAGAATGGAATCAGAAATACAAATGAAGATTCTCAGATGATAAATGAAAAAGAAATATTATCTGTATACGGTGAAGAACAATCTAAAAAATTAAGCGAAAATACTGAATTGAATAATATTGATGTTATTTGGTCAAGTAGTTATACAAGAGCAAAAGCTACTGCAAAATATATTGCGAATAATAATAATTTACCTATTAATTTAGATATTAGTTTAAGTGAAAGAAAACTAGGAAATTTAAAAGAGCTAGGAGAATTTATGAAGGATAAAAGTACAAAAGATCCCTCGCAAGAACAATTATTGGATAGAAATTTTAAAACTTCTGATGGAGAAAGTGCAGAAAATACAAGGCAAAGAATGACTGAATTCTTTGGTAGAATCTTAAAAGAATATGAGGGAAAGAGAATCGCAGTTGTAACTCATCGGAGGCTCTATAAAATTCTTTTTACTAAATTGGTGTAAAGTAAATGAAGATGTTAAGTTAGTATATAAGGATACAGTTTTAGATATAACATCGCCTTGTTTATTAAAAATGACATTTAAGAAAAATGAGTTAGTAGATCTAGAACAAATAAAATAATAATTGTAAAATGTTTTAAGAAAGTAAATAAATTCTTAATAATTATAGGTTTAATGAGAGGTGAAATTATGGTAAATTCAAACACATATATTGGTAAATTAGTAGAAGTGAAAATGGATAGACCAATGGGATCTAAACATCCGAAACATGGATTTATATATCCAATTAATTATGGATATGCACCAAATACTATTAGCGGTGATGGGGCTGAACTTGATTGCTATGTATTAGGAGCTTTTGAACCTCTTGATACATTTAAAGGAAAGTGTATAGCGGTAATTCATAGGACTAATGATAATGATGATAAATTAGTTATAGTTCCAGAAGGAAAAGAGTACTCAAATGATGCAATAAGAGCACTAACTGAATTTCAAGAAAGATTTTTTGAAAGCATAATAATTAATGAAAAATAAAAGTGAAAAAATAAAAAGATGTTAATATATTATTAATGTCTTTTTATTTTTTGCAAAAAATGAGAAAATTTCATAACATATCTTGGTCTTATATGAATAGAGATGTCTAGGACAACTTCTATTGTGAATAACATTTATTAGAAATATTATGAAGGAGGAGCCTAAGAATAATGCAATGTAAAATTTCAGAAGTGCTAAGCTATAATTATGTGTAAATTTATTTGGCAGAGGACGAATTAGAAAAACAAGAAACAAAAGAACTAATTGAGAAATATAAGAAACAAAAGTACAAGGTAGGTATATTTGTAACTGGCAAAGAGGATTATTTGGTCTACATATATAAGTAATATCTTAAACAATGATGTACATATAGATAACTTAAGGACTCAAACAATTTCTATACGAGGTAAAGCAATAAAACTTCCAGAGGAAGAACATTTTATATTTGAAAATCATCATGAAGCAATTATTTCAAAAGAGACTTTTGAACTGGCACAAAATATACGAAAAAGAAAAGTAAGGTCAAAAATATCTTCATATTAAGGATTAGTGCTGTTAAGATTTTAATATGAGTTAAATAATCTGGGGAAGAAATAGAAAGGAAATTTTAAGAAAATATA
>JAHZIB010000018.1 GCA_019419955.1 Clostridiales bacterium | reverse complement strand
GAACACCCAGAAAGGAGAAAAAATGAATTATAAAACCTAATCCAAGCATGATTAGTTGAAAAGGAGAGGAGTAAAAGATGAAAATACTAAAAGAAATATCCTATAAAGCAAGATGCCTGAACTGCGGTTCGATGATGAATGTAAGTAAGTCTGATTTAAAAGAGACACTATTTGACGATGTGTATTTTAGATGTCCGGTGTGTCATAAAAAAATATATTTGAACGATGAACAAAGGGCAATGTATGATTTATAAGAAAGCGAGGAAAATGAATGACGTTAAATTATATTTATAACAGAATTACACAATTTATGACAGATATACAAAACATCAATTTTTATGAAATCGGCTCATCAGATATAAGGTGAGTTAATCAAAAGAAACTTGATAGTGCGTATAGACAGATGGACGAATTCAGAACAGAAATTGGAGGGAAAATAATAAAAGAAGAACAGAGAGGGAGGAGGTATACAAATGACTAAAGAAACATTAATTATATTGCTAAAACAATATAAAGAAAATAAAGCAAAACTAAAATTGAAATTACGAGAAAAAGAAAAGTTGCTAAAAAATATTGAGCAGTTAAAAGATATTAGTATTTCTGCAATAGCTACAGAGATAAATAACTACATACATAGTAAAAACAGTATAAGTGATAAAGTAGGAAACAAGGCATCGGATAACATAGATAAAACTAAAGAATATCAAGGAAGATTAGACATATTGGAAGAGGAAATAATCGAATTAAATGACGTAATAGAAGAAATAGACATAAGATTAGAAGCATTAAAAAGAAAAGAAAAAGACATCCTTATGGCTTATTATGTGGATGGCTACACTTATGATTATATAGGAAATACTATTTATTGGGAGTTATTTCACCAGACTAGGTCTGAAAAGCAAATAAAAAGGATGATAGAGAAAAGTACAGACAAAATTATATCATTGGTCTGAAAATGTCCAGAAAATGTACGGAAAATGTCCTTTTTTTTGAAAAACAAATGTAGTATAATTATAATAGATTAAAATAGTTTAAAAGATTTATACAGAAAGGCACAGTCAAAAGTGACTAATCCCAAGTGCCTATAATATTGCTGTAGGGCAGTAAAGGTAGCTTATTAGTCTCATAAACTAAGGTATGTCAGATCAAATCTAAGTGTCGTAACCATTATATTTTGTAAGAGTCATCGTTGTATCAATGCTGACTCTTTAATTTTAGTTATTAACAATATTAGATAAGTTAATATATATATTAGGTGTCAAGAAAAAACCTCCTTTCGAGGGAATTGAATGCAGAGACAAACCTAGTTAAATCTTATATGACAAGCTAATCCAGAAAGTCTAGAATTTTTCTGCTATTGAATACCAAACAGCAGAAGAGTTAAAAAATATATAATAGACTATATAGATTATAATAATAAGAGAATTAAGAACAAATTAAAAGGAATGAGTCCTGTATAATACAAAGTTTGACAGTTTTATACCAAATTATACTGTAACTGACTGCCCTAAAATAGGCAATATTTATATAAATTGGAGAAGAACAATGCCGATTAAAATAAAATGTAAGATAAAAACAAAACATAATTTTAAGAGTTTTAATCAAATAGAAAAGAAACTTCCACAAACTATAAAAAAAGGCATAGAAGAAGTCTTAAAAAATCTACAAACAGAAGCTATAAGACTCGAGAAAGGACATAATAAGGAGGGCATTATAATAGATAGAGTAGATCTATCTACAAGAGAAATAAAAGGAAGAGTATATGCTGAACCTAGCAAATTTATGAGTAGTGGTCAATCTTATTTATGGTTTGAATATTTTGGAACTCGGCAAATATGAAGAACAGGACCATGTTGGAACTGCTAAACACTTTATCGAAAATGGATACACAGAGTGGTATATCCCAGTGGGTAAAGTAGAAAAACCATTGAACTTTCCTAAGGTTGAGATACAAGGAATACAATTCTATATAGCCCACGGACAAGTACCAAACCATTTTCTAAGTGATGCAGAGTTTAAAACAAGAGACAACAATATAGAAACTGTAGAAAAACAAATATACGAAATGTTGAAAGGAGTTTGCAAATGATACATGAATTTAGCACAAAAGATATGTCAGATTTAATATATGATGATTTATCTACAATACAAGACAATGAAGAAACAAATACAGAAGTGGTATTAACAACCCCCACAATAGAAAGTAAATTTCCTTGTCGTGTAATAGATACGCCACTTGAAAGTGTAAATAATACAGAAAATGCAATTCCTATAAGAAAAACATTTCAAGTAAGTATCGAACATTGGGACAATGAACCAAGAATGTGTATGGAAATGGCGAATAACACAGACAAAAAACTACAAACAAGGAATTTTACAAGGACTAAGTCAAGTCCAATTACCTTTGATGAGGTAACAAAAAAATATAGGTTTATAACTACATATGAAGTTCGTTGGAATGCTCTAACGAACTCTTTTAGTTATATAAAATAAAAATTTTATAAAGGAGGAATGAAATATGGCAGAAGGTACACCATATTCAACAATGTTGAGTAAACTATATTACTCTGAAACTAAAGAAGGAGAAAAAACACAGGTAGCGTATGTGCAAGAAATACCAGACTTCGACCCGGCTCCAGAAGGAATCGAATGGAGTGCATTGGATACAGATTATACTGGACAAGTACCAGGAAGAAGAAGTGCTGATGCTATTGCTGTACCAGTTCTATTTACTGAAGAACAACATGATGAGTTAAAAGCTCTAGATAAAACAAAAGACTACTATTGGTTTATATTATTACCAGAAGAAACAGCAACTCAGACAGGAAAACCAGTTTGTTTTTATTTTCAAGCTAAAGTAAGACTTGGAATGAATGCTTTAGCAGTAGATGAAATGTTGCAAGAAACGTTAACATTATATAAATCTACAGCAGTTGAAGAAAGCAAAGGTTTGCCAACTACTTCTGGTGTGGGTGGATAATAAAAATATAGAGGATGCCTTAATCGGCATTCTCCTTTTTGCAAAGAGGAGAAAGAGAGGAAAAATTATGATATTAGAAATAAAAAATAAAAAAATAAACTTAGTACTAAGAACAAGAAAAATAGCAGATATTGCTAAAAAATTAGAAGGAAAAAATTTTGAGGATGTATATTTTAAAGCTATGAATGAATTTGACTTAGAAGCTTTAAGCAAAATAATATACATTTTAGCAGAAAATGAAGATAGGACAAGTTCATTTAAAAGTCAAACAGACGTGTATGACTTTATAGATGAATATATGGAAGAAAACAAAAAGACTTATAAAGATATATTTACAGAAATTGCAGAGGATATTAATAAAGAGGGTTTTTTCAACAGCAAGATGACAAAGGAACAACTAAAAGACAAGATGTCAAGTCCTTTATCATCAATGAATATGAACGAAGTTATAAAGAACTCAGCAGAAAAGGCGATAGCCAAAGTAGCGGAACAAGAGTTTCAAGGATACAAGGTATAGAGGATTTAATAATTAATATAAAGATAGCTAATAATCTAAAAAAATTAGTTTATGCCTTAGAGCCACTTGCATACTATTTTAATATGAAGCCAGACGAGTTTTGGAATTGTGAATATAAATATATAAATATATTTATTCAAACAAACATGGTAAGAATATTAGATGATTTCAAAATGCAAATAATGCTACATGAAGCAGTAACAGATAAACTAATAAAAGCAGATAGTATGAGCAAAAGACCTAAAGTAATTTCATTAAAGAAAATGTTTGCTAAGTTATTTGAAACGGAGCCTAAAATAAAGTATCAATCTCCACAAGAGCAAATTGTAAGATTAAGAAAATTAAAATAAAAAAAAATATTAATCGACAAATTTCGACAACATATTACATTTGCTTTTTGATATAATTTTATAAAATTAAAAAGAAGGAGGAATTATTCATGGCAAAGTATGAAGAAAATAGACCTAGTAAAAGTTTAATTGCGTTTATTGTTACTATAATAATTGCTGCATTAGTAGTAGGAGGTTATTTCTTATTGAAAAATAAAGACATTGTAACAACTGGTGGAACTGATACACCAACTTTTAGTAAATTAAACGAGACAATAACATCAGAAAATTATGAAGAGTTGACAGGGAGTATTGCTCAAGAATTAGGAGATAACGATGATTTATATTATTTTTCTTATGCAACAACATATTATATAGCAAAAGATGGAATGTCAGCAGCTTTTTCTGGAAGTGAAGATGAAAGTGCAATGTATGCTAACATATATGGTAAAACTGCAAAAGATTTAATTAAAGAAGGAAAAGAACTAATGCAAGAAAACGACGTTACGATAGATGAGTTTAAAGATAGTTTAGAAAACTTACAAAATGTAAGCAATAATCTTGAATGATTTAAGGAGGTATAATAATGGGATTATTTGATAAGAATTATGAAAAATCTACAGAAGATTTATATGAAAATGTTAAGCAATATCTTAAACATAAAGATGGAATGAAGCATGTAATAATGTTAAATACTATGTCTAAATCCATTACAAATGGGCTAGAATGCGAAAATAAATATACAATACAAATTAACAATATAATAGAGGCAATGCAAGTAGATGGATATGAAATTATAGATGTAAAAATAGATAATACAACATATCAATCAATGGGAAATGCTTTTTTAATAAGAACACTAATAATATATAAATAATATGAAAAACACATTACGTAAATGTAATGTGTTTTATTTTGTGGATTATGAATTATAAAATTTATAAATGCTTTTATTTGCATTTTGTTAAATCAGAAAAAGAAGGAAGATTAGTAATAAAAGATTTTTCATTTTTTATAGAAATCCCTTTATTAAATAATATAAAGAAACATCAAAGATTTTTAAAAAGAAATTTTAGAAAAATTAGCAAAAGTTTTAAAAATAAGAAAAAGTGTGGGCTATTTTGTATGGTTGTTTAATTAATAGAGGTGTTCATAAGGTATGCATGGTGATATTTTAATGGCAAAAGCTTTTATTGAAAATAGAGAAAATGAACCTCAAGTAGATAATAAAAATGGAGATAAGACAGATAATAGAGCAGAAAATTTAGAATGGGTGTCGGCAAAAAAATTTGATGCATGGAAAAATAATTTGATTCAGAGATGCGAAATTGTTAGAGGATATATTTGGAAGTGGATTAAAAAAATATCTGAGCAAAAAGAGTAAAAGGAGTAAAATCTTTTACTCCTTTTAGTTAAATTAGAAAGGAGGGGAAATATGGTTGTAGAAAAGTTAGAAGTAATTGTACAAGCAAGTGTTGAACAAGCATTAACAGAATTTAAGAAAATAGTACCACAATTAAAAAAGACTATTAAGCAAGTAGAAGATAACCTAAACAATGTAGATACTAAAGGGATAACTAACAAAGTTCAACAAGCAGTACAACAAGTTAAACAAAAAATAAATGAAGTAAAAAACACGAGTGTAGACAAGCAACTGCAATCTCAATTTGATAAAGCAGGAGCTAGTGTACAAAAATATCAATCTGAATTAGATCAAGTAAAAGAAAAATTGCGACAAATATATGCCGAAATGGATAACATACAGGCTAATACTTGGAAAACATATACGCCAGAGGGTGTAGAATTAGGAAATAAGGCAATAGAACCGACTGTAAATAAAGATTTATCAAGTAACAAGCAATATCAAAATTTTTCAAAGCAAGCAACAAAGCTTGAAGAGCAAATAGTTAGTATAAATGCTAAACTAAATACTGTTAAACAGGAATATACACAAATAGGAGGACAAATACAACAAACAACTGCAAAACAAAGTTTGTGGAACAATGTTGTAAATAAAGTAAGAACATCAATAGCAGGGATAAAGAATAATATAAGTAGTACAGGAAGTGCATTTAAATCAGTTGCTAGTATATCAGAAAAAGTAAGAAATGGTTGCAGTCAAATATTTAAAATTACAGGCAGAATTGTAACGAAAATAAAACAAATGGGTACAGGATTTAAACAAGGGTTAGGGAATATTTTAAGATATGCAAGGACTCTTTTTTCAGTGCAAACGATTTATTCTGCATTAAGTAGTTCTGCTAATGCATGGCTAAATACTCAAAATGCAGGAGCACAGCAATTACAAGCTAATATTGATTATTTGGAAACAAGTTTTGGTAGTGTATTAGCACCAGTAATAGAGTATGTTGTAAATCTAGTATATCAATTAATGAAAGCAATACAATCTGTTGCATATGCATTATCAGGAGTAAATATATTTGCAAATGCAAGTGCTAAAGCATATTCAAGTATGGCAAGCAGTGCAAAAGAAGCTAATGAAGAAACAAAACAATTAGAACCAAGTTTCGATTTATCACAAGTAGATAGTGAAATGAGTCTATTATCTCAGAAGTTGTATGATTTCTTTAAACCGCTTGTAAATAGTTGGAATACATACGGAGCAGGTTTAATAGAACAAATAAAGGCAACAGCTAGTAAAATAGGCGAGTTAATAAGTTCGGTATGGGGAAGTTTTGAGAACATAATAACTAATGGAGCTGTCTATTCAATTTTAGAAAACATATTGGTTATTATAGGTAATATTGTACAAGCTTGGTCAAATGCATGGAACTATAATAATAATGGAGATGTGATAGTTCAAAATTTAGTCAATGCATTTAATAATTTATTAGGAGCAATAAACAATGTAGTACAAAGTCCAGAATTTCAGGAATGGCTAAATAATTGCTCGGATAAGTTTAGAGAAATATCAGAAAAGATTGCAAGTATAGATTGGCAACCATTAGTAGATGCATTGTTTGAAATAGGACAAAGCATAGGAACTTTAGCACTAGAAATATTAAGTGGTTTAGTAGATATATTTAAATGGTTAGCTGAAAACCCAATAGTTGCAGAAATTTTATTAGCTATTGCTATAGCTATAGGTGTAGTTAGTACAGCTATAAGTATAATTTCGACGGCATATAATATGTGGGCAACGGCCACAGAGCTATTAACATTAGCATCAAGTGCTTTGAATATATCAATGCTACCTCTTATTGCAATTATCGTGGCAATAATTGCAGTCATTACTTTAATAGTTTTAGCAATAATGAATTGGGATAGTACTACACAAGCATTAGTCGATACATGGGAATGGATAAAACAAAAAGCACAAGAGATTTGGAATGCAATAGCAGAGTTTTTTACTAACTTATGGCAAGGAATATTGGATGTAGCAACAACGATATGGACAGCCATATCGAACTTTTTCAGTAGTATCTGGAATGGCATTAAAAATGTAGCAATGACAGTATGGAATGCAATTACAAGTAAAATAAGTAATGTAATTAATGAAATAAAAAATACAATATCTAATATTTTAAATACTATAAAAACAATATGGAATAATATATGGAATGGAATTAAGAATACTGTAGTTAACATTTGGAATAGTATTTGGAGTGCAATTAAATCTGTTATTAACTCTATACTAGGTGGAATAGAAAGTTTTGTAAATGGAGTAATAAGAGGTATTAACTGGGTATTAGGAGGAATAAGTAGTGTAGCAAATGCAGTGGGAAGTTTAATAGGGTTAAATCCAATTAATTTGCAATTAAGTACAATATCACTTCCTAGACTTGCAAAAGGTGCAGTATTAAAAGTACCAACAGTAGCAGAGATAGCAGAATATCCAGGGGCAAGTACGAACCCCGAAATTGTAACGCCACAGAATATAATGGAAGAAACATTTGACAGAGTATTAGCTAGATATCAGAATGAGGATAATACGCCAATTTACTTAACTGTAAATGTAGGAAATGCAAAATTAGGACAAATATTATTAGATGATTTAAGGAATATGAAAAGAAGAAGCGGAAGAAATATAGAAGCTTTAGTAGGAGGATAAAAATATGTTATGGAAAGTAGATGGAGTAGTACAAAAAACTCCAAGTATATATAAAGATAATATAGAAGATACAGACAATGATAGTTATACAAGTATTGTTGATGGATCTTTAATTGATAATACAATAGCAGTAGGAATGCTTAAATTAGAAATGAGTTGGGATTGTTTGACAGAAGAAGAAGCAGAAAAACTGTTGCAACTAACATATAGAAATCCTCTTATAATAACTGTAAAATGTCCTAGTGTACAAGGTGGAATGTTGGAAAATGCAAAATTTAGAGTAAGCAAGAGAACAAGTGAAATGCACTTAACAGGAGAAAATGAAGATACTTCTAAGTCGTTATGGAAGGTGTCTTTTAATTTAATGCAAAAAGAACTAACGCAAGCACAAAAACAAGCAGTAGAGGAGGCAAATAGCTAATGTATTCTACTAGCACAGATTATAAAAATAAAATATTAGCAGACAGCACAAGACAATTATTAAATGTATATATAGATAATAATAAGATTGAAGATAGGTATATTTTAGAATGTAAAATAACATATAAGTTGTTAGATAATGATGAATTTTGTTTTGGAAGTACACAAGCTAAAACTATTAATCTGAAGATACACAAAAATGCATTACCAGAAACATACACAAAGTTTTATATAGAAAGTGGTATTACAGGAGAAACTGTACCAATCGGATATTTTAATGTAGATGAAATAAGCAAAGATGATGATTATACAGTAAGTCTAACACTGATAGATGATATGTCAAAATTTGAGTTTAATTATGATGGCAGTGTATTAAATTATCCAACTAGCATATTAACAGTACTACAAGATATATGTTCAAAGGCAGGAGTGGAGCTAGGTTCTACTTCTTTTTTGAACTGGGACAAGCAAGTAGCAGTTTATGATAGTACGGTTACTGCAAGGACTTATTTAAGTTACATAGCGGAGCAAGCAGGTGGTTTTGCAGTTATAGGCAGAGATGGAAAACTATATATAAAAACAATAGGAGAAGATACAGAAGAATTGGACTTGAAATATTTTTCAGAATACGGTTGGGGCGAAAGGTTCAAAGTAAGCCAAATTGCTTATGAAGATGGTGTGCAAGACTTTAAAAAAGGAAATAAAGTAAACAACACTATATGGATAAGCACAGATAATATGTATATTGTAGACCAAGAGCAAATAGACAATATTTACAATGAATACCAAGACTTTGAAGTGTATAGCTTTAGTGGAACATCTATTATAGATCCGGCATGGGATATGGGAGACATTATAACTATAAACAATAGAAAAATAATATTTCAGGGTGAGCTAGAGTATAAAGGTAAATTCAAAGCAAGTATTTCATCTGATATACAGGCTAAATCTAAAGAAGAAACAACAGCAACTAAAATATCAGAAACTACTAAAATAAGAAGAGTACAGAGTCAAATAGACCAAGTAGAAGGTAAGATAACACAATTAGTACAAGAAACAGACGAATTTGAAGAAAAATTAACACAAGTAGAACAAACAGTAGACCAAATACAGCAGCAAGTGCAAGACATAATTGTGTATAAAAGAGAGGTCGAAGGAGTAACAGAAATATGCTTAGAAAATGCAGGAGAAACAGACATACTTGAACTTGAGATACGAGGCAACAAAACATATGAGAATAATTTGTACCCTGGTGCAAATGTATTCCCATCAGAAAATATATACCCTAATATGGAGGTAATATAGGTGCAATATAAAATTATAGTAGATAAGCAGCCAAGCTCAACCCCTAGCAATGAAAAGAAAGAATATACAATAGATATAGAGGAGTTAAGAGTAAAAGGCAAAGTATATGACAGTTTAAATATAGAACTAAATAAAATATATGTAACAAGACGACTTAGTTTAAGTGAGTATGGTGTTTTATCAGTACTGGACGAACCGGTTATACAAGAACTGACAGATGTAGATATAAAGCTTTTTGAAGGAGATAACTATATATATCTTTCAGATATGCAAGGAAATTATTTTTATGCTTCATACATTGTGAAAAATGATTTTACAGATACGTATGTTACTATAAATCAAATGACATCTACTATAAATGAAACTGCATCAAGTATTGAATTATCTGTAAATCAAAAACTTGAAGGTTATTCTACGACAGAAGAAATGAATTCTGCTATAGAATTAACTTCTAGTACAATAATGCTAGAAGTTAATAAAAAAGTAGGAGAAGATGAGTTTGGTACACAAATAGAGTTAAATTATGAAAGTGTACAAATCGCATGGAATAATATTTCTGATTATATACAGTTAAAAAATGCTCAATTTCAAATACTAGATAATAACAATAATTTATTAATGGCTTTAGACAAAACAGGACAACATTTCTATGAGAATGATGGAACTTTAATAGGCGACATTGGAATAATAGATTATTATATAGATAATACTGTAATTCCAATGATAGCATTCAATTTGAATATGGAGAATGATAACTCTAAAGGGATGGCTTGGGGAATACAAAAAGGTAGCTCATTTTATCCAATATTCTATATAACAGGTGCATATTCCTCGGAAGCATCTGAGTATGGTGGAAATTTTGTTGTGGCAGGAGATTTTTCAGCTACTAATATTACATGTGCACATTTATCTGATGCAATATCTTTATCATCCTATGAAGTTCTTGGAACAAATGTAAGAGCAGATACTTTATATAGTAGTGACACAAATAAGCCAGCACCATTAATTCATACCAGAATTTCAAATACTAATTATTATTTGGGATATGCTATGACAGGATGCACAACAACACATTTTTATAATTGTGAAGTGGTATCAGGAGATTTGTGCTTTTATGTAGACGGAAATTACACAGGGGAAGTATCTGACAAGAGATTAAAAACAGATATTAAAGAAATATCAACAGAATTGATTGATTTGGTTGGAAATATGAAATTGTATCAATTTAAAACAAAAACACTAAATGATAAAATGAAAGTTGGTATTCTTGCACAAGAATTAATAGAAGAAATGAAAAATAAATCGATGAATGAGGATGATTATGCATTAATTGGGAAAATTATCTATAATTTTAAAGATAAAAAAGAATATTATAAAGTTAATTATGAACAATTTTTAATATTAAGGCAAATATACTTTGAAAAGAAAATACAAAGTTTAGAAGAAAAAATAAAAGAATTGGAGATGAGATAATGAATAAACCAGCGAATTTGATAGTAGAAGAGACAGGAGAAAAAATAGCGAAAATAATAAATGAAAGTGGATTGCCACCTTTTCTTCTAGAACCACTTCTAAAGGATATTTATAAGCAAATTTCTTTTCTAAAACAAAAAGAATTAGAAAATTCCAAGAAAGATTATGAGGAAAGCTTAAAGGAGAAAAAAAAGGAGGTAGCAAATGGATAAAATACCTTTCGAAGATGGAACAAAAACACAAGAGGCGTATGTAACAATAAATAGGCAAAACTATATAGTAACGCCAGAGGTTTGGAATGGAAATACACCTTTGTCTGCATTTAATTTAAACAAAATGCAAGATAATATTGATAATGCCAAAGCAGACAAAAGTGATTTAAATACTTTATCTACGAAAGTAGATAATAAAGCAGACAAAAGTGATTTAGATACTTTATCTACAAAAGTAGATAGTAAAGCGGACGAAAGTGATTTAGATACTTTATCTATTAAAGTAGATAATAAAGCAGATAAAACAGTTGTAGAAAATGGATTAGCAACTGCAATACTGAGAGCAGGAATGAGTCAACAAATGACAATATCAGGATCTCAGGACAGGAAAGAAGTTCTTATGCCTTTCGATATAGAAAGGTATAAAATGGGCGAATTGTCTTTAAGTAATAATAAGATTATAATAGGAAAGAACATCAATACAATCTTAGTTAATGTGCAACTTTATTTTTATACCACTGTTGATTTGTCCACTTCAAAAATTATAACAATCAGAAGAAATGAGTCAGACCAAGGTACCATTTCAAGTAGAATGCGGACTTGCTTTAAAACAAACGGTCGTAAACGCTTGTGCTATCATGCCTGTAACTGAGGGAGATGAAATATCTATAAATATTACTGCAAGTAAGTCAGATATTATTGACAACAACCAATCTCAGTGCTTTTTTGAAGTAGTAAAGTTGAGCTAAGGAGAAAAAATGGAAGAAGTATTAAAAACATTAACATTTAGTAGTATTATATGGCAAGTAATAACGCCACTGATATTTAGTGGACTAGACATTTTAACAGGATATATACAAGCAGTAATTAATAAAAATGTGGATAGTAAAATAATGAGAGAAGGGTTACTACATAAGTGCTTGTTAATTGTAGCAATTATAGTTAGTTATGTAGTAGAATTTGCATTTGGAATACAGATAGTCCCCAAAGTAATTACTGTGTACATATGTATTATGGAAGTAATGTCAATTTTAGAGAACTTGCAAAAAGCAGGAGTTAATCTGGGTAAAATAGGAGATATATTAAAGAAGAAAGAGGATAAATAGATGGCTAAAAAAGGAATAGACGTAAGCGAGTTTCAAGGAAATATTGAATGGGACAAAGTTAAAGCGGATGGAATAGAATTTGCAATAATAAAGTTAGGTAATATCTACGATTACGATGCTAATTATAAGGACAGTAAGTTCGAGAATAACTATAAAAATGCTAGGACTCAAGGTATTAAGGTAGGTGCATACATATACAATTATTGCAACTCTGTTGATACTCTAAAGAAAGGGTTAAAATGGGCTTTAGAAAATCTAGGTAATAAAAAGTTGGACATACCTATTTACTTGGACATGGAAGATAAAGATATTCAAGGAGAAACGATTGCAACATTAACAAATCAATGCAACGAATTTGCAAAATATGTGAAGAGTAAAGGCTATCAAGCAGGAGTGTATGCGAATATGAATTGGCTAAAAAATGAATTAAATCCAAATAACTTTGATGAAAATATTTCTGTTTGGGTAGCACAGTACTACAAAGAATGTGAATATACAGGCAAATATGATATATGGCAATATTCTTCAAACGGAAGTGTAAATGGTATATCAGGAAATTGTGATATGAATTATTTATATAATCAAGATATTATAAAAGAGTCTGAAGCAGATACTAGCGATAAGAAAACTGTAGACGAACTTGCAGAAGAGGTTATAGACAACAAATGGGGAAATGGAAAAGATAGAAAAGACAGGCTAGAAAAAGCAGGATATGATTACGATGCAGTTCAAGATAGAGTAAATGAGATATTGTCTAGAAACAATAAGAAATCTGTAACAGAAGTGGCAAAAAATGTTGTCGCAGGCAAATATGGAAATGGAGAAGAGCGTAAAAGGAAGCTTGAAGCGGAGGGGTACAATTACGATACCGTGCAAGCTAAAGTAAATCAACTTCTAGGAACAAATGTAACAAAAACATACATAGTAAAAAGTGGAGATACACTATCTGGCATAGCTTCTAGATACAAAACTACTGTAGCTAAGCTGGTAAAAGATAATAACATCGATAATGCAAATCTAATTTATCCAGGAAAGAAATTAGTTATAAAATAACAAGTATTACTATCTTGTATAGAAGGATATAATGGTTTCAAATCAACTACTGATTATTTTAATATACCAGTTAAAGTAATTGTACAAAAATGGCTGAAAATATCAAATACATGGAAAACAAGGATTATTAAAGAATTTAAAAACTTCATACAATGGATAATTTAAAGATAGTATATATGTATACAAACCATTTATCAAATTTTGAAACAGCGATTCATTTTAATTTAGCAAACAATGCAGTTGTAAGTAAATGGGAACATATATATTATGAGAAAGGACCACAAGCCCTTTATGAAAAGTATCGTAGTAGGAAAAACATCTATTTATCATGAAAATAAAGGAAGATATTGATATAGAAGAATGGCTTTAGAATATAGAGATTATTATAATAATAAAAGGATAAAAGGCAAATTAAAAGGATGAATCCTGTACAATATAGAACTTACTCCAAAAGAGCTGCTTAGTACTTGATCAAAAAATGTCCAATTTTTTAGATTCAGTACAGTTTAGCTCTTTAAAATTAATATTAACAAGTAAATCTATTAGTTTGCTAATTTCAAGAACTTCTTTAGAGCCTAAGCCATATTTGTTAATTCTATAATGCAGTTTCTTTCTTAAATTCTCTATATCGAAAGAAGTATAGAACAAGTCTTTAACATTAACATTTAGTACACTTGCTATTCTATAGAGTTTATCTGAAGAAATATTAATTTTTCTATTGTTTTCTAATTCGTACAAATAACTTTTAGACATTTTACTTTTTTGACTTAATTCTTGTAAAGAAACATTCTTATATTTTCTTATATTTTTAATAACAAAAATAAACATAGGCAATCCCTCATCTATAGTATAAACAATTATCCACAATTTATCTACAGAAAAAGTTCGCTGGGAGCGAACCATTTGTCGAATTGTGACATACGATTTTTCTTGCATAATGTCGAAATTTGTACTATTATATATCGTATAATATACGAAAAAATAAAACAAAAAAGATAGTCTAGCTGGAACTAAACTATCTCAAGAATGTATACTTAAATCATACACCATTTTAGTTATACATTCTAGAAACAAAATTGTCAAGAAACATAGGAGGAGAATGTATGGAAGAAAAAATAGTTAAAGAGGTGAAAAATGAACTAAATTTTAGAGAAAGGATAGTATTTTGCATGTGTAAAAAAATATATTTAAAATTTTATAATATCATAAGAATAAAAATTATAAATAGTTTTCTAAATAGTTGAATTTTAACATTATTAATAAAAGCAGTATAAAAAGAGGTATTTTTATGTATATGATAATTCTACCTACATAAATTTAGGTGGCTTCCATTTTAATGCAATACAAGAAAATAAAGAGAAAAAGTAGAGGAGATACTGCTACACTAGAGAAGCTTAGAAGAAAAGTTTTATATCAGAAGAATAATGCAATAAGTAATGCAATAGCAGAAATTTTTAAAATATATTTAACATATAATGAAAATAAAAAAAACTCCAAATATTGATATTTCAATATTTAAAGTTTTTTGAAATGTAAGAAGGATAATTCAAAAAACTTTAATTTTGGCTGGGGTGGTAGGATTCGAACCTACGCATCGATGGGTCAGAGCCATCTGCCTTACCGCTTGGCTACACCCCAATATATACAACATATATATTACAATATTTTTCTTGTTTTGTCTAGTAGTAATATGAAATTTCATTATGTTTCTAATTAATATTATTGAAACAGATATAGAAACACAAGGTTTTCGGCTATAAAAGCATATTAAGCCATTATCCAATAACGTTAGACAGATTAAAAAGATTAAAAAGTATTGACATTTGTTAATAAATATAGTAAAATAATAAAGTCAAAAAAGAAGAAGCAATCCACTTCTCACCTTAACCAAAAGGGAAAAGGTTGAAATTATTAACAAAAACGTTAGCAAATGTGGTTAGAATATTTGAAAGAACGTATATTATTGTAATTAATGTGGATTGGTTTGTCTTTACAAATCAATTTTTTTGTGCAATAGCACATAGAAAATTTCGGAGGTGTTTTATATAAAACAAGAATTACCAATTAATGAAAGGATTAGAGCAAAAGAGGTTCAACTTATTGATGACCAAGGAGAAAAAAAAGGAGTTGTAGGAATAAATGAGGCACTAGATTTAGCATATGAAAAGAAGTTAGACCTAGTATTAGTAGCTCCAAATGCACAACCACCAGTTTGCAAATTAATGAATTATGGCAAATACAAATTTGAGCAAGCGAAAAAAGAAAAAGAGGCTAAGAAGAAACAAAAAGTGTTTGAAGTAAAAGAGATAAGAATTACTCCAAATATTGAGCAACATGACTTAGAGTTCAAATTAAAGAATGCAAGAAAATTTATTGAAGATGGCAACAAGGTAAAAATTACAGTTAGATTTAGAGGTAGAGAGCTTAACTATACTAAACTTGGAGAAGAAAATCTAAACAAATTTATTGATGAGTTATCTGATGTTGCTAATCCAGAAAAGAAGCCTGTTTTAGAAGGAAAAAACATGTTTATAATATTGTCTAAAAAAGCGGATGGTAAATAGTGACAAGTATTTTATATGGTAAATAAATATATTAAAGATATATTTTATATAAATTATTTTTACAAGGAGGAATATAGTATGCCAAAATTAAAAACAAACAGAGCAGCTAAGAAAAGATATTCATATACTGCTACAGGAAAAGTAAAAAGAACAAAATCAAATAGAAGACATCTTTTAGCTAATAAAACACCAAGGGCGAAATCAAGAGGTAAGGTTCAAGATGCTTATGCAGATAAGACATGCGAAGCTGGTATTAAGAGGTTATTACCATACGGTAACTAAACTTTATTGAAAAAAAGAATAAAATTTTAAGGAAGGTGAAATAAAAATGGCAAGAGTTAAGACAGCTATAATTACACGTAAAAAACATAAAAAAATTCTAAAAAGAGCAAAGGGATACTATGGAGCGAAACATTATAGATTTAGAATGGCGAAACAAGCTGTTATGAAATCAGGAATGTATGCATATATAGGAAGAAAAGATAAAAAAAGTAATTTTAGAAAATTATGGATAGCAAGAATAAATGCAGCTGCGAGACAAAATGGTTTAACATATAGCAAATTGATAGCAGGGCTAAAGAAAGCTAATGTGGTTATAAACAGAAAAATGTTAGCTGAACTTGCAATAACAGATTCAAAGGCTTTTACAGAAATTGTGGAACTTGCAAAAAAAGCATAAATGAACAAAACTTTCGAATTAGGTTTTTACCTGTTTTCGAAAGTTTTTTATTGGATAGTAAAAATCGACTTTTTTGCTGTTTCAGTATTTTTAGCGATTTTTTCTATACTACAAGGTTAATTTACCTTAGGCTGTACATATTCGTGAAGCGAAATGCACGTGTGTGTCGAAAGATTGCTTTCTCTAACGCACAATTTTCTTAGAAAGAGAAGTGTGCCTAATTCGAAAGCTTTGTTAACTCTTACTGTTTCTTAATTCTAGGTTTGGCAATGAGAGAAGCGATATATCCGAAAAAGATGGCAGCTGTTATTCCTCCTGCTGCAGCTTTTACACCACCAATAAATGCACCAAGCAATCCTGACGTTTGTGCTTCTGTTATTGCTCCTTTTGCAAGGTTTGCACCAAATCCAAGTAATGGAACTGTAGCACCACATCCAGCATAGTCTATTACATATTGGTAAATGCCTAATGCTCCAAGGATAACACCACTTGTTACAAATATGACTAGGATTCTAGCTGAAGTGAGTTTGGTTTTATCAATTAATATCTGACCAACTATACAGATGAGGCCACCTACTATAAAGCATCTAAGTAGTTGCAACCAATCTATACTTTGTAAAAAATCCATTTAAAAACCTCCATTCTCAATAGCTACTGCATGAGCAATTCCAGGAATACTTTCGCCTTGTTGTGAGCTTGTAGAATTCATAAGTGCACCAGTTGCCATTAAAAGAAGTCTATTTATCTTTCCCTCTAAAAGCATTTTGTAAAAGTATCCTGAAAAAACTGAACCTATACATGCACACCCACTTCCACCAGCATGTGTGTCCTGTGCATCTTTGTCAAATATTAATACCCCACAGTCGTTATAATTGTTTTTTATATTATATCCTTTTGTTTCAGCCATTTCAGTCAGAATTTCCTTTCCAATATGACCCAAATCACCTGTTATAATTGCATCATAGTAGCTTGGTTTTCTTCCAGTATCTTTCAAATGAGTTATTAAAGTATCTAAAGCTGATGGTGCCATTGCGGCTCCCATATTATTGGCATCTTTAATTCCCATATCTACAATTTTTCCTGGAGTTACACAAGTAATTTGTGGGCATTTTTTTCCAAAATTATTATTGGATAGAATTGCTGCTCCAGAGCCAGTGACAGTCCACTGACTAGATGGTGGTCTTTGATTGCCAAGTTCTAACGGAAATCTGAACTGCTTTTCAGCACTACAAAAATGACTTGAAGTAGCACAAAGTACATTTTGTGCGGCACCTGCATCCACAAAAATACTACCTAAACACATACCTTCAACAAAGGTTGAACATGCACCAAAGATCCCAAAAAAGGGAATATTAATTTCTCTTAAACCAAAGCTTGAAGAGATACATTGGTTTAACAAATCTCCAGCAAAGCAATAATCTATATCTTGGCTGGCTATTCCAGATTTTGCTATAACAGAGTTTACATTTTCTTTTATTATTTTACTTTCAGCTTTTTCCCAAGTTTTTTCACCCCAGAATTCATCTTCCAAGCATTGGTCAAAATATTTAGCTAGAGGACCTTCAGCTTCTTTAGGACCAACAATCGAAGATGTTTCTATAATGTATGGAGCGTTATCTAGCATTATTGTTTGATTACCAATTTTTTTCAAGTTAAGCTCTCCTTTCTATACAAAAAATGTTGCGATTATTCCAACTAAAACTGAAGCTGAAATGCCGAAAACCAGCACAGGACCAGCAACAGTAAACATTTTTCCACCAACACCCATAACATAACCTTCAGATTTGTATTCTATTGCTGGCGAAACAATAGAATTTGCGAAACCTGTTATAGGAACAAGCGAACCAGCACCTGCAAATTTACCAATTTTGTTAAAAATGTTAAGCCCAGTGAGAAGTGCTGCAATGCCAATTAAAGTTATTGATACTATTGTGGAACAAGTAGTAGTATCTAAACCTTTAAATGAGCAGAAATCAAAAATAATTTGTCCTATTGAACAAATTAGCCCTCCAACCCAAAATGCGTTAAAGCAATTTCTTAAAATAGGAGAGTTTGGCGATTTTTCATCTACATAATCCTGATATTCTTGTTTTGTCTCAATACTTTTCATAAAACCTCCTCCTTAAATATACTCTTAATATTAGTTAGAAAAGTTTAATTTTCTCCTAAATATAAAGTGTTTTAATCTCTATCTCTGTCGACTACAAAAGATAGGTCTAAATCAACATAATATTGAATTAATTTTCTTCCATCAATTTTTGCTCGTTGATCAACAACCCTAACAGAAGAAAGATAATCTATTGTTTTAGATGCTTCAGCTACAGCTTGGACTACAGCATCTTTCCATGAAACATTAGATGTTCCAGTAATACTTAAATGTTTTTCTATACCCAAATTAATCAACCTCCATAAAATAAATTTCACTTATATAATTTCCAAATAATTTCAAAATATACAAAAAATTAAAAAACTTTTATAAAAAATAAATAAAATTACTTTATTTAAAGTAAATCATTTGGTATAATATAGTAAAATAACAAAATTAGAAACATTATAGAAGGGAGAGTATAGTATGATAGTAGATAAAAAAGGAAAACTATTTGAAGATAGAAGAAAAAGTAAAGATGATAGAAGAAAAAACACAGTAGACAGCGAAGGTGGAAGAAGAAGAATTTCTAGAAGGCAAGAAAATAATAAAATAAGAGGTAAGTCTTAAATATATAAATCTCACTGAAGAGACCGAGCTAATATGCACGGGTTTAGTGTGATTTATTTCTAGTGAATTATATTTCATAAGAAGCATATGCAGTAAAAGGGTTAAGTTATCTTGAGTAACGAATATTTGAGAAGTAAATATACATGTTGTCATATATAGAAAAAAAGTGTGTATTATTGTAATTTCAATAATGCACACTTTTGTGGATAATACTTATGAATTAATTAGCAACATCCACTTCTACCACCACCACAACAGCAGCAAATTAATATTAATAATATTATTATCCAAATGCAGTCATCACCAAAACCGAAACCGCATCCGCATCCTCTATTCTCTGGCATATATTTTCCCCCCTTTCAAATTAAGAAACTAATGTAAAACTAGCAACCACAAGGAGAGTTGCATCCATTACTACAACAGTTGTTACCTCCGCAACAGAAAAGTAGTAAGAATAGGATTATGAACCAAAGAAGTTCACTATTATTACAACAACAGTTTCCCATTTCTTTACCTCCTTTAAAACTTAATAATGCTCTGTAAGTTCTTTCGTATGGTATATATTATTCAAAAACAGAAAAAGGGTTACAATTTTTGAATTAGGAACATTTCTCTTTTTGAAATTAGGGGCTTTTATACGAAAAATTATGAAAGTTAAATGTTTGTAAGAATGTAATATAAAAAATAGCAAAATAATTTAAGGTCTTATATATTTTTTGAATTACCTTGCATAAATTTAAAAAAAATGGTAATATATATTACATAATGTTAAGAGAAAAAGAGGGAGTTTATGGAAAAAAGGAATTTAAATAATAAGTTTAATCCAAAAGATTTTGAGAATAGAATTTATGAAGATTGGGAAAACAAGGGTTACTTTAGACCTAGTATGGATGAGACAAAAGAAAGTTATTGTATAATGATGCCACCTCCAAATGTTACAGGAAAACTTCATATGGGACATGCACTAGATGATACAATACAGGATATATTAATACGCTTTAAGAGAATGCAGGGTTATAATACATTATGGCTTCCTGGCTCTGACCATGCCGCTATTTCAACTGAGATGAAGGTTGTTGAGAAACTAAAAAAAGAAGGGAAGACCAAACAAGAACTGGGCAGAAATAAGTTCTTAGAAGAGGCATGGGATTGGACTCATTTATATGGCGGAACAATTCAAGAACAACAGAAAAAACTTGGTTGTTCTTGTGACTGGGATAGAAGAAGATTTACATTAGATGAAGGGTTATCTGATGCTGTTTTAGAGCAGTTTATATATTTATATGAAAAAGGTTTGATTTACAAGGGAACAAGAATGATAAATTATTGCCCAAGCTGTAAGACTTCGATATCAGATGCAGAGGTTGAATATAAGGAAGAAGAAACATGCCTCTGGTATATTAGATATAAGATTACTGGTACAGATGATAAATATATTACAGTTGCAACAACTAGACCAGAGACAATGCTTGGAGATACAGCAATTGCAGTAAGCCCAATGGATGAGAGATATATTGAATATGTAGGTAGAACATGTATATTACCAATTATGAATAAAGAGATTCCAATTATTGCAGATGAATTTGTTGAAAAAGAATTTGGTACAGGTGCTGTTAAAATTACACCTGCACATGATATGAATGACTATCAATCTGGCTTAAGGCACAATTTAGAGATTATAAATGTATTTGATGATGACAACAGAATGGGTGATTTAGTTCCAAAGTATAAAGGAATGGAACTAATAGAGGCAAGGAGAGCAATAGTAGAGGATTTAAAGAATATAGGTGCTCTAGTAAAAGAAGAAAAGTACGTTCATAATGTGGGAAAATGTGAGAGGTGCAAAAATACAATAGAGCCAAAAATATCTGAGCAATGGTTTGTGAAAATGCAGGATTTAGCAAAAGTAGCATCAGATTCAGTGAGAAATAATGAAGTGAGATTTGTGCCTAAAAAATATGAAAAGCAATATTTTAATTGGCTAGATAATATACAAGATTGGTGTATATCTAGACAATTGTGGTGGGGACATCGTATTCCAGCATATTATTGTGACGAGTGCGGACATATAAATGTTGCAAAAACAGCACCAGAAAAATGTGAAGAATGTGGAAGTACGCATTTGCATCAAGATGAAGATACACTTGATACATGGTTTAGTTCTGCATTATGGCCTTTTTCAACACTTGGTTGGCCTAATACAGAAACAGAAGATTATAAAACTTTCTATCCAACTAATGTATTAGTAACAGGATTTGATATAATCACATTTTGGGTTTCAAGAATGATGTCACAAGGATTAGAACTTACAGGAAAAGCACCTTTTAAAGATGTATTAATTCATGGAATGGTACGTGATAGTTTAGGAAGAAAAATGTCGAAAACACTTGGGAATGGAATTGACCCAATAGAAGTAATTGACGAGTATGGTGCAGATGCCTTAAGATTTGCTGTTGTTTCAGGGACAACGATGGGAAATGACATAAGATATATGCCAGAAAAATTAGAACAGGCATCAAATTTTGCGAATAAGATTTGGAATGCAGCAAAATTTATAATTATGAACATGCCTAGTGAAGAAAAGGTAAGAACGTTTAGTGAGAAAGTATTTACTAAAGTTAGCATGAATAGCATGATGAGATACAATGCAAAATTGCTAAATATTGAAGACAAGTGGTTATTAAATAAATTAGACAAGCTAGTAGCAGATGTAACGAGGAATTTAGAAAACTATGATTTGGGAGTTGCATTAGACAAAATATATAGTTTCATTTGGAATGAGTTTTGCGATTGGTATATAGAAATGGTAAAACCGCGTATATACAGTGATAGCGAAGATGAAAAAATTGTTGTAAGCACAATGTTAAATTATGTATTTGGTACATCTCTAAAATTATTGCATCCATTTATGCCATTTGTAACTACTGAAATATATTCAAAATTAGTTAATTATGGAATAGAAGATTTAATCATAGCAGAATGGCCAAAGGGAAGAGATGAATTTGCATTTGAAAAACAAGAAGAATTGATAGAAAAAATAAAAGAAATAATTGTAGGAATAAGGAATGTAAGAAGCACGAATAACATACATCCAAGCAAGAAATCTGAACTTATACTTATAACATCAGAATATAAGGATGAGTTAAAAGAAGCCGAAGAAATATTGTTAAAGCTAGGATTTGCAGAAAAAATAATAGTATTTGAAAGCAATGAAGAAATAGACATAATACAAAGAGATGAGCTAGAAAATGCAATATCAGTAATTTTAAGTGATATAGAAGTATATATTCCGCTAAAGGGATTGATAGACATTGAAGAGGAAAAGACTAGACTAAGAGCGGAAGTGGCAAAGTTAGAAGGAGAAGTTGCAAGAGGAGAAAAAATGTTATCCAATCCAGGATTTATAAACAAAGCGCCAGAAGAAAAAGTAAATGCGGAAAAAGAAAAGCTAGAGAAGTATAGAGAGATGCTAATTTTAGCAAGAGAAAGGTTAGAAAAAATAGAAAAAAGTTCGAATTAGGGATACTCCTAAATTCGAACTTTTTTTTGAAAATTAGGGACACTTTTTGTAAAATTGAAAGAACAAGATATTAGATTACAAATACTTTTTTAATTTTTCAATAGTATTTTCTTGAAATTGAATGAAATCATCTAATATCTTTTGAGTTGTCGAGTTTGCATCAGGGTTCTGATTTTTCAATTTTACACCTTCAATAATTCCCATGTTGGTTCCTTTTATAAGCATTTCTGCAATGTGAGAATTACTTTTGTCATTCATAGTATTTATTTGAATATCCATATACCCCATAAATTTTTGCATTGGGGGAAGTTCAGAAGGTAAATCATTAAAGTTTTGTAATTCTGTATTTACTCTGTTTAGAATGTCATTATACTGATTGTATTGATAGATTAAATCATCTTTAAAATTGTTATCTCCAACTTTTTCTGAAATAGTTGAAATAGAATCCATACCCATTTTAAGTCCCTTATTTACAGTATTTAAAATATATTGTTCATTTCCCATTAAACCACATTCCTTTTAAAAAAATTTAAGTTTTTTGGTTCTACTTATAAACCTTTATATAGAAATAGTATGTGCTAAAATTAAGAAAATATTACAATACTTTTTTTAACTAATATTATCATTTTAAAAAAGAGAAGTTTACCTAATTCGCAAAAATTTTCGAAAAGAGAAATGTCCCTAATTCGCAAGTCGATTTTTGTCGATAATTTCTCATAAATCGGCAAAACTTCTCTATTTTCGCTATTGGAAAAAAATGGAAATAAGAATATAATATAAAAAAACAAGGAGGGGTAAAATTTGAATATTGATTATATAAAAAAGGACAAGCAATTAGTTATTGAAATAACTGAAGACATAGACCACCATGTGGCTGAAAGGATAAGGAGGAAGATTGATGAACAAATTACAAGATATATGCCTAGAAAAACTATATTTGATTTTAGTAGGGTTACTTTTATGGACAGTGCAGGTATCGGAATGATTATTGGAAGATATAAGATGATGAAACTTATTGGAGGAAGTTTAGAGATTGTAAATGTTGGAAACCAGACTAAGAGAATATTAGAAATGAGCGGCATTGGAAAAATAATTCCAATGAGTGAGAGAATTGCTATTTAGAAAAATGTTTTAATTAAATGACGGGTTTATAGGTTATTCCCATTTCAAAAACCTAAATATTCTAAACAGGGATGATTAATTTATGAATGATAATGAAATGAAATTAGAGTTTTTAAGCAAATCTTGTAATGAGGCATTTGCAAGAATTACTGTGGCGGCGTTTGTTTCTCAGTTGGACCCAACTATAGAGGAACTTTCTGATATTAAAACTGCCGTATCAGAGGCTGTTACTAATTGTATAATTCATGGATATGAAGATTGTGAAGGAGTTATAAAAATTAAGGCAAGAATAATTAGAAATAATGTTGAAATTGAAATTTCAGATACTGGAAGAGGTATTGAAAATGTTGAACTTGCAAGAAAGCCTCTTTATACCACAAAGGCAAATTTAGAGAGGTCTGGAATGGGTTTTACAATAATGGAAAGCTTTATGGATGAAGTTGAAATTGATTCTGTTTATGGTCTTGGAACTAAAATTGTTATGAGAAAGAAGATAAAGCAGCATTTTATAGATTCACATGATGAAGAGTTTGCTAGTATAGGAGGAGTGAGCTGATTGGCTGATATAAGTTTGTATGATAATCAAGTATCGAACATTGTAGCAGCTCAAAATGGAGAAGAAACGGCAATGGAAAATTTAATAAATACTAACAATGGATTAATTTGGAGTATTGTTAATAGATTTAGTGGAAGAGGATATGATATCGATGATTTATATCAAGTTGCTGTGGTTGGTTTTATTAGAGCAATCAAAAGGTTTGATACGAGTTTTGATGTAAGACTTTCTACATATGCAGTGCCATACATATTAGGAGAAATAAAAAGATACATACAAGCTGAGGGACCAATAAAAATTAGTAGAACGATTAAAGAACTTCTTTTGAAGATTGTAGATTTGCAGAAAGAATATCAGAAGTCAGGAAAGGGATCTCCAACAATAGATGAATTAGCAAAGGAATTGAATACAAATAAGGAAGAAATTATAATAGCAATGGAAAGCAAAAATACTGTTAATTCAATATATGAGAGTTCTAGTGATGATGAAGGGATGACATTAGCAGAAAGAATTAGTACAGGGAAAAATGAACAGGATTTAATAACAAATAAAATTGCACTTACGGAAGTGATTGAGAGTCTAAAAGAAAGAGAAAAACAAGTATTGCTATTAAGATATTTTAGAGGGAAAACGCAGAAGGAAGTGGCAGAATTGCTTAATGTTAGTCAGGTTCAAGTTTCAAGGATAGAAAGGAATGTATTGGGGAAAATGAAAAAGAAATTGACTGGAAATGATGCGGTAATTGCATAAACCACATTATAAAAAGAAAGGATGCTTGTAAGTGAGAAAGATTTTTGCATATCTTTTAGTTGTTATTGTTCTGTGTTTCTCAATTCCAATTATCTTTACGAAACAATTTGAAAAGAAGGAAACTATTGCAGAAATTAACAATGTAAAAAAAGAGGAAGAAGGTACAACATATGATTATAGAAACTATAATACAATAAAATTATTGCATGCGGACACTAAAAAGGTACAAAAAATAGATTTGGACGAGTACTTGTATGGTGTGGTATCTGCGGAAATGCCAGCATCTTTCGAAAAAGAGGCCTTGAAGGCACAAGCAGTTGTGGCAAGAACATATACTATATATAAAATTGTAAATAATGATGGTAAGCATAAGAATGCAGATATTTGTGACGATTCAACATGTTGTCAAGCGTGGATTTCAAAAAAAGATAGGTTGTCAAGATGGAAAGATGGCAATAAGGATGAATATTGGAATAAGATTGTTAATGCTGTAAATGAGACGCAGGGGAAAATTATAACATATAAAGGTAAACCAATTAATGCATTTTTTCATTCAAACAGTGGAGGGAAGACAGAGGCTCCTATAAATGTTTGGGGAGGAAGTGGATACCCATATTTGCAATCAGTTTCAACAGCTGGTGAAGATGCTTATAGTCAGTATAGTTCAGAAGCATCTTTTAGTAAAAAAGAATTTGAGAAAAAAATAAAAGATGTTCACAAAGATTTTAAGATAGATTATAAAGAAAAAAATTGCATTGAAATAAAAAAATATACTGATGGAGGCAGAGTTAAAACAATAAAAATAGGGAATTTGGAGCTTTCAGGTGTAGAGGTAAGAAATATTTTGGGGTTGCGTTCTGCAAATTTTACTGTAGCAATTAATGGTGACAAAATTGAATTTAAAGTAACAGGATACGGTCATGGAGTAGGAATGAGCCAAACAGGAGCAGACAGTTTAGCAAAAGAGGGGAAAAACTATGATGAAATAATACACCACTTTTATACTGATGTGGAGATTGTGGATATGTAGAGGCAGTTTTTTAGGATAAAAGTAACTAAAACTGTTCCATAGTATTTAAACACAGATGTAAAAAGTAGAACAATAAAAAATAATTTTTTTTAAATAATCTTGTATAAAATTCTCAAAAATGTAAATACTTATATCAAATAATTTTTGGAAAGGAAGGATATTAATTATGAGGAGAGATAAAAGACATTTAGGGAGAGAAAATGCTAGCGCAAAGAGAGTATTATACATTTTGGGGGGAGCACTTGCACTTACTATAATTGCATTTGTTGCAATATTTTTATTATATGGAGAAAATGATAGTAGTACACAAATGGCTAAATATAATACATCCGCTATACAAGATTATACTAACACAGTAGAAGAGACGAGTACTCAAATGGGCAGGACTGTAAATGAGGTTCAAAATGAGACAGAAAATGAAATCACAAATGAAACAAGCGAGACAAATACTATTTCTAAATCTGTTATTCAAGATGAAGTTGATGGTGAGCATGAAAAATATGCAGTAAATACAAGCAGCACTGAAAACAACACAAAAACAAACGAAAATACGGTTGAAGAAAGTGAAACAACACAGGGGAAAAAAGAAGAAGAAAAAGACCCAGAATTTGCAAAACCTGTTGAAGGAGAAATTCTTAGAGAATTTGCAAAAGAAAATTTGGTATATTCTCCAACTTTAGACGAGTGGATAACTCATAATGGCATAGACATTTTAGCAGACAAAACAACAGTAGTTAAAGCATCAGCAGACGGAACAATAAGCTCTATAAAAAATGACCCAAGGTATGGACTTACAGTAGTAATAGAGCATGCAAATGGATTTTCAAGCGTATATTCTAATCTATTAACAGCAGAATTTATCGAAGAAGGCGAAACAGTAAAGCAAGGTCAAACTATTGCAACAGTTGGAAACACAGCTACGTTTGAAATTGCTGATGAATCACATCTTCATTTTGAAATTCTAAAGGACAATGTGCAGGTAGATCCTGAATTATATTTGAAATAACTATAAGCTTGCGAATTAGGGACACTTCTCTATTCGCAAGTTTTTGCGAAAATAGAAGTGTCTCTAGTTTGAAAGTATTGCAAAGTGGGTAGGAGTATGTTATAAATTAATAGAAGATATAGTATGTTATGTAGGAGAGATGATGTGTGAAGTGGACATATGAACAAGAACAGGCAATATTAGAAAAGGGTAAGAACATATTAGTTGCAGCGGCAGCGCGGAAGTGGTAAGACTGCTGTGCTTGTTGAGCGTATAATTAATAAGGTGATAAATGATAATGTTGATATTGATAGGATTTTGGTTGTGACTTTTACTAATGCAGCGGCTAGCGAGATGAGAGAGCGTATTTTAGATGCTATATACAAAAAACTTGAGGAGGAACCAGATTCTGTGAGTTTACAGAGGCAGATTACTCTTTTAAATAAGGCGAGTATTTGCACAATTCATTCTTTTTGCTTAGATGTAATTCGCAACAATTTTTATGAGATTGATGCTTCTGCAAATTTTAGAATAGGAGATACTGCTGAGATTGAGTTATTGAAGAGTGAAGCGATAGATGAGATTTTCGAGCAAAAGTATATGAATCAAGATAAAGGATTTATAAAACTTATTGAAACTTATACAGATTATAGAGGGGACGAAAAGCTACAAGATATTATCCTAGGAATATACAGATATATACAAAGCGCACCTTTCCCAGAAAAATGGATTGAAGAGAAAGTGGCTCAGTTTGATTTAGATGAAAATATTGATTTTTCATCAACAATATGGGGAAAAATAATTTTAGACTATACTAAGGACGAAGTAAATAGTATGGTTACTGTGCTAGAGAGTACGAAAATGGATACAGCAAGATTTCCAGAGCTTGAAAAGTTTACATTAATTCTACAAGATGATATAAATAAGCTTAATTCGATTAGTTTTGATAGTTGGGATTTAGCATATGATGCAATGAATTCATTTACATGGAATAAGTGGCCTGTTGACAAAAAAGCAACAGTGGATTTTAAAGAGATTGCAAAGGGGATAAGAGACAATGTAAAAAAACGATTTGCAAAAAATGTTCTGAAATCTTCATCAGAAGAGACAATACAAGAATTAAGGAGTATGTATGGAGTATTAGACGAAATAAAAAAGTTGGTATTAGAATTTTTTGAAGTATATGCTTTTAAAAAAAAGGAAAAAAATATAATTGATTTCAATGATATTGAACATTTTGCATTAAAAATTTTGTTAAATGAAGATGGTACTCCTAGCGATGTTGCTAAAAAATACATTGAAAAGTTTGATGAGATTGCAATAGATGAGTACCAAGATAGCAATTTAGTACAAGAAAAATTGCTTACTAGCATTTCAAGAGGAAATAACATTTTCATGGTAGGAGATGTTAAGCAAAGTATATACAAATTTAGACAGGCTATGCCAGAGCTTTTCTTAGAAAAATATGATAAGTACAAGTTAAAGAAAGAGTATGAGAAAGAAGCGGACGGGCTTAAAATTCAGTTGTTCAAAAATTTTAGGAGCAGGAGAAGTGTTTTAAATATTACAAATTTGGTATTTGAAAATATAATGAGCGAAAAATTGGGAGATGTGCAATATAATAAAGAAGAATATTTGAATTATGGAGCAGATTATCCAGAGTCTGATAAAGAAATGCCTTATGCAGGAACAGCTGAATTACATATTATTGATTTGAAAGAAGAAGCAGATGATTATTGTGAAGATGAAGAACAATGTGAAAAAGAGGAAAGAATAGAAGATGCAGTAATAGAAGCACGCTTTGTGGCAAAGAAGATAAAAGAATTATTTGATAAAAACTATATGGTATTTGATAAAGCTGAAAAACAATATAGAAAAATAAGACCAAAAGATATTTGTGTACTTTTAAGAGCTACAACAGTACTAGCACCAATTTATGAAAATGAAATATCTAATATAGATAAGCCAGTGTTTAGTGATAGTTCAAGCACATATTTGGAGTCAATGGAAGTAGAAACAATTATGTCCTTATTAAAAATAATAGACAACCCTATGCAGGATATTCCATTGGTAACAGTACTAAGGTCTAGCATATTTGGATTTACAGACAATGAACTTATAGAAATCCGAATAAATGACCGTAAACGTACTTTTTACGAAGCAATGCTAAAAGCTAGAATGACAATAAAAGGAAAATTAAAAGATAAGATAGAAAATACTATTAAATGCCTTGAAAGATGGAAAACAGAGCAAAAATATTATCCTTTAAATGAATTTTTATGGAAATTATATTTGGATACAGGTTTTTTAGATTATGTGAGTTTATTGCCAAATGGAAATTTAAGACAGGCAAATTTAAAACTGCTTTTTGAAAAAGCGAAACAATATGAAAAGGTTAGTTTTAAAGGTCTATTCAACTTTATAAACTTTATAAATAAAGTAAAAACAAACAGTGGTGATAGCTCATCTGCAAAAATTGTAGGCGAGAATGATGATGTAATTAAGATAATGAGCATACACAAAAGTAAAGGATTAGAGTTTCCTGTTGTAATTCTAGCTAGCACTGGAAAAAAGTTTAACATGCAAGATTTGAATACGCCATTACTAATGGAACAAGAAATTGGATTTGGTCCGCAATATATCGATTCTGATAAAAAAATAGAATTTAGTACTGCAGCAAAAGATGCAATACGTTTGTATTCAAAGAAACAGACTATTTCAGAAGAAATGAGAGTGCTTTATGTTGCATTAACACGTGCAAGAGAGAAATTAATAATTACAGGAATGAGTAAAAACCTAGAAAAGACATTGAAGGAAAAACAAGAAACTTTAGATATGTATAAAAAAAGTAATAGTATGCAAATATCGTTAGAAAATATAGAAAGTGTGAATGAGAACGAAAGGAAGATTAATTATAAGATTATAGAAAAATATACTTCTTATTTAGACTGGTTAGAGTTGATATATGAGTACAATAAGGAGAATGGAATTGAGAATACATTGGAGTTATATATACATAAGAAAGAAAAGCTGTTAAAAGAACTTAGTAGAGAACAACATGAAACAGTGAACATGGTTGCAATAATTGAAAGAAAGGCAAATGAGGTAGGACAAAAAGAAAACAACAAAGAAAAAGTTAGAGATGAGAATATTGATAAATTAAATTGGAAATATAAATACTTAGCTTCATCTAAAATTCCAACAAAAACGTCTGTAACTAAGCTAAAGCAACAAGGTAACCAAAGTGAACATGATATAGAAGATATTTTAAAAGCACAGGAGCATGATATTAATGTTGCTGGAAATATAGAGCCTATAAATTATATACCAAAGTTCATGGAGAAAGAACAAAAATTAACACCTACACAAAGAGGAACGTTAATACATTTATGTGTACAAAGACTGGATGAGACAAAGGATTATACAATACAAGACTTAATAGAATTTGTGCAACACTTGTGTGAAAGAAGTATAATATCAGACATGGAGGCTAAAAGCATTGATATTAATATATTATATAATTATACGAAATCTCCATTGTGGCAGGAGCTAAAATATGCAAGAGAAATATATAAAGAACAGCCCTTCTACATAAACATTCCAGCTAAGGAAATTTATGATGAAGCGGAAGAGAAGGAAAAAATCTTAGTACAGGGAATTATTGATTTATACTACATAGATAAAGATGGAAAGTTAGTATTGATTGATTACAAAACAGATAAGTATGGTACTTCTATCGAGCTTGAAGAAAAATACAAATTGCAATTGGAGCTTTACAAAAGAGCATTGGAGGATGCAACTGGTAAGAAGGTAGATAGAGCCAGTGTTTGGCCTCTGCGTTAGGTGTAAAAGATATATGTATATTTAATCGGATTTTTCTAAATATACATATATCTTTGATTGGTTACGTTTGAGTGTAGAAAAAGTTATTAGATAATAGTTTTTCTATAGAAAGCAAGTAATAGGGCGGGAGTTCTAGATAAAATTGTCTCGCTTCGTCCCGACGGAGCTCCCTGCTCTGCTTGCCATTTTTATCTAGAACATCCTTGCACGAACTTGAAGTTTAATATAAACCAATATTTAGTAACGGAAAGAATAAAAAATTCAAAAAAGTACTTGTCAAAATAATATTAATAGTATAAAATTAGCATGAACAAAGATAGAAAAAGCAGAAAGGAGATACAAAATGAGAAAAAACGAAATCGATAGAACCTGCATGGTTGTAAGAGAGAGAGAGAGAGAGAGAGCAAGAGAATAGGGAAAACTTGTTCTGTTTTTGATGCGGAAAATAGGTTTATTGAAAAGAAAATAATAAATGTAAATAATGAAAGTGTAAAGCTTGATAATATAGAACTCGGCTATGTAAGAATTGCGAAATGCTATTAGTGGATAGTCGAGGTTTTTATACGATAAAAGTGCACCCAAAAACAAATGCAAAACAAAGATGTAGACATAGAATAAAAATGAAAAAATCAATGAAATAGCAAAAAAGAAAAACAAATATAATAAAAAGAAAAATAAGGGAGTGAAGAAAGGAATAGTAAAAAAACAGAAAACATTATGGCAAATAAAATTAAACAAGAGGAAGAAAACAAAAGATGTATAAGAAATGGAAAAACTGGTGAAAATATAGATAAAAGAATAGAAGGGAGAGGTAAGAAAGATGCAAAAATTAAAAAAGGAAAAAGTAGAGAAAGAGCAAAAGAATAAAATAACTGAAAAAATAAAAGAGGAGAGAGGAATAACATTATTAGTGCTAATACTAACAGTAGTAATAATGATAATATTAGCAGCAGTAACAATAAATGTAGCATTAGGAGAGGGAGGTTTAGTAGACCAAGCAAAATGGGCAGCAGAGCAAACAGCAAATTCAACGAAATCAG
>JAHZIB010000017.1 GCA_019419955.1 Clostridiales bacterium | reverse complement strand
ATTGTAATTATTTTTCAACCTTTATCTCTTTGTTCATGCTAATTTTATACTATTAGTATTATTTTGACAAGTACTTTTTTGAATTTTTTATTTTTTCTCAACGTTACAATTCACAGCCTAAATTATTATAATTTTTACAAAAGTCAGCAATAGTAAGAACAAATTATGAGAATATGAAATGTGATTTGAAGTTAGAAATTCTTAATTAATATTATTGCAAAACAAATTTTTCCCTTTTTTTCTCTTTATTTTTATCTTTGACTATGCTATAATAACTCTTGTTAAAATTTAATAGACCAAACGGAGGTAACATATGATTTCAAAAAGCAAAGTAACAGTTAGATATGCTGAAACTGATAAAATGGGAATTGTACACCATTCTGTATATCCTATATGGTACGAATTGGCAAGGACAGACCTTTCAAAGAAAGCAGGTTTTCCTTATTCGAAAATGGAAGAAAATGGAGTTATGACTCCTTTAATTGAACTTAATTGCAAATACTACTCTCCTGTAACATATGATGATGACCTTATAGTAACAGCAACTGTAAGCAAACTTACACCAGCTAGAGTCATTTTCTCATATGAAGTTTTTAAAGAGAATAATATGGATAAGCCTATTAATACTGGTTATACTGTACATGCAATTGTAGATAAAAACATGAGACCAATAAATTCAAAAAAACTTTTTCCAGATATATACGAAGCAATGGAAAAAATGATGATTTAAAATTTCATATATTGATATAAAAATAAATACTAAAAAATATGGTTTATGGGTAAAACCACTATAAAAACCTAAATTTATATAAGGAATGAACAAGAAAATGATTTTTGAATATAAAACAAGAGTTGATGTAAGTAAGGTGCGTGGAAATGCAAATATTACAAATAAGGGAATGTTAGCAATGCTTGAAAATGTAGCTTGCATGCATTCAGATATAGCAGGATATGGTATTAGAGAAATACCTATAACAGGCTTGTCATGGGTACAGCTTAACTGGCATGTGCAAATTTTAAGAAGATTACAATATGATGAAGAAGTTACAATTAAAACTTGGGCAAGAGGTACGACTAAAGTTAGTACTTTGCGTGATTTCGAAGTATTAGATAAAAACAACAAACCAGTTTGCATTGCCACTACAAAATGGACTTTAACTAATATTAATACTCTAACAATTACTAAAATAACAGATGAAATTATGAGTAATTACGAACCAGAAGAAAAAACACTTTTTCCAGATTTCGAATTCAAAAGATTAAAAGAGCCTGAAAACTTCACTAATGAATATATTTATCCTACTCAGAGACGTGACATAGATGTGAATAAGCATATGCACAACCTTAATTATTTAGATTTAGCATATGAAGCATTGCCTGAAGACATTTATGAAGAAAAATTTGAAAATGACTTTAGTAATATTGATATAATGTATAAAACAGCAATTAGATTAGGAAATACATCAAAGTGCCTATACTCTCTTAATAATGATAAACATACAATTGTTATCAAAAGTTTAGACAACAAGTTTTTGCATTGCATTATTGAACTTTCATAAAATTTGCGACTTGGGGACACTTCTAATTTTGAAATTAGAAGTGTCCCTAACTCGAAGGTAGGACTTCAGAAAGGACTTTAGCTAAATATTTCATACTTACTAAACACTGTTCCATTGTGTTGCCTGTTGCTCCTACCTCAATTATACTAGCTCCCACTGCTAATTGTTGATTATATCTGCTATTTCTAAGTATTATTGGCTTAAATAATCCCGGATAAAGCTCGTTTGCTTTCTCTTGTATTTTTATTGCAAACTTTAAATTTTTATTCCAGTTGTCATGCTTACTTCCTCCACCATTGCTGCCTATAACAAACATCATTTGTGCTGCTTTTTCATCTCCTATTTTAACTGTAGGTGCATATGAGCTATCAGCTATTGCATCTCTATGTATATCAAACAATATATCTGTTCCCTTATTTTCATCTATTAATTTATCAACTGCTTTTAAAGACCTATCATATGAAGCATTATATGATGGGAAATCATATAGTGTTGTATCGTGTATTACCTTATATCCATAATGTTCCATATATTTTGTAAGTTCAGTTCCCACTCTTGCCATATTACAATTTATATCTTTTGTTCTAAAATTCCCTGATGCTTTATATTTATAATTCTTTGTAGGTGTATAACTTTCACAAGTATGTGTATGATAAATTATCATGCTTTTTGTATTTACTTTAACATCTGGCACTAACATCTCTTTTGTCAACTTAATATCTGTCTCATTCCTTATTTTTACACCGTTATATTCACTCGTATATCTTTCCGGAACATTGCTATCTATTACTTCTGTTTCTAACCCTGTTTGAGCCTCTGTTATTTGTTCTACTTCACCTTCAGAATTTTCATCCACATTATCATCTGACTTAACATCACTTTGTTCAATAAAATTTTCTTTTTCTGTAATTGTATCCAACATTCCCAATTCAACCCCTAATGCCATTTTAAGAGGTTTTATTTGCTTAACATTAGTATTATCCTTTTTATTAACACTTTTCATACTTGGTATAATAGTATCTAAGCATGAAAGAAAAGAATTTTTACTCACATTAAGCTGAGTCTTAAGACCAGAGAAATATTTTGTCAGTCCAACAACAATAACTATTACCAATGTAATCTTGATTAAATATTTTACTATATCCTTAAGCTCTATAACAGCCAGATTTATCATTCTTGCAACCAATCCTCCCCTATTTGTGAAATATTTTCAGTACAAGTCTACTATATATAATTATATTCTTGTACATAAAAAAATATAACTAAACCTTTTATTTTAATACTTACAAAATCCAAAATAGGAAATATACGTTATAACAATTAGTACATTTCCTATTTTTTATTACATATGAAATTTGGGGAACAATAAGGTCAAATTGCTTTATTACTTCAACTTTTCAATCGCCTCTTCGATGCTTATTTCTTCTTGCTCTCCTGTCTCCATATTTTTTAAACTCACTGTTCCATTCTTCTCTTCTTCTTCACCTATTATCGCAACATACGGTATTTGTAGCTTATCTGCATATTTAAACTTTGACTTTATTTTCTTATCTTCTATGTATACATCTGTATTTATTCCCACATCTCTAAAAGTTTTACCTACTTCTAATGCCTTATTGGGGTTATCTGACATTGAAACTACCAATACTTTAGCTATTGACTTTGTTTCTTCTCTCAAAATATTTAATTCGTTTAACTTATAAAACAATCTAGTTAATCCTATCGAAACACCAACACCTGGCATTTTCTTGTCAGTATAAAACTCTGCTAAATTTTCATACCTTCCACCAGAACATACACTACCAACTTCTCTATAACCGTTTAAAAATGTCTCATATACGGTTCCTGTATAGTAATCCAAGCCTCTTGCTATAGTTAAATCTACCATAAAATGTGTATCTGGCACCCCAAATAGTCTTACATATTTTATAACTTCTGACAATTCTTCTAGCCCTTGTTTAAATAGCTCATTAGAAATTCCTAGTTCTTCAAGTTTCTTTAACTTTTCGTCTGTTGTACCATTAATCTCAATAAAGCTCAATATTGTTTCTATTTTACTTTCTGCAATCTTTAAATCCTGTAAACAATTTATTACATTCTCTTTTCCTATTTTTTCGATTTTATCAATTATCCTCATTATCTCTACAGACTCTTCATTAAGTTCTAGCTCTATAAATAGTCCATTTAATAATTTTCTATTATTTATTTTTATTGTAAATTCTTCAAATCCTAATTCTCTAATAGTATTATAAATTACACTTGGCATCTCGGCATCATTAACAATACTTAATTCTCCATCGCCAATAATATCTATATCACACTGATAAAATTCCCTATATCTACCTTTCTGCGGTCTTTCTCCTCTATATACCTTTCCTATTTGATATCTTTTAAAAGGAAAAGTAATATTATTAAAATATTCGCAAACATATTTTGCAAGAGGTACTGTTAAATCAAAACGTAAAGCTAAATTGTTTTCTCCCTTATCAAATCTATATATCTGTTTTTCTGTCTCTCCACCAGCCTTTGCAAGAAGTACTTCTGCCATTTCTATTATAGGTGTATCTAAAGGCAAAAATCCAAATTTTTCATATGAATTTCTTATTTTGTCAACCATACCGTTAAATTGTATTTGTTCATTTGGTAAAAGTTCCATAAATCCAGGGAGAGTTCTTGGTTCTATTTTCATTTTCATCATCCTTTCAAACTATATTTTCTATATAACCTTTCAAACTTTTTAATCATCTCCTGATGTGAGATTATAATAAATTGGTTCTTCTTCCTCTAATCTGGTAGAAATCCCATGACCAGGATAAACTATTGTGTCTTCTGGTAAAACTAACAATTTAGTAGAAATGGAATTAATTATATCCGCGAAATTACTTGTCGGTAAATCTGTCCTGCCCCACATTCCTTTAAATAATGTATCTCCAGAAAACAACATTTTTTCCTGCTCACAATATAAACTACTTCCACCTTTTGTATGTCCTGGAGTATGTATTACTCTAAATTCCAAATCGCCTATATGTAGAATATCTCCATCATTTACCCTAGAATCCGCTTCTATACTAATACTCCTCTTAGACATAATTCCAGACAAATTAACTTCAGGGTCTAGTAATCCATCATAATCATCCTTGTGAATTAATATTATCCCACCTTTTTGTTTTTTCAATTCTTCTACTGCTCCTATATGGTCTGCATGGCAATGAGTTAAATATATGTATCTTAAATTTGCTTCTAGAATATTTAACACCCCTATTATGTTATCTATTTCGCCCGCTGGGTCTATTACCATAGTTTCTTTCGTTTCTTCATCATTAATAATATAACAATTTGTTACAATATTGTCTATACTAGAAGTTAATTTTAATCTTTTCAAAATCATCTATTATTTCATTCCTTTCCTAAACTCAAATAAACAAGAAAAAGCAATCATAATATTGTTACATGTTAACCAAAAGGCAATTATCTTCCAAACTTATTGTTTCTTTCTCTTAACCTCATATATACTATCAATTTTTCTCAAAGCTTTAAGTACATCATTAAGTTGTTCTATATTTTCTACTTCCACAGTAAGCTCTGTCATTGCAATTTTTTCTTTTGTAGCTTTTGAATTAACTGCCATTATTTTACACTTATTGATACCCAAAACATTAATTATGTCCGCTAAAAGTCCGGCTCTATCATTTGCATATATCTCTATATCAACACTATACGTCGTTTTCTTGTTATCACTCCAATATACGTCAATAATTCTGTCTGACTCATTAAGTAAGTTTTTAGTATTAACGCAATCTGTTCTATGAACTGATACTCCTCTGCCTCTAGTGATATAGCCGATTATTTCGTCACCTGGTACTGGATTGCAACATTTAGATAGCTTAACTAAACAATTGTCAATTCCTTTTACTATTACACCATTTTGAGATGGCTTTTCTTTATGTACCTTTTCTTTTGAAAGTTGTTCTAATGTTTTTTCTATACCATCCTCTTTATGTACTTTTCTATATTCCTCTAGCATTCTTGCAATTATTTTTCCTGCTGTATTTGAACCAAAACCCACACTTGAATACATATCATCTAAAGAATTGTATTTATACCTATTCAATGCAACATTTATAAACTCTGGCTTGAATAAATCTTCATGCTTCATTCCAATCTTTTTTAATTCTTTTTCAATTAAGTCTTTACCTTTTTCGATGTTTTCTTCTCTTAAATTCTTTTTGTACCACGCCAATATCTTATTTCTAGCTCTTGAACTTTTTACAAACTTAAGCCAGTCTCTGCTAGGTCCTTTTGATTGGTCAGAAGTAATAATTTCAACAATATCTCCATTATTCAGTTTTGTAATAATAGGCATCATTTTGCTATTTATTTTACAGCCTACCATTTTATTACCAATCTGCTCATGGATTTGATATGCAAAATCAATAGGAGTTGCCCCCTTTGGCAAAACTTTTATTGCTCCTTTTGGAGTAAAAATATATACCTCATCCTCAAAAAGTTCTTTTTTCAATGTTTGCATAAATTCTTCTGGGTTTTGCATCTCACTTTGCCACTCTAAGGTTTCTCTAACCCACGCAAGTTTATCTTCTTCAACTTTAACATTTGATTTTTTACCACTAAAGAAGCTCGCCTCTTTATATGCCCAATGTGCCGCAATACCATATTCTGCAACTCTGTGCATATCCCAAGTACGTATTTGCACCTCAAATGGAGTTCCTTTAGGACCAATCAGTGTTGTATGTAAAGATTGATACATATTAGGCTTTGGAACTGCTATATAATCTTTAAATCTTCCAGGCATCGGATTATATAATTCATGTACTACTCCAAGCGCTGCATAGCAATCTTTCACCGAATTAACAATAATTCTCAAAGCAAACAAGTCATATATTTGGTCTAATGTACAATTATCTCTTTTCATCTTTCTATATATACTATATAAATGCTTTGCTCTTCCTGTAACCTCCGCATCTATTTTCTGCTTTTTTAATTCTTCTCTTAATTGCTTCATTATAAGATCAATAAATTTTAATCTTTCTTCTCTCTTTTTGTTTATTCCTTCAACAAGTTCCCTATATTCTTCTGGATAAAGATATTTGAAGGATAAGTCTTCTAATTCCCATTTCAAAGAATATACACCAAGTCTATTTGCAAGTGGAGCATAAAGCTCCATAGTTTCCTTAGCATTTGCAATTTGTCTGTCACGTGATAAATATTTAAGAGTTCTCATATTGTGAAGTCTATCTGCAAGTTTTATTAATATTACACGTATGTCTTTTCCCATTGCCAAAAACATTTTTCTGTAATCCTCTACCTGTTGTTCCTCAACACTTGCATATTGTAACTTGCTAAGTTTTGTAACTCCGCTTACCATATATGCAACTTCTTCATTAAACTCCTTTACTAAATCGTCATAGGTAGTATCTGTATCCTCTAGGACATCATGCAAGAGAGCAGCACAAATCGTATTATCATCTAGATCTAAATTTGCAAGTGTATATGCAACTTGAATTGGATGAATAATATATGGTTCCCCAGATTTTCTTTTTTGGTCACCATGTTTTTCCTTAGCATACTCATACGCTTTTTGCACAATCTTAATATCTCGTCTACCCTTTTTCTTTTTTATCACAGCCAATATATCATCAATTGTAACTTCTTTATATTCAGACATTGTAACTCCCCCTTTAGTATGATTTTCTTATATCCTTTAGAATAATCTGCATATTTTCAACGCCATTAAAAGAATTAATACTCAAACTCCCAATAATATCTACCTTATCATCTATCATAAACTTTTCAGAAAATTCACCCATATTAAATCCAATAGCATCTATTATATATTTATCTTCTCTCAAACCAACTTTTAAGTGCTTACCTTCTGATAGTGCTCTTATAGAATTAATTTTAAGATTTTTTATAAAAAATAATGGCTCTTGATTTGCCTCTCCAAATGGCTCTAATAATTGTAAACTCTTAATACTGTCTATATTAATCTCTTTTAACATCAATTCACAGTCAATCTTTATAACTGGTACTAATTTATCTATTTGTTTTTTCTTTGCATATCTTTCTAATGAATCTCTAAACTTAGAAAAATTCTCTCTTTTAATTGTAATTCCAACTGCCATTTCGTGTCCTCCAAATTTCTCTAAGCTGTCTCCACACTCCATAAGAGCTTCATGTAAGTCAAACCCTTGTATGCTTCTTCCTGAGCCTTTTCCCATATTTCCTTCATAACAAACTAAAATAGAAGGTTTGTAATATTTTTCTGTAATCTTAGATGCTACAATTCCGATAATTCCATGAGACCAATCATCATTTCCTAACACTATACAACTGTTATCTTGATTTTCCTGCTCAATTATCTCAACTGCTTCATCATAAATTTGTTTTTCAATAGCCTGCCTTTTTTTATTATACTCATTTAACTTTATTGCTAATTTCTCTGCGGCTTCATAATTATTGCTTAAAAATAATTCAAGTGCAAGTTTTTCATTTCCCATTCTACCACAAGCATTTATTCTTGGCGCAATTCCAAATGATATTGTAGTGGAATTAATATTATTAAAACCTGTAATCTTAAGAAGTGCTTTAAGTCCAGGATTTCTAGTCTGCGCAACTAAAAGCAAACCTAATTTTGCAATTACTCTGTTTTCATCTACTAATGGTACAATATCGGAAATTGTACCTATACAAACTATATCTAAGTATTTCAGGTATTCCTTTTGTTCTATCCCTACTTTTATTGAAAAAGCTTGAATTAATTTAAATACAACACCTACTCCTGCTAATTGTGTGAATGGATATTTATTATCTTTTCTCTTTGTATCAACAATGGCAAGGGCTTTAGGCAACTTATCTGCCGGTTCATGATGATCTGTAACAATAACTTCCATTCCTAAAGAATTTGCATAATCAATTTCTTCAGTTCCAGTTATTCCACAATCTACAGTTATTATTAAATTATATCCCTGTTCATATATATTTTTAACTGCTCCTATATTAAGACCATATCCTTCACTTATTCTATTAGGAATATACGTACCTACGACTATACCTCTTTCTTCAAGGAATTTTTTAAGAACTGTAACACTTGTAATTCCATCTGCATCATAATCTCCATAAATAATAATCTTCTCATCTTGATGAATTGCCTTCAATATTCTATTAACAGCAATCTCCATATCAGGCATCAAAAATGGGTCGTGAAAGTCACCTCTTGTAGGTTTTAAAAAAAGTTCCATTTCTCTATCATCACTTATTCCTCTATTAGCAAGTATTTTCGCTAAAATTTTATCCATATTGTATTTATATATTAAATTATTAACCTTTTTCTCATCTATTTCTGGGCATTCCCATTTTTTATTCATTTACCTCTCCTCTAAATTTTAAAATATACAATCTATTTTACTACAAATATATAATTTTTAAAAGAGGTATTTAAAAAAATAAGGTAAAAAGTTACAGGATAATGGTTTTTAATAAAATAATTGTCATGCAACGGGAGTTCAAATGTGCAATAAGCTATTATCCTGTAACTACTTTTTTGAAAAAATTGTACCTTTTTATTGATAATTCTTTTTTTATGAGTTATAATATAAATGTATGTTATTTTATAGGTGCATGAGAAAATTTGTTTCTCCCAATATGTACCTTAGAAAGGAATGTGAATAAAATTGAAAATCAAGAAAATACCTTTTATTATTTTAAGCCTAATATTTATATTTGGTATGAACTCAAGCGTCTTTGCAAGTAACAATGTTGCTACAAATAGTTTAAATGCACAAGGTACAACTTCCTTAGAGGTTGTAGAGGATAATGTTTGCACTATTGAAATTGAAGATTTGTCTAGATTCGAAAAAAAAATTACAAACTTTAATGCAGAAGAAAAATCTGTAACTCTTACATTATCAATAACTAATACAAAATCATTTGAAGAGACACATGATAATGCCGAAATTTTCTTAGTTATAGATAATTCAACAAGTATGATACGATCGGATGTAAATGGAAAAACTAGAAAAGAATCTGTTATAGATGCTGCAAGTACACTTGTTGATAAATTATTTAAATCAAATCCTGAAGCCAATATAGGTATCGTTGGTTTTTCTAGCTTGGATTCATCTACAGGTGAAACTGAAGGAACAATTGAAGATGCAAAACTTATGTTAAATCTTAGCAATTCTAAAGATGAAGTTCAAAAAGCTATAACTACTTTAGGTGATTCAAAAACAGGCCCAAGAACAAATATTGAAGCTGGTTTAACGTTAGCAGAACAAAACTTTACAGATACAGAAAATATGCAAAGATATATAGTATTACTAACAGATGGTGTGCCAAATAACGATATAAATGGAAACTTCGGTACATATTCTGGCGAAGTTGCTACAAGAACTAAAGATAAAATAAATTCATTGCAAACGGCTGGTGTTGATATTATTAGTGCAATGATTAATTTAGACAGTGACAGCATTGAGCCTACAACTGGTAGAACATATAAAGATTTATCAGAAGAAGTATTTGGTACTGTGGAAAATCCTACAACAAGTCAATATTATTACATTACAGACTCAGAAATTGAAGATACAATTGTTAATAAAATTTATAACGATTTAGTAAAAAGAGTAGACAATACATTAAAAAACATTACAATTAAGGATTATTTTCCACAAGAAATTATAGATAACTTTAATTTTGAATATACTGCAAGCCCAAATATCGGAAAAGTATCACAATCTATTGACACTGAAGATAATTCAATTACTTGGAATATAGAGTTATTAAGCGAAGGTGAAACAGCAAAATTAAGTTATAAATTAACATTAAAAGATGATTATAATAAATCTATTGTAGACAAAATATTAAAGACAAATACACATGTTGATATAACTGGAGAACACAATGGTAATTCAAAAGAAAACAGTTCAGATGTATCTCCAACAATTAGAGTAAAATATGAAGATGACACCATAGCTCCAAATAAAATACCTCAAACTGGTTCAACAGCAGGCATTTTATTTATATCAGTTGCATCTATACTTGCAGTTGTTATTATAACAAGAATAGTATATTTAAAAAGAAGAATAAATAAATAATAATAAATTAGCTTCTAGAATATACACATATGCAATAAAAAATAAAGGGTTAAAATCCTTTATTTTTTATTGTATATTTTCTTTATATTTTTTTGAATAAAATTCATATATTATTTTATCACTAATAACATTATTGCATCTTGGTCCGTCATCATCATCATAAGTTTCTTGCCATGGTCTCTCACTATGTGTCATCTGCTCCAACTCATATCCACTATATTGTCCAAATACTAATAATATTTTGTCAATAAAATTCTCTACCTTTTTGTCGCTTAATTCTACATCATCTTGACATTCAACCAATTCATTACTATACGCCGTTTCTTTTATATAATCATACACATTTCTTATAACTGGTCCATGCTGCCAAGCTTCTATCTTATCATAAAATAATCTATTCATATTTTCACAATCATAACTATTATTATACTTTATTAAATATAATGAATATGCATAGTATAGCAACTTTTGAACTTGCTTTGGCGTTAATGGTTTTTTAGATAACATATATTTTGCTATTTGAATTGCTGTATCCATAACTTTTTTACCTCCTTATATCTTACCTGTTATGAAGTATTTCATATATGTACTGCCAAAAACAGTAAAATAAAATTTATCTTCACATCCATCATCCGATTCAATTATATCATTCTTTTTTAAAAAATCAATAATCCTATCAGTCATCTTTTCATTATTGTACTTTGTATTCTTCTTTATTCTATATCTGTTTTCTCTCTTTACATATTCTAACACAATCTCTCTAGTTATATTTTTAGGACAATGATTATAGAGGCTCATGGTAACCTCTCTTGTAAGAGGCAACATTCTACTTTTTATATTTTCGCACTTTAATACTGTAATTGTATCATCTCTATCATTAACACTATTATTAATTAACCTTTCTTCTTCAACATCATCATCCTTTATATCATCATCACTAAGAATAATGTCTCTTACTCCTTTATCTTTATATTCTTTCTTTTTAAATGGCATTATTTTCTCATCTGTTTGAATTTCATCATCTCTATAAAATTCTCCACCATCTTTTGATATTTTCTTAATTCTACCAATTGCAAAATACATTGGTAATGTTAAAACAGCTATTAACAATACTCCCAAAATAATTATAGTATAATCATTTGGTAATAATTCAACAATTTGTTCTGTCTTGTTTATCTTTACATTATATTCATTTGCAATATCAAATGGCATCTTAATCAAGCTTTTTCCCAAACCTATTATAATAAAAATCGAACAAGTATATACTATTCCTAAAATAACACTTTTCCATATCTTAATATCTTTTAAATTAACATTTTTGTTTAAAATACTCATATTTATATAATCCTTTCGTACAATATTTTACTATATTTTACATAATATTTCAAGTGTTAACATAAATTTTACTTTATATTTGAATAGATCGTCTTCTCCCATTTAATTTTCTTGTACCTTTTCAACTTTTTTCAATACATTTTTATGACTTTTCTTAGGGCATTTATAACTATTGTTATATTACTTTCTCTTTCATATTCCCTCATTTTTTTCTCCTAATATTTCATTAATTAATTCTGATACAGATGTATATTCTTTAAAACTAATATTTTTCACTTCTTTCTCTGCATTTGAAACACAAAACCCATTAAATTTCTTAATCATTTCGATATCATTATAACTATCACCTATAGTAAAAATATTTTTTTTGTTTACATTCTCTATTTTTGCTATTTTATCTATAGCATTTGCCTTATTTGTTTTTGATGAGATAATTTCTATTGCATTGTTTGATGGTATTAAATAACTTATAATATGACTTGAATACTTATTATTTATAATATTGTTCATTTTCTTTGCTTCTTCAATTGTTTCAAATTGTTTATATATTTTAGTTATATTGTTGCTTTCTATACTAACTCTACTTTCTAAAATACTACACGCAAACATATTACTTTGATTATACAGTTCTAAATCTTGAATAAGAGCATTTTTTGTATTCTCTTCAACAATATATTTTCCTATTACATTCCCATCTAAATTTAATATAGTTGCCCCATGATTAATTATCAAGTAATCATATTTAATAGGATACTCTTTTAGTTTCTTATTAAAATCATAATATGATCTACCTGTTGCAATAACAAAAATATTACCTTTATTCCTAAACTTTTCAACATTTTGAATATTATTTTTTATATCATATTCATTTATATAAAATGTATTATCATAGTCACTAACCAATATTTTTTTCATTCCATACTCCATTTCATAATATTAAATGTTTTTATTTGACATTTAGTATTTTATTATCTATTTCAACTTCAAAATAAACACCATCTGGAATCCTGTCATTATTTATATTTTATGTAAGTGAACCAACTACATAATAGTGAATATTATCTTCTATTAAATAACATAAATTTACTACAATATCTGGTTTTAGAGAATAATTAATATTTTGAATAAGTTGATTTATTAAAGGTTTGAATGTTTTATTAATTTTCTGACAATATTAGATCCCTTATTAACTGGCAATTCTGGTGCATAATGAAAGTCTGAAAAAATTATTAACCTTAATTTATCTGAGTTTTCCATACTTTTCTTCTTATTTATCACCCTTTCAAAAAAAGTTATTATTATTATAACATTGTTTTTTTGTTTTTACTACAAATTATAAATATTATTTTCTATTTATTTCCCATCATCCAATTATACAAAATTTCTTTTCTTCTAAATTTTCTTTCTTTTGAATAATTTAATAGATTACAGATCTATCTTTCTATTATTGAAAAAACAGAAATTAATATATATATCTATCTTCATAATTTAAAACATTCCTTGCAATTCGTTACTAGCAAAGAATTTCTCTATGAAAGCAATATAAGAATGGCTTGGTCATTCTACTTATTCTACTAATGCAAATTTATATACACATTTAAAAGGTAATACAAAAAACATATCTGCAAATGGTTTAGTAAATGCAGTTAGTTTTTAATAGATATTTTTAAATTCGATTTTAATGAATTTTTTTGATATTATAAGAAAGGCATTTCGCAGGGGCAGTCTCTGGAGCAACGGCGAAATACATGCCCTCGCTTTGCTCGGACAGCCTAAGGTAGCCTAACCTTGTTGTATACGGAAAAATTGCTGAAAATACTGAAATATTAAGCAAAAAGTCGATTTTTCCTATGCAATAAAAAAATAACAACTCTCAATTTCTTGAAAGTTATTATTTCCATTGGTTGGGCTGGCTAGATTCGAACTAGCGCATGCCAGAGTCAAAGTCTGGTGCCTTACCGCTTGGCTACAGCCCAATATATCTTAAATTTACAATTATTATAGAGTTAAAACTTTTTTAACAAAATTTGATGGGGTGGAAGATGGGACTCGAACCCACGACCTCCAGTGCCACAAACTGGCGCTCTAACCAACTGCGCTACATCCACCATCTTCTTAATAACTGCATTTATTATTTTACCCCATACAAATTAATTTGTCAACTGTTTTTATTCATTTTAATAATTATTTTGTTACAGGATAATGGTTATTGCACATTTGAACTCCGGTTGCAGGACAATTATTTTTTTAACCATTATACTGTAACATTATTTTATTTACTTATATTATTGTCTTATAAGCAATTTTTATTCAATTATTTTTATTGAACTTCTTTTGCCCATATAATTAGTCTACCTTTTGTATCATCTGTACAAGTTGTTAAAGAAATTTCTCTTCTTCCTTCTGTATCCCTATTCATGTACTCTGAATCATAAGTTGATGTTTCATATTTATTATATATCTCATATTCAATCTTTCTACCAGAAGTATCTGTTATGTAAATCTTATCCCCGTTTTGTAACTTCTTATTGTTTGCAAAGAATGTACCATTTCTATAATTATGACCCGCAAGAACAGTATTACCAACTTCATTCAGACCCACATTACTTGGATATAATTTTACAATCGCTATATTTAATGAATCTATACTTGCTTGGTCATCTGGAATTATTGGATATTCAACATCAGTCGCTGGTATTTCGATTGTACCAATAACATCATATCCCATATACTTTATTCCTGTTCCACCTGTTCCATTCGTTTGATTTTGATAAAGAGTATTTAAATCAATCCCTGGTCCTATGTCTCCAGTTGTAATTTCATTATTTGGATTATCAATATTATTTACTGCATCTTGAAATTCCTTTACAACATCTCCTGATGCTTCTTGAATATAATGTTTCCTATAAACATCAATTCCAAAATATATTAGAAGACCTACTATTGCTATAATTACTATTATAAGAATAACTGTTAATGTTTTACTATACTTATTATCAAACATATTTTTCCTTCCTTTCTTCTCAAAAAACGTTCGCTTTTCTTCTGCTTTTATTACACACTTATATTATACCATATTTTTTTTATATAATCTATACCTTTTTTTGACATTTTAACAAATATGTTACAAAATAATAATTTGAATTATTCTAAATATTAGTATATAAAGTATATTAGACTTTCTTCTTTCACAAAAACATCATATTATAAGCTCAATGTAGCACTACTATATGTTATTTACACAATTTTATCTCCCATCTTCGTTCCTGCAAGAATGTGAAAATGTATATGCATAACTTCCTGACCAGAATCTCTACCACAATTTGTTATAACTCTAAAACCGTCATCTGCAAAATTATTGTCTCTTGCAACTTTATTTATCACTTGATAAATATGAGCAATAAGTTCACTATCTTCCTTCTTCACATCTAATAAAGTCTCTATATGTTTCTTTGGAACTACCAAAATGTGAATTGGAGTTGCAGGATTAATATCTTTAAAAGCTATAATCTCGTCATCCTCATACACAATGTCTGATGAAATTTCTTTATTTATTATTTTACAAAACACACAATTTTCCATAAATTTTCTCCTTTCGTTCTTAATAATTCACTTATTATTGCATAGGAAATTTCGACTTTTTGCTTTATAGTATTTCTAACAATTTTTCCGTATACAACAAGGTTAGGCTACCTTAGGCTGTCCGAGCAAAGCGAGGACATGTATTTCGCCGTTACTCCAGAGACATACCCTGCGAAATGTCTTTCTTATGAAGCTCTCTTAGTCATTTAAATTTATTGTACTTATTCTAGCACTGCCTTAATTCTTCTAACTCCAGCTGAGCTTGATTCCTCTTTTTTTATTTTAAAATGTCCCAACTCTCCCGTATGAGTTACATGAGGACCTCCACAAATTTCTTTGCTAAAATCACCTATTGTATATACTTTCACCTTATCTCCATACTTATTTTCAAAAAGTCCCATAGCGCCAGCTTTTTTTGCTTCTTCTACTGTCATTTCTTCACAAGTTACAGTAAGGTCTCTCTTTATTTGCTCATTTACAATGTCCTCAACTTGTTGCAGTTGCTCTTTTGTCATTTTCTCTGGATGTGAAAAATCAAATCTCAATCTTTCTGTTGTAATATTAGAACCCTTCTGTGTTGCATGTTCACCTAAAACTATTTGCAAAGCCTTGTGTAACAAATGTGTTGCTGTATGGTAAGCAATTGTCTTCTCATTCTGTTCAGATAAACCTCCTTTGAATTTTTGCTCACTACCCATTCTAGACTTTTCCTGATGCTCTTTAAATAATTTTTCAAATTCAGAATTATCTATTTTAAAGCCTTGCTCTTTTGCTAAGTCTGCTGTAATCTCTGGTGGAAAACCATACGTCTCATATAACTTAAATATAGTTTGTCCATCAATAACATTTTTATTCTCCTGTCTTGCTTTCTCTATAGCCTTTTCAAACTCTTTTTCCCCATGCGTTAATGTTTTCATAAACTTATCTTTTTCTTCAATTATTATCTGTTTAATAGTTTCCTTGTTTTGTTCAAGTTCTGGATACAATTCTTTTAAAATATTTATATCTAAATCGATTAAGTTACCAAGTTCAGATAACTCAATTTGCATTTTATTTAGATGCCTTGCCATTCTTCTAATCAATTTCCTTAATACATATCCTCTATCTATATTAGAAGGTCTTCCACCATCAGCAATAATCATCATGCTAGCACGTAAATGCTCTGCAACAATTCGTCGACTCTCTATAATATCTACTTTTGATAATTCTTTTAGTCTTTCCATTACTGGTGCAAAAATTTCTGTATCAAAAGGAGTCTCTTTTCCTTGAAGTAACATTGTCATTCTTTCTAAACCTAAACCAGTATCAACATTTTGTTGCTTTAGTTTAGTATATGTTCCATCTTTAGATTTAAAATATTCCATAAACACATTATTCCAAATTTCAACATACTTTCCACAATCGCATGATGGTTGACAATTTTCTGAACAAGCTGGTTTTCCTGTATCGTAAAACATTTCTGTATCAGGTCCACAAGGTCCTTCTTCTCCTGCTATCCACCAGTTATCATCCTTACCATAGAAGTAAATTCTTTCATTTGGTATACCAACTTCTTTCCAACACTTTGCTGTAAACTCATCTCTTGGCGCATCTTCATCCCCTGCAAAACATGTTACTGATAATTTTTCTACTGGTATTCCGAGCTCTTTTGTCAAAAATTCAAAACTCATCTGAATAGACTCTTTTTTAAAATAATCTCCTAATGACCAATTTCCTAACATCTCAAAAAATGTTAAATGTCTATTATCTCCAACCTCGTCAATATCATTTGTACGTAAGCATTTTTGATAATCCACTATTCTATTTCCTTCTGGATGTTTTTCCCCTAATAAATATGGAACTAAAGGTTGCATTCCAGCAGTTGTAAATAAAACTGATGGGTCATTTTCTGGTATTAATGGGCTACTTGGTATTATTTTATGTCCGTGCCTTTCAAAGTATTTTAAATATTTTGTTCTTATATCTATAGCTTTCATCATCTTCCCCTACACTTTCCTTACTTTATTTCTATTAAAATTTATCATGTTAAAAGAATATCACAATTTTGGTTTATTTTCAATAGTTGTTTGGACTTTTAGTGTTTTTTAATCAAAGTATTACCATTTAAATATACAAAATAATTAATATACAAAGCTGTAAATTATAGACAAGATCTTTATTCTCTATCACATTCTTTATAAGAATAACATATATTAGTAATATAACTCATATAAGGAGGAATTATAATGAAAAAATACAGACTAGCAGTAATTGGTGCTACTGGTGTTGTTGGAAGAACAGTGCTTAAAGTTTTGGAAGAAAAGCAACTTCCTATTTCTGAATATGTACTTTTCGCCTCTGCGAAATCTGCTGGAAAAAAAATTAGATTTATGGATAGAGATTACATAGTACAAGGATTAAATGAACTCTCTTTTGATAGTGGATTTGATTTTGCCATATTTTCAGCTGGAGGTTCTACTTCAAGAAAATATGCTCCTATAGCTATTTCCAAAGGTTGTATTGTTATAGATAATAGCAGCACTTTTAGAATGGAGCCCGATGTACCACTAATTGTTCCTGAAGTAAATCCTGAGGAGATAGCAAACCATCAAGGGATTATCGCAAATCCCAATTGTTCTACAATTCAAGCAGTCATTCCACTTAAGGCTTTAGACAATAAATACGAGATTAAAAGAATTGTATATTCAACATATCAAGCTGTTTCTGGTGCTGGTAGAAAAGGCATTCTCGATTTAGAAAATGGAATCAAAAATTATATTACTAACAAATCATATGAATCAGCTGAATATGATTCTCAATCTAACAATATATTAAAAAACAATTCATATACACTAGAGAAATTTGACTATCCTATTTTCTCTAATTGCTTACCTCATATTGATATATTTTTAGATAATGGTTATTCAAAAGAAGAAGAAAAAATGATAAACGAGACACGAAAAATATTAAAAAAGCCAGATTTAAACATAACGGCTACAACCGTAAGAGTTCCAGTATTTAACTGCCATAGTGAATCTATTAATGTTGAATTTGAAAAAGACTTTGAGTTAAAAGACCTAATAAATACTCTTTCTGAGTTTCAGGGAATTGTTGTAGAAGATAATTTGTCGGAAAACAAATATCCCCTTGCTACTAATGTGTCCGGCAAGGATGAGGTTTTTGTTGGTAGAATCCGCAGGGATTATAGCGTTCATTCTGGAATAAACCTTTGGGTTGTAGCAGATAATATTAGAAAAGGAGCCGCCACTAACGCAGTCCAAATTTTGGAAAAGATGTTATTTTAGTTTTTTATAACCTCTCATTGTTATAATATAATTTGTATAATCACTTAAAGTCCGTACAATGCAATTCAAAATAAAAATTTTCACAAGCTTTGTAATCGTCAGCTTGTGAAAATTTTTATTTGAAATCGCATTGCAGAATAAGTATAAAAAATACTATCCTCCAATATTACGATTGGTCTATTATCATTATTTCTATATATAGACTTTTACTTCAAAAAACCATTAATTATCTGCTCCACAGCTTCTTCTTCTGTCAAACCTAATGTCATAAGCTTAACAAGTTGCTCTCCTGCAATTTTTCCTATTGCTGCTTCATGTATCAAACTTGCATCAACATTATTTGCCTCAATTTTAGGATCTGAAATAACTTTTGCATTTCCCATAATTATTGCATCACATTCAACATGCCCAAAGCATTTTGTATTTCCTTTTACATTTGATATAAACTCTTGAATCGAATCATCCTCTGCTACAGATCTTGAAGCTACGTGCACACTTGAGTCTTCCCCATCAAGATTAACATCAAAAACTGTTTTAGCTGTTTGCTTTCCTGTAGTCATAATTCTTTCGGAAATTACCAAACTACTACCATTTTTCATATTCGCAAAAGTCTCTCTTATTGTTGAAGTAACTCCCTTTATTTGTACCGATTCCATTTCCATTGATGCATTTTCTTCTAAGTTTATAATAGTCTGAGGATTTAAAATTCTTTCTCCTGTTCCTTCTCCTTCTCCATAATGTTTTTCAATATATTTCACTTTCGCACCTTTTTTTAAATGAAATGTATGAATCCCATCATGTTCTGCTGTATCGCAAGTATTATTGTGTATTCCACATCCTGCAATTATTACAACATCTGAATTTTCTCCAACATAAAAGTCATTATACACCAAATCTTTAAGTCCACCTTGTGTTAGTATAACAGGAATGTGTATACTTTCTCCTTTAGTATTTGGCTTAATTATTATATCGATGCCAGGCTTGTCTTCTTTTGTTATAATATCTATATTTGCAGTTGTATTCCTTGCCATTTTTTTACCATTTTCTCTAATATTGTAGGCTCCTATTGGCATTTTTTCAATATCTGCAATTTGTTTTAATAAATTTTTCTCTAATAAATCCACTAAATAATTTTCTCCTTTCCTAATTTTAATCATATAAGAATATTTAAATTGTCTTAAAAAATCAAAAACATAATAATCTCAAGTGTTTTAGAAGACAATATTCTTTAGTCAGACTTCTATAACTAACTTTTCTTACTACATGATACATTTTTAGAAACCTTATGACATGGCTTAACTTTACTAAAAATTTGTGGTAATATTTCATTTCTATTTCCATATTTTTCTATTTTCCCATCTTTAACTAAAACAATCTCATCAGCAATATTAAGTATTCTTTCTTGATGTGAAATTATTACTATTGATCCTTTTATATCATCATGCATTTTCTCAAATACAGAAATAAGATTATTAAAACTCCATAAATCAATTCCTGCTTCTGGTTCATCAAATATAGTTAATTTTGATTTCTTCGCAGCAAGCATTGCTATTTCTATTCTTTTTAGCTCTCCTCCTGAAAGTCCATTATTTATTTCTCTGTTCAAATATTCCTGAGCACAAAGTCCCACATCAGCTAGAACATCACACGCATCACATATCTTCATAGTATTTCCTGATGATATTTCGATTAAATCTCTTACAGTTAAACCTTTAAATCTTACTGGTTGTTGGAATGCAAACCCTATACCTTTTTGTGCTCTTTCTGTTATATTTAATTCAGTAATATCTTCTCCATCAAAAATTATTTTGCCAGAATCAGGTTTTTCTATTCCCATTATTACTTTTGCTAATGTGGATTTACCAGAGCCATTAGGACCTGTAATAACAACCATTCTCTCGTTATTTATTTTCATATTAATATTTTTCAAGATATTCTTATTATCTCTTGTTAAACATATATTTATCAATTCTAACATTTTTTATAAAAAGACCTTTCTTTTTAATAAATTTAGGTTTTTTGTTAGGTTATACCTATAAACCTTGCACTATTTATCGTTAACTTCATTAAAGCTTTATTAGTTTTTATAAAATACTTTATTATAAAAACTATATATGATTTTCGGATTGTATTTTGGATTGTAAACTTCTGGCCTTTTAGCCTATATCATTTTACCACTTATTAGCTTATTTTTCAATAGCTCGCATGAATTCCACTTTAAGAGGAGCTCCAGCTAATGCCAGAGCTCCTTTTGAAAATGATTATTATACCACTTTCATATCCTTTTTTATCAATCAATTTTGGTAAACACCCAAACTTCGGTATTACTGTCAACATCCTCCCATGAAGAATAACCTTCTTGTTCAGCAAGGTGCATCACACTATCCATAATCGCAATACTATCTTTTTTGAATATTTTCAGTTTATCACTATCCTTAAATAATTTCGTATGCGAATAATCCCTCTCACGAGGGAACATATCATTGGTTTTCATTTCTACCATACTCACAATGCGAACCCACTCAGGCTCTTCTTTCACATCAACGTGAATTGCTGAAAAATTTTGTCTTTCTCTTGTCGGAATTGAATTAAATGATGTTTTCACCCCACTAAAAATCTCATTAATAATAGCTTCTTTTTTACTTATTCTCCGAGAACGACCGCTTTTCATAAAATACCTCCTTTGATTGTTAAAGGTTTTATAACGTGATACGCTATTATTATACTACCAATTTTAAATTATGTCAATTTAGTAGCATAAATAATAATATTCTTGTAGAATAAAATTTAAATACAAGTAATAAAACATATATTTTATATATCCCCCATATATATTAATATCTGAAGTTATATTTTCTTTAGGTCCTCATAAAAGATATAGAAAGGAATGATTTTATGAAAGATGTAATTTTCAAAGGAGCTGGAACCGCCCTAGTTACTCCTTTTACCAATGATGGAATAGATTTCGAACAATTCAGGAAACTAATTGAGTTTCAAATTTTAGAGGGTATTGACAGCTTAATTATCTGTGGAACCACTGGTGAATCATCAGCAATGAGCCTTGAAGAAAAAAAATCTGCAATTGAATTTAGTGTTAAACTTGCAAATGGTAGAGTTCCAATTATAGCTGGTACTGGTGGAAACAACACAAAAGCAGTAATCGAATTGTCTAAATATGCACAAAGTGTTGGAGTTAATGCATTGCTTTTAGTAACACCATATTACAACAAAACAACTCAGGCTGGTTTGATTACACATTATACTAAAATTGCTGAAAGTGTAGACCTCCCAATTATTTTATACAATGTTCCTAGTAGAACAGGTGTAAATATAGAACCAGAAACATGTCTAGAGCTCTCAAAAATACCTAATATCGTGGCAGTAAAAGAGGCAAGTGGCAACATTTCACAAATTGCAAAAATAGCTAGTTTGTGTAAAGACGAACTAACAATATATTCAGGAAACGACGATCAGACAATACCAATTCTCTCTCTTGGCGGAATAGGTGTGATTTCCGTTTTTTCTAACCTATATCCAAAATTCACACATAATATGGTAATGGACTATCTAACCGGGAACTGGCAAAAAGCCTGCGCTTCTCAATTATATGCCCTACCTTTGATGAATGCTCTATTCTGTGAAGTAAACCCAATCCCTATAAAATATGCTATGAGTAAAATTGGGTTCGAATGCGGAATTCCAAGGCTTCCACTTGTTGAACTCACTGAAAAAGGAAAAGAAATAATAAATTCCTCACTAGAAAACTTTAAATATTAAACCTCGTGCGAATTAGGAACACTTCTTAATTCGCAAAAATTTATGAATTGGAGACACTTCTTAATTTGCATAAAAATTGGACGCTAGCAACAATAATTCCAACGTCCACATATACAAAATAAATTCACACTATGTTTCTATCTATTGCAACCACAGTTGCAGAATAATATTAAGAATATTAGTATAAAAAATAACATGCTGTTATCTCCACATCCGCAACCGCCAAACAAATTTCCAAACAAACCACAGTTGTTATTACAGTTGCAATCACATCCACAATTTCTTACTTCTTCTTGCATATTTAAAACCCCTTTCTTTTTGTTTATATATCTTATGCAATATCATATGTTTTGTTACAAAGTTAAGAAAAAAATTAGCTTCGTCATATGTATTCACTTTGTAAACACGTTTACTCTAAAGAAAATTTAGGCCTTATCACTTCGGATTTTTCTCGAGAAATTACCCATGTAATAAAAAACTCGATAAAAGTGGTCATATTATAATTTACATAATTATTGTGTTAAAATTTGATTTTTTGCATTATTTATAATATAATATGGATACATATAATTATGTTTTTTTCGACACAAACATCTTGGTCGAAATGGAGGTTTAATTGAGATGAAAAAGAATGTTGAACTTTTAGCTCCTGTAGGCGATTTTGAGTGTTTAAAGGCTGCAGTTCAAAATGGTGCAGATAGTGTATATCTTGGTGGTAGTTTGTTTAATGCACGAGCCTCTGCTACAAATTTCGATTATGGCCAATTAGAAGAAGTTATTAATTATTGTTCTTTACGAAATGTGAAAACCCATTTAACTTTAAATACTTTAATAAAAGACCATGAGTTTAAAGAGGCACTTGAATTAGCCAAAAAAGCTTATGAATTTGGCGCAGATGCTTTTATTGTACAAGATATTGGATTTGCAAAACTTTTGATGAATTTATTTCCAGATATTGATATTCATGCAAGTACTCAGATGACTATTCATAATTTAGAAGGTGTAAAAAAACTTGAGACTCTAGGTTTCAAAAGGGTGGTGCTCGCAAGAGAACTATCTATTGAAGAAATTGAATATATTTGCAGTAATTCACAAATAGAAATTGAGACTTTCATACATGGTGCTCTTTGTATTTCTTATTCTGGCCAATGCTTATTTTCTAGCATGGTAGGTGGTCGCTCGGGCAATCGTGGCAGGTGTGCTCAACTATGTAGACTTCCATATGAATTGATTGAAGAGAAAAATAATGGTGTAAAAACTTCTGACAAAATTATTGATAAAGGCTTCTTAATTAGTCCACGTGATTTATGTTCTTTGGAATATCTTTCAGACCTTATAAATGCAGGTGTTGATTGCTTTAAAATAGAGGGTAGGTTGAAAACTCCTGAATATGTTGCAACAGTCACCAGAATTTATAGAAAATATATAGATATGATTTTAAGTGAGAAGAACTATACCATTAATCCAAAAGATTTCCAAGACCTTAAACAAGTATTTAATCGAGGAGAATTCTCAAGTGGACATCTAGCACCATTAGAAAACCGCAATTTAGTATTTAAGGAAAAATCTAATCATATGGGATTTTACGTTGGAAACGTTGCTGGCTACAACAGGTCGAAGGGTCATATTAGGCTACAACTAAATTCTAATATTGCAATTGGAGATACAATCAACTTTGAAAAAGAAAGTACCAAATATACTGTATCTGAATTATTTCAGAACAATTTGAATATACCTTCTGCAGGAGTTGGCAGCAAGGTTACAATAGGAAGAATGAAGGGAAATATACATATTGGAGATAAAGTATATAAACTTTCTAGCAAGTCTCTTTCAACCCAAGCTAAGACTTCATATGAGACAGAACAAAAAAAGCTTCCTCTAAAATGTGTAGTGCACATAAAAAAAGGCGAACCCGTTTTTATGGAAGTCAGTGTAAAGAGTAGTAGTAAACTATATAAAAATATCTCTGTAAAAATACATTCGGACTTAATACCAGAAAAGTCACTCAATGCTCCTACAACTGCTGAAAGGGTCATAAAACAGATTTCAAAGACAACAGATACACCTTTTGAATTTACAGAAATCGAAGTTGACATGAGTACAAAGGTTTTTCTTCCAAGCATTAGGAAATTGAATGAAATTAGAAGAATGGCTTTAACAAAAATAGAAGGTGTTATTATCTCAAGAGTAAAGCGAGAAAGTGATTATAGTGAAAATAAATTGGAAAATTTGCTAAAAAAATATTTGGCAAATGCTGAAGTTAACCATCTTGATGATAAAAAGATTAAGCATATTTCTGCTTACTTTAATGTTATAAATCCTGAATTCGACTATTCTAAGTTGTCTAGCAAATATATATCTTGTGTATACGTGCCATTACGATATTTCATGAATAAGAAGTATTCTAACTCTTTAAAAACTATAACTTCTAAATTTGCAACATATATTTATATGCCGACAATCATAAAGACAAATTACAAAAATATAATAACACATGGTCTAGAAGATTATATAAAAGAATACCATATTCACGGATTTGTTATTTCAAATTTAGCTGATTTTGAATTACTAAAGAAATACAAAAGTAGATATGAATTCATAGGAAACTTCACTCTAAATGCTTTTAACACCGTTAGTATAAACATATTAAAGAGTTTAGGATTAAGTAGAGTAACTTTATCCGAAGAACTTAATCTAAATGACATTTCTAACATTATGCAGATTGAAAATAAGCAAGTTCCATTAGAATTAATCGTTTATGGAAATGTACCAATAATGAAAATGAATTACTGCGTACTCGGTAATTCTAACAAATGTTATCCTAAATGTCTGATGAGATGTCAATCTCACAATAAATATTATTTGCGTGATAGATTGCGGATTTAATTTTAGAATTTTGCCAGATAATGTGCAAACAGTAACCACAATATTTAATAGTAAAACTACTGCTATTACTCATCTTGTTACAGAAACAAATTACTTAAGAATTGATATACTGGATGAAAATATAAACGAAATTAATAAAGTTGCTGAATCTTCTTATAAAAACAAAAAACTTGAAGGAAAGCAATACACTTACGGCAATCTTAATAGAGATGTATAAAATAAAAACTTTCGAATTAGGGACACTTCTCTTTTCGAAAGTTTTTGCGAATATGGGGCACTTCTTATTTATAGAAATTAAGAAGCGCCCCATATTCATAAGAACTTGCAAATTAAAAAATGTCACTAATTCGAATGTGCAGTTAGCTTAATAATAAGATCCATATTATCATCCCTTGCAGCTTTATTTTTTCTTATTTTGCCACATTTTTTGCACTTAAATATTATAACATATCCCTTTTTGCTATCAAGTTCTACCTTAATTGGTTCCAACATTCCATAACATTCTTCTGCCCTGTCTCCAGGGTTAATATCTATATGTTTAGAGTGCAAACATTTTGGGCAGTGGTTTCTACATGAATAGCCCAATGGTTCAACTTTTTCCCCACAATTTTCGCATACAAATTCTTCATCAATTTCTGTAAATTTTCTTCCCATCTTATCAGCATTCCTTTCTAACTTTCAAAACTGTCTTATAAGATTTCATTTTAGCAATCTTATATTTATGTCTACTGCTAAAAAAGAATTAAATTTTGGCAAGAAAACTTTATATTATGGGAAATCTTGCAATAAATTTTAATTCTTTTTAAATAACTTTACACATTAAAGATACTGCCACCAATAAACTCACGTATAAGTGAATTTTTAGGTATATATTCATCTCCTATGTCATCAAAGTATTTAAGCAATTCATATAAACTCTTTGCTTCTGAATACTCTGGATGTGAACTGTCTATTGCTTTTAACAACGGCATTGCATATTTTTTTAGCACTGATATTTCATAGATTAATGAGGTATTAAACATACTGTCTGCTTCTTCCTGATAAGGAAAGATGTTATTTTCTTCTCCTCTGTTTACCATGTCCCAGTTTTGCAATGTATGCAATGCTTCATATCCTCTAAAATTGTAGTCTCTTACAAGCCTGCGTATTAGTCTAGTATCTGTTGTAGAAATTCTGTTATAATAATCTATATTAAGCACTGTCAATGCACTTATATATATTTTATATTTTTGTTCTCTTGGAATTGCTGATGTAAGTTTATCATTTAAGCAGTGTATTCCCTCTATTACCAGCACTTCATTATTTCTCATTCTAACAGTCTCACCAGTAAAACTTTTACTTCCTGTTTTAAAGTCAAATACTGATAATTGTACTTCTTCCCCATTTAGCAACTTTGTTAAATGGTCATTAAATAAGTCAAGGTCTATTGCGTCCAGCCTTTCGAAATCATAATTTCCATTCTCATCCCTTGGAGTTTGCTCTCTTTCTACAAAATAATTGTCTACCGAAATAGTTATAGGTTTAATTCCATTTAATTTCAGCTGAATGCCTAATCTTTGTGCAAACGTTGTCTTACCAGATGATGATGGACCTGCAATTAGTATCATCTTCACTCCTTTTTTCTTTACAATCTTATCAGCAATATCAGATATCTTCTTTTCATGCAAAGCTTCTGCTAAAAGTATTAATTCTTTTTCTCCACCTTGCTCTATTTTTTTGTTTAATTTATAAATTGTATTTACATCTAGTACTTCATGAATATCGTCATATTCCTCTAATGTTTGTAATAATTTTTTTGTTTCTATATATTTATCTATTCTATCAGGTGTTCTTTTATCTGGGTATCTAAGCAGAAATCCATCATGATATTTTATAACATCAAACAAATTTATGTAACCTGTACTTATTGGCATTACTCCATAGAAATAATTGTAGTAATCTTCACAGAAATATAAAGAAACGCCTTCTTTATATTTATTGTCAAGTTGTAATCTTCCTCTTAAAGTCTTCTCTTTCTGATAAAATTTCTCCGCTTCTTCTTTTGTCATTTCAATCTTCTTTATAGGCAAATTACTCTCAACCAACTTTTTCATTTCTTCTTTTATATTATTTATCATTTCGCTTGTAACTTTCATGTTTTCCACACTACAATAAATAGAGTTTGATAGCTGACAAATTACTGTAAGAAGCGCCTTTGGGTACACTCTATTAAAAGCCATTGCCATAATGTAAAGTATTCCTCTTTGATATACTCTTCTTCCATCTCTAGTTGTTAAATCAATAGGCTCAACATCTTCTAAATTCTCCACATTAAAGTCCAAAGGCCTAACTTCATTTTTATATTTGCAAGCTAGTACTTTTTTCCCTTTATCATCAATAAACTTTTCTAATGCCTTCATAACAATCTCCTCCATCACTACAGAGCTTAGCCAGACATTTTTTCTTTTATCTTTACCAAAGTATTTAGTGCTTCAATCGGAGTAAGTTCATTTACGTCAACTTTGTCAAGTTCATGTGCTATCTCTGCTAATTTATAATTATACATCGTAAGTTGTCCTTCTGCAACATTTTTGTTCTCTTTTTCTATTTTCTTATTATTTAGCACATTCTTTCTTTCAATATTTTTTAATATCTCATTTGCTCTTTTTGTTACTCCCTGTGGCACTCCAGCAAGTTTTGCAACATGTACACCATAACTTTCGTCTGTTCCACCTTTTACAATCTTTCTTAAGAAGATTATATCTTCTCCTTTTTCTTTTACTGCTATAGAATAGTTTTTTACTCCCTCTAATTTTTCTTCTAAGCCTATTAATTCGTGGTAATGTGTTGCAAACAAAGTCTTCGCTCCACATTTTTCTTTATCTGATATATATTCAGCTACAGCCCATGCTATAGAAAGTCCATCATATGTTGATGTTCCCCTTCCTATTTCATCCAAGATCACTAAGCTATTCTTTGTTGCATCTTTTAATATCTGCGCAACTTCCATCATCTCTACCATAAATGTACTTTGTCCCATGCTTAAATCATCCGAGGCTCCCACTCTAGTAAATATTTTATCAACAACCCCAATCTTGGCATATGATGCTGGAACAAAGCTTCCTATTTGAGCCATTAGAGTAATTAACGCGACTTGCCTCATATATGTAGATTTTCCTGCCATATTAGGTCCTGTTATTATAGACAATCTATTTTCTCCTTCATCTAAATACGTATCATTTTGAACAAAACTTCCACTTGGCAAAATTTTCTCAATTACAGGATGTCTACCATCTCTTATATCTATTACTCCTCTATTATCAACTATTGGCCTTACATAATTCAAATCATCTGCAACAGTAGCAAGAGAGCACAATACATCCAACGTTGCAATTATACTTGCTGATTTCTGCAATCTCTCCACCTGTTTCTCTATTTTATCTCTTACCTCTATAAAAACATTATACTCAAGGTTTACAACCTTTTCTTCTGCGCCAAGAATTTGATTTTCCAAATTTTTGAGTTCTTCTGTAATATATCTTTCTCCATTTGTTAGAGTTTGCTTCCTAATATATGTATCTGGCACTAATGATAAATTTGATTTCGTAACTTCAATGTAATATCCAAAAACTTTATTAAATCCAACTTTTAATCCTTTTATTCCTGTCTTTTCTCTTTCCCTCACTTCTAACTGCACTATCCATTTCTTACCATCTGTTGTAGCAGATTTAAGTTGGTCAATTTCCTTATCATAACCTTTCTTTATTAATCCACCCTCTTTTACACTAATAGGCGGCTCTTCTGCTATTGTTTTATCAATCAATCTATAAATATCCTTCAAAACATCTAGCTCTGCGTATAGTTCTTCTAGTAAAGGTGACTTTACCCTTGATAATATCTCTTTTATTTCTGGCAACTGTTTCGCAGAATTTTTCAATGAAATTAAATCTCTTGCATTAGCACTTCCATAAGCAATTTTTCCTGCTAATCTCTCTATATCATATACTTTCTTTAAATTATCTGTAATATCTCCTCTTAAAATAATATCCTCTTTAAGTTCTACTACAGCATCTAGTCTTTTATTAATCTGCTCTGGCTCAAGTAATGGATTATTAATCCATCTACGAAGCAATCTTCCTCCCATAGAAGTTGAAGTTTTATCCAAAACCCACAAAAGTGTTCCTTTCTTAGTTTTGTCCCTTAATTTTTCAGTTATCTCCAAATTTCTTCTTGCATTTATATCCAAAGCCATATATTTGCTCGTTTTATATATAACCAATCTATTAATATGATCTAAACTATTCTTTTGCGTATCAATCAAATATGATAGAAGCGCATTTGTTGCTGCCACAGACAATGCATTATCTTTTAAAGTTTCTATCTTATTCTCATTATCGTCAATAATGTTATATTTAATTTCTAGTTTTTCATAATCTTCTTTAAATTCTAATTCTTCAAGTTTAGTTATGTATACCTCAAATCTTTCCCTAATTTTTGTAATCTCCGCCTCACATTCATAGAGTAATGGATTTACTATTAGCTCTGCTGGTGAGTACTTCGACATTTCATCTAACAGTATTGTAAAATTATTGGTCTCTTTTATCTCTGTAGCCCTTAGATCTCCTGTAGTTACATCGCAAACTGAAAGTCCAAAATATATTCCATTCTTAAATACAGACATAATATAGTTGTTTTTCTTATCGTCTAGCATATTTGCTTCAATTACTGTACCCGGAGTCACAACTCTTATGACATCCCTTTTTACCATTCCTTTTGCTTTTTTTGGATCTTCTAGTTGCTCACAAATTGCAACCTTATACCCCTTGTTTATAAGTTTTGAAATGTACGTTTCAGCTGCATGATAAGGAACTCCACACATTGGAGCCCTTTCCTCCATCCCACACTCTTTTCCAGTTAATGTAAGTTCTAGTTCTCTTGATACATTTATTGCATCATCAAAAAACATTTCGTAAAAATCTCCTAGTCTATAAAACAACACGCAATCTTTGTATTGTTCCTTCATATCCAAATAATGTTGCATCATTGGTGAATATTCTGCCATATTATATACTTCCTTTCTTAATCCATTTACTATTCCTTACATTCTCCTTTTAGATACCACATATGTTCTGAAACAATCTCTATATCCACAATACTTCCAATCAACTTGCTATTTCCCTTAAATATCACAACCTTATTTGTATCCGTTCTGCCTGTAAGAAATTCATCATTTGTTTTGCTATACCCTTCCACTAATATTTTCTGAACTGTACCAATATATTTCTTGTTGTTCTCAACCAAAATATCTTCATATAATTTTTTCAGCCTGTCAAACCTATGATGCTTGATTTCCTCTGGTATTTGGGTATCCATCTTATCTGCCGGCGTTCCTTTTCTTCTTGAATATATGAACATGAAAATTTGCTCAAATCTTACTTTTTGTACAACTTCTAAAGTATCTTGAAAATCAAACTCATCTTCACTAGGAAAACCAACAATAATATCTGTCGAGAATTTCACATTCGGAATCTTTTCCTTCATTTTATCCACCAAATCTAGATACTGCTCTTTTGTATACACTCTATTCATAGTCTTTAAAACCTTAGTACTACCAGATTGAAGTGGTAAATGAATAAACTTTGAAACTTTATCACAATCTCTTATTGCTTCGATAACATCATCCGTAAAATCTTTTGGATGAGGAGAAATAAATTTTATGATTTCTATACCTGGCACTTCATTTACAGCTCTCAAAAGCTTAGCAAAAGAATCAATTTCCGAATTGCTCTCTCCTCTTTCTCGTTCCACCCTCATGTATGAATTAACATTCTGCCCAAGTAAAGTAATTTCCTTGTAGCCCTTCTCTGCCAACTCTTTAATCTCTTCCAAAATATTCTCTGGTTGTCTGCTCCTTTCTCTTCCTCTCACATATGGAACTATGCAATATGTACAAAAGTTGTTACAACCATTCATTATGGTAACAGAAGCACGAATATTATCTGACCTTTTAATTGGTAACCCCTCAATAATTTTCCCATCTATATCTAGAATATCGGTAATTCTTTTATTTTCGATTATAGCCTGGTACAAATCCTTTGGAAACTGTTGTAAAGTATGTGTACCAAAAATAACATCAAACTTGTAGCTCTTTTTTATCTTATCCACAATATGTTTTTCTTGCATCATACAACCACCAATTGCAATTATCGTCCCCTTTGCCTCTTTCTGTCTCTTTGCTTCACCAAGCTTTCCAAACAACTTTTCCTCTGCATTTTCTCGCACACAACATGTATTATATATTATTAAGTCAGCATTTAAAACGTTATTAGTTAGGATATACCCCATCTTTTCTACCATTCCACAAATTTTTTCTGAATCATTCTCATTGAGTTGACATCCCATGGTTAAAATGTAGTACCTTAAGTTTTTTCCCTCATTTATCCTTCTTACTTTTTCTATATATTCCAATTCATCTGCTATATTTTTGCTCTCCATTTAATAATCTCATTCCTTTCCTATTAACTCCTATATTTTACACGAAAAAGCTATTTTTTTCAAGTAATTTTTCATATGTAATAAACAAAGCAGTTTCAAATATGAAACTGCCTTGTTTGTCTAGTTATGAGTCAGTTTAGCCAAGAGTTTTAACTATATCTGCAACATAATTGTCCCTCTTTTCTGTATTAGGAAAAATTAATCCAAACCTAATTCCAAATACTTTTGTTACTTCATTTAATGGTTCTCCTCCGAAAAGTCTACCACCAAATTGGTCAGCTAAGTCAATAAAGGTAATCGCCAATTCCAAAAGAATTCTTGAAACAATTTCTTCAGAGTAGTCTGATTGTATCGTAATGTCTACTATTGGAAACATTTCCCGTTTATTAATGCTTATTACTTGAAATACTTTGTCCTCCATCTAACTCATTCCTTTCAAAGAAGTATATTTACATTATATCACAAAAAAGGCAATAAATGCAACCTTTAGCCATTTTCGGTATGAGTTTTTATGACTGGGGATTGCCCTAGATTTCAATATTTTTAAGCTCTA
>JAHZIB010000016.1 GCA_019419955.1 Clostridiales bacterium | reverse complement strand
ATATATAATTTCATAAAAGGTAAAATCGATTTACACAAAAATATTTACATTCTCTTAGGTTACCTTAGGCTGTGCATATTCGCGAGAGCGAAATGCACATCTGTGCGTTGAAAGCTTGCTTTCGTTAACGCACACCTTTCTTATTTGTAAAAATTACCCCTCTAATTTGCACGAGAAGGTATCTAGAACGAGTGAACTAGGGTATGAGACAAGGTTTTATACACATTTTTCCACAGAAGGCGCCAGAATAAAAAATAGACCTGATTAACATAAACAAGAAGTTTACCATAATTTATAGAGAATACTAGGATAAAGTAGGATGAATTAACATAAATTCAAGGCTTACCATATTTTATAAAGGGAAGTAAGTGATTGATAAAAAGGCGTGTAGAAAACCTCTTAAAAAGGCTGTAGAAGGGCAATCGGTCAGTAAGAAGTTTAGTATAGTTCAAGAAGACAACTTGTAGTAGAGAAATTATTTTCTACTGTAAGTTGTTTATTTAATGTCATATATTACTGTTTAATAAGTGTACTAACTTGTCTAGCGACATAAGATAGTTTCAGTATAATGGTTTAAAAAAATTTTTTAATTGGAACCTATCTATGCGGACTTCAAATGTGCAATAACAATTATCTAGAACTCCAGTTGCAGGGCAATTATTTTGTTAAACCATTATCCTGTAACACACTATTTGTTTTTTTATAAATAAAAGGTTTACGAAAGAGAAATATAATGATATAATGACTAAGGAAAAATGGAGGTTGTATAATGAAGTGGGATGAAGATATTTTAAATAGAATAGAACCAGAAATTTCTAACTTAGAAGAAAAGAAAAAGTTGGCAGAAGAGATTGCAAAAAAAGTAAAAGAAGGACAAGTTATTGGCTTTGGCTCAGGTTCAACATCATATTTGGCTGTTATTGCAATAGCTGATAGAATGAAAAAGGAAAATATAAAAATAAGAGCAATTCCAACATCTTTTGAGATTAGTATGCTTTGTGGATATTTAGATATACCAACAACCAGTCTCATAGAAGCTAAACCTGATTGGTGCTTTGATGGAGCTGACGAGGTTGATGAAAATAATTGGCTCATTAAAGGTAGAGGAGGAGCAATGTTTAAGGAAAAGTTAAATATTGTAAATTCTCCAATTACATATATTTTAGTAGATAAAAGCAAAAAGGTTGACAAGCTTGGAAGTAAATTCAAAGTTCCAGTGGAATGTTTTCCAAATAGTGTAAATCATGTTAAACTAGAACTTTTAAAATTGGGTGGAAAAGAAATTACTTTAAGAGAAGCAAAAGGAAAGGACGGTCCTATAATAACTGAGAATGGAAATTTTATATTAGATGTTAAGTTCGAGAATATAAATAAAGAGTTAGAAAAGCAGATTAAATCAATAACTGGAGTTATTGAAAGTGGACTGTTTTTAGGATATGATGTCGAAATTATAAGAAAGGGTAGATAGTTATGTGGGGAGATATAGTAATTGCTTTTTTACTGGCTTTTATTACAGCATTTGTGGTTACACCACATACAATGAGGTTGGCAAAAAAAGTAGGAGCAATAGACATACCAAATGATAGAAGGGTAAATAAAAAACCAATGCCAAGGCTTCGGAGGGTTAGCCGTAATAGCTGGTTTTCTTGTATCTGTAGTATATTTATTAATTACGACAACTTTAGAAGGGAAAATTAACCTATTTGGGGAAGAAAATTACTTTATGAATATAATAGGTTTTTTACTTGGAATAATTGTATTGGGCATTGTTTGCTATATTGATGATGTAAGAGGGGTTCCTAGCTTAGTTAAACTTGCTTCCCAGATAGTGGCTGCGATTATTGTTGTTGCTTTTGGTGTACAAATAGAAAATATATCAATACCTTTTACAGAAGGAAAAATTGTGGTAAATGAGATTTTCTCATATATTCTTACAGTGTGTTGGATTGTTGGAATTACTAATGCGATAAATTTAATTGATGGGCTAGATGGGTTGTCTTCTGGAGTTACGTTAATTTCATGCTTATCATTACTTATGGTTTTTGCACTCAATGGTTCACCTTTGATAGCAATTGTCTTAATTACAGCATTGGCAGGTGCAATTGTTGGTTTTCTACCATTTAATTTCAACCCTGCAAAAACATTTATTGGAGATACGGGTTCAAATTTTATGGGGTTTTCTCTTGCAATAATATCAATTTTAGGAGTTGCTAAAACTTATACAGCTTTAGTGTTAATTGCTCCAATTATAATTCTAGGAATGCCTATTTTTGATACATTGTTTGCAATCTTTAGGAGAATAGTTAAAGGAAAATCAATTAAAGCGGTATTCAAGCCAGATAAGGGGCACTTGCATCATAAATTGATGGCAAAAGGATATACACAAAAGCAAGCAGTTTTAATCATGTATGGTATTACAGCAATTTTAGGAATGTTTGCTGTGATATTGCTTGAAAGTGGAGTATGGAAAGCATTGTCATTTGCAATTTTAATTATTGCAATAATAGCAATTGGATATAAAGATATGTCAAAACTTATGAGTGATAATGTGGTGAGTGAAAATAAAATTTCACAAAATCATATAAGAAAACAAGATTAGAAAATGGAGGAGAAACAATTGGAAGATGAGCGTTTAATTAATCCAGAACTTATAGATGTAAATGAAGAAAAAATGGAAAACTCTTTGAGACCAAAGACATTGAGTGAATACATTGGACAAGATAAGGTAAAAGAAAATATGAAGGTATATATTGAAGCTGCAAAAAAAAGAGGTGAGCCTTTGGATCATGTGCTTTTATATGGACCTCCAGGACTTGGTAAAACGACATTAGCCAGTATCATTTCAAATGAAATGAACTCTAATATAAAAATTACATCTGGACCTGCAATTAGTAAACCTGGAGATTTGGCTGCTCTTCTTACTAACTTATCGGAGTTTGATGTGCTTTTCATTGATGAAATACATAGGTTGAACAAAAGTGTTGAGGAAATTTTGTATCCGGCATTAGAAGATTATACATTAGATATTATAATTGGTAAAGGTCCAAGTGCCAGGTCAATCAGGTTAGATTTGCCTAAATTTACTTTAATAGGAGCAACAACAAAAGCAGGTTCACTTGCTACTCCGCTTCGTGATAGGTTTGGAATAGTGCATAGACTAGAGTTATACAATACAGAGGATTTAACTACTATTGTGAAAAGGTCTGCAAACATTTTGGAAATAAATATAGACAATGAATCAGCTATAGAGATTGCTAGAAGGTCAAGAGGAACACCTAGAATTGCAAATAGACTTTTAAAAAGAGTAAGAGACTATGCTGCTGTTTTAGGGGATGGAAATATTGTTTTAAAGATAACAAAAATTGCCCTAAACAAGCTTGAGATAGACGACTTAGGGTTAGACGATATAGATAGAAGAATATTAGAAACACTAATTGTAAAATACAGAGGAAGACCTGTTGGAATAGAAACAATTGCTACTACATTGGGTGAGGAAGTTGATACAATTGAAGATGTATATGAACCATATTTGATACAAATTGGATTTATCTCAAGGACTGTTAGAGGAAGAATTGCACTCCCAGCGGCATATGAGCATTTGGGTCTACCTTACGAAGAAAGTTAAAGAAATACAATTTGGGCTGTGCTCTATTCAATAAAATGAGCCCAAAAGTATACAAAAACAAAAAAAGGAACAAAGAAAATGAAAAAAGTATTAAAAACAATATTATTATTTATTTTAACATTTATTATTTTATTATGCATATACTTTGTGCTCTTAACATTAAGCAGTTTGATACCATCTTCAGCACTAGAGGAGCATGTGAGAGAAAGTTCAGAAACATTATATGAAGAAGGTGAAAAAGTTACATATAATTTAAAATATAAAGAAGAAAATATATTCACATTTACGGATGCACTGATGATAAATACCGCTTATTCTGTAGATTATAGCCAACCAATAGATAGTTTTATGTTGGCAAGGAAAAATTATATTCCAGGTCAGACTAGAGTAGTATATCCAGATGGACAATACAATTTAGGCGCAAATGAAAAATATATAAATCCAAAAAATGGAGACCTATACCAAACAAAAGAACTGTATGGACTAATGCATGAAGATAAAATAGAAGATTCATATGAGTATGCAAGATATTGGCATGGATACTTAGTACTTTTAAGACCATTACTTGCGTTATTTAACTATGAAGGAATTAGAATAGTATTATTAATATTTACTATATTAGCAGCAGGAGTATTAGTTATATTGCTTGGCAAAAAAATAAATTTGTTAACTGGAATAATTTTTGCTATTGGTTTGCTATCAATAAACATATTTATAGTTTCGAGGTCTATTAATGAAATACTCGTATTTCTAGTAGCATTTATAAGCTCAATATTCCTATTATTACGAAAGGATAAAATAAAGCACATTGGACTGTTCTTCTTTGTAGTAGGTTCAGTTACTAATTTTATCGACCTTCTAACAGCACCATTAGTAACACTTGGACTTACTGCCGTAACGTATTTCTTATTACTACAAAAAGACGAGGAAAAAGTCAGTGTAAAAAAATACATACTAGAATTAATAAAAATAGGAGCAATGTGGTGCATTGGCTATGGCCTAACATGGGTAAGCAAATGGGTTATAACCGAACTGGTATATGGTAGACCAATTGTATCCCAGGCAATACAGCAGGCAATGTTTAGAAGCAAACTACCAGTATATAATGGGCAAGAGATATTTGGAACGATGGATGTTATTGAAAGAAACTTAGAATTTTTATCAAAAGCAACAATGCTTATGATAGCAGCTATTGCAATTATATACTTGACAGTTATGTCAATAAAAAATTACAAAAAAGATGTTGATTTTGGAGAAAACTTTAAAAAATGCATACCATATATTTTAATATTTTTCTTTCCAATTGTATGGTATGTAGTCTTAAAACAACATTCATATACTCACGTTAATTTCACATACAGGCTTTTATGCATATCAGTTATTTGTGTATTGATAATAGCAAGCATTATATTAAAAGAAAAGAAGGAAGAAGGAAAGCAAATAGAAAAGAATGCAAATGGAGAAACTATTGAGGAGAAAGAGGAAAATGACCAGAAATAATAAACAAAACTAAAATGGAGGTTAAACCAAAATGAAATTATTAATGCATACATGTTGTGCACCTTGTAGTGTATATTGTATAGATAGCCTAAGAAATGAAGGGATAGAACCAACTGTATATTGGTACAATCCAAACATACACCCATATATGGAATACAAAGCAAGGAGAGATTGTTTAAAAGAATATACTGCTTCAATTGGTGTAAAGGCAATTTTTGAAGAAGATTATGGATTAGATGAATTTTGTAAAAATGTAATATGTGATTTACAAAATAGATGTGTGAATTATTGCTATAGAGTGCGTATGGAGCAAACAGCCAAATATGCGAAAGAAAACGGATATGATACAATTACAACTACGCTTTTGGTTAGTCCTTATCAAAAACACGATGAACTTAAAATAGTATGTGAAGAAATAGCAAAAAAATATGGATTAACATTTTTATATAGGGATTTTAGAATTGGTTTTAGAGAAGGACAAGCAAAAGCAAGAGAATTATTATTATATATGCAAAAGTATTGTGGATGTATTTTTTCTGAGGAAGATAGATATTATAACCGCATAAAGAAGGATAAAGAGGACAGTTTGAAAGCAAGTATTGATACAAAAACGATATAAAGATAATGGTTAAATTAATTATGTCTGAACTTTGGGGATACTTCCAAAGGTTCAAGAGGAGGGAATGAAAAGAAATGTCGAGATTGATTTTAATAGATGGGAATAGTATTTTAAATAGGGCGTTTTATGGAATAATGGGAACGAAGATGCTTACAACAGCAGATGGCAAGTATACGAATGCGGTTTATGGATTTTTTTCAATATTGTTTAAGGTTATGGATGATTTACAACCTGAATATATGGCGGTTGCTTTTGATGTAAAAGCACCTACTGCAAGACATAAGATGTATGAGGGGTATAAGGCTACTAGGAAAGGGATGCCAAATGAGCTTGCAGAGCAGATGCCTATTGTGAAGGATATTTTAGAGCTTATGAATATAACTATAATTGAAAAGGAAGGATATGAGGCAGATGATGTGTTAGGCACGCTTGCGAAAGAGGGAGAAAAAGCAGGATTGGATGTTACAATTTTGTCTGGTGATAGAGATATATTTCAACTTGCTACAGAAAAGATAAGTATTAGAATTCCACATACAAAGGCGGGAAAAACGGAAGTAGATACGTTTGGAGAAGCAGAGATATTTGAAAAATATGGAGTAAAACCTATACAATTAATTGAAGTAAAGGGGCTTATGGGTGATACTTCAGACAATATCCCGGGAGTTCCTGGAGTTGGTGAAAAGACGGCATTGGAACTTATTAAGCAATATGGTAGTATTGATAATATGTACAAAGCAATTGACGAAAAAACGGATACTCTAAAAGAGAAATTAAAGGAAAAGTTAATTGCTAATAAGGATTTAGCGTTACTTTCTAGAAATCTTGGTACAATAAACATTGAGGTTCCATTGCAAGAAAAAGTAGAAGACTTAAAATTAACTGAGTGGAATAATGAAAAATTATTTGAAAAGTTCAAAGAGCTTAATTTCCATAGGTTTATTGATAGATTTAATTTACAAATAGAGATAAAAGATAGAGAAGTAGAAGACCTGGTACAAATAAAGCAACTAGAAGAGAGTGAAATTGTATCGGTATTGGATGATGTGAAAAAAGATAAAGAATTAGTATACTTTTTTGAAAAAGGTGATGCAATTGATAGTACCAGAATTATAAAAAAGAAGTTATTAGGCATAAGTATTTATATAAAGAAAAAGAACACTTCATATTATATTGATTTGAATGATGAAAAATTTACTAAGTATTTTAAAGATTGTTTTGAAAATAAAGAAATTAAAAAGTTTGGATATGATATGGTGGAAGACTATGTAATGTTACTAGAAGGAGGAACATATGCTAATAATATATTTTATGATATGAAGATTGCTGCATATGACCTAAATCCTACGGCTAACAATTTATCGATAGAAAATATTACAAGCCAATATCTTAATATTGATGTAGATGAGTATTTAGCTAAATATGATGATGGTAAGAAAAACAAAAATGAGCAACTTAATTTATTCCAAGAGCAAAGAGAGGATAGCAAATTTATTTGTGGGTTTAAGTCATATTTAATAAAAACAGTAGCTGACAAGACAATTGAAGAATTAAAAGAGACTGGGATGTTGAACTTATTTAAAAAAATAGAGATGCCACTTGTAGAAGTATTAGGGAATATGCAATATAATGGAATGTATGTTGATAAAGATGAATTGATGGAATTTGGAAATAATTTAAAAGAACAAATTGAAGTTTTAAAAAGAGAGATATACGATATGTGTGGCGAAGAGTTTAACATAAACTCGACAAGGCAGTTAGGGGTAATTTTATTTGAAAAGTTAGGTCTTACGGTATATAAGAAAACGAAAAATGGTTATTCGACAGATGTTGATATACTTGAAAAGTTAAAGTCAGAACATCCTGTCATAGAAAAAATATTAGAATATAGAAGTTTGATGAAGTTAAACTCTTCATATGTAGAAGGTTTAATGCCATATATTAATGAGAAAACAAAGAGAATTCATTCATATTTTCATCAGACAATTACTGCTACTGGAAGAATTAGTAGTACAGAACCAAATCTTCAAACAATACCAACTAGATATGAACTAGGAAAAAAACTAAGAAAAGTATTTAAACCAGAAGAAGGAAATATTTTTATTGATGCAGATTATTCGCAGATTGAGCTTAGAGTTTTAGCTGACATATCTGGAGATAGGAACATGCTAAAAGCTTTTAGGAATGACGAAGATATTCATAAACAAGTAGCTTCAAAAGTTTTTGAAATACCTATGGACGATGTAACAAAAGAGCAGAGAACTGCCGCAAAAGCCGTTAACTTTGGAATTGTTTATGGAATAAGTGACTTTGGCTTAGCAGGACAATTGGATATAACAAGAAAGCGCGCCAAAAGCTATATAGAACAATATCTTGATAAATATAGTGGCATTAAGAAATTCATGGACGAAATTGTTGAGGAAGCTAAAGAACAGGGGTATGTGGAAACTTTATTCCATAGAAGAAGATATATTCCAGAACTTAAATCAAACAATTATCTAGTAAGGCAGTTTGGTTCTAGAGCAGCAATGAATACACCAATTCAAGGAACCGCAGCAGATATAATGAAAATTGCAATGATAAACGTATTCAAAAGAATACAACAAGAAGGTATAGATGCAAAAATTGTTTTACAAGTGCATGATGAGTTGATTCTGGAGTGTGGCAAAGAGTATGCAGAAGAAGCAAAGCATATATTAAAAGAGGAAATGGAGAATGCTGCACGCCTTAGAATTCCGCTAAAAGTGGAGCTATCTGAGGCTAGCAATTGGTATGATGCAAAATAATAATTCAAGAGGAGAATAAGCTAATGACAAAAAAAACCATTATAAGTTTGTTAATACTAATTATAATATTAGCATTGGCATTTGTATTATTAAAAATAATAAGAGTTCAGGACATAATCTTAAAAGAAGTCTACCCAATCGAATATTCTGAATATGTGGAAAAATATGCTGAAGAAAATAATGTGGACAAATATTTGGTTTATGCAATAATAAAGGCGGAAAGCGATTTTAACCCAGAAGTTACTTCTGGAAGCGGAGCAAAAGGTTTAATGCAGTTAATGGAAGAAACAGCAATCGAAAGGTCTAATGCGATATATGATGAGGCTGTTCAATCACATGATTTATATGACCCAGAATTGAATATAGCTTTGGGGACTTCATATTTTGCCTATTTGTTGGAACTATACAATGGAAACACAGTGCTAGCACTAACTGCATACAATGCGGGTCTTGGAAATGTCGAACAGTGGATAAAAGATGGGATAATTAAGCCAGATGGTTCTGATATTGAAAACATACCATATAAGGAAACTAATAATTACGTAAGAAAAATTTTGAATTCATATCAAATGTATTTGAAAATTTATGCGAACAATTAAAATGTTACAATAATATTACGAAAACATTACATTTTTGTTACATTGTTGAATTTTTTATTAACATATCATATAATATGATTATAAAATGAGTGGGCAAAAGATTAAACCTTGGTTTAAGGAGGAAGAAACATGAGTGTGGAAACATTTGCAGACTACATTTTATCCGAAAAAGATTGGATAAGAAAGATGGAAATAGTTTATTACTTGCAAAAAAGAACAAGAATATTTTATGATAACTCAGTAATTTTCAAAACACTTCTGACCAAATTATTTATAGATAGTGAAGATTTAGGCGTAGACAAAAATACTATTATTACAGCAAGCCTTTTATGGAGCTGTAAAAAAGAATTAACAGCTAGAGATTTAGCCAAAATACATTCATTTGCAAAAGATGGTGCAGAATTCTTGAGTAAGTTGGGCTTTAGCGAAAGTTTTTGCAGAATTTGTGAAGGAGTAAATAGATATAGTGGTTTAGAACCTCGAGAAAAAGAAAGCGATATATTAGAGCTTACTGACCAATTTGGAGGAATGCTTTTAGATAGACCAGAAAGAATTGCATTTAAAACAGATGAAGCAATGGTATTGTTGGAGTATAGAAATTTAAAAGATAAAAATAATAGATATCTAGAACAATTCAAGAATTTTGTTATGAATATGGAGGAAGTAAAAATATGAGTGGTTTTATGGGTAGTATTTCTGGTGTTTCAAAAGCTTTTAATGATATAGATTCTAATAATACAATTGAAGGAATAAAGACAGCAAATTATTTATATAACAGAGTAAAGACAGCAGAGAAAGAGAAATTAGAAGAAAGTTTAAGCCCTAAAGAAGAAGAGAAATTGGATTCTGTAGAGCTAGCTAGAAATATTCAAGATGATATGGAAAGATAATATTTGATTACACAAAAGATTGGAGGGAATATACTTATATATGGCAACCACCAGTCTTTTACTTTGGTGAAAAAATTGTATTTTATAAAAAAGAAAGGAACGAAGAAATGAACGAAATATTTGTGGATTTACATGTACATATTGGAAGAAGTGAAAATGGAAAACCAATAAAAATAACAGCAGCAAGGTCATTGAATTTTGCAAACATTGCAAAAGAATGTGCTGACAGAAAAGGAATTAATGTTGTAGGAATAATAGATTGTGCTTCACCATATGTAATAGAGGATATTGAAAATTTTTTAAGAACAGGTGAAGCATATGAAATAGAAGATGGAGGAATAATTTATAAAGATAAAGTATGTATTATTTTAGGGAGTGAGATAGAAACAGCAGAAGTAAGTGATGAAGGTAAAACTGGTAGTGCCCACAATCTTTGTTATTTTCCAACATTGAAAGATATAAAGGCATTTTCTAATGAGATGAGCACACATATAAACAACATAACTTTAAGTTCTCAAAGAGCAGATATATCGGCATATGAATTAATAGATATTGTGGAAAGATACAATGGAGTATTGATACCTGCACATGCATTTACTCCTCATAAGAGCTTCTATGGGAACTGTACAGATAGATTAAGCAAGATATTTAAAGAAAAGTTTGATAGAATATTTGCAATAGAATTAGGACTTAGCTCAGATACGCATTTGGCAGATGAAATTTCTGAACTTGAGACTCGTACATTTGTTACAAATTCGGATGCACATTCACTTCCAAAAATAGCGAGAGAATATAACAAAATGTTGTTAGATGGGATAAGTTTTAAAGAAGTACTTAAGGCATTAAGAAATGAGGACGGTAGAAGAATAATTGCAAATTATGGACTAGATCCAAAACTTGGTAAATATCACAGAACATTTTGTGAAAAGTGCGGAAAGCCAATAGAAGGAAAGGCACCAGTAACACATTGTCCTAATTGTGATAGTAGTAAGATAACAATGGGTGTTTTTGATAGAATAGAAATTATAAAAGATAAAGAAACAACGAAAAGTCCTAGTTTTAGACCACCATATATATATCAAATACCACTTACATTTATGCCAGGACTTGGAGGAAAAACAATAGATAAATTATTATCAGCCTTTGACACAGAGATGAATATATTACATAAACTTTCAAAAGATGATATAGAGTCAGTTGTTGGTAAAAAAATTGCAAACACAGTAATTTGTGCAAGAGAGGGTAATGTGAAAATTCAATCCGGCGGTGGCGGAGTTTATGGAAAATTGAACTTAGGGTAAAAACATAGGAATATACTGTTTCTCTAGAAAATTCAGACAAAATCTCTTATGCGGTAAAAAGTGGTTCTAAAAGAGTATTTTATTGAATAGACATTATGTATAAACAAAATTTAATGTCTAGGAGAATAGAATGAGAGAAGTACAAAGAAGAAAAAGACTGAATTTAAAGGACTTAGTATTAAAAAACATATATGATAATCTTAAATCATACATTGTTGTGATTATTGTTTTTATAATTGGTATTGTTGCAGGAGTAATATTTATAAACAATGTTACTCAGGAGCAAGGAACCGAAATACAAGGATATATAAACAATTTTATAGAACAGCTTAAACAGGATTATCAAATAGATAAAGGAGAGTTACTTAGAAACTCTTTATGGGATAATTTGTTTCTAATTATAAGCATGTGGTTTATAGGTTCAACAGTTATAGGAATACCAATAGTCTTTGGAATAGTATTATTCAGAGGTTTTTGTTTGGGATATACTATTTCTTCCATATTGCGGCGTTCTAGGAGTACAAAAAGGGTTGACATTTTTATTTAGTACAGTCTTTTTACAGAATCTAATTTTTATACCTGTAATTATTTGTATGACTGTAAGCTGTATAAAATTATACAAATCAATAATGAAAGACAAAAGAAGAGAAAATATAAAATTGGAAATAATTAGGCATACATTAATCTCAATAATTTTATTGTTATTTTTAGTTCTTGCATCTTTTGTAGAAGTGTATGTTTCAACTAATATATTATCACTATGCATTAATTGGATTTAGTTTATAATTAATAATATATATCATTAAAATTAAATGCAGAAAATATAAAAAAAATCGAAAAATGTATTTACAATTGAATATGATTTGTGATATAACATATATAATGTTTATGTAAATTATTAGATATTAATAAAAGAAGGGGTAATGACGAAAATGGAAAAACAGATTAAACAATTTTTAGAATTTTTACAGAATGAAAAAAGGGTATCAAATAACACACTACAATCATATAGCAGAGACATTCACCAATATGAAAGTTACTTAAGTCAAAATCGTATAAATTATGTTAAAGTAGATAATAAAGTAATAAATGAATACTTGAAATATTTACAACAAAATGGTAAGAAAACATCAACTATATCAAGAAGTTTGGCATCAATTAGGTCTTTTTATCAATATCTAATGAGAGTTAAAAAGATTAAACATGACCCAACAGAAAATATACAATCTCCAAAAGTAGAGAAAAGAGTTCCTAGTGTTTTAACATCAGAGGAAGTGGAGAAACTTTTAAGTCAACCAAAAGATGTGGATTTAAAAGGAACTAGAGATAAGGCTATGCTAGAGGTGGCCTATGCAACAGGTATGAGAGTTACTGAAATTATTTCACTAAATGTAGATGATGTAGATTTAGATAGTGGATTTATTTCTTGTAAGTCTGTGAATAGACAAAGAAATATCCCTTTAGGTTCTATATCTATTGCGGCATTAAGGGAGTATATCAGAGATGCTAGACCTATAATGATTAAAAATGATGACGAAACCTCATTATTTGTAAATGTAAATGGTAAAAGATTGACAAGACAAGGCTTTTGGAAAATCGTTAAATATTATAAAGAACAAGCTCATATTGAAAAAGATATAACACCACATATTCTAAGACATTCATTTGCGACACATTTATTACAAAATGGAGCGGAGTTAAAGGCTATTCAAACAATGCTTGGACATTCAGATATTTCATCAACACAAGTATATACACAGTTTCAAGATGCAGGTTTGAAAGATATATATAAGAGGACACATCCAAGAGCATAGATAAATTTTATATGTATATTTAATCGAATTTCTGGTATCGTGCTGTCGAAGCCTAAATCAATCAAATAAAATGAATTTTATTTGATTGATTTAGGCTTATTCAAATGCACTCGCAATAAAATTGCTCGTTTGGACGCTGCGCGGTACTGCGAAATATCTCTAAATATAAATATATTTTGATTAGTTGCGTTTGAGTTGAGAAAAAGTTACTAGATAATGGTTTAATAAAATAATTGTCCTGCAACGGGAGTTCTAGATAAAATCGTCTCGCTTCGTCCCGACGGAGCTCCCTGCTCCGCTCGCCAATTTTATCTAGAACATCTCTGCGCGGACTTGAAGTTTAATATAAACCATTATCTAGTAACAGAAAAAGATAAAAAATTGAAAAAAGTACTTGTCAAAATAATATTAATAGTATAGAATTAACATGAATAAAAAGATAAAAGATGGAAAGGAGACGCGAGATGAGAAGAAACGAAATTGATGGAACCTGCATAGCTGTAAGAGAGAGAGAGAGAGAGAGCAAGAGAATAGAGAAAACTTGTTCTGTTTTTGATGCAGAAAATGGGTTTATTGTAGAGAAAAGAAGAGATATAAATAGTGCAAGTGTAAAGCTTGATAATATAGAACTCGGCTATGGAAGAATTGCGGAAAGCTATTAGTAGATAGCCGAGGTTTTTGCATAACAAAAGTGCACCGAAAAGCAAATGCAAAATAAAGATGGAGATGTAGAGTGAAAATGATGTATAAGAAATGGAAAAACTGGTAAAAATATAGATATGTAAAATATACAATTACGACAGCAAGAGTAGTTAATGGAAAGAAAATAAAAATATAGATAGAAGAATGGAAGGGAGAGATAAGAAAGATGCAAAAATTAAAAGAGGAAGAAGTAGAAAAAGAGCAAAAGAACAAAATAATGGAAAAAATAAAAGAGGAGAGAGGAATAACGCTACTAGCGCTAATACTAACAGTAGTAATAATGATAATATTAGCAGCAGTAACAATAAATGTAGCACTAGGGGAAGGAGGCTTGGTAGACCAAGCAAAATGGGCAGCAGAGCAAACAGCAAATTCAACAAAAGCAGAGCAGGAACAGTTAGCAGAGCTAGAGCAAGAATTTGCAAATTTAATGGCTGAAGATAGCGAAATACCACCACCAGAACCAGAAGAACCTAGCATCTCAGAAGGTACATCATATGTAGGATATTATGCAGATGTAGATGGAAACGGAACAGTAGATGGAGTAATCTATGCAGACTTAGCAATAGGAGGAAGTGGCGAATGGGGTGTTGGTAATGGAGAATATACAATACCAAAGGGAAATGATTTTAAGGAATATAAAGTAAGTAAGAGAAATCATTCAGATGATTTTGGAACAAAAGATGTATTAACAGTATCAAATTCAAGTGGAAATGAGAGGTTTTATGTAATAGCACTAGATGATGTAGATTTAAGTACACATACTTGGTATAACAGTGCAAATGGAAACATGAATGATTATCGAACAGTAACATCAACAAGCTTTGGCAATGGAGAACAGAATACAAAAAATATGATAGCAAAGTGGAATAGTAGTGCATATGGATCACAAAATAGTAATGATATATGGGGCATAAGTATTGTGCAGAGCAAGATAAATGCAAGTCCAGCATGGTATGTACCATCAAAAGGGGAGTGGGCAGCGTTCGGAGATCAATTAAAAATAACGAGTTCTAATTACTTGAGCAAAGGTTTGTCTGGATATTACTGGTCGTCTTCACAGTATTCTACGAGTTTTGCTTGGTCCACATACTTTGAAAAAGGCTACTTTAACAACGACTATGTAAATGAAAGTAATGGTTATGTACGTTTAGGAGCAACATTCTAATTAAAGATATTGGAGAAGAAATATATGTTAATCGACAAAACAATTGAGATATTTTAAATGAGGGAAAATAAAAAGTATGTAAATTAATACATTAAGACCACATACATGAGTCGTATGTGGTCTTTTGCAAATGTTTTAACAGAAGTAAACGAAAAAAATGTGAAAAATTCCTACAAATAATACTTGACATAAGAGTAGAATAAATATAAAATATATATGTGGGAAAAATATATTTTAATTTTGAAGATATATTTATGTACATTGAAAACTAAATATAAAGAAAGAGGTGTAATGTGATTATGGATATAGTAATCAATATCGCCGTATTTCTAATCACAGCAGTTATATTTACTTTTGTAGGAGTATATATAAGAAAAAAAGCTGCTGAATCTAAATTGAATAGTGCTGAAAATGAAGCAAAACAAATAATAGAAAGAGCAAAAATAGAAGCTGAAAACGGTAAAAAAGAAGAAATTTTCAAAGCTAAAGAAGAAATTTTAAGTGCAAGAAAAGATTTAGATGATGAGATTAGAGAAAGAAGAGGCGAGGTACAACAACAAGAAAGAAGATTGGTTCAGAAAGAGGAGAACTTAGAAAAAAAGCTAGAAAACGTTGACAAGAAAGAGAAAGACTTAATAAAAAAAGAAGAAGAGCTTGAGATTAAAAAAAGAGACTTGAAAGAGATTACTAACAAGCAAATGAGTGAACTTCAAAGAATATCTGGCTTATCTGAGGAAGAAGCTAAGAAAAGAATACTTACTGAACTTGAAAAAACTATGACAGCAGAGAAGGCAGCATTAATAAAAGAAGTAGAAAGCAAAGCTAAGGAGGATGCAATAAAAAGTGCTAGAGAGATAGTTGGTTATGCTATTCAGAAGTGTGCAGCAGACCATACCTCTGAAACTACTGTATCAATTGTGTCGCTTCCTAATGATGATATGAAAGGAAGGATAATTGGTAGAGAAGGTAGAAATATTAAGGCTTTGGAAACATTAACGGGAATTGATTTGATAATCGATGATACTCCAGAAGCAGTAGTTATATCTGGATTTGACCCTCTAAGACGTGAAGTTGCCAAAATTGCATTGGAAAAACTAATTGAAGATGGTAGAATTCATCCAGCAAAAATTGAAGAAATGGTAGAAAAAGCTAAGGAAGAGGTGGAGAATACTATTAAAGAAGAGGGAGAAAGAGCTGTTTTAGAGACTGGAGTAATAGGATTACATCCTGATTTAATAAAATTAATTGGTAAATTAAAATATAGGACAAGTTATGGGCAAAATGTTCTTAATCACTCAATTGAAGTTTCAAATTTAGCTAGAATAATGGCAGAAGAACTGGGACTAGACCCAAAGCTTGCTAGACGTGCTGGTTTATTACATGACATTGGTAAAGCACTAGATCATGATATGGAAGGTACGCATGTTGAAATTGGAGTGGAAATTCTTAAAAAATATAAAGAAAACGACAAGGTCATAAATGCTGTACAAGCACATCATGGGGATGTAGAACCTCAGACAATAGAAGCTGTTCTAATTCAGGCTGCTGATGCAATTTCAGCATCAAGACCAGGAGCAAGACGTGAAACTCTGGAGACATATATTAGAAGGTTAGAAGCTCTTGAAGGTATTGCAGATTCATTTGATGGAGTTGAAAAATCTTTTGCAATACAAGCAGGTAGAGAGATTAGGATAATAGTTAAACCAGACAAAATTACTGATGACCAAATGATAATTATGGCAAGAGATATTGCTAAAAAAGTTGAAGATGAAATGGAATATCCTGGTCAAATAAAAGTTAACTTAGTAAGAGAAACTAGGGTTGTTGATTATGCTAAATAAAAATTAATTAAAAATATCGTTGTAGGTTTTACTTATAACGATATTTTTTTGTTGTTTTTATGATAAATGTGCAATAACAATTATCTAGGAACTATCTTAGATGTTTTCATATAAAAATAGCTTGATTAAATTAATATAGTTTGGTATTATTTAGATAAAATTGGTTATACTGAAAATTGAAAGGAGAGAATAATATGACAGAAAAAGAAAAAAGAGACAATGGTCAGATTTACAATCCAAATTATGATGAGGAATTAGGTGGAGAAATGCTAGCGGCAAAAGATTTGTGCCACGAGTATAATGCCTTAATGCCAACTGAAATACAAGCAAGGGCAGAAATAATAATAAAATTGCTAGGAAATATAAAAAACGGATTTCAAATTGAACAACCTTTTATTTGTGATTATGGATATAATATTCATATAGGGGAGAATTTTTATGCAAATCATGGATTGCTAATTTTAGATGCAGGAAGAGTAGAGATTGGTGATAATGTATATATAGCTCCAAATTGTAACATATATACCGCTTCTCATCCAATAGACATTGAAGAGAGAAACAAGGGGCTGGAATATGCAATTCCAGTAAAGATAGGAAACAATGTATGGATTGGAGGAAATGTTACTATCCTTCCTGGAGTGACAATTGGAGATAATACTACAATAGGTGCTGGAAGTGTTGTGACAAAGGATATACCTTCGAATGTAGTGGCTTATGGAAATCCATGTCGAGTTGCAAAGAGAATATAAATTATATAAAAATTTATTTTTTAAGTAAAACTTGAAAAAATATTAATAATGTATAGTTTTGAAAGAGAGATAAGTAAAATAATGAAGGAAAATAAAAAGCAGTTAATTATATTGATTATTATTTTTCTACTGCTAGTAGTTGTTGGAATTGCATATATGACATACATGTTAGAAAGAATAGAAACCAATACAAACAATAGTATAAAAACTATTGTTAAGAATGATGCAAGTAATTTAAAAACCGAAATTACAGAACAAAAAGCAATCTTGCAATCAATTACGAATGAGATTATTTTAGATAATATTGTGGATAATAAAAAGATTTTTGATATGTATGAGAGAAGCGATATTACGAGCAAATTCATAAGAATGGCGATTATGTATGAAGACGGAAAAACAATAACAAATGATGGTTTTGAAGTGAATTACTCAGATGAAATTGATAACTTTTTTTCAAATAATGAAATTCACATTTCCGAAAACAGAAATAGCAAAATAGATGGTAAACCTATCAACATTTATTCGCAGGCAATTGAACTACAAAATGAGAAAATAGCAATTTTATTAATTGTCGAAACAGATTCGTATAAAGATATTTTTTCAAATAAGGTGTTTGAGGGTAGTGGTTTTAGCTATATAGTAGATGGCGAAGGAAAAATTATTGTAAGTGCTAATGCTGACCAAGGTACAGGAAATGTACTGCAAAATATAGAACAGATGCTAGAAGGAGATTCTAAGGAAAAATTTATAGAAAATAAGAATATTATAAAAGAAAATATAAAAAATGGAAATTCTGGTACTAGAACTTTGCAGACAGCCAACGGGCAATATTATATGGTGTATGAACCTATTAATGTAAATGACTGGTCTATTGTTACTTTTATTCCATCAAAAGCAATTGCAGGAGAAGTTAACAAAGCGCTTTTTACTACCTTCTTAGTCGCAATTGCTGTAGTATTAATAATATTATCTATTTGTATATATGTGGTGGTTTTAAATAATAAAAAGCAAAAACAATTATTTGAATATGCATATATTGATATGATAACAAAGAAATGGAATATATATTATTTTAGAAAAAAGGGACAAGAGATAATTGAAGATAAAAACAGAATAGGAGTAAACACAAAACAATACATTTTAATACTTGATATCAATAAATTTAAAATGATCAATAAATCATTTGGATATAAAGTTGGAGATATAATCCTTAAAGGGATTAGCGAAGAGATAGAGAAGGTATTAGGAAAAGAAAGCCTAATCTGTAGATTTTCAAATGATTATTTTACAGCACTATTTAATTATAAAGAAGATATAAAGGAGTTATTAAATGAATTAGTTAAAAATGCTGAAAACTTGAAAATAGAAGGTAATGTATATAATCTTTCTGTAAACATAGGAGTTTACCAAATAACTACTCAGGATAAAAATATTTCAGAGGCTATAGATAAGGCAATAATCGCACATTCTGCTTCAAAGGGTGATGTGTTTAACAAGTTTAGTATATATAATGAGAAGATGGAAAAAGAAATTGAAAAGGAAAGCAAAATTGAGCGTGAAATGAATAAGGGACTAAAAAACAAAGAGTTTAAAGTGTATTACCAACCAAAAATAAATGCAAAAAATGAATCTTTGTATGGTGCTGAGGCACTGGTCAGGTGGGAACATAATGGGAAAATGATACCACCAAGTGAATTTGTACCTTTGTTTGAGAAAAATAAATTTATTTTGAAGTTAGACTTATATGTTTTTGAACAAGTATGCAGAGACTTGAAACATTGGAAAGAGAAGTATAATGAAGAACCAATAATTTCTGTAAATGTTTCAAGAGAACATTTTTTAGATGAAAAATTTTTGGAAAAATACATGCTTATATGCTCAAAATATGCTATAGATACAAATAAAATAGAGTTAGAAATTACAGAAAGTGCAACTATAGAAGATGGAATTGATATTATTGAAATTATGCATAAAATAAAAAAGCTAGGCTTTCTTATTTCAATTGATGATTTTGGAACTGGATATTCTTCACTGAGTACTTTACAAGATATGCCAGCAGATATATTAAAGATTGACAAGTCATTCGTAGACAGAATATGCAAGAGTGAGAAAAACATTATTGATTATATATTAAATATTGCAAAAGAATTAAAATTTATATCTGTTGCGGAAGGAGTTGAAACGAAAGAGCAAAAAGAATATCTTGCAGAAAAGGGGTGTGATGTAATACAGGGGTATTACTATGCAAAACCTATGCCAAAAACAGAGTTTGAAAAATTGTTTTCTAAAACTATATTGGAAGATGAAAAGAAAAAGCAGTTCTGAAAGTATTAGGAATTTTATAATTAAAAATAGGAGGTTATTATGAAAATATGTTTAAAAATTAAAGGAATGCATTGTGAAGGATGCAGTAGAAGATTAGAAAAGGTCTTGAATGCTCAAAATGGAGTAAAAGATGCAAGAGTTAGCTTAGAAGAAGAAAAATCGGATATTGAGTATGATGAGAACTTAATAAGTGTTGAGGAATTAAAAGAGGTTGTTGAGGATGCTGGCTTTGATGTAGAATAAGTTCGCAAAAAAATTATATAGATTTTGAAATTTGATGTTAATAGATTTAAAAGGAGGAAATAAAGAAAAGTGAAAAAAGTTTTGCTGAAGATAGATGGAATGACATGTAGTGCTTGTTCAAGTGGTTTAGAGAAATATTTGAATAAGCAAGATGGAGTAATTAATGCTACAGTGAATTTGGTTATGAATAATGCTAGTGTGGAGTATGACGAAGAGAAACTTAATATTCCTCAAATAGAGAAGTTTGTACAGAAGGCTGGGTTTGAAAGTTTAGGCATTGATAACTTTCAAAAAGAGGAAAAGAAAAAGTCGAAAAACAAGTATAAGTTAATCGGTTTTACTGTTATTGCTATTTTGACTTTATACATTGCTATGGGTCATATGATAGGTCTTCCAGAAGTGCCATTCTTTAGCATGCACGATAATACTATAAATTATACGATTGCGCTTTTAGTGTTTAGTTTGATTTCTATAATTCTTGGTTGGGATATTTTAAAAAATGGATATAAGAATTTAATACATAAAACACCTAATATGGATACTCTTGTTGGACTTGGCGTTTTAAGTAGCTTTTTATATAGTCTATATGGCACGTACATGATATTTAGTGGATATCATGAGTATGTAGAAAATTTATATTTTGAGTCTACAGTTATAATTCTTTTCTTTATTCATATAGGCAGATATGTTGAGGCTCGAAATACGGACAAAACAAAAGAGGCAATTCAGAACCTGATGCTTATAACTCCTAACAAAGCAACAATTGAAAGAGATGGCAAGGAAAAACAGGTTACACTTGATGAGATTATTAGGGACGATATTGTTATATGTAAGCCTGGAGAAAAAATTGCAGTTGATGGAGAGATTGTAGACGGAATTACTCATATAGACGAATCTTTTGTTACTGGAGAAAGTGTTCCTTCTAAGAAAGAGGTAGGAAGCAAGGTAATTGCTGGTAGTATTAATTATGAAGGAACTATAAAGTATAAAGCGGAAAAAATAGGCAAAGAGTCAACTGTTTCTGAAATTGTAAGAATGGTTGCTGAGGCAACAAATACTAAGACACCCATTGCGAAGATTGCAGATATGATAAGTGGATACTTTGTACCTACAATAATTATTCTAGCAATTATTTCAGCTATTGTATGGTTTATTGTTGGCGCAAGTACAACTTTTGCTATAAATGTATTTATTACAGTGTTAGTAGTTGCATGTCCTTGCAGTTTGGGTTTGGCTACTCCACTTGCTATTGTTGCGTCCTCGGGAACAGCTAGTAGAAAAGGCATTTTGGTAAAAAACAGCGAGAGTTTAGAAAATGCACATAAAGTAAAGACGGTTGTGTTTGATAAGACAGGAACACTTACAAAAGGAAAACTTAGCGTAAGTAAAATTTATAACTATACGGAAAACAGTTTAAAGGTAGATGATATGTATGATATAAAAGCGAAAATATCTAGCAAAGAAGATATAGAACAGACTCTAAAAATAGCTAAAACTGAAAAAACAGATGCTGAGATTTTAAAAATTGTTTCTAGTATTGAGAATAAATCAGAGCACCCTATTGCAAGAGGAATTGTAGAATTTGCAAATGAAAGTAATGTGAAATTATATAAAATTACAGAGTTTAAAAATATTTCGGGCTTTGGAGTAAGTGCAAGGATAGAAGGAAAACAATATTTTATAGGAAATAGTAAACTTATGAAAAATCAAAATATTGATTTTTCAAGGCAATTAAACGATGAAGAAGAACTTGCGAAAGACGGAAATAGCATATTGTTTGTAGCAGAAGAAAATAGGGTAATAGCATTGATAGGTGTAAAAGACACAATAAGAGAAAATGCAGAGAATGTTGTTAATGAGTTGAAAAAACAGGGAAAAGATGTTGTGATGCTTACGGGAGATAATGAAAAAACAGCGAAAAGTATTGCTGATGATATAGGAATAACCAATGTTATTGCAAATGTTTTGCCAAAAGAAAAGTCAGAAAAAATAAAAGAGTTGAGGAAAGATGGATTAGTAATGATGTGTGGAGATGGAATTAATGATAGCATAAGTCTCGTGACAGCAGATATAGGAGTTGGTATTGGTAATGGAACAGATATAGCAATGGATAGTAGTGATGTTGTACTTATGAGAGATAACTTGGAAGAAATCCCAGAGCTTATGAATATAAGTAGAAGAACAATAAGGAACATTAAGCAAAACCTATTTTGGGCATTTTTTTATAATGTTTGCATGTTGCCAATTGCAATGGGTGCTTTTTCGAGTTTTGGTATAACAATGAACCCAATGTTCGCATCATTTGCAATGACGCTTAGCAGCATTACGGTTACAATAAACAGCTTGAGATTAAGAAGGTAATAATTTAAGTGTTATAATGAACGAAAAGTCATTAAAAAAATACAGGATAGCGGTTGTAAAACTGCTATCTTTTTGATATAATAAGGGTGCTTAAATAAAAAGCAATATGTATATAAAGGAGAGAAGAATGTTATTAGCACTTGTAGGCATAACAGGAGTAGGAAAGACATATTATTCAGATAAAATTGCAGAAAAATTATGTTTTAATAAAGTGAAAACTATTAGGACTAGAAAAATACGCGAAGGAGAACAAAATGGTAAGACAGGATTATTTATGACACAAGAAGAACTTAATAAATTAGAAGAGGAAGGAAAGATTGCATATAAATTTAATGTTTTCGAAGGAACATATGCATATCTTAAAGAAGACATTTTTTCAGAAAGAGACATGGTTTTTGAGATGCATTATACAACCATAAAGGATTGGAAAAAAGTTAGACCTGATATAAAAACTATATATATTTTTCCAAAGGATATTAATATTACTAAAAGCAAGATAGCTGAAAGGCATTTGAGCAAGGAACAGGAAAAAACTAGATTGGAAGAGATAGAAGAACATTACAATAGAATGATTACAGATGAAGAATTAAGAGGGATGTTTGATTATATAATATACAATAATTATGACAAGGAGTCAGAATATGAAATCATAAATCTGGTAAATGGATTAAGAGAAAAATATGGAGTAAAATTTTAAAATAAAACATGAGGTGTATATGAGTAAAAGTTATTTTGATATAGATGAGAATTTTGAACAAATAATAAAAGATGCAATGCCAGAAAAGGACGTGCAGGAGATTAACAAAATTTCTACTGGCTGGACTAATATAGTGTTTAGCGTAAAGACTAATGGTGGAGAGTATTTTTTCAGGTTTCCGAGAGATGAGTTCTGGTCAAGGACTATTGTTAAAGACTGTGAGTTTTCTGACTTTATAAACGGAAAGACGGAGTTTGCTACTGTGCATTTGAAACTAAATCGTGATAAAGAAGGAAGGCCTTTTAGTGTGCATAAAAAGATTGAGGGAACAGCTTTGGCGGATAAGTTTGAGGAGCTATCTTCTGAGGATGTGAAAAAGATTTCAAATGATATTGCTAAGTTTATGTATCAGATGCATAAATTAGATTATAAAGAGGAGAAAATTTTTGATATTAATAATATAGGGCTGGAGCTAACAGATTTCTTAGATGAGCTTTTGAGCAGGCATGTTAGCAAAGAGGATATGGAGTTTTGGAAGAACAAACTGCATGATGAGCCTGTAAATTGTATTGTTCATGGCGATTTGAATTCTAGCAATGTGCTTATTAACGACCAAAACGAGGTTGTTGCATTTATTGACTTTGGCTTTGGGGGATATGGAAATAAGTATGATGACATTGGAAGGATTATTGGTAGATCTCCAGAGGCTTTTAAATCGGAGATTGTTAAGAGTTATGAGAAATTTAGTAATTCACAAATTGATGAGAAGACTCTAAATAATTCTATCGAAACTTGGAGTAATATTGATAATGCTTATATTAATTACATGCGTAAAATTGGAATTTATGAATAAAAAAGGAAAATAGAGGGTATTAAATAAAAATTTTTGTTAGAGAATAAATTTGCTCGAATGGAGGTTAATATGAAACTTGATAAAGAAAATACAAAGCAAGTTTTGAAGATTGTTATTATTGCAATTGTTGTTTTAGTTGCTTTAATAAATATTGAGCCTGTTTGGAATGTTGTGAAAACAACGTTTTCAATTCTTTCACCATTTATTTGGGGACTTGCAATTGCTTTTATTTTAAACATTTTTATGACATTATATGAAAATAAACTATTTAAAATAGGTAGTAAAGGTAAGAAGAGGAAAAACGTAAAAAGAGCTAATAAAACAGAGATGGAAAGTAATAGCAATGAAAGTTTGAAAAACAATTCTAAAAAAACTGTGAAGAAAAGTAAATTGGAAAGAGGGCTTTCTATTACACTGTCAATAATTACTATAATTGCGGTTATAACTATAATATTAATTCTCATTGTTCCACAGTTTGTTGAGGTTATAAAAAATTTTGTTAGCAATATACCTAATTATTTAGGGTGGCTAAAAGTGTTTGCTATGGATATTACAGAACAGTATCCTGAGGTTAATGATTTGATTCAAGGTATTCACATAGATACTGAAGCATTGCGTACAGGAATAATGAATTTATCTAAAAATGTTTTGGATATAACAATAAACCAAATTTCTGGATTGTTTTCAGGGATAGTTAATTTTATTATTGCGATTATATTTGCTGTTTATATTCTAGCAAATAAAGAAGTATTAAAATTACAAGCTAAAAAATTCACTTATGCACATCTAAATATAGATAAAGCAGATAATCTTATTAAAATTTGCAGACTTGCAAGAGATTCATTTAGAAACTTTTTAACAGGTCAGGCGAAGGAAGCTGTGATACTTGGTGTTTTATGTGCATTAGGAATGTTAATATTAGGAATTCCATATGCGGGACCAATAGGAGCACTTACAGCATTAACAGCATTTATTCCAATAGTTGGAGCTTTTATTGGTGGATTTATTGGAGCAGTTTTAATTCTTGCAGTAGATCCAATCAAGGCACTGATATTTATAATTTTCATAATTGTACTACAACAAATTGAGGGAAACTTAATTTATCCACATGTGGTTGGTAAAAATATTGGACTTCCAAGTATTTGGGTTCTTGTTGCAATTACTGTAGGTGGAAGTCTGTTTGGAATTATGGGAATGCTTGTTGGTTTACCTGTTATTTCAATAATATATGCAATTATTGCGGAAAAAACTAATAGGAAACTTATGGAGAAAAACCTGGAAAAAGAATTTGAGAGCTAGTTTGGAGGTATATGCCATTTATGTATAGCACAGTTATTTTTGATTTAGATGATACATTAACAAATGATGAGGAGAATATTCGCGAGGCGTTTAGAATACTTAATTTAAATATGAATGAAGAATATAGCCAAGAGAAGTTTTTAAAGTTTTATAGAATAGATAGGCAAACTTGGAGAGATAGAGCAGAAGGGAAGCTTCTTACTCCGTTTGAGAATGATAATAATAAAAAATCTGAGTGGCTTAGAGCATATAGGTTTTTGAAGTATTATGAGGAAAAAATAACCTATGAGGAAGCTGTAAATATGAATAATATTTATATGAATGCATTAAAAGAAAAGATTGTTCCTCAAGAAGGAGCATATGATACAATAGAATATTTATATAATAGAGGTTACAGGATAGTAATAGCAACAAATGGACCAATACTTCCACTTGCAACTAAGATTAATAAATTGAAAATAGGTAATTTCATAGACACAATCTTTTCTGGAGAAGAAGTTGGAAGAATGAAACCTGAAAAAGAATTTTATATAGAGTTATTTAAAAAGGCAAATATAGAATCTACGAACGATGTTATATTTATTGGAGATGAACTAGAACAAGATATTAGAGGTGGAATTGAAAATAAGATAGATACATGTTGGTACAATTTTAAGAATATGGAGAACAATAAGTATAATGTCACATATGAAATTCATAAGTTAGAAGAATTAAGAAACATATTATAATCATGTTGAATAGAGTCTTGATAAAAATGCAAAGAAGAAAAAAATTCGATTTACCAAAAGGTATAGAGACTGTATTTAAGTTGAATTCAATGAATAAATTTAAATATTGAAAAATGCTTTCATGAATCTAGCTATAGGAAATTCACATTTTTAATTGAATAAATACACATAATGGACATAAAAGTAGTGTATAAATATAAACGAAAGGAGTTGAGGAACTATAGAAGAATTAAGTGTGAAAAACATTGAGAATAAAATACAAGAAGATTTGGACTATAAGAGACTAACTCTTATGTATACAGCAGCACTAAACCAGATTGAAACAAGAATGGAATCAATAAACAATGAATACAAAACATTACATAAATATAACCCGATTGAACATATTAGTACTAGAATAAAGAGTAAAGAGAGCATTAATAAAAAGCTAATAAAAAAAGGATTGGATTTGAACTATGAAAATATGGTAAAAACTATTAATGATATAGCAGGAATTCGTATTATCTGTTCCTTTATACCAGATATATTTAAGGTTGTAGAGATTTTTGAAAATATGCAAGATATTAAGATTTTAAAGAAAAAAGATTATGTAACAACCCCGAAGGAGAGCGGTTATTCAAGCTATCATCTAATTATAGCTGTACCAGTTAGCTTATCTGTTGGAACAGTTGCGGTTAAAGTTGAAGTACAGATAAGGACAATGGCCATGGACTTTTGGGCTAGTTTAGAACATAAAATAAACTATAAATATGATAAGCAAGTACCAAAAGGAATAAAAAAGGAACTCAAAGAATGTGCCAAAATGACACAAAAACTGGATAAAAGAATGTCTCATTTAGGAAGAAATTTGATGGAAGAAGAGAAACAAATAATAAAAGAAATTACAGCGGAATATACAACTGTATATAATACCAGTGCTGCATTACTTACAGGAAACGTTAGTGGTTAATAGAATGTGTTACCGAAAGTAACAGAAAATTGACACACATAATTATTTTTCATACCCTATATTATAGGAAGAAAAATTATGTGTGATTTTAATTTTTGTGGAATAGTGAGAAAATTTTATTGTAATGTACTGAAACAAGTGATATTATAATTAATGAACAATAGGGGGGAATTTATGAACTTGAGAATTTTTTTGCGAGATAAATGTATTTATATCATTTTGGTATTTTTTGTGGTAATAAGTTCGGAGATTTTGCTTATTCCATTTGAAGTAGTTACAGCCATAAAAGTTTATATTGGAATTATTCCAATTATTACTATAGTTATTTCACTTCTTGTAGAATACTATAAAAAAAGAAACTTTTACAAAATGTTAGAGGAAAGGTTAAATGCATTAGAGGAAAAATATTTAATCTCAGAAGTTATGTCTTCTCCAAATTTTATTGAAGGGAAAATATTGCAAGATTGTTTACAAGAGCTAGGAAAGTCGATGATTGAGAGTGTAGACAAGTACAAGTATTTGCAAAATGATTATAAAGAATATATAGAGTTATGGATACACGAAATAAAAATACCTATCGCAACAGGCAAAATGATTATAGAAAATAATAAATCTAAAATAACAAAAAGTATTGACCAAGAATTAAACAAGATAGATGATTATGTTGAACAAGCACTTTTTTACGCTAGGAGTAATAATGTGGAAAAGGATTATTATATAAAAAAGACAAGCCTAGAGGAAGTAGTAAATGATACACTTATTAAAAATAAAGCTATTTTACTTGAAAATAAAGTAAATATAAATATACATGATTTGCAATATACTGTGAATACTGATAATAAATGGCTTGTATTTATTCTTAGCCAAATTATTCAAAACTCTATTAAATATAGCAAAGAGGGAGAAAAAAATATAGAGATATTTGGAAATGAAAATAAGGAAAGCGTTACTTTGCATGTGAAAGATAATGGTATAGGAATAAAAAATAGTGAATTAACTAAAGTATTTGACAAGGGCTTCACAGGTACTAATGGAAGAATTACTGGGAAAAAGTCAACAGGGATAGGATTGTATCTGTCTAAAAAATTATGTAATAGATTAGGTTTGAGCATAAATATTTCTTCTAGAGAAAATGTTGGCACAGAAATTATTATTACTTTTCCTAAAGGGACGTTTTTCAATGAGGTGTTAAGATAGAAATATAGTATAAAGCAATTTAAAGACTATTTTGCTTCAATGTTTTACTTTTAAGTATAAAAACAAAGAAAACCTTACATTTTTGTAAGGTTATTGTAATGTTTATCGATTGTAAATATAAACAAAATTTACTAAAATATATATAGATTACTATTACCTCTATCATTCTCGCCAATTAATAGAGGTTATTCAATAAATATTTGTTAGAGCTAAATTAGCTCGAATGGAGGTTAAAATGGGGAATATTTTAGAAGTAAAGAATATTGAGAAATATTATGGAAATAAGTCTAACTTAACAAAGGCTATTGACAATATTAGCTTTAATGTAGAGAGTGGAGAGTTTGTTGGAATTATGGGAGCATCTGGTAGTGGTAAGACAACGCTTTTAAATTGTGTCTCAACAATAGATAGGGTTACAGCAGGACATATTGTAATTGATGGGAAAGACATTACTAGACTTAAAGGAAATCACTTGAATAAATTTAGACGTGAGCAATTAGGATTTATTTTTCAGGACTTTAATTTATTGGATACACTTACTGCATATGAAAATATAGCATTGGCTCTTACTATCCAGAGAGTAAACTACAAGGAAATAGATAAAAGAGTAAGAGAAATTGCTGAAAAATTAGAAATTATGGATATTTTAAAAAAGTATCCATATCAGATTTCTGGTGGTCAAAAACAAAGAGTAGCTTCAGCAAGAGCTATAATTACAAATCCAAAACTTATCTTAGCAGATGAACCAACAGGAGCACTAGATAGTAAATCTGCAAGACAGCTTTTAGAAACTTTTGACACATTAAATCAAAAGTTAAAAGCTACAATCCTTATGGTCACACATGACAGTTTTTCTGCATCATATGCTAATAGGATTTTATTTATTAAAGATGGGAAAATATTTAATGAATTAATAAAAGGTGAAGATACTAGAAAGCAATTCTTTGAGAAGATAATTGAAGTTCAAACCTTACTTGGAGGTGAACTTGGCGATGTTATTTAAACTTTCATTAAAAAATATGAAAAAGAGTTTTAAAGATTATGCAATATACTTTTTAACTTTAGTACTTGGTGTTGCTATTTTTTACATATTTAATTCTTTAGATAGTCAGGAGGCAATGTTACAGGTATCAAGTTCTAAAAGGGAAATGGTACAATTGTTAGTAAATCTACTAAGTATGGTGTCTGTTTTTGTTGCGGTAGTACTGGGGTTATTAATTGTATATGCAAACAATTTCTTGATTAGCAGAAGAAAAAAAGAATTTGGAATTTATATGACTTTAGGGATGGGGAAAAGGCAAATTTCAAAAATAATATTGATAGAAACAATATTGATTGGAATAATTTCACTTGCTGTTGGTATAGTAATTGGTGTGTTTGGCTCTCAATTTATGTCTATATTAGTAGCAAAATTATTTAGTGCAGACATGAGCCAGTTTCAATTTGTATTTTCTCAAGAAGCTTTTATCAAAACATGTATTTACTTCACTGTAATGTATTTAGCAGTAATTGTATTTAACACAATAAGTATATCAAGATATAAATTAATTGACTTAATTAATGCTACAAAAAAGAATGAGAAAATAAGAATTAAGAATCCTATTTTATGTATATTAATTTTTTTGGGTGCAGTGATATTACTTGGATACGCATATTGGAAAGTAACAGCAGATAGTAGTAGTTTAACAAGTGCAAATAAACTTTTACCACCTATTTTAATGGGAACCGTAGGTACAGTATTAGTTTTCTGGTCATTATCAGGTTTTATATTACAAGTATTTCAAAAATTAAAAAGTACATATTTGAGAGATACAAATATGTTTGTGTTAAGGCAAATAAATAATAAAATAAATACAACTGTAGTTAGCATGAGTGTGATTTGCCTAATGTTATTTATGACAATTACTATATTATCTAGTAGTTTAGCTTTGAGAAATACTATGCAAAAAGAATTGACTGAAATGACACCAGTGGACTTGAATTTATACAAGACAGCTAATCTACCAGAAAAATATTTACAATATGGAACTTATGGAAAAGAAATAAAATCAACTACAGAAGCAAAAGAAGATTCAAAAAGACCTTTAACTGAAACACTAGAAAGTAATGGTGTAGATATGAAGGTATTAAAAGATATAGTAGAAATTCCAATATATGCAACAAATGACTTGACTTGGGCAGACTTTTTTGGAGATGAATATGAAGAGGTAAAAGCTAAATTTCCAGGTCTTTTATATGATACAGCTGAACAAATTATTAAAATATCTGACTATAATAAAATTGCCAAATTATATGGGCTTAATCAATATGAATTAAATGACGATGAGTATATTGTACTTTGTGATTTTGATTCACAAGTGGAATTAAGGAATGAAACATTAAAAGACGGGGAGAATATTTTAAATATAGCAGGAAAACAATATAATACAAAATATAATGAGTGTAAAAGTGGATATATTCTAATGTCAACAAGTCATACAAATACAGGTATTATATTAGTTCCAGACAGTTGCCCATTAACAGAACAAATGCAGGAACAATACTTCTTGGCTGCAAATTATAATGCTAATACAGAAGAGGAAAAAGAGGAAATAGAAAAGATATTTGTAAGTAGTGAGTCAGAATTTGTACAAAAATTGGAGGATAAAGGGATAAATCTAAATGGATTAACTAAAATATCGATTATGGATGCAAGTGTAGGCTTAACAACTATAATAACATTTATAGCCATTTATTTAGGTATAGTATTCTTAATAGCAAGTAGTGCAATCTTAGCATTGAAACAATTAACGGAGAGTTCTGATAATAAACAAAGATATACTATTTTAAGGAAAATTGGTTGTGATGAAAAAATGATAAATAGAGCATTATTTAGACAAATTGGTATATTTTTTATGATGCCACTTATATTAGCAATAATACATTCGGTATTTGGTATTCAATTTGGTTTAACTTTATTGTCAGGCTTAGCTGATACAGAAGAATTACTACCATCAATAATTGCTACTGTTATTATAATCTCAGTAGTATATGGTCTGTATTTTTGGGCTACTTATAGTGGAAGTAAGGAAATTATTAAAAATAATGATTAAAAACCATAATTATTAGATGTTTTTGTTTCACTAGCCTAAGTAACAGTAAAGGAAGAAGATTTACCTTCTTCCTTTACTGTTACTTTGACAGGCTTTCCTACATGTTATAGTTTTTAAATATAACTTTAAAACAATGTGCTATATATTTTATCTATTGGAATACAACCAAAACTCCTGCTATCTGTCGAATGCTCTCTATTATCACCAATTACATATACAGAATTTTCGGGAACTATTATGTCTATATACATATAGTTATTTTTAGGAGCATGTCCCATTTCTTGCTCATTTTTATATGTTAACATATTAAGTTATTTTTTTCAATTGTTTCTTACGTTTCTATTAGAAAAAGTAGGCTTCTTCAAACGCACTCGCAATAAAATTGCTCGTTTGAACGTTGTGTGGTACTGCGAAATGTCTCTAAATATACATATATCTTGTTTGGTTGTGTTTGGGGCTCGAAAAAACACATGAGTTTTTACTAGATTAATAAAACTTTAATTTTTTAAAGGTTGCAAAAATGGCATAATAGTTATAAAATAGAATACATAATAAGCGTAAGCAAAGGAAGTGAGATATTGACAAAGAATAGAGGAAGAAGGGCACAGGAAGATGAAATTCCTAAGTCAGTGCTTAAAATGAAACAGGAGAAAGAAAAGAGGGAGAGAGCTGAAGCAGAAAAAAGAGAGGGCAAAAAAGTAGCAAGTTCCAAAAAACCGGAAAAGAAGAAAAAAAGAAAAAGGTTAAAAAAAGTAATTTTATTTATTATTATTGTTGCAGTAATAATTGTTGCAATCTCTTTAGGGGTATCGGCATATACATGGAAAGTGCTTAGTGAAGATATGTTTGTAAATGAACATTCAACTGTAATAGATAAAGAAGGAAATGTGATTGCTGAGCTTGGAAATGAGCAGAAAAAGATTAAAACTGATATATCAGAAATGCCGCAATATTTATTAGATGCGTATGTTTCAATAGAAGATGAGAGATTTTATTCTCATCATGGAATAGATATTAAAAGAACTGGTGGAGCAATACTTACATACATAACTCATTTTGGCAATTCTTCGTATGGAGGAAGTACAATAACACAGCAGCTTGTAAAGAACTTAACAGGTGATGATACTGGTTCTATAACGCGAAAAGTAAAGGAATGGTGGAAGGCGTTTTTGCTAGAAAGTTATTTTTCAAAAGAAGAAATTTTAGAAATGTATCTTAATGTGATTTATGTTGGACCTAATATTTATGGAGTAGGTGCTGGCGCTGAATATTATTTTAGCAAAGATGTGTCCGACCTTTCACTTGCTGAATGTGCATATCTGGCAGGAATAAATAATTCTCCGAATTCATACAATCCTTTTGGAGAAAGTGATAATGAAGAGTTGATAGAGGATAGAATACTTACGGTTTTACAGAAGATGTTAGAACTAGAAAAAATAAGTGAAAGTGAGTATAACGAAGCAGAGCAAGAGGTAAAGGATGGATTAGATTTTAATAAAGGTAATATAGAAACAGGTGATATAATATATTCATATCATACTGATGCATTGATTACAGAGGCAATAAATGATTTGTCAGAAAAGAAAAATATATCATCAGAATTTGCACAAAATTACTTATACCTAGCAGGTGCTACGATTTATAGTACACAGAATTCGGAAATTCAAGATAAGGTAGAAAATGAATTTTTAAAACAGCAATATGTGCTATACTCTTCTGATGGAGAAACAACATCCCAAGCTGCAATGGTTATTATGAACCATCAAACAGGAGAAGTTTTGGCTTGTACAGGAGGTCTGGGTGAAAAAGAAACATTCAGAGGCTTAAATAGAGCAACACAGAGTCAAAGGCAAACAGGCTCATCAATAAAGCCACTTGCAGTACTAGCACCAGGTATTGATAGAAAGACGTTTACAGCATCAACAATATATAATGATAAGAAGACAACTTTTAGTGGCAATTATGAGCCGGGTAACAATTCTGGGTATTTAGGAGAAACTACAGTAAGAAGAGCGCTCGAATCATCACAAAACATACCTTTTGTAGAAATGATGGAACAAGTCACACCTAAGAGAGCTATTTCATACTTGGAGAATATGGGAATTACATCACTTACAGCAGAGGATGAAAGTTTGGCATTGGCATTAGGAGGTTTGCAACATGGAATTACTCCATTAGAGATGGCAGGAGCGTATGCAACAATTGCAAATGATGGAGTATATATAAAGCCAACATTTTATACAACTATTGTGAATAACAAAGGTAGGTCTGTTATTGAAGCAAAACAAGAAAAAAGGACTGTATTTTCAGAACAAGTAGCATTTATATTAAAGCAATTGTTAAAACAACCTGTTGAAGGAAATTATGGAACTGCAACATATTGCTCAATTTCAGGTATAGATGTAGCAGCCAAAACAGGAACAACAGATGAAAATTATGACAAATGGCTATGTGGTTTTACCCCATATTATACAGCAGTTACTTGGTATGGTTTTGATAACAATGAATCAATTTATTACTATAATCAGAATCCAGCGGGAATTATTTGGGCAAATGTTATGAGAAGTGTGCACAATGGTTTGACTGGTGCAAGATTTACTGAACCAAGTTGGATAACGAGGGAAGAGATTTGTGCAGATACGGGGATGCTAGCTAGAACTGGTTGTAAAAATACTTATACCGAATATTATTTATGGGGAACTGAGCCAGATATGTGCACAAAGCATTCTGGAAGCAGAATTTCTACAAGTCAATCAACCCAAGATGATGAGGAAAAAGTATATGTTGATGATGATAATGACTTAGAACTAAACCCTAATGATGAAGAAGAAGTACCAGAGGTTGAAGTTAAAAATGTAATTGATGAAGAAAATACTGTGGACGAAGAAATAGTAGATACACCCGAAAATAACACAGTACAAGAAGAGAATACTGTAGATAGTGGTTCAAACAATGTTGGAACTGAAAATACAGTAATAGATGATAATCCTCCAAAGAACGAAGACAATGAGGAGGAACCAGAGGAACCACCTTTGGAGAATACAACAGTGCCAGAGCCACCGCAGGAGAATCACACTGTGGTGGATGAAGAGCCAGAAGATAGTTAGGTAATATAAAAACACAAAAAATAAAGAATCTGTTAAGTAAAAATGAAAGATTAGCACATTGAAATCTCAATAAAACTAAA
>JAHZIB010000015.1 GCA_019419955.1 Clostridiales bacterium | reverse complement strand
TTTTACTACCGCTTTATTGGTTTCTCAAAGTTTATTGTTTACTTTTCAATGTGCTCTTTATGTAACCTCAATTCCACTTTTGTAGAACGAATTTTATTGTACTATATTATAAGTTAAAAGTCAATACTTTTTTTGAAGTTTTTTAAAGTTTTTTATAATATTATTTTATGTTATATTCTTCAAAAAGTGCAAAATAATAAATTAGTATATGTTGCCTTTTTAGAGTCTTTTTGTAATTACTTTACTAATTTAATTTCTTGTTTTCTTCATCTGTTTCTTAGCACTTCTATATGATAACATGTTTAACTTTTAAAGTCAATACTTTTTTTGTAGAAATTTGAAAAATTTTGTTGAAAAGTTATCATTTATACTATTACACTAACATATCTTCTTTTTTCAAAGATATGTTAGTGTTTTATAATGTTAAAAGCTTTTAAATATCTACTAGAATAACATCTTCTCCTATGCATTTTATTTTCTCCCATTGTATAACTATTTCATTGCCACCTGAAAACATTCCCATGAATTTATTACTTCCAGGTACTATTATACTTGTTATTGTTCCTGTTTCTAAGTCAGCACATACATCTTGAACAAATCCCAATTTTCTTCCATCATTAATACTTATAACTTCTTTATGTTTAAAATCCATTCCTTTTTGTCCCATATTTCAACCTCCATTCGAGTCAATTTGGCTCTTACAAACTTTTATTAAACAACATTCGCCTATTGACAAAATTTCAAATTTAATTTCTTTAGAGTTTAGAGAACAATAGTAATCATCTTAAATAATTAAAATAAGTTGCAACTTTATTTCCAAACTATTTCATAATAAAGTTAAACTTTTGGTCTTATAATTATATATATATTTACTATATATAATTATAAGACCATTTTACTTGTTTTTTATTTACTATTATTTACACATTCTCCTTATATGCATAATTGCATTTTTTTCTAATCTAGATACTTGTGCTTGTGAAATACCAATTTCGTCAGCAACTTCTATTTGTGTTTTTCCCTGAAAAAACCTTTTATTTATAATATCTTTCTCTTTTTCATTAAGTCGTCTCATTGCTTCTATCACACTTATAGTTTCTGCCCAATATTTATCACTATTTTTCTTATCACTTATTTGGTCCTCCACACTAATGCTATCTACATTAGTTCCATTAATTGGTTCCTGTAAAGATAATGGTATCTGTATTGAATCCAGACTAAGCACTAAATCCTCTTTCGAAGCTCCCAAGATTTTTGATAATTCATCTAATGAAGGCTCCCTTTCTTTCTCTCTGATAAATCTTTCCTTTTCTGCAATTATTTTATATGCGAGTTCCCTTACAGATCTACTAACTCTTAAAGAACTGTTGTCACGTAGATATCTTCTAACCTCTCCCATTATCATTGGTACGGCATAAGTTGAAAATTGAACATTCTGCTCAAGATCAAAATTGTCAATTGCTTTTATTAAACCAACACATCCAATCTGAAATAAATCGTCCGCGTTTTCTCCTTTACTAAAAAACTTTCTTATAACACTTAATACTAATCTTAAATTTGCATTAATAAATTTTGTTCTTGCTTCTAGATCTCCTTGTTTTATTTTTTTTAGTAGTTCTTTTTTTTCATTATTTTCTAGTACAGGTAGTTTTGCAGTATTAACTCCACAGATTTCTACCTTGTTTACCAAATAAAAAACCTCCCTTTGAAAATAATTACTTTTATTATTCCCAAAGAAAGTTCTTTTTATACTTTTTATAAAAAATTTTTACATTTCTTTTCGTGTCATATATTATAATAAATCACTAATTTAACGCATAATTAAATATAACTATATTTAAATTTTACTTTATCCATTTTCAGCAAACTATGACTATCCAGTTTTGCTCATAATATCCTTCTTCATTTTTCCAATAATCTTCTTTTCTAAACGAGAAATGTAACTCTGAGAAATTCCAAGCATATCCGCAACTTCTTTCTGAGTCTTTTCATTTCCACTTATAAAACCAAATCTAAGCTCCATAATATTCCTTTCTCTGTTGCTTAGTTTTTCAATGGAAGCTCTTAACAGATTTTTATCTACTTCATCTTCAATTCTTCGTGACGTAACATCTGGGTCAGTACCCAAAATATCTGAAAGTAAAAGTTCATTTCCGTCTCCATCCTGATTTAATGGTTCATCAATAGAAATCTCTCCTTTTATCCTATTGCTTCTCCTTAAATACATCAAAATTTCATTTTCTATGCATCTAGATGCATAAGTAGCAAGTTTTATGTTTTTAGCTGTATCAAAAGTATTAATTGCTTTCATAAGTCCAATTGTTCCAATAGAAATTAAATCTTCTATTCCTACTCCTGTATTCTCAAATTTTTTAGCAATATATACTACTAATCTCAAATTCCTTTCAACCAATACTTTTCTAACACTCTCATCACCTTCAGAAAGTTTTTTCAAAACTACTTCTTCCTCTTCGGATTCGAGGGGAGGTGGTAATGTTTGACTTCCACCAATATAGTATATTGGAAAATTCTCTAATTCGTCATTTCCAATGTACTTTATGTATAAAGTATTTATACTATTCTTTAACATTTGTAATACATTCATTCTTTGCATCAGTCCTTTCTAAAATATCAATACTTATCAATCCATGATATCTTCCTGTTTTACTAAACTTTTTTTCATATGCACATACAATAACATTTTTGTTTATGACTTCATCTAAATCTGTTAGAATCTTAAGTTCATCTATTTTAATACCTAAAAACATTCCATTAGATTTTCCAACAGATGAAAATGGAATAATTCTTAACCTTGTCTTATACTTTTCGTCCGATTCTTCTAATCTCAAATCACCTCCCACTGAAATACTCATTGAATTCAACAATGTCGCTGGCAAAATATCACATAGCACTTCTTTTTCCACCAACATAACTGAAGCATTTGTTATTGGCTCTTTTAGCATATTTCCAGTATCTAAGATCACATTTGTTGCCAGTTCTTTATCCTCAATTTTTAGTACAACCTCATATATTATTTCATTTTTTGTTATTTTAGTTTTTACCACTTTAAAAGCTATATACGTTACTATAAAACCAGTAATGCCACCTAGCAACGCTATTTTAATAGGATATGTTCCTATATATACACCATTACTCACAAAAATATCTTGAGGTCTAATTATATATAATAATGCAAAAGCACATCCACCTAAGGCAAATGATACTAAATAAAATAGTATCAGTTCTTTAATTAGCCCAGAAAATTTCTTAGGTTTAAACGCAATATACACCATACCAATTGATAAAATTATTTTAAATATAATATGTGAATACATTGGAAACACATTTGCATATACCAATATAGCATATACCGAACCTAATAAACTAGAAATTATTATTCTGATGAATTTTAGTTTAAGCTTCATTATGTATCCTGTACTAAACAAAATTATTGTGTTCATACACAAGTTTTCTAAGAGTACAATATCTACATATATTGTCATGGCATCACCTAGTCAATGAAAAATGTTTTATATATTGTACAACTTTTAAATTAAAAAGATTGTCATTTCATAGGTACGAAAAAAAGAAATAATCTACTTATTTCGATTATTTCTTTTATTTTATAATTTAAAATTACAATTTATATTCAACTTTTACTTTTATTTATTTAATCCTCTCTTATTCCTTAAGAAAGATGGTATGTCCAGATTATCTGCTGGGTTTGAATTGTCTGCTGGATTTGGTATAGAATTTATTTTTTTATCCCATGCCTTATCTACAATTTCACCTACTGGAATATTTGTACCAACGCCTGGCTCTTTTTCAAAACCTGTTGCAATTACAGTTATAACTATATCTTCATCTAGGCTCTCATCAATCACTGCACCAAAGATAATATTTGCCTCTGGGTCAACACTTCTTTGTACAAGTTCAGCTGCTGTGTTTACTTCATGAAGCCCTAAATTTGTTCCACCAGTTATATTTATAATTACACCTCTTGCCCCCTCTATAGATGTTTCTAATAGTGGACTTTGAATAGCTTGTTTTGCCGCATCTTCCGCTCTATTTTCTCCAGACGCTCTGCCTATTCCCATATGAGCCATTCCTGTGTTAAGCATTATTGTTTTTACATCTGCAAAGTCTAAGTTTACTAAGCCTGGTATAGCAATCAAGTCTGATATACCTTGCACACCTTGTCTTAAAACATCGTCTGCCATCTTAAACGCTTCAACTATTGATGTTTTTCTATCTATTATCTGCAGTAATTTATCATTTGGTATTACTACTAGAGTATCAACCTTGCCTTTCAAACTTTCTACTCCACGCTCAGCTTGAGATAATCTTTTCTTTCCCTCAAATGTAAATGGTTTCGTTACAACACCTATTGTTAAAATTCCCATTTCCTTTGCAGTAGCAGCAACTATTGGGGCTGCTCCAGTTCCTGTTCCGCCACCCATTCCAGCTGTAACAAACACCATATCTGCTCCGCGTAAAGCTTCTGCTATTTCAGACTTACTTTCTTCTGCTGCTTGTGCTCCTATATCTGGATTAGCACCTGCTCCTAATCCTCTTGTAATTTTTTCTCCTATTTGTATTTTTGAAGCTGCTTTTGATAATAGTAATGCTTGTCTGTCAGTATTTACTGTAATAAACTCTACACCTTTTATTCCCGAATCAACCATGCGATTTACTGCATTATTTCCAGCACCACCTATTCCTATAACTTTAATTGTAGCTGTTCCGTCTACCATTACATTGTCCTCTGTATTATCCATGAACATAATGCTTATCCTCCTCTATTATTTAATATAATTAATTTATTTTAAGAATAAAAAAACTCTTTAATTCTTTCAACTATATTTTGAAAGAAATTTTCTTTAGATTTTGAATCTATACTACTTGATAGGTTTTTAGCAAAAGGTCTTGATGCAATGTATCTAACTAATGCATATGCTGTCCTATATTCAGGTCTGACTGTACTTATCAGTCTTCCTGTAGAAATTTTAACTGGTATATTTAAAATTATTTTGCCTGCCACATCACTTTTATTTATACTTGTAATTCCTTGACCCGTTAAAATAACATTGTTTATTCTAGGTTTTATTCCTTGCGCTGTAATATCTCTATTTACTAATGAAAATATTTCCTCAACTCTTGCCTCTATTATCTCTATTAGCTCTGAACTCTTAATTACTTTTCTGTTCTCATCTTTGCAAGTATTTAATAATATTTCATTATCATTATCTATAAAAGATTTAAGTGCTAAGCCATATTGACGTTTTAACTTGTCTGCTTCTTCTTCAGAGATGTCAAGTACTAATGCTATATCATTTGTAATACTATCTCCTCCAAGTGGTATTGTATTAGTATATGAAAATGATAATCCCTCAAATACTCCTATATCAGTGTTTCCCGCACCAATATCCAATAACATAACATTATCATTTAACTCATTTCCATCTAAAACCAAAGTTCTCTCTGCTAATGTTACTGGAACTAAACCATCAATATCAATATCTGCTTTTCTAAAAATATTAGCCAATTGTTTCATATACTCTTTTTCAGCTAAAACAATTTGTGATTTGATTGTAAAACTAGAACTTAGACTTCCAACTGGATCTTGAACTACCTTCCCATTATCTAATATAAATTCGTCTGTTACTATATCTATAATTTGCATTCCTTCTGGTACATCAATATCTTTAACTAAAGATATTGCAGATGATACATCCTTTCCAGATATTCCTGCATATTTATCTTTGGCTTCTTTTGTAATACTGTTCTGTACAATAGTTACATATTTGCCTGGGATTGTAAGATAGCTAGAATTAATTTCCATTTCAGTTTCATTTTCTGCCTCTTTAATTAATTGAGAAATAGCCGAAACTATTTCATTTTCATCTACTATTTTTCCTTTTTTTAAGCCATTACACTTGCAACTTGTTGTACATAGGACTTCTATTTGATTAAAATTATTGACTTCTCCAATAACCAAACTTACTTTCGAAGTTCCAATGTCCATTCCTACGATAATATCTCCTATAGCCAAGACTCATTCCTCCATTTTTTTACTGCTCTTATTTGTCCTTTAGAATATTACATTTTATAAAAAAAGTCAATAGATTTTGTAATATTTTTGTAATATTTTTGTAATATTTTTGAAACATTAGTCTAAAACCCTCTACACATGTAGACTTTTTAGTTTTCTACTGTTTCTTCCTCTTTATTCTTGTCATTTTTTGCCTTATTTTTTGACCATTTGTCTATGTAGTATCTCCTTATAATAGCCAAATTATTGAACATTCTTCCTACAAAAACAACAATTGCTGCTAAATATATATCTACATTAAGTTTTTGGCCAAGATATGTTAATAAAATTGATAAAATTGCGTTTCCAAAAAAACCTGTTACAAATATTTTTAAGTCAAAATTCTTATTTAGTGTAGACGCAATTCCTCCAAACACAGAATCAAGAGCAGCAATTATTGCAATTGCTAAATAACCAGAATATGTATACGATATCATTGGCATATTAACTCCTATTAATGCTCCTATTATACATCCTAAAACTATCGCTAAAACAATCATTGTTCTACCTCCTGTAAATAATTAATTTCAAATTCACCATTATACTTTGGTATTTCCACTCTATTTTCCGTTCTTGAACTTACATTCATTCCCAAAGTCTTATTTCTATCAATAAATCCGCTTCCTTTTAAATTCAATACACTGTTTAAGTACTCTTTATCTCCAATCGCCTTTACTATGTACGGCTCTTGTATCCTTTGAGAATTAACAGTTATATACGCATAATCTCCCATATCAACTATTTCAGTCATATTTAAAACTCTTTGCTCATTAATTGAAATTGCTTCTGCTCCTGCATACCTTAATTCATTTACCAAATCAATTAAATCATACGCTTCTATTGCTTGTTCATTACTATTAGCCAATGTGACTACAACGCCTTCTCCGTACACATCAGTCTTACCAACTAATATATTAGATTCCTTTAGCTCTTCATCAATTAATTTTGATGTTTCTTCATTATTATTAATTGTTGTATTATACTCCTCTATACGCGCATTCACATCATCTAATTGAGTCGAAACTTCCTCATATTTCATTTTCCATTCTGCTAAGGCTGTCCTTAGTTCACTCTCTCTCATATTTTCAATTTCTGTAATATCTGTCTGTTCAACAGTTCTAAACTGCATTAGCATGACACTTACAAGTACAATACATACTATAAAAATTACTACTGTCACTGCAGTAATATCTGCCCTAAACTTAATTTTTTTCATATACCATTCTCTCCTTATCTAGCTTCTCTAAGATACTCATAATCAATTACCCCAGAATATTTAGGTATAGTAATATTATCCACTTTTGTTACTGTTGCGGTATTTCCAGCCTCACTAATAACATCTAATATCGAACCCACTCTCGAAAGCCCTCCATAAAGCAAACTCTGAGAACCAATTGCCTTTATTATAAAAGGAGACCCTACTCTTTCTCCATTAATCTTAATTATATTTCCCTCGCACGTGATGGAAGAAGTAGGCACAACTCTTTGTCCGTTAATCTCTATTGCTTCTGCCCCAGCATTCTTTAATTCATTCACAACCAATTGAATATCACTATAATGTATAAGCTGATAACTTAGACCCAAACTACTATTTTGCTCTGTTGCATCTTGCAAAACCACCTCTACTCCATCTCCTACTACATCAGTATTACCCAATAGCATATTATTCTCTTTTAACTCTTGCTCCTTTGCCTCTGATGCAGTATCATTTTGTGTAGCCACGACCCTGGTTTCTTCTAATTCTCTCTGGGCATTCTCTAAATTTCTTATAGTTTCATCATATCTCTCTTTCATTTTCAACACTTGGTCTCGTAAATTATTATCGGCTAAAGTCTGAGAAACAGTTGAATTTGCAGAACTCATAGTCCTAACCTGCACACATATAGCAACTGTAAGTAATAAACACATCACACCTAATGTAATTGCAACCTGCCTTTTATTCATGATTGTTCACATTCCTTTCTAAATTTTCTCTCTAAAATATGGTCTATCAGTATTTAAATCCATATTCAAATATAAAATACCTTCACTCTTTTTCTCTTCTCCTAGAATTTGGTCTATCCATAACATCTTTGTACTTAAATTTGTAGCATCACCAAAATATATTTGTTTTTTTTGTGTTTTTAAATCCAAAATATAATTTGATTTATCAGAGATATCTATTTTAGTAATTAGATTTTTCAAATTATTTCCACTACTCGAAGCAGCTTCCATAATTTTCAAAACATCATTAAGTTTTTCTAAATCCTCTGTATTTAATCTATTTCCTTCCTGTATATTCTCATCTAGAGTTTCATAGCCAGTTATAATTGGAACAGCTTCCTCTTTATCTGTAATTTCTAAAATATATCCTTGATTATTAATATATGCATATGCATTTCCAAACTTAATCATATAAGTTGTTTTTCTTTCAGTTACTACTAAGCTTATTTTATCTGGTAAATCTCTATGTATTTCAACTGTATCAATATAAGCGTTATTCTTTATACTTTCCCTAACATTGCTTGTCCTAAAGCTAAACATATTTTGGTCTATAGTAATTCCAGATAAACTTATAATGGTCTCAGATGATATTTTTGAGTTTCCAATCACCTCAACCTCTTTAATATTAAATATTGGAGAAAGCATGGCATAGATTGTTCCACCAATTATTATCGCAAGCAAAGTAAGCCACTTTATTATCTTAAGAATCAGTTTTCTCTTTTTCTTAGATTTTTCTATTTTTTGTATTTCTTCCTTGCTCAATGGTGCATTTATATTTATTGTTTTAAACCTTCTATCTTCATAATTTGACCTATTATTTCTCTGTACATTCTTCTTTGTATCTTTTTTATTCTGTACATTTTTAACCCTTCTATTATTTGCTTTTTGCATTCCTTGACTACTATTTGCTTTTTGCTGAATTTTATTATTTCTTCTCTTCAAACTCGTCAAATCATCTTCATAATTCTGCATATATTTAGATTGAATTATAACATTGTCTTCATCACCAATATCTATAATTCCGTCATTATTACTTTTTTTATTACTCTGACGGTTGTTTCTTACATTACCTTTTCTATAATTCCTACTATTATCATTTTTCGAACTACTTATTCTATTTCTTCCATTATTTATATTATTAGTTTTCTTTTTGTTGCCTTTTCTAGATATAATTTCTGGTTCATCTAACCTTTTCAAACCAATTACTATCTCTTCATCAAAACTAAATTTATCATCTTTTGTTTCTTCAATATTTTTTCCTTTTATTTTAGTTTTCCTAACTGTATTCTTTTTTTTAATGTTCTCTTTAGTCCCTTTTGGCATTTAATCACCTTCTTTTAATGATATATTCGCTCCAATTTTTCTCAACTTTTCGTCTAATTTCTCATAACCTCTTAAAATATATTCAACATCTGTAACCTCAGTTTTTCCCTTAGCTGCTAATGCTGCAGTAACCAAAGCTGCTCCTCCTCTCAAATCTGTACTTACTACCTTAGCTCCAGACAATTTCCTTACACCTTTTATAATAGCCGTTTTTCCCTCTGTTGTTATCTTTCCTCCCATTTTCTTTAGCTCTGCCATATATTTATATCTGTTCTCAAAAATATTCTCCACAATAACTGAAGTACCTTTAGCTACTGTAAGCATTGCTCCAAACACAGATTGCATATCTGTTGGAAATCCGGGATATGGCATAGTCTTAATATCCACAGCCTTAAGCTTCTTAGGTGCTACTAAAACAACACTATTATCTTTTTTATCAACTAAACAACCACTTTCCTCCAACTTATTAAGCACAGGAATAATGTGTTCTGGTTTACAATTATTTAGTTTTATCTTTCCACCTGTAATTGCTGTCATGCAAAGAAGACTTCCAGCTTCAATTCTATCAGGCATAATCTTGTAACTAATATCTTTAAGCCTGCTCACACCTGTTATTTTCACATTACTAGTGCCAGCACCTTCAATTTTGGCACCCATACTATTTAAACAGTTTGCCAAATCCACAATCTCGGGTTCCATTGCAGCATTAGAGATATTTGTAACACCTTCTGCATAAACAGATGCAAGTATAATGTTTTCAGTAGCTCCAACACTCGGAAAGTCTAAGTCAATATCAGCCCCTACTATTTTATCACATTTGCATACAATAAATCCAGCATTTTCTGTAATATTTACACCTAATTTTTCAAAACTCTTTAAATGAAGGTCAATTGGTCTTGCTCCTATATCACAACCTCCTGGATATGAAAATGTTACTTCTTTAAATTTTCCTAAGATTGCACCTGCTAAAATAACTGTTGAACGCATCTGGTGCATTAAATGCTCAGGTATTTCTTTTTTGGTAATATTCTTTGAATTAACCTCAACTTTTCCTTTGTTCCTTTTTACCTTACAGCCTAAAAACTTCAAGATTTCTTGTGTTATTCTTGTATCACGTATCTCTGGAACATTATATAATTTTGTTGTTCCAGAATTTAAGATTGTAGATGCTAAAATAGGAAGTGATGCATTCTTTGAGCCTGACACATCCACTTCTCCTTCTAGTCTTTTTCCCCCTTCTATTATGTAACTAGGCATTTTACTCATTCCTTTCATAAGATATATCTATATTGTTTTTAGAATTCTATTTTTGCTATATCTTATGTTTTCTTGACATAAAATGTGAATGTGTTAATTTTAGTGTGGTTTGGTAATGTAAACGTAAGCAGTAATTTATTATTAGACTATTCTTGTATCTTAATCGCATACTAAAAACGAAATATTTACCACTTTACAACCAGCTTATTTACTTTTGAATTAATATAGTTTTCTAACTTTCCCATAAATTCTTCTGGTTTAATCTCTTTTTTGGCTACCATGTCTAGACCTTTTTCCCAGCTAGCAGTTAATTTTGGATTAAGCATATCTGGCATAGAACTATTTACCACATCAAATATAACTTCACCCTTTTTTGTAGGAGTAATAATCTGAGTTTTAGAGTTTATAGCAATATAACTTATTCTCTCTAGTTTTTTTATAATTTCTGCTCTCGTTGCACTTGTTCCTATTCCTGCTCCCTTGATTTGTTCTCTTAGTTCGTCTTCTTCAATTAGTTTTCCTGCATTTTCCATTGCTAAAATAATGGAACCTGAGTTGTATCTCGAAGGTGGAGTTGTTTCTGAAGTTTTTATTTCAAAATTCACTACATTTATTTCTTCTCCTTTTTTCAGCTTCATTAGTATATCTAAATTATTATCTAGCACTTTCTCTTTATCACTATCTACATTTGTTTCTGTTTTTTCATCGGCATTTTCCACACTCTTCACATTTCTTTTGTTTTTAAAAGTATTTTCTTGTTTTCTGTCTTTTAGTACTTCTAAATATCCCTGCACTATGCAAATCTTAGCATTCGCACTAAATTCCTCATTTTCAATATTTATTTTTACTGAAATCTTGTTATATTCAGCTGGTGGATAAAAAATGCTCAAAAACCTTTTTACAATAACTTTGTATATTTGCTTTTGAAGTTCAGTAAGCTTTTCATAATTTTCAAACCCTTGCCCAGTTGGTATTATTGCATAATGGTCTGTAATTTTGCTATCATTTACATATTTTGTTTTCGTCAAATCTGTTTTATATTTTCTCTCTGACATTTGTTTTAAGTACCCTTGAACTTCCTCGTCTCTATATCCTTTTGCTAAACCATTCAAATTTTTTGAAATAACTTTAGCAATTGCTGTTGATAACACTCTTGCATCAGTTCTAGGATAAGTGACTAATTTGTTTTCATATAGGTTTTGTATATTCTCTAATGTCTGATCTGGCTTAATTTTAAACCTTTTTGTACATTCATTTTGAAGCTCTGCTAAATTGAAAAGAAGAGGTGCATTCTCTTTTGTCTTATTCTTCTTAATCTCGGATATAACTGCATTTTTCCCCTGAAGAGATATTATAAAGTCTTTTGCATCTTTCTCCTTCTTAAAACCTGATTCATTATATAATTTTGGAGACTCAAAAAACTTAGACTTTTCGTTTACTTTCCACTCAGCATTAAAAGTATCATTATTTTTTCCAAACTCTCCCATGACTTTATAATATGGTGTTTTTACAAAATTTCTAATCTCCCTTTCCCTTGAAACTACCATTCCTAAAACACATGTCATAACTCTACCAACAGAGATTGAAATCCTATCCTCATCCAATTCCTTTGCCGCTCTTTTTCCATAAATAATAGAAAGAAGCCTAGAAAAATTAATTCCAATTAAATAATCTTCCTTTGCCCTCAAATATGCCGAATTGGATAAACTATCATACTCGGATAAATCCTTGGCTTCCTCTATTCCTCTTTTTATTTCTTCTTCAGTTTGAGAATCTATCCAAACTCTTTTTCTATTATTTTTTATTATTCCAATTTGATTTTCAACTAATCTAAAAATATATTCTCCTTCTCGTCCAGAGTCAGTAGCTACATATACAGAATCAACATCTTCTCTCTCAAGAAGGCTTTTAATAATATTAAACTGCTTACTAACAGTTGAAATGACCTCATATTTATATTCCTTTGGCATAAAAGGCAACGTATCTAGTCTCCAGAACTTTAGTTTTTCATCATAAACCTCAGGGTAAGACATAGTAACTAGGTGTCCCACACACCAAGTTACTATCCAATTTTCAGATTCCAAATATCCATCTTTTCTTGTTCCATTTATTTTTAAAACCTTTGCAAATTCCATCGCTACAGATGGTTTCTCCGTTATAAGTATTCTTTTTGGCATATTTTCCTCTATTCTCTATATTACTGATTTGTTTCTGTTACAACTTCACTATTTAACACTGCATTACTCATTTCATTAATTAATTCTCCTCCCATAATTTCGTTACTAAGTATAGAATTATTAATCTCATTTAAAACCTCTTCTGCTTGTCCTCCCGCTTCTGCTGTAAAACTTCCAATCTCACCAAACAATATTATATCCATCTCAGATGTAAATTCACTATTTCCATAAGCATATACAATATAAAGTTCACCATTAGGTCCCAAAAAATACGCTCCTGCGTTATCCACATTATATATATCGCTAGTTAAATCCCTCATAAAAATTTCGTTATACCCCATATTTTGCAAAGTTTGCGCATTTTGATTTGCCTCTGTACATACTTCTATTATCTTATTATTTACATCATCTCTATTTAATCTTTTCAAAGTTATTAATTCGTTCAAGGATACTTGAGTATTTGTGTCTAAATTATAATTGTATGTCCTCACGATAATTCTTTGAGCAGAATTCCCTTCTTTTAATGTTGACCTTATAACCACTGATAAAATATCACTATTTACAAATGCTACATAATCAACATTGTATAAAGTCATTATGTCTGAATTAACATTAGATATAATATCATTAGCTTTATTCACAAAATCGGCTTGTGTAATTTGATTTAATGAATTTGCCAACTCATTTTTAATATTAATCATAGGAATGTTAATATTTATATCATAATTTTCTGTCGTTTCTGCTCTTTCAAATACTGTATATACTATTTCTTCTTCTCCATTCTGCTTTTGTATTCCAGTTGTATCATATTCTCCAAGATTTATTGTGTTCGTAAATAAATCATTAAAGCTTGACTTTATTTCTTCCTGTGTAGGCTCAGGTACAACATTTTCAGTTGGCTCATCTGCCAAGTTTAATCCTCCCATATCAGCATCAATAAATTGTGCATAAATTCCAGCTATTATTGCAAAAATACAAAATAGAATTATTAAAATATATAGTACTTTTGGATCTTTCATATTTAACTACATTCCTTTCTTGATGCATAAGTATTTCTTCTATAGTATATAATAAAAATTCTTATAATTCAATATGAAATTTAAGTTTTTGTATTTATCCATAATTCACATAAAATTCACTTAGAATTTATTGACTTATAGCCAATTTTAAGTTATTATATATTATGTATTAAAATGCATTTTGAATGGAGGTTTTTATATAATGCTATGTTCAGACTGTAAGAAAAATAATGCAGTTGTTTTTGTAAATAAGAAAAATAATGATGGAAAAAATACTTTAGAAGGTTACTGCTATGATTGTGCTAAAAAAAGAGGTATTAATCCTATTGATAGTTTAATGAAGCAAGCAAATTTATCTGAAGATGATTTAAATAATATGACTCAACAATTTGAGGCAATGTTTAATGACATGTCTGAAAACATGAACTTTTCAGATACACATGATGAAAATGAGCAAGACTCATCAGATAACAATAATAATGGAATGCAATTTGGCGCTATTCCATTGGGTTCAATTTTCTCTAATATGTTTAACTCTGGTGAGAACGATAATGGTCAAGAGTCAAACACAAATAATAAAAAGAAAGTTAAGGTTGATAAAAAGAATAATAAAAGAAAAAAAGCTTTAGATACTTATGGAAGTAATTTAACTCAAAAAGCCAAAAATAATGAATTAGACATAGTAATAGGAAGAGATAAGGAAATTCAAAGGATTATTCAAATTCTTAATAGACGTTCTAAAAACAACCCATGTTTAATTGGTGAACCTGGCGTTGGTAAAACTGCAATAGCTCAAGGGCTTGCTATTAAAATTGCTCAGGGTAAAGTTCCCGCAAAACTTCTTAATAAAGAAGTTTACCTTTTAGATATGACAGCAGTTATTGCAGGTACTCAATTTAGAGGACAATTTGAAGCTAGAATGAAATCTATAATTGACGAATGTAAAGCTCTTAAAAATATAATTCTTGTTATAGATGAAATACATAATATTATAGGAGCTGGAGACGCCGAACATTCCATGAACGCTGCAAATATTTTGAAACCATCTTTGGCAAATGGAGAAATACAATTGGTTGGTACAACAACTCTTAGAGAATATAGAAAGTACATAGAAAAAGACTCTGCACTAGAAAGAAGATTTCAGCCAGTTATAGTTTCTGAACCTTCAGTTGACGACACCATTGGTATTTTGGACGGAATAAAAAAATATTATGAAGATTATCACAAGGTAAAAATTTCTACAGATGTTATAAGACAAACTGTTATAATGTCAGAAAAATACATTCATGATAGATTTTTACCTGATAAGGCTATAGATATTTTGGATGAAGCATGCTCAAGAATTAATTTGGATAATAAAGATCTTTACGACCTGGAAGTCTTGAAAAATGAACTTGCTATTGTGCAAGAAGAAAAAGAAGAAGCTGCACAGGCAGATTCTACAGAAGATTATCAAAAGGCTGCTGAGTTAAAAACCAAAGAATGCGCTCTGACTGAAAAAATAGATAATGTTTCAAAAAAATTAGAACTTAAAAATTTAACTGTTCAAGATATAGCTGAAGTTATAGAAAGTTGGACTAAAATTCCTGTAAAAAAAATAACAGAAGCAGAAACACAAAAATTATTAAACTTGGAATCTAATTTACATAAAAGAATTATTGGACAAGATGAAGCTGTTGAAGCTGTTTCTCGTGCAATTAGAAGAAATAGAGCAGGTCTTAAAAGTACAAAAAGACCACCTTCATTTCTATTTGTTGGTCCTACTGGCGTTGGCAAAACAGAGTTGGCTAAATCTTTAGCTTTTGAAATATTTGGAAGTGAAGATTCAATTATTAGAATTGATATGTCAGAATATATGGAAAGTCACTCAACCTCAAAATTAATAGGTTCACCTCCAGGATATGTAGGTTATGATGATGCCGGTCAATTAACAGAAAAGGTAAAAAGAAACCCCTATTCAATTATCCTTTTAGATGAAATTGAAAAAGCACATCCAGACGTATTTAATATACTTCTTCAAGTATTAGACGATGGTAGACTTACAGATGCTCAAGGAAATATTGTTAGTTTTGAAAATACTATTATAATTATGACCTCTAATGCTGGTTCAAATCTTAACACAAACTCAATTGGATTTGGTGGAGGACAAGTTAATAATAATGCAATTATGAATGCATTGAAAGATACCTTTAGACCAGAATTTTTAAATAGAATAGACGAAATTGTAGTTTTTAAAGCATTGAGTCATGATGAGCTAATGCAAATTGTAGATTTAATGCTTATTGATACTAAAAAAGCATTGGATGAAAAGAATATTAAATTAGAGATAAATAATACTACAAAAAAATTTTTGTTGGAAAAAGGAACTGATACAAAGTATGGAGCTAGACCCCTAAGAAGGTCAATTCAAAGATATTTAGAAGATGAGTTATCTGACATGATACTTAAATCTGAACTCAAAAATGGAGATACTGTTATTGTTTCTTTTACAAATGATAAGCTTAGTTTTAAAGTATTATAATTGTGTATAATAAGGAGTAAAAAAATGTTAAAAAATATACCTAATGCATTAACAATAGTTAGATTTATATTAATACCGTTTATTGTATATTACATACTTACAGGTCAATATGTTGCTGGCTTTGTAATATTAACAGTTTCAGGACTTACGGACGTTTTAGATGGCTGTATAGCAAGAAAATTTAATTTTATAACGAATTTCGGAAAACTAATAGACCCTTTAGCTGATAAAACTACTCAAATTGCAGTTCTCGCCTCACTCACATTTAAGGGAATAATTCCTTTATGGATACTTTTAATCGTATTTATTAAAGAATTTGTAATGGTTGCAGGTGCATCTTTTCTCTATGGTAAAAAGTTAGTAGTATCAAGTAGATGGTATGGTAAATTGGCTACAGTATTATTCTATGTAGCAATAGTCTGCTCATTGTTTATAGAATACTGGAATACATCTATTAATCCAACAGCACCATTATTCGGTTTTGATGATTATATCTATTATTTGGCTATAGCAACAACCATATTCTCATTAATTATGTACTTTAAGCAATTTTATCAACAAGGTTATTTGAAAAAAGAAAACTTGAAAATAGACGAGGATTCGAATTAGGTTTAATCCTAATTCGAATTTTTTGTTGCATAAAAAATTTCGTATGAATTTTTCGGAGCAACAAGGTTAAGTTTTCTTGAGCTGTACGTATTTGCAAAGTAAAACGCACATGTGGCAAAGCCACTTTTCTAATTGTATAGAAAAGATTTATTTCCTTCTTTATATCTCTGTACTTACAACGATTTTTTTCTATGAAACATAGTTTAGGCTGCCTTGGGTCGTCCGAGCGAAGTGAGAACATGTATTTCGCCATTACTTCAGAGACTAGCTTTGCGAAATGCCTTTCTCATTATAATATATAATTCCAGTTAGAACTCTTATCACTGTAAGACTCACCTAAAAAAATTTTACTCGTAATCTTCCAAAAACTCAACTAAATTAGTGTTACCAACTATTTCTACACCCGCTTTTAAATTCTTCACATCTTCTTCTGGTAAGTATTGTGTTGATATTTCAGTATCTTCTTTTAAAGTTTTTATTCCATATTCATCAATAGTATATATTCCTATAACACCATTATGTTCTTGAACAAAATAGTGTTCTCCACAATTTCCACTGTCAGTCTTATATAAAATTATTTGTGTAGGAGTATATTCTTCTATTTTCCATTCTGAAAATTGTTTTTCTACGTCTTCCTCATTTTTATTTACTAATTCCTCAGGTACATCTTCCGTCTTTCTAATTAAATGGTCACATGCTTCAAAATAAGTTTTTTTAATAATAATTGCATTTGGTGAGATTGTATCTTCAATAGATGAGGTCTCTATAATATTTTCATTTTTCAAATAATTTAAAAAATTTTCATACTTATTTGTATCGGCCAACTCCTTTTCACTTACATAGTCAATATTCTCAGTTTCATTATTACCTGAAGATATTGCAAATCCTATTCCTATCATTAACCCCACAACTACGGTTATGACTATAGCAATTATCCACTTTTTATCCATACTAACTCATTCCTTGAATAATGTATTTAGGTTTTTGGGAATAACCTATAACCCTTTATGTAATTTGCAATCACTTTAATTAAAATCTATTTACCTTAGCCGTACCAACTAAAAAAGTTGCAAATTATATTATTAGTATGGTTCTAATTTTAAAAATTATACATTTTTTGTAAAATTATTATTTAATAAATTGGTTTATTTTAATAGACCCTCCGTTTATTTACCATAATGCTAATTTCTCCCATTTCGTCTGTTCTATAAATAAAATTAGTATACTCCTTTAACCTTTTTATCACATCTACATTTGGATGACCAAATTTATTGTTTTCACCAACTCCAATAACAGCAATTTTAGGATTAACTAAATCTAAAAAATTCTCTGTGCTTGAAGTTTTTGAGCCATGATGTGCCACCTTTAATACAGTTGCATTTAATTTATCCGTATTTTTGTAGAGTTCATATACTCTATCCTCTGCTATTTTTTCAACGTCTCCTGTAAAAAGCATAGAAAAATTCATGCAGTGATAATTAGTAATTATAGAATTATTATTTAGTATATTATCACCTATAAGCTCTTCTTCAGGAAATAATACTTCAAAATATGAATATCTATCTACTGTGATTAGATCTCCTTTTTCTGCAAGAATGACATTAATATCCTTATCCTTTATTACTTCGCTTATCTTCTTAAGATTTTTTGACAATTCTCCCTGTCTTCCAATAATTATATTTTTTACTTTCAAATTTTCCACTATTGCAAACAACCCTCCAATGTGGTCACTGTCAGTATGAGAAATAAGCATATAATCTATTGTAGTTATTCTTCTATCTAATAAATATGGTAATAATATACTTTCTCCTACATCAAAATCTCCAAACTCACTTCCTCCACCATCTAAAAGAATTGTTTTGTTAGTAGGTGTTTTTATTAGTGTACAATCTCCTTGTCCAACATCAACAAAATAAATTTTTAAATCATGAGGCATTACATTTATCACCTTAGCTGTAACAATTATTACAATTATCGTACAAACTATAAACGAAATTTTTCTACTACCTCTTCTTCCTTCAACTTCTATTTGTTTTGCAGCAATACCTAATGCTCTTGCAACCTCTTCGTCCAATCTATGCAAATATTTTTTCACTACTTCTCTTAATTGACCTAAGTTAAAAAATAATGTCAACACCAAATAGTATGCGGCACATTCTATTACATATGGAGTTTTAATATATATATTTGAACCAGGAATAGTAGCAGTCCATTCTGCTATTTTTAACAAAAAATTTAGTAAAATATTTAAAAATATCCCAAGAAATTCTGCAAAAGGTATAAAAACAATCGAAGTGAAATATACAATAAAACCTAATATTGTCGCTGCTTCCATTACCGGTGCTGCTAAAATATTTGAAATCCAAAATGTAAACGATATTGTGCTAAAATTATACGCCATTATTGGAATAATGACTAAATTCGCTGCCAAAGTTATACTAAGTGAATTTATCAAATACTTTATTACTTTTTGAATTAATTTTATTTTTGAATTACACTTTTCCTCAGTACCACTATTTTTACTTGTTATATGACTCTTATCCCTACTTCTTTTTTCTCTGTCCTTTGATACATTTGTATTACAATTAATATTTATATTCTCATTTCTTAACTCTTTTCCTATACTCCACAGTTCTCCATCATTTTCACTTACAATTTCTTTATTTCGTAATACCACCTTACCTTTAGTAATTTTTTCTATAATTTTATAAAAAAATTCCATTATATTTGAACCAAACACAACAATTCCTATTGTTCCTCCAAAAGATAGTATAAAACCTACATCAGTAATTGTATATGGGTTCACTGCCAAAATAATTAATGAAGCAATACCAAGATTATTAAATGTATCTGATTTTCTATACACGAGACTTGCAGTTAATATAAGCATTCCCATAATACTTGCTCTTACTACAGAAGGTGTAAAACCTGTCAAAGTCATAAAAAAGGCTAAAAATCCTATTGTTAAAATTTTTGCAAATCTTTTGCTCGTTTTACTCAAAAGTATGGCCAAGGCATTAATTATATATGTAATATGCGAGCCAGAAACTGCAAGCATATGAGTTAAATTGCTTTTTTGGAAATCATCCTCTACTTTTTCAGATATAGCCTCTCTATCACCCACTAAAATTCCAATACACAGAGCCGCTTCTTCATTTCTAAGGATTTCATTTATATTTTCTTTCATATTATTTTGCACAGAATTAATTACTTTACTGGCTAAATCTGCCCTATTATTTCCAATAATTTTATATCTTTCCGTACTAATGGTTCCATATATTTTTTGGCTCTTCAAATAACTCTTATAATCAAACCCTTTGTAGTTGCGTGCACTATTTGGTCTCTCAAACTTACCAGTAAGTATCATTTCATCTCCAAACTCAGGAACCTCATCTCCAACTTTATTTTTATTTAGTTCAACAATTAACTTTGTATTATAACAATCACTTTTTCCTTCTAGTTCTTTAACTTTAATCTTATATGAGTACTTGTAATCTTTATCTTCTGGATCAGAAATTATAACTCCCCTTAACGTTATTTGTTCTGATATTCCGAGAATATTTTTGTTCATAATTATTATCCGAGTAATGTATATATACAGTTCCAATTAGCAGTAATGCTAACATCATTATCCACTTTCTACCCCCACTCCAAATAATAATAAATATTGAAACAAGCAACAAAACACAACACAAAAAAGCTATACTTACTTCAAAGTATAGCCCAATTAGTATTCCTATAACATAAAAACAGGAAGCAACACAAATTGGTCTTTTTATAAATATTTCACCCTTTCTTTTGCCCCCGTTCTTTAAGAAAACAAACATCGTATCGTTAGTTTAGAACAACAAACTCTCATCATACATTAAGTATATTTCCGATATTTAGTTCTCGAACTGTCTTGTAATACTTATTTTCATTCCTAAATTAATATATACTCAACCTTATTACCTTGGTTATTTCTTTCAAAACTTTCTAACTTTCTACGCAAAACAAATCTTAACCTCAGAATAAACGTTTAGCAGTATAATATCTAGTATTATAATATTCTCCTGGTAATAAACTGTTTATCTTAACGCAATAACCTGAACCTGAAGAAGCATGAATAAAGTTTCCATTTCCTATGTATATTCCACAATGTCCAATCTCGTCCATTGTTTCATAATCAAGGAAAAATACTAAGTCGCCTGCCCTTAGATTATTCAATAAACTGCTCTTAGAGTTCTTGTTAGCTTTAACTGGTTCACCTAATTTAGCCTGAGCTTGAGCACCATGCCTCATCGAAATTCCAAAATGGTCAAATACATACATAGTAAATCCTGAGCAATCAAAACCAGAAGGGCTTGCACCACCATATACATAAGGCACATCTAAAAATTTCTTAGCATAAGATACTACCTCACTTGCCTTAACAGAGTTTTTATCACCTTTACCTTTTGAGGAAGACTCCTTTTTATTATTATTCTCTCCTTTGTTTGTTCTAGAAACACTTCCTCTATTAGTAACTTGTTTTTCAGACAATAGTTCTTTTGAGATAAAAGCTTTTCCTTGACTTGTTTCAACCTCATACCAATCCCCTGTTTCTCCTATTACCTTAAAACTTGCATTAGGTTCAACAAGCATAAGTACTTCTGCTTCTGAACTTGCTTCTTTCCTAACATTAACATAGTCTATAGCATACATTGTTTTTTCTTCAAACTTAGAAATATTTTCTTCTTCTTTTTCTTCGTCATCTTTCGTGTTATTTGATTCATTTTCACTCGTCTTTTTTTCATTTGTTTCTTTTATTATTAAAGAATCTGTCCTTACCCAACCAGAAATTGTATCTGTTTGAATATAAGACCAACCTTTCATTTCATTTATAATAGTAACCTCTGTTTTGTCTTTCAAATTTCCCAAAATACTTCCACTGATTAATGGCACTATTCTAATAGGAGTTCTACCATTTATAGTTGCTACTCTGTTTTCATTTTCAGTAGTAGCACTCGGCTGTTCATGTTCTCCTTGACTGGCACTCCCATCAGTATTATTTTGTTCACTACCATCTGCAATCTCATTTCCAGAATTTGATTCACTCTCTGAAGTAGTATTATTGTTTTCATTAGTAGAAGTATCTTCGCTATTATCATTATTACTATCAGTTGTATCAGAAATATCTTCTTGCCCTACTACTTTTGCATACTCCTTGCTAATATATCCTGTATATTCTCCATACTTAACCCTATACCAGTCGCCATCTTCGTCTAATAGCTCACACTCATTTCCTATAGAAATTTGAGCCACTATATCAGAATCAGCCGAAGCCTCTGCCCTTAGGTTTAAAGTCTCGGTTGTTATCTCTACTGTCGCTGCTTTCACGATACTCATACAAGCAAATGTCATTGCTGTTAATATAATAAAAGCACAAATTATTTTCTTTATACTATTCATTGCTATTCCTCCTAAATTACGTGTATAGTATATAATCATTTGAGCAAAATGTCAAGAATAACTGTTCGAAGTTAAGAAAATTTCAAAAAAAACAGCAAGGTTTTTGCAATTTCTTGCAAAACCCCCGCTATAAAATTTATTTACTATAAATATTATTCAATAATTTCTGAAACTACTCCTGAACCTACTGTTCTTCCACCCTCACGGATAGCAAATCTTAATCCAGTTTCAATAGCTATTGGTGTAATAAGTTCAACTGTCATATCTACATTATCACCTGGCATAACCATTTCTGTTCCAGCTGCTAAATCAATAACACCTGTAACGTCTGTTGTTCTAAAATAGAATTGTGGTCTATATCCATTGAAGAATGGTGTATGACGTCCACCTTCTTCTTTTGTTAGAACATAAACTTGTGCTTTGAATTTTGTATGTGGATGTATTGTTCCTGGTTTTGCTAGAACTTGACCTCTCTCGATGTCCTTCCTATCAATACCTCTTAATAATACACCAATGTTGTCACCAGCTTCTGCTTGGTCTAGTAATTTTCTAAACATTTCTACACCAGTAACAACTGTTTTTCTAGCTTCTTTAGAAAGACCTACGATTTCAACTTCGTCTTGTAGTTTAACTACACCTCTCTCTACTCTACCTGTAGCAACTGTTCCTCTACCTGTAATTGTAAATACATCTTCAACAGGCATTAAGAATGGTTGGTCTACTGGTCTTTCTGGTGTTGGGATATAGCTATCTACTGCATCCATTAATTCTTTTATTGGAGCGTAAACTGAATCGTTAGGGTCTTTTGAATCGCTCTCTAATACTTTTAATGAAGAACCTTTTATTACAGGAATTTCGTCTCCAGGGAAACCATATTCTGTTAATAGGTCTCTAACTTCCATTTCAACTAATTCTAATAATTCTTCGTCGTCAACCATATCACATTTGTTTAAGTAAACTACGATATACTTAACACCAACTTGTCTAGCAAGTAGGATATGCTCTCTTGTTTGAGGCATTGGTCCATCAGCTGCTGAAACAACTAATATAGCACCATCCATTTGAGCAGCACCAGTAATCATATTCTTTACATAGTCAGCATGTCCTGGGCAGTCAACGTGAGCATAGTGTCTATTCTCTGTTTCATACTCAACGTGAGCTGTGTTAATTGTAATTCCTCTTTCTCTTTCTTCTGGAGCACTATCGATTTGATCGTATGCTTCATATTGAGCTTTACCAAATAATGATAAATATTTAGTAATAGCTGCTGTTGTTGTTGTTTTACCATGGTCAACGTGACCAATTGTACCAATGTTAACGTGTGGTTTTGTTCTTTCAAATTTAGCTTTAGCCATTTTTAAATCCTCCTTTAAATTTTTAAATATATTTTAAAATTAAAATCTATTTTTATACACATGCATTTTACATCATTTTTAATAAAAAAGCAAGTGTTTATTAACATTTTTATGCAAAGGCTGTTAATGTACCTATGAAAAATATGAGAACAATTAGTACAATATATATTATTAAATTAACAATACTCGGTATCTTATCTATATTGCACTTATCTTTTCTAAAAATAACTTTCAAAATAATTGATAATACTACTATGGATATTGATATTTTATTCATTATATTATTAACTTCAAAAGCAGATACCATTGCCTCGGGACTGGCACTTGGATTTACAAGTACATCTAGCAAGTAACTTAATAATGGATAATATACAATCACATAAATTAGTAAGATTATTGTTGGTAAATAAAACAATTTTATTTTACTCTTCATATTTTCCCCTTGATTTAATTGAAAAAATAAACGGTGTCTTGTTGCATTAAAATTTAGATTAAAATGCTCAACGTGCAAAAAGCATGCTTGCGCTTTTTAACTAAATTTTGCCTTGTAATACTTGTTTCTTTTTCCAATTAATCTTTTTTAGCACGACTTGCTACTATTGTATCAAGTATTGACTTTGGAACTTCTTCATAATGAGATGGTTCCATTGAATATGTTCCTCTACCTTGCGTTTTTGAACGAAGGTCTGTTGCATATCCGAACATTTCTGATAATGGAATAAATGACCTGATAACTTGATTGCCATTCTCTGCATCCATTCCTTCCAATCTTCCACGTCTAGAGTTTACATCTCCAATAACATCTCCCATATATTCCTCTGGAACTGTTATTTCAACTCTCATTATTGGCTCTAATATAACTGATTTAGCTTGCTTACATCCTTCTTTAAATGCCATTGAACCAGCAATTTTAAATGCCATTTCTGATGAGTCTACTTCGTGGTAAGAACCATCTACTAATGTAGCTTTGAAATCTATAACTGGATATCCAGCAAGTACACCACTTTCAGCAGCTTCTCTAATTCCTTCTTCAACTGGTTTGATATATTCTCTTGGAACAACACCACCAACAATCTTGCTTTCAAATTCAACACCTTTACCCGCCTCTAGTGGCTCTAACTCTATCCAAACATGACCATACTGTCCACGTCCACCTGATTGACGAATGAATTTTCCTTCTACTTTTACTTTATTTCTAATTGTCTCTTTGTAAGAAACTTGTGGCTTACCAACTGTGCACTCTACTTTAAACTCTCTCTTTAACCTGTCAACAATAATGTCTAGATGAAGCTCTCCCATACCAGCTATAACTGTTTGACCTGTTTCTTGATTTGTATATGTTTTAAATGTTGGGTCTTCCTCAGCAAGTTTTGCAAGAGCTATCCCCATTTTCTCACTATTTGCCTTGTCTTTTGGCTCAATAGCAATATCGATAACTGGCTCTGGGAATTCCATTGACTCTAATATAACTGGATGTGCAGGGTCACAAAGTGTATCACCTGTTGATACATCTTTTAAACCAACTGCTGCCGCAATATCTCCTGCATATACCTTATCTATATCTTGTCTATGATTTGCATGCATCAATAGAATTCTTCCCATTCTATCTTTCTTTCCTTTATTAGCATTTAAAATTGTAGATCCTGCATCTAATGTTCCTGAATACACTCTGAAGAAACATAATTTTCCAACAAATGGGTCTGTAGCAATTTTGAATGCCAATGCTGAAAATGGTTCTGTATCAGATGTCTTTCTTTCAGTTTCTTCTCCATCCAAAGTTACACCTTTAATATTGGCAATATCTAATGGAGATGGCATAAAATCAACAACTGCATTTAGCAATTCTTGAACTCCTTTGTTCTTGTATGAAGAACCACATACAACTGGAACTATTTTATTATTAGTTGTTCCAATTCTTATTCCTTTCTTGATTTCATCTTCTGACAAAGCACCTTCTTCTAAGTATTTCATCATTAACTCATCATCTTGCTCTGCAGCAGCCTCTATCATTTTGTCTCTAAATTCCTCTGCTTGAGCTCTTAGTTCCTCAGGAACATCAGTTTCTTCTATCTCTTTTCCTAAATCATCTTTATGAATAAATGCTCGCATCTTTATTAAGTCAACAATTCCTTGGAATTTGTCCTCTGCACCAATTGGTAATTGAATTGGAACAGCATTAGCATTCAATCTGTCTTTTAATTGATGAACACAAAGCATAAAATCTGCTCCTGTTATATCCATCTTATTTACATATACCATTCTTGGAACTTGGTACTTATCAGCCTGTCTCCAAACTGTCTCTGTTTGTGGTTGAACTCCACCTTTAGCAGCTAAAACTGTAACAGCACCATCAAGCACTCGTAAAGACCTTTGAACTTCAACTGTAAAGTCAACGTGTCCTGGAGTATCTATGATGTTAATTCTATGTCCTAACCATTGGCATGTTGTAGCAGCAGAAGTAATTGTAATACCTCTTTCTTGTTCTTGAACCATCCAGTCCATTGTAGCTGCTCCTTCATGAACTTCACCGATTTTATGAGTTCTACCTGTATAGAAAAGAATTCTCTCTGTAGTTGTAGTTTTACCTGCATCTATGTGAGCCATAATTCCTATATTTCTAGTTTTCTCTAAAGGAAACTCTCTTTCAGCCATTTTTATCCTCCTTTTTTCTATCGTCAGGGGACACACCTTTTGCCTTAGGTCACTCCTCATTCAGATCAAAATATATCCCTTCCCCTCATGAACTAGTGATTATCTAAGTATAATTCCCCTTTTAACTTTTTTAGAATTTGTAATGTGCAAAAGCCTTATTAGCCTCTGCCATTCTATGCATATCTTCTTTTTTCTTGAATGCTCCTCCATTACCTGCTACTGCATCCATGATTTCAGCTGCTAATTTTTGAGCCATAGTTTTTTCATGTCTATTTCTTGCATAAATTACTAACCATCTTAAACCTAAAGTTTGTCTTCTTTCTGGTCTGATTTCGATTGGAACTTGATATGTCGCTCCTCCAATTCTTCTGGCTTTAACCTCAAGAACTGGCATTACATTTTCAAGAGCTGCCTCAAACACCTCTAGTGGGTCTTTTTGTTCTTTCTCTTTAATTATGTTGAACGCATCATATACAATTCCTTGAGCAACTGTTTTCTTACCATCCAACATTACATTATTTATTAACTTTGTAACAACTTTGCTATTATATATTGGATCTGGTAAAACATCTCTTTTTGCTATATATCCACGTCTTGGCACTATTCTTCACTCCTTTTCTTGATATTTTTAATATCTATGGTTATTTAAACAAATAACCCAAGTTACTCTGAAAAGATTAACTCTCTTCCGTATAGTGCGTATATTCTATTATAAATTTAAGTACCTTAAATTGTAATTTCATATATGCACCATTTTTATAATTTTAGTCAAAACGAGTATTTCTAGGAAAGCTAGCTAAAAATTTTGAGATAATACGAGTGTATATCTAAAATTGTTTAAGCCACGCTTTAACTATCTACTTTTTAACTAAAATGCTGTAAAACAAAGCAAAAGTGGTATATTGCTAGGAAAGCAAATAAATTTTTTTGAGACTATACGCTTGTATGTCGAAAAAAAATTTATGCAGCTTGACAACGCAAGATGCCGCTTTTCATTTATTTTACTATTTTTTTGGTTTTTTGGCACCATACTTAGATCTCCCCTGCATTCTATCTTTAACGCCAGCAGTATCTAATGTACCTCTAATAATGTGATACCTAACACCTGGAAGGTCTTTTACCCTACCACCTCTAATTAAAACAACACTGTGTTCTTGTAGGTTGTGTCCTATACCTGGTATATATGAAGTTACTTCATATCCATTTGAAAGTCTAACCCTAGCTACCTTTCTCAATGCTGAGTTTGGTTTCTTTGGTGTTACTGTTTTTACAACTGTACATACACCTCTTTTTTGTGGAGACCTCTTATTTGTCAACTTTTTGTTTCTTGAATTATATCCATGTTGTAATGCTGGTGCTGTAGATTTAGTTGTAGAACTCTTTCTTCCTTTTCTAACTAATTGATTAATTGTTGGCACTTAAATTTCACCTCTTTTCTCATATATAAAATTACCGCTAGTACACACATTTTATACTAACGGTAATATTTTATCATTTTTATCTCTTTAAGTCAAGGAAAACACTGATTTTTCTAGAAATTTTTGAATATATCCTCGTTTTTTCCTCTACCTAGTTTCTTCTTCTCTTTCTTTTTGTTCACCATTTTGTATTTGTTCTTGCTTTGGTAGAATTTCTGTATCCACCTTTAATTCCTCTTTCCAAATCTTTTCTTTATTTGCATTATACCTAGCCATAAAGTTTTCTTTTTCCTCTTTAGTCAATGCAACCCCCTTCGCTTGTTCTTGCTGTTTTAAAAATATATCCATATCAAATTCTTTTTCATCTCCAAGGTCGTCTATCGCATAATTTCCGACTTTTTCGAAATTTCCTTCAGGAAGTTCCTTTTGCTTAAAGCCTCTAAAAAAATCTCTAATTTTATTTGGAGCTGGTATGTATTCAGCTGTTCCTAATCTTTGTGATTTTGCGGCTATTCTACCTATTGTTAATCTATCTCTTAATGAAAGCTCTGAATCTTTAATATTACTTAAATCATAAATAATATCAATATCATTTTCATCCTTTTCTTTATCATTTCTGATTAAATCTTTTAAATAATTTATATATTGATAACCCAACCAACTTGTACCACCATTTTGCTTATCTATCTCATTTAATGCACCTATAATCCCAACATCTACTCCTAATAAATCTCTTCTATGGTTAGGGTCAATCGATTTCTTATATACTTGTTTCTCCTTCATGGTCATATAACGCGGTTCGATATCAGATATTATCGCAAATTGAAGCACTCCATTTTTATCATTATATGAAACTTCATATTCTGGATAACCACTTTCAAAGGTAAGCCTTACTGAGTTAAGTCTATTACGCATATTCTCAGGAACTTCATTGTTTACTTGTTCTTCTACCATCTCTGTTTCTGGTTCAATAGCTTCTAAATCGTTTTGTTGCACTGGTTCTTGCTTTCTTGATTCCGGTACAATTATGGTTCCTTTAGTTAAAGATCCATTTTCTGCAACTCCTGATTCTACTGTTTCTTCATTAGTCTGTACTGTATTTGTCTCAATACTCTTTGTTGAATTGTTTGTTTTCCCTCCCTCTAAGTCATCTTTTTCTAACTCTTTCATCCAATCTGGCATATTTGAATTATCTATACTATTATCTTCTTCTTTACTAAGATCATTTTTATATCTTTCTCTAATATTGTATTTATCCATTAGCTCTTCAGCTATATCATTCTGAGCTTGTTTTTCTTTAAGTAATCTCTGTTTCATCTCATTATTATCTTTAAGTGAATTCCTATAGTCATTTTCCAATTGACTTAACTTATTATCAACACCATCTAAGAAAAATGTTTCGCTCTTTAAATCGCTTAATCTTTGCTGAGTAAATTCTATTTCTGGTTTAATCTTTTCTAAGTCTCCATTTAATTCTTCTATACCCTGCTCAAAATTCTTAGCTTTATATTTTTCAAGCTCATTATTAAGTTGCTCCATTGTTTTATATAGCCTAGTCAAGCTATCCTCAGTTTCGGAAATTAATGATGCCATTCGTTCTTGTCTCTGTACAAGCAATAGCTTTTTAGTACTTTCATAATTACCTAATATTGTCTCTTGAGATACATTAATTTCATCCAACTTTTTATCAATATCATTTTTAGCCACTGCTACATCCTGTATTCTTTCAATTTCACTCTCCTTTAAAACAATCTCTTGTTCCACTTGCTCTAAGTCAGCCTTCAAACTCTTTATTTCGTTACTTTCCTCTTCGTAAATCCTTCCATTATACTTATCAAGCTCTTGTTTAAGACCTGTTCTGTCAGCCCTTAATGCAATTATTCCACTTCCAATCTCCTTAACTAATAGTTCCATTTCTTTGATTGAAACATCATTCTTATTTTCTTCCATAGATACTCCTCCTAAACACTTTTATTTGGTTCACATAAACACTATATATTGTACCATATTTTTCTATATTTTTCAAGCATTATGTTTACAAGTGTTTTTCTGTATATTATATTTTATTCTTCAGTTCTAAACTTTCTACCTTCACAGTAATAGTATCAATATTTTATTCAAAAGTCAATAATAACTATGTAGAAAAATATTTTCTAGACCTGCACAGTGTCTAATTTAATATTTTATAGAGAATATGCTTAACAATCATTTCCATCTCACCCACAGCCCTATCAGCAAGTTTTCCATACTTCAACTTTTTATCCTTTATTCTCTCTGGTAGCTCTGGTAAAATACCAAAATTTGCATTCATTGGTTGGAAGTTTTTATTCTCTGTTGAAATATATTTTGCTAGTGCACCGATCATTGTCTCCCTTGGAAAAATAATTTTCTCACTAATGCCATTATATTTTTGTACAGCATTTAGTCCAGCTACTAAGCCTGATGCAATCGACTCTACATATCCCTCTACTCCTGTTATTTGTCCTGCAAAAAATATATTTGTATTCTTCTTTAAATTGTATGTTTCATCCAACAATTCAGGTGAATTTATAAAAGTATTTCTATGCATCACTCCATATTTTGTAAACTCCGCATTTTCTAGTCCTGGTATTAACTTAAAAATCCTTTTTTGTTCTCCAAATTTTAAATTCGTTTGAAATCCAACCATATTAAATAACTCTCCTTTAGAGTTATCCTGTCTTAGCTGAACTAAGGCATATGGTCTTTTTCCTGTTCGTGGGTCTGTGAAACCTACGGGTTTTAGAGGACCAAACCTCAAAGTGTCTATTCCCCTTTTTGCCATCACTTCAACAGGCATGCATCCCTCAAAAATTTCTCTTTTTTCAAAGTTGTGTAACTCCACTACTTCAGCGTTTACAAGTTCTTTCCAGAATCTTTCATACTCTTCTTTGTTCATCGGAAGATTAATATAGTTTTTTCCTCTGTTCTTACTCATTCTTTCCTTCCACAATTGTATATCTTCGTCTTTTCCTCTTTCTTGGCTATACCTGTCTCCCCAAAAAGCAATATCCATATTTATGCTTTCCTTTTCAATAATAGGAGCCGCCGCATCATAAAAATGGAACCCCTCACTTCCAGTCAATTCTATAATTTCCTTAGAAAGTGCATCAGAAGTAAGAGGACCTGTTGCAACAATTACAATACCATTTTGAGCAATTTTCTTTAAAGAAATTGAAGGCTCTATTTTTTGACCTTCAAAAATCATCTTCTCATTTTTTGAATTATTAGATATATTTTCTCCAGTTTTCCCCACCTCTTCTCTAATAATTTCCACATTTTCTAAACTTTTTATCTTTTTCGTAATTGTCTCTGCAAACTTGTCCCTGTCTACTGCCAATGCTTGCCCAGCTGGAACAGCCACTTCATCAGCTGTCTTTATCAAAATGGAATCTAACAATCTTAGTTCCTCCTTTAAAAGACCACAAGCATTGGTATGTAAATTTGATTTAAATGAATTACTACATACGATTTCGGCTAGATTATTATTGCTATGTGCTGGTGAAAACTTAACTGGTTTCATTTCATAAAGCTTTACTTTAATTCCCCTTTTAGCAATTTGATAAGCAGCTTCACATCCAGCTAATCCTCCACCTATTATAGATATATACCCTATCATATATCCTCCCCAAATAATTTTTAACGTTTATTTTTATATAATTATATATTATTTTTTGTAATTTTCAATATTTTGTTTCTAAATAAATACCAGAAATGTATTATAAACATATACACTTTTCTCTTTAATCACACACATTCATAGGAAATTTAAAATTGTTATCACAAATTTTTCTATACGGTAATATAAGTATTTTTCAAAAACAATCTCTGGAGCAACTGTGAAATACATGCCCTAGCCTTGCTCGGACGACCCAAGGCACCTAATCTTGTTGTATAGAAAAGGCAAGTATTATAAAATAATAATTCTATGATACTTGCCTTTTTTAGACTTTAGATTTTATTAATCTTCTTGTAATAATTTCTTCATAACTTTACCTAGCATTTTTTCTAACGCAATTTTTTGAATATCTTCTATTAAACGTTCTCTCATTGCTTGGAAAATTTCAACCATGAAGTCAACTGTGATAATATCTATAACAGCTTTCTCGGTAGGTACCCCATCAAAGACAATCTTTTCAGTCGCTCTACCAACAACATTTGCTTGAACATTTTGTTTTACATATTCACTAAGAAAAGTTGGTGAAGTCATCTCTCTTATTTCATCATCGCCACCAATCTCTTCAATAATTTCTTCAACGGCTTCTTCAATCTTACTAAAAAAAACGCTAAGTTCTATCTTAACTTTTTCTTCCCCCATAACTTTATCATACCTAATAGCTACATTTTCCTTTTTAAATAAAGCTTCAAGTTTCACCTCATCAATATTATAGTACTGAACTAAGCTCTTTTTCCGAAGATTCATAAAATCTACCTCCTATATAATTTACAACAATGTTGTATGTTTTATTTTACACTATATTTTTAATTTAGTCAAATAATGCTAATAAATCTTCTTCCGATAACTTGTTTATAAAAGTTGCCTCTGTAGAAAGCATTGTTTTTGCAAGCTGAGCCTTCTTTTCCTGAAGTTCGTATATTCTTTCTTCAATTGAATCCTTTGTTATCAATTTATACACCTGTACATTTTTCTTTTGTCCAATTCTATAAGTCCTATCTGTAGCCTGATTCTCAGCAGATAAATTCCACCATGGGTCATAATGTATTACCATATCTGCACCAATTAAATTAAGTCCTGTCCCTCCTGCTTTTAACGATATTAAAAAAACTTTAATTTCCTGATTATTATTAAACTCTTCTACAAGTTTTATTCTATCACCAACCTGTGTTTGTCCAGTTAATTTAAAATATTTTATTTTTTCTTTTTTCAAATTATCCTCTATTATTTCAAGCATACTAGAATAACTTGAAAATAACAAAATTTTATGTCCTGACATAATAGCATCTTTCAAAAGCTCAATGCATTGATTTAATTTACTACTATCTCCATCATAATTTGATAAAAACAAAGATGGATGACAGCAAATTTGCCTTAGTCTCATTAATATCGCTAGAATTTTTATTTGGCTCTTCTCAAAACCTTGTTCACTAATCTCTTGCGATATTTCTCTTTTAGCTCTAGCCAAATAAGACATATATAAATTTAACTGCTGATCATGCATTTCATTATTTATTACTGTAATTGTTTTATCTGGAAGCTCAGTCAAAACCTGCTTTTTTGTTCTTCTTAAAATAAAAGGCTCTATTAAATTTTGTAGTTTTCTTAAAGCCATAGAATCATTATCCCTTACAATTGGCACTTCATATTGCTCTTTAAATTTTTTGTATTTAAATAAATACCCTGGCATAATGAAATCAAAAATCGACCATAATTCAGAAAGCGAATTTTCAATTGGAGTTCCTGTAAGAGCAAACCTCGTCTCCGAATTAATTTCTTTTATAGCCTTTGCATTTTGAGTATTGTTGTTCTTTATATATTGTGCTTCATCAGCAATAATATACTTGAATTCATAATTAATATCTTTATATATATCAATATCTCTTTTCAATAAATCATATGATGAAATTACCATATTATAATTTCTTACACTTCTAATTTGCCTTTCTCTTTCTTCTGCATTTCCACTAATTACTAAAGTTTTTATTGAAGGCGCAAATTTGCTAATTTCATTTTTCCAATTAAGTGTAAGAGAGCTTGGACAAACAACCATACTAGGATTTGGATTATCATTGCCTTCCAAATAAGATAAAACTATAGCTAACAGCTGAATTGTTTTTCCTAAACCCATGTCATCTGCAAGAATTCCTCCAAACTTATAACTATCCAACACTTTTAACCATTGAAAACCTGTAATCTGATAACTTCTAAGTGATGCATTTAGAGCTTCTGGTACTTTTATTTCATCTTCAAACTCTCTATTTGAAACCTGCCTTACTATTCTCTTAAATTCATCACTCTTATTAATATTTGAATGAATATCTTGCAAAATTCTATCCAAATACATACTTCTCGAAATAGGTAATTTCACTTCTCCTCTCTGAATTTCAGAATAGTCTATTTCATTATTATTTATTAGACCATTTATAAAGTCCATTGTATCATTTTCTTCCAAAGATAGAAAGTTTCCATCTTTTAGTCTATGATATTTTTTCTTCAAATTATACTTTTGCATAATTTCCTTTATTTCATTTACATCAAAGTCCATTTCTGATAAATCAATTTTAAGTAGGTCATTTTCAACCTTAATTCCAACAGTACCAACTTTAGGCTTCACAATCTCTTTTTTCCTAAATTCATCTGTTACAAGAACCTCAAATTTTCGCATATATTCTTCTATCTCTGTAGATAAAAAGTTATATATTTTCTCCTCATCAACCAAAATGAGTCTACTTTTTTCTTGGTCAAACATAAAACCTGTATTTACGAAAACATCCAAATATTCATTTTCTTTTATAATATCCCTTGCAACCTTTATTTCTGTTACATTTTTATCTAATGGATTGAACTCCGTATCTCCATAAACAAATTTAATATTTGCGATAATATGATTATCATTATCATAATCTAAATACAACTTAATAAAAAGTTCTTGAGGAACATATTTCTGTATTAATTTTTCATCAATTTTTTTCAAAGAAACCTCATCTTTTAGCCTTGGATAAATAATTGAGCAGAAACTAGGAAATTGTTCTCTTTTTAATCTGATTTTATCTGTATAGTTTTCTCTATATATATTTAAAAGTCTTAGAGTCTCCTCTTTGAATTTCTCATCACATCTATATAATGCTTTTTTTGTAAGCATATAAATATGTTTCGTCCCTTGCAGAATTTCGTATGCAAACACATCTATGTTAGGTTTTATAACATAGTCACCATTTTCTTCTTGACTTATTTCGAATTCTATATTCGGATTATACTCTTTAAACTCAATAACCTCATCAAGATAATCCCTTTTAAAATTAACCTTCTGTCCCTTAAGAACGTCAAATAATTCGTCCAAACCAGTATTTGAAATGGTTATATACTCATTACTCAAAGTTCTCATATATTTCCCATAGCTACCTACTGTCTCATTTGCATATTTTATAATCTCTGCATATTTTAAAACAAAATCCAAAAGAGGCCAAACTTCTTCCTTGAACGCCTCTTTTCGATGTACAAATTCTAATTTTAAACCATACTTGAATTCTTCATGATTCAACATCTTTTCAAAAAATTCAGGTAAGCTTTTTATTTTATATAGCTGCCCATCTCCTATTTTAAACTCTGCTCTTATAGTTTTATTAAAAGTTTCATATATAATTTTAGGCTCTATAGTTAAATTCTTTGCTGTTATACCTATCTCTTTTGTCTTATCCGTATCTTTATGATAAAATGCATTAACAACTTGTTTGAAAACCTTGTATTGTTCCTCATTTTTATTCATTTTAAGATAACCCCTTCTCTATAACACTCTAGTTTAATATTATACCACGTTTTAAAACCCTCTGCAATAGAGGGCTTTAAAATTTTATATTTTACTTTTTCGAGAATGTAAATATTTTTGTGTAAATCGATTTTACCTTTTATGAAATTATATATT
>JAHZIB010000014.1 GCA_019419955.1 Clostridiales bacterium | reverse complement strand
CCCTTCTATTCTTCTGGCTCTATTTTTATTTCCTTCCCATTAACTACATCTGCTGCCATACTTGTATATTTTATATATCTATATTTTTACCATCTTTTCCATTTCTTATACGTTTTTTGTTTTTTCTTCTTGTTTAACTTTGTTTGCCATAATGTTTTCTGTTTCTTTTTACTATCCATTTCTTCCATTATTATTCTTTCTTTTTATGATATTTGTTTTTCTATCTTTTGCTATTTCATTGATTTCCTCATTTTCATTCTATATCACTATCTTTGTTTTGCATTTGTTTTCAGGTGCATTTTTGTTGTGCAAAAACCTCGGCTATCTACTAATAGCTTTCCGCAATTCTTCCATAGCCGAGTTCCATATTATCAATCTTTACACTTGCATTATTTATATCTCTTCTTTTCTCTACATCAAACCTATTTTCTGCATCAAAAACAGAACAAGTTTTCTCTATTCTCTTGCTCTCTCTCTCTCTCTCTCTCTTACAACCATGCAGGTTCTGTCAATTTCGTTTTTTCTCATCTCGCGTCTCCTTTCTTTTATCTCTTTGTTCATGCTAATTTTATACTATTAGTATTATTTTGACAAGTACTTTTTTGAATTTTTTATTTTTTATTTTTTCTCAACATTACAATCCACAGCCTAAATTATTATAATTTTTATAAAAGTCAGCAATAGTAAGAACAAATTATGAGAATATGGAGTATGAATATCTAGAATTATAGAATATAAAACATTTCATTCAAAAATAGCATGTGTTTATTTCACATGCTATTTTTGTGCTATGCCTCTATTGCTTCTAAATTTACTTGTCTCTTTATCTTTCCTGTTGTTGTTTTAATCAATGGTTCTTCTGAAATTATCAATCCTCTTATTGCCTTATACTTTGGCATAATCTTGTTAATATCTTTTATTCTATCTGCTAAAACTTTTCTAATTTCTTCGTCTGTCTCTGCCTTGTATGCTTGTTTCATAACTTCTCTATCAAATATAATTTTTACATTTATTTTTATATCTTCTTTATCATCAGACTGTTGCTTACCAAAGATAAAAGACTCCTTTACCCCTTCAATTTTATTTACAAGATTCTCCATCTCCTCAGGAAAAATATTTTTTCCATTTTTCAAGACTATAACACTTTTCTTTCTACCACAAATAAAAATGTATCCATCTTCATCTATTTTTGCCAAATCCCCTGTTGCAAACCAGCCATCTTTTAATACCTCTTTTGTTGCCTTTTCATCCTCATAATATCCAATCATAATATTGGGACCTTTTACTACAAGTTCTCCCATTCCTTCTTCATTTGCATCTACTATTTTTGCTTGTACATGAGGAAGGGCCTTTCCAATTGAGCCAACCCTAAAATTCTCATTTGTTTCAACAGCTATACCTGGGGAAGTCTCTGTTAATCCGTAACCTTGACTCAAATTGATTCCCCAATCTCTAAATGCATTCTCCACTTCTGGATCCAAAGCTGCCGCACCACTTATAAACAGTCTAATGCAACCACCAAATATATTATGTATATCTTTGAAAATTTCCTTCTTTTCCGCCATTGTTTTATTTCTATTTTCATTCATTAATTTTTTTACTGTTTCCAACTTTCCTTCTTTCTCAAGTCCCTTTATAATCGTTTTATACATACTTTCATAAATCGCTGGAACAAAAGAAGTGTATGTAATCTTATATTCATTTAAATTTTCTACTATATGCCTTATTCCCTCACAGAATGACCTCTCAGCTCCTATGTATAATGAACATAACATTCCAACTGTACACTCAAACACATGGTGCAAAGGTAAAAATGATAAATCCCTATCATTACAATCAATATCTAAAACTGACACAAAATCCATTAAATTTGAAGTAATATTATTATGTGAGAGTGCCACAATCTTCGACTTTGATGTAGTACCTGAAGTAAATAACATAATACTCATCTCTTCTGGATTTATTTTTGCATCTATGAATTCTCTGTTTCCTTGTTCGACCAATTTTTTTCCATTTTTTATTAATTCTTTTTGAGAATATACTCCTTCTATATTAGACGTCAAGTCCATTGAAATCAAATGTTTCAACTTATTTTTCTCACTATATTTTATTCTCTCAATTATCTCTTGATATTTTTGTGAATAAAATATAGCCTCAACCTCTGACCTTTCAATTACTTCTTCTAATTCATTCTCTGGTAAAGACTTATCTATAGGAACTACAATTCCTGTCCCACAAACAACTGCCAAATATGCAAGCTCCCATTCATATCTGTTTTCCCCTATAACTGCAATTCTTTTTCCTCTTAGTCCTAAATCAATTAATGCTGTCCCAAGATAATCAACCATATCTCTTATTTCTTTATGAGTAAATACTTTATATTCTCCCTCTCTAATCTTTACATTATATCCTGGTCTATCTCCATAAATTTTTCCTGTCTTTTTTAACATATCTTTTAAGTCCAAAATTTCTAAAACTTCTTTACTCATTATATTTCCTCCGCTTTCTATAATATTTATAATCAAAGTTATGCCAATTTAGTAATATACTAAATAACTCATCCTTTAATCATACACTATATTATACAACATTGGCTCATCAATTCCTATAAATCTGACTTGTCGTTCAAAATGCAACCGATTACTATAACCCCAATTCAAATATAGACTACTTAATAGAATTAAAAATATGAAAATTATATCTCTAACATTATTCCTTGTATGATATATTTAATAACTTAAATAACCATACACTCCTTTCTTTAAATTTTTGTTAACATTCTCCTTGCTTATACAAAAAACATTCTTTATCGTGTGAATAAATAATTCCAATTGCTTGTAAATATGAATAAATAATCGTACTACCTACAAATTTCATTCCTCGTTTTTGTAAATCTTTTGATATATTATCCGATAATTCAGATGTAGTTTTATCTATTTCATAAATAACTGTATCATCTGTAAACTGCTTTAAATAATTATAAAATGTGCCATATTCTTTTTGTATTTGTTTAAAAATTTTGCTATTGCTTATGGTAGCTTGTATTTTTAGTTTGTTTCTTATAATATTTCTATCAGTTAATAAATCTTGTATTTTTTTGTCCCCATAATTGCAAATTTTATCTATGTCAAAATTATCAAAAGCTTTTCTGAAATTTTCTCTTTTATTTAATACACATTCCCAAGAAAGCCCGGCTTGAAAGGATTCTAATATTAACATCTCATATAAATATCTTTCATCAAAATTTGGTTTGCACCATTCTTCATCATGATATTTTATATATATATCATTTTTCAAATTACACCATTTACATCTTTTCATAACACATTACCTCTTTTTTATATAAAATATGGTTTCCACTTGTTAATTAATAAAAAATTCTCTTTATTCATAGAAAAAAGCAATAGATATTTTTTGTATCTATTACTTTATGTTTATAAAATTGTAGGTTGTCATCAAAGTTCATATTCTTTATCTTCATATCAATTTGGTATTAATCGTCTAAATATACTCTTTTCGTCTTAACTTTAAAGATTATTTCTAAAGTTTAATAACATTAACTTCATATGGTTTTTAGTCTCTTAATTTTAGTCCATCTTTAAAAGCATTTCCTACTATATCTCCTAATACTCTATAAGTATTTGTTATCATATCAAATGAAATTATTTGCATTTTATCAACATCAATTTTTCCGTTTTCGTCTAAATATTTTTCATCCACTGAACAATTTACGACATTTCCAATTAGTTCCCCATTTTCAAAAGAATCTACCGTACATTCTAATGTTAATGGATATTCTGCAATAATAGGTGCATCTACAAAATTTGAATTTATTACATGAACTCCTGCCTTTGCAATTTTATCCTCTTGATTTCCTGACACTACTCCAAAATAATCTGATATTTCTACTGTATCTTTTGTTGCAAATCCTACTGTAAATGCTCTTTTCAATTTTATATTATCCGTTGTTTTATGTTTCGACAATGTTATAAAAATTTTGCCATAGTCATATATTCCTCCCCATGCAGCATTCATTACATTTGCTTTTCCATCTTTATCATATGTTCCAATCATTAAAACTGGTAATGGTAAAAAATTTACTTTATTTCCTAAATCTTTTCTCATTTTATTATCAATTCCCTTCTTATTAAAAAATAGAATATTTTATATTGTTGTAAAAGTCTTACATACTATTTTCCATTCATTGTTTATTTTTAATAAATGAAAATAGTCATTCACTCGAAAACTGCCAAAAAAGTTATCTACATATATACATGCTGTTGCAATATTACCAGTAACATTAATGTTTCCAATTACCATTTTACATTCAGTGTTAGTTTTTTTCATTGATGGTTTTGAAGATAAATCATTATAGAATATTTCCGGTGTTCCCAATACCGAATCCTTTCCTAAATATCCATACATAGAAGCCTTTTCATGAAAAATTGTTTTCAATATTTCTATATCAGCTTCTTCAACAGCTTTAAAATATTTTTGTAATAAAATTTCAATTTCCTTATAATCTTTAAAATACATAGATCTCATCCTTTCTTTTTATAATAGTTTTTGATGATAATTTTTATCTAATCTTTTTTTACCACTTCCTCGTTCTATTTTTATTCTTATAGGAAATATTATGACATATTATTAACCAAAAAGCAAGCTAAACTTAAAAACCAGCCTTAATTATTCTTTATGTCAATTGAAATCTTTCGCTTTTTACTTCTATTTATGATTCCCACTTGTTAATTTATTAAAGAAATCTCTTTTATTAAATCCACTTGTCATAAATCTAAAACTTGCTTTTCCATTAGTTAACCAATTAAACCTTACACCATTTTTATTATTTGCCATTATTTTAGAAACTAAAAATTTTGCAATAATATCTGGATAATCTCCTAAAATATTATATACTTTTTTAGTTTTTTCAGGAAGTTCAAAAGCATCATTTCCCATTGAATGAGTTATAAAATCAGTAATCATTATTCCCGGTGATAGTAATCCTATTTTTATTGGCAGTTTTCTCTCTTCTACTTCCTTTGCCAATGCTTTAAAAAAAGTATGTTAATCCTCTTTTACTTGTTCCATAAATAGATAAACCAAGCATCATTGCATCATTACTGCCATATCCCTCTATTCCATAAATTTGGCCATAACCTTGTTCTATCATTTGTTTCATCGCTATTTTTGAGCCTATAATAGCACTTTTTAAGTCTATATCTATTAATTTGTTAATAGATTTGCTTTCCACCTCCCATATTGGAAGCATAGGCTGATTTACACCCGCATTATTAATCCATACATCAACGCCTTCAAATTTCTCTAATGTTTCGCTCATTAAATTCTTTAAATCTGATTCAATAGTTACATCACAAACAACCGAAATCACATTACTTTCACTTGGTATTGTCTCTTCTAGTTCTTTTTTTGATTTTAATAATGTTTCTTCCATAATATCAGATAAAACAACATTATAGTTATTTTTCTTAAAGCATTTTGCAAGTTCAAATCCAAGTCCTCTGGCAGACCCCGTAATTACAACTGTTTTCATTAGTATAACCTCTTTTTTAGTTATTTTATCAAAAAAATAAATTTCTCTATAAATTTCTTTGTTCTAAGTATTGTTTAATTCATCAAGAAATCAAATATATTCATTCCTGCTGATGTATTTTCTTTATATAATTCTGTATATCCGCATTTATTACAACTTATAGTAATAAACTTTTTATTTTGTACATCAAATACTTTTGCAAAATTTCCTCCTGTTGCTTGGAATTGGTCTTTTTCATATTCTTCATTCCCACATTTAGGGCATTTCCAACTTACCATAATAAATCCTCCTTTATAATTCCAACATATTTATCTCTGTATTTAAACTATGAAACAACTCGCCATTTTCTCATTATTTAATTTCTTAATAATGTCACCAGCATAAACATAAATTTAATGTTCTTATTTTGCAAATAACACTTTTTCTGATTTATATTGTTTTATAATATGTACAAATACTAGACTTATATAAATAATTGTAGATATAGCCATTAAACAAATATTTAATAAATCTATTGTACCATTATTAATATCCGTAAATATCAATGTAAAGTTTACAAACGGTACTATTGAAAGTAATGGTGTTGTTGTTATTCCCATCATAAAAGCTATCATACCTGGAAAGAATGATATAAATGTTAATGGTGTTAAAGCGCTTTGTGCCTCTTTAAATGTCTTAGAAGTACTTGCTATTGCAATACATAAACCACTTATAAAGAATGAATATGCTATTATTACAATTACTGCAAATAGTATTGTAATTGGCGAATACATAGTATTCATTCCTTCATATATTGAAAACATATTCTTAGTAACCATTAATGCTATTATTGCTAAAGCTAAGCTTATTACCCCTGTAATAATTGATGAGACCGTGACTCCTAAGAATTTACCAACAATTATATCTTTGCTTTTTATTGGAAATGTAAGTAAAGTTTCTAATGTTCCTCTTTCTCTTTCGCCTGCTGTTGTGTCTGTCGCTGGATATGTTGCCGATACTGTTATTGCCATCATTATGAAAAGAAAAGCATAGTTCTTTATGTAATCTGCAAAGTAATTATCTTGTTCTAAAACATTTTCTTCTACCGCTATAATATTTAGTACTTCATCTGGGCTTATATTATTTTCTTGTAAATAACTTTGTTGTAAGTGTTGCTTATATGTATTAAAATATGTTTCTAATAAACTGCTCGCAAATGTGCTATTATCAGAACCGTCTGTATTTATAATATATTTACTGTCTTGTTTTGTTACATAAATGTTGATTTCTCCATTATCATATTTTTGTTTCAATTCTTCTTCATTTCCATTTATAATTTCAATATTCATTTCTTGAGCAATAATTTTTTCTGTTTCTGTCATTTCGTATGCAAAACCAATTTTGTTATATTCACTTACATCTTTACTTACTTGTGATTCAAATAATGCTGACATTCCAATTACCAAAAGTGGTATAAATATCGGTATTATAAGCATCATTGCTAATGATTTTTTATCTCTAAATAACTCTCTCAGTTCTTTCTTTAATATATTCCATAAATTATTCTTCATATCTCATAAGAATTCCAAAAAGAAACAAGTATTACTAGGCAGAATTTAGTAAAAAACCAAAGGTGCACTCACTGTACATCGAAGATTTTATCTAATTTTTAACGCCGTAAGACGAAGCTTATTTTTAGAATTCGCCACCTCCAATCAATGTAAAAAATGAATCTCTTAAATTTGTAGTATTGGTATCTTTTTTTATTTCATCCGGTGTTCCAGTTTTTATAATTTTTCCTTTATTTATCATAATAACTTTATTGCATATATTTTCTGCTTCTTCCATGTAGTGCGTTGAATAAAGTATTGTTTTTCCTTTATTTCTTTCTTCTTTAATAAAATTTAAAATAATTTGACTTGATATAATATCTAATCCTGTTGTAGCTTCATCTAAAATATAGTATTTAGGATTATGTACTAAACATCTTGCTAAATTTACTTTTTGAGTTTGACCTGTTGATAAATTTGCAATTTTGTTATATAAAAATTGTTCCATTCCTAATACTTTTGTAATTTCTTTTATTCTTTTTTCACTATTTTCTTTGTCTACCCCATAAATATCGCAACACATTTTCAATAATTCATAAGTTGATAATGTATCATAAATCTTTGTATTTCCTGACAAATAAGCTATATTTTGTTTTATTTCGATTTCATTGTCTATGTAATTCATTCCATCAAAACTTATTTTTCCTGCTGTTGGTTCCAATATTCCTGCTATCATTCTAAGTAGTGTTGTTTTTCCCGCTCCATTTGGACCTAATATTCCAATTATTTCTCCATCATTTGCCTTAAATGTGATGTCATTGTCTGCATAAAATTCTTCTTTTTCCTTTTTGTTTTTGTTTCTAACAAATTTCTTTGTTATATGCTCTACTGTAATCATCACTTTCTCCTTTTTCTTTTTATTTTCACAGTCAATATTATGACATATTATTAAAATAAAAACAAGATATTTGACTAATAAATTCATTCTTCTTTGTTTTTATATATTCTGTAAGAAATCTTATATGATACATAATACATTCCTATCATAAGTAGCACCAATAATATTAGTCCATATTTACTTATAAAACCTTCTATCATTTCCATATTCACATTAAATCCAGCTTCTAATGCAAAATATACTATTCCTACAATAAGTAAAACTAATATAAATAATAGTATAAACATTTGAATTCTACCTTTTTCTGCTCCCCATTTGTATATACTTGGTATTTGTATTGCTTGTATTAATGAAATTCCAAACATACCACTTAATGTTACTGTAATCAAACTTTCATAATCAATATTAATTATATTTTCTGGTCTTAAATAGTTCATTATATTTGCAACAACTATTGTTAATATAAACCCAATTATTCCTCCTAAAATTGTAGCACCAATCGCTAAAATAAATTTTTCTATTACTATTTCTTTTCTATTTGTAGGTAATGTTAAAATATATCTATTTGAATTTGCTAATTCATCATAACTAAAAGTTGAAAGTGAAATCATACCAATTATTGCGCATATTATAATTGGAGCATAATTTATAGCATTTGTTCCTATTATTGCTATTCCGCAAAAAATAATTATAATAATCAATGATGTTTTATAATTAGATAAGTTATATAAATCTTTTTTTAACAAACTTTTTATCATTATTATTTTTCCCCCTTTATATAGAGTAACATTATATCTTCAATAGAAGGCTTATCAATCGTCAACTTACTGTGTTTTTTCTTTATAACATTCTTATTTTCTGTTAAGACCTCATACTGATACTTCTCTTTCTTGTATCTTATATAATCTTCATTATCCAACTTTGAAAAATCTTCTTCACTACACTTTATAACTCCATAATTTTCCAATAATTCTTCAGTTGGTAGATTAAATATTAATTTTCCTTTTTCTATAAATACAATATAATCTGATATATGTTCTAAATCTGTTGTAATATGTGTTGATAATAATATGGAGCGAGTTTCATCATTTTCTATGTACTTTCTAAAAATTTCTAAAATCTCACTTCTTACAACTGGGTCTAATCCACTTGTTGGTTCATCTAATATTAATAGTTTTGGTTTATGCGATATAGCAACCGCAATCTTCAATTTCATTTTCATACCACTTGAAAAATCTTTAATCAGTTTGTTAGTTGGTAAATCAAATTGCTTTAATAAATTGAAATATATGTTTTCATCCCATTTTTTATAAGCATCTCTCATAATAGAATTAATTTGTTTTGTGTTTAAGTAAGTAGATAAAAAACTATCATCTAATACAACTCCTATTTCTTCTCGTATAGTTTTTTCATTATTTCTAATATCTTTTCCGAATATTTTTATAGTCCCATCTGATTTTGTAATATTTAATATAGCCTTTATTGTAGTAGTTTTTCCAGCTCCGTTTTCTCCTATCAAACCTACAATACACCCTTGTGGTACATTAAAGCTAATATTTTTTAATTCAAAGCCTTGATATTTTTTTGAAATATTTTGTAATTCAATATTGTTATACATTCTAGAAATCCTCCTCAAATATAATTTTAAATAATTCTCGTACTTCTCCCTCAGAAATATTGGCAATTTTTGAAACATTATATATTTTCTCAATATAATCTTGAATTTCTTTCAGTTTTTCCTCTCTAATTAGCTCTAAATTTTTAGGAGCAACATAACTACCTTTCCCTTGAACTGTTTTTATAAATCCTGAGTGCTCTAGCTCATCATAAGCTCTTTTAACAGTTAAAAAACTTATTTTTAAATCGTTTGCCAAGTTTCTTACAGATGGTAACATGTCTTCTTCTTTTAATTCATTGGAAAATATAGCTTGCTTTATTGCTTCTTCTATTTGTTCGTAAATAGGTATGCTACTACTATTACTAATTATTATATTCATATATTTCCCTCCTTCTATGTTATATCTGTTATATTATAATTATAACACTTTATAACATTTTGTCAATAAGTTTTAAAAAATTTTTAGCTTTAAATTGCTCTTACCATCATTTTTACATTTTATTTTTCATAACTGCAATTAATTTGTAAACTAACGAATTAATGAAGTCATTTTACATGGGAAATCTCCAGACTAACGGAAAAAAGCATGTCCCTCGCTTTGCTTAGAAGGACCAAAATATCCTAACCTTGTTATATACGTATAAATTTTGGATTTTTTAATGCAATAAAAAAATTAGAGAAAAAAATAAAATATATAGATTATTATAATAATAAAAGGATAAAGGGCAAATTAAAAGGAATGAGCCCTGCACAATACAGAGTTCATTCCCAAGCTATCTAGTCAAAAAATGTCCAATTTTTTAGTTAACTTTACTTTGAGCAGTTTCTCTTTCTTTTCATTATTTTACAAACTCAATTATACTTTTTACAAATTCATTTTCTTTATCGTTATGAATTAAAATATGTTATCTTGATTTTTTTTCAGCTTAAAGTCAAATTTATAATAATATGGTTTAATATCTCCAACATACTCATTAAAATAAATAATATTGCCATCTCGATCTTGTATTTTTAAATTTGGAAATGTTTTAATCATCTTTTTATCATCCCAAAATTCATCAATAAATTTGGACGTTTTTTCATCTCCATAAATTTTTTCATATACCATATCTATTTGCTCTTTATTTACTACTGGAAGATTGTTTTCATGTACTTTCCTAACAATAAAATATTCTAAGGCAACCCCAGTTAAAATAAAATCTATAAATAAAAATGCGGTTGTTAATACAGTTATTACTTTTAGCTTATTAATTTTTATTTTAGACTTTATCCATTCAATTAATCTATCTACTCTTGGGTTTATGTAAGACATTAAGTATATTGCTAGAAGTCCCCAAAAGATAGAGAAAAATACACAAATTCTTCCATTTAGGTTAAGTGGCATATTAGAATAATCCCACCATTTTACATTTAATATTACTTCTCCTATCCAACTAACCACATATTCTACAATAGAACCAACAATAAATCCTCCAAAAAATAGCCTGTTATTATTTTGAGAGAAATTTTGAAGAGCCAGAATCATAATAACTGCACCTAAGCCATAAATAGCACAAAATGGTCCATATAAAAAACTCTGTCTACTTTCCCATACTCCTTTTGTTATTATACCAAAAATAGTTTCTATAATATAACCTATAATACTATATATAATAAAATAAGCTAAAATCCTCCATATACTACATCCAAATATTTTAAATTGCTTTTTCTGTTTTTCTACTTTTTCCAAATTAGCCTCCATTCTTACTATCTATAAACTCTTTCTAATATATTGTTTTTTAATTCATTTATTGTTATATACTTCTTATTATATCATAAAAAAGAAAATTATTCTATACTAAAACTATACAAAATAATTTTCTTTTCTATTTCTGTCAATATTTACTTTTAGCTGCGCATATTTATCTTATAAAGTTTGTATAAGTTGTTTTTTCTTGTTCTGGTGGATTTATACCATTTTCTCTACCTATTTCAATACATTTTAGATAATATGCCATGTTTCTTCCTAAAATTCTCATAATCTGCATGCCTTCTTCATCTTTTTTTACATCCTCAGGAGTTGCGCCATGCACCATATTCCAGTATCTTGAAGAAATAATAGGCATTTGATTTATTCCGAAATACTTATTTAGTTGATCATATGTTGCCGTAGTTCCTGCTCTTCTTGCTGATATAACTGTAGCGGCTGGCTTGAATAAAAACCTATCTCCCTTTCCTCCATTAGAAGCAGAATAAAACACTCTATCCATAAATGAACTTATTGCCCCTGTAGGACCTGCATAATGTACTGGTGAACCAAATATAAAACCATCTGCATTTTTTGCTTTTTCTACAAATTCGTTTACTACATCGTCAAATACGCACTTTCCTGTTTTTACGCAATTTTTGCAAGCAATGCAACCAGCTATAGGTTTTATTCCTATCCAAAATATTTCTGTCTCAATTCCCTCTTCATTTAATGTTTTAGCAACTTCCTCTAATGCAGTATGTACACAACCATTTTGGTGGGGTCCTCCATTTACTAATAAAACTTTCAAACTAAAACCTCCATTCTATTGCTTTCACTCAATAAATTTTGTTGAAAACTCACAATTAATATATTATATTCATTTCCTGATTAATCATATGCGTAAGTTTTCTATAAAGTTATTTCCACTATTATTTTAATATCACTTTTTTAATTTGTAAAGTATTAATTTAAAAACTTATTATGTATTTTCACTCTTGTTATGTACTACACTTTCATCCTTACACTTAATATTTCACATTACCAAAACTTCTTGATTAATTATATTAACAAAAGTTACTTTTTACATATATAATATCATTTTAATTATATGTAATAAATCTACTCTATGTCAATTTTTTCAATATCACATACATTTATATTCTCTCCATTTATTTGTATCTTCCTTTTTATGTAATCTATATTAGTAACGGTACCATAAACTTCCTTATATTTCTTATTTTTATAATATTTAACTATTGTTTTACTACCTTTTTCTAATCTATTAAATTGACTTTCTAGTTCTTCAAAACTTTCTTCCGTAAATTCTTTTCTAACATCATACTCCTCCTCTTTTTCAGCTAATGCCTTTCTAAAACCTTCTAATGCATCAAAAGGAAGAAATTGTTTTGCTCTGCTTGCTCTATTCATCACTTAAACTCCCTCCCTATCAAAAATCTTTCTCTAGTAAACTGACTTACTCAAAGATAGTTTTAATAGCACCTTTTCACTCTGCATTATGCCCTCCAACCATCTTGTTTCTAATAATAGTAGTTGATCCTTGTTCAAAATTCATTCCTCGTAGAATTGCATTTTTCCCCATTTCTCTTTTTATCTCACTTATCATAAGTTCCAATTTTCTCTCCTTATCAATTTTTTCTTGGTCCTTAAACAAATTAAGTTGAACATAATCCGTTTCTACTACATTTTCAAAACTAATTCCTATTCTTCTAATTCCAACATTTCGTTTTGTTGTTTTGTCATAGAGTCTTAAAAAAGCACTAACTAATTCAGAATATACATTGGTATAATCATTTACCCTCTCTGTTCCTCCTGTCGCTGGTATTTCATTTTTCGAATAGCCCACATAAAGTTTTACTACATTAGTAGATAAGTTCTCATCAATTAACCTTAAACTCCCTAATTCTACCATTTCTTTTAATACAATTCTTGCTTTTTCAAAAGAATAATCTTCGAATAACACCTGACTATTTGACACACATTTCGCCTGTGGTTTGTATCTCTTTATGTCTTCAATTGTACAACTTTCCATTCCCCAAGCATGGTCAATCAAAAACTCTGCATTAACTCCAAATTCCTTATATAATCTCCTTTGGTCTGTATGAGCTATATCATACATATCATAAAGTCCAAGTTTATTTAGCCTTTTTTCTATTCCATGCCCGATTTGCCAGAAGTCTGTTAATGGTTCATGATGCCACAATTCATTTTTATATTTTTCTTCATTCAATTCTCCAATATTAGATGCACTATGCTTTGCTGTAATATCTAATGCAATTTTTGCCAAATACATATTAGTACCTATTCCAGCTGTAGCAGTAATACCATATATCTTAAAGATTTCTTGCATTATTTTTCTAGCAAGTTGTACTACATTTAATTTATATAATTTTAAGTATTTTGTAACATCCATAAATGCTTCATCAATCGAATACACATGAATATCCTCCTTAGCAAAATATTTCAAATAAATGGCATATATATTAGCTGAATATTCTATATATTTTTTCATACGTGGAATGGCAACAATATATTTTATATTTGGCGGAATTTCATATATTCTGCATCTATTTCTTACTCCCAACATTTTCATCTTAGGACTTACTGCTAAACATATTGCACCTCTTCCTCTGCTTGGATCTGCCACTACTAAATTTGTATTATAAGGGTCTAAATTCCTTTCTACACATTCTACTGAAGCATAAAATGTTTTTAAATCAATACACATAAACGCATTTTTCATTTTATTCATGGTCCTTTCTAATAACATAATTCTGTCTAAAAAATATTCTTTATTTTTTCTCTTATATTATACTATTTCAATCAGTATATTGTAAACATATGTTTGTGAAAAATGTTTGGTAATTTTTTACATAATTGGATAAATTTTCCTATTAATTTTTCATATACTATTTCTTTAAATAATTTCTTTGTTTTAAAACTACAAAATAACATTCTGCAACAATTGTTGCTAGATATGGTTATTGTGCATTTAAAATCCTAACAGTTAGATTACAAATAAAAATTTTCACAAGCTTTATGTAGCTGTGAAAATTTTTAATTGGACTTTAATTAAATATATTCCTATTATCTAACTGGTTAATTGGATTATCTCTTTGTGCCTCTCTAAGTTTTTTCATGAAAGGCAAATAATATGAATCATCATTTTCTACATAATCTGTCTCTTTAATTCCGTAATGTTCTATTAGTATTTTTTCCTGTTCTGCAAAACTAATATTAATACATTCTGCCAATTCCTTATCAAATAAAAGATTTATATAATACATTGCTTCCTTATGACTTCGTGTTTTATCTAAAGCAGACGCATAATAATACACAGCTTTTACCATTATTTTTTCTATACCTTCTTCTAATATATTATCACATATAAATGTTAAATCTTCCAATATTTTCACAGCCTTTTCATAGTCTCTATTCATTATGTAGCATATCGCCAAGAAATATTTTGCTCCACTTCCAATGCTTTCACATGGCAAAACATTTGGCTCTTTTAGGCTTATTAATATCGACAATTTTTCATATCCGATTTTATTTACTATTATCTCCATCATTTTTATAACATCTTTTATATTTCCCAAAGTTATATTACTTAAATCTTTGAGCAACTCTTGCATTTTAACAAATATACTAAAATACGTTGCATTTGGATCAAAGCTTACTTCACTCATTCCTGGCACAATTATACTAAAAGTTGGAAATCCTAAAACTGATACGTCTCTAATTAAAACGTCTTTTCCTTCTGCCAATATACTATTTACCATATTTTTTAGTATTGTTTTATTGTCTAATTCAGACACATCTGGCATTGGTGTAAACTCATATTTTGCTTGTTCTCCAATTACCTTATATGGCACTGATGCAAAATCTGTAAATAGAAATTCCGTTAAACTTTTATTGTCATCTCTTTCCCCTGTGTAAAAATCAAAAATACAAGTCTCAGCATATTCATATATATCTCTTCCTTGTGCTGCTTCAGTAAAGCACCTTTCCATTGCAATTCCATAATCCGGATGCGCTCCTAGTTTAAAGCCAAATTTACCAGTGTTTTTTTCTATTATATATAGTCCTGCAACAGGATATTTGCCTCCAAAAGAACAATCTACCAACCTGAAATAATACTTGCTATTTTTTCTTAGTCTTTCTACCATAGCTTTTACCTTTGGAAATTTAGATATGTAATTCTCAGGAATTTCAGGCAATGTTATTTTATTTTTAAAAATCTCAATTGCCACATATCTTTCCAAAATTTCCGATACCCCCTCTATTAATGCTTCTTCCTTTGAATTTCCAGCACACATTCCATTTGTATCATATAAATGACTAAAAAGTCTGTTAGGTATGTATTCAATGTCATTATTTTTTACACTATAATATGGTACCGACGTAGAATTTTCTTTTCTTATAAGTTTATTATTTTCATTTAATAATTCCTGAACAAACTGTAGTTTTTCCACTTTGTTCTTTTCTTCAAAACCGTTAGCTTTCAATATATATTCAAAAAAGCTATTTTTATCACTAATTAGCTCTTTAGCACTCAAACACCTCTCGTCTGGTGCATATGCAAAAAGCAATTCTTCTGTAGGTTTCTCAATTCTAGCTCTAAATATACCATTTTGAAACCTCTCAAAAAATTCAGCATAAGCACTTGCCATAGCAAACTCTCTTGTCATGCCTTTTCCATTTTGCCCAATATTAGTTCCTTTAATACAAATTCTTAGAGAATAAGTGCCAACACTGCTTTCCTCTGACCATGTTTCTTCAACCTCTATTCCAAGTTTTTTTAATAATCCTTTTAGTTTTTTTACAGTATCCTCTGGTGCTACTTCTTTGTATCTTCTTTCTTGTAAAATACTCATTTGTTATCATTCCTTTCATTTCTTTCTACATTTTTCGACATTATTTTATCATTGATTTAAAATATAAAATAAAAATATTATATGAAAAAGCCATTTTCATATACGAAAATGGCACAAATTTTATTTTATATACTTTTTGTTAGATAAAACTCTTTATAAACGTAAAAATATTTAATCTACTTTATATATATTTCTTATTTTCAAATACAGTATCCATGTATTCATCTGGATACATATTATCCAAGAAAACATCAAATCTGTTATCAGCTGGTATATTTTCAATTCTTTCTTTTTGTCTAATAGCAGCCATAGAGGAAATAGTTATATTAAACATCATAAATATTGCTATGCTTGTTGCCATTATCTTAACCCTATGACTTTTTATAAATTCTGCAATTCTTGGTATTAATGGTTCTATATATGAAATATATAACAATCCTGCAAATCCCCAATATGTGCAATGAATTAGAGTTGTTCTACCATTTATATTAAATAGCCATTGGGAATAATCCCATGATACCGTTCCAAAAACTCTTTCTTGTACATATGAGCATAAATATTCAGTTACTCCGCCAATAATCATGGAGAATAGAAAAACATATTTTTTATCTCTGGTTTTTATAAAACTAAAGAATACATAATATACTAATATTCCAATACCATATACAGGTGTAAACGGTCCATATAATAATCCTTGTCTTGAAACAAAATGTCCGTTTTGAACAAATCCCACAATCATTTCTACTATATAACCAATCATACTACCTATCATAAAAATTATAAAAACTTTAAAAATTTCATTAAACACACTTTTTTGTTCCATACTATATCATCCCCATATTTCTACATATTATTTATTTTATTTGAATGAAAAAATTTTTCCATCGATTTTCATGTATTTTTTCTTTCATTTCTGTAAGTTTAATATATCAATAAATTATTAATTAAATTTTTATAACTTATTAAAAAATTCTTAAATTTAAACAAACTTATTCTTACACATTTGATCTTACATTATATTTTCCCATACAATTAAACCCAAATTATTAAACTTTTTTGTCTAATAATTTGGGTTCATTTCAATCCCATGCTTTTCATACACACAAACTATATTTCTTATTTTCAATTCTTACTTTTATTCCATTAATCTCTGCCTTATCATCCAAATCTTTTTTCCATAATCTTGTAGATATTCGTCCATTAATGCCGATGTCGCGTATTTCTTTTCATTATCTGCATCTTCTTTTATTTTAGTCACATTTTCTGACAAAATATTGTAATCTTTTAAAATTGATTCAAATATCTTCTTAGAACATATTTTTTCATTTTGAGCCTCCTTAATTTGTGTTATCTCTAAGTAATCGCTCATTCTTCCTAGAGGCTGTCCATCAATAATTAAAATATGCTCTGCTATTTCGTCTATTTGTTCATTTATTTCATTATAATATTCTTCCAATTTTTCATGTACATTGAAAAAATCCTCTCCTTTAATATTCCAATGATAATTCTGTACTTTTCTATAAAATACATTTAGATTAGATAAAAATAAATTCAAGTCTTCTGTAATCATAAATTTCCCTCTTTCTTTTTAATTTATACTTACATTATGACCTGAATTTATTTTTTTATACCAAATCACATAAAACATTTTTTATAGATCTACTTCATTATTTTCATTGCTTCCTCGGCAATTTTGTCTTTATCAAATTTATTAATAATAAAAATAATTATTCCTACTATTAAAAATGTTACTGCATAAATCATTATACTGAACTTCCAATTTCCTGCAATTAGACTTCCTCCTGCAATAGTAGAAGATATAACTGATGGAAGCCTTGCAAATGTTGAAATCAAGATAAATCTTATTGGTTTTATAGGAAGTAGACCTGCAATATATACTAGAAGATCTTTTGGCGTACCTGGAATTAAGAATAATATTAGCATTATCCACTCAATTTTTTTCGGATTTTTAAATAATTTGCTATTTTCTATTTTATCTATTCTGTCTTTGCTACAAAAACTGTAAACAAATCTTCTTCCGAATTTTCTAACTGCAAAAAATATTATAGATGATATTATAAAAGCTGAAACTATAATAAATACAGTTCCCCAAACTCCACCATAGCACATTCCAGCAAGTATTTCTATCGGCTCTCCAGGTATAATTATCAAAAATATTTGTGCAAATTGAAGTCCAAATAGTGCAAGCACACCTATCATTCCCATATCTCCAACATGATTTTTAAACTCCAACTGTCCTTCTGGAGTACTTAAATTTTTAATTACTGGAAATAAATATATTATCAGTCCTACCAAAAGTGCTATTACTACAATCATTAAAAATAATTTAAATCTTTTTGTTTTTCTACTCATGTTCCCTGTTTTATCCTCCAACCTTATACTTATCTCAGTATAACACTGTTTTATAAATAATCAATTTATTTTTTCTTAAGATTTAATTAAGTTTTATGTATCAATATTTAGTATAACACAAATCAGGCTATATAACAAGGTTGGGGAGTTTTGCACTTAAAATATTTTAAAATGTTTGATTTACAACAATCTGATTATATGATTCTTTCTCTATATTGATTAACCCCGTATTATCTTTATTGTCAAATATAAAAAACAATACTATTCCAACAATACAAACAATAACTAAAATAATTATTGCAATATTCTTCTTATTGCATAAGAATTTTCCGGAGCAATGAGGTTGAGTTTTCTTGAGTTGTAGAAATTGGTGAAACACCCTCCATATTCGTCAAAGTCTCTTTTCTTTCTTTATCGCCTTCATTTATAGCAATGCCATGTATAATTTGCTCTTGTTCTTCCTCAACAATATGCTTAAATTGTTTAGTCCACGTAATATACAAGAAAATTGCAAGAATTATTGTTATGATTCCAAATATTTTGTATGCATATGTCATTGGCTCTGTAAGCTCCTCTATACGTGAAAAAAGATATTGATAAAGTGTTATATAAGTTGAAACAAATGTAATAACAAGCAACACAAAATTAGCAATTATTATAATTACTTTTTTTATTTTTTCCCCTTTATATTTTATAATTTTAACTGCATACAGTATTGATAAAATTAAAAATATTGTTCCAACAACAGGTACTATGTAAATTGATAAAAAGATTGTAATTAGTAAAACACCAAAAGCTAGTCCTGTATCTATTGCAAAATTTGTTACACTAAATAATAATGAACATATAATCAATATTATTATAATGCACGAAATTCCCAAACCTATACTAAAAATTTTATTAATTGTTTCACTTTTCATACTACTTCTCACTCTCCTTAAATTTAGTATTCATGATTAACTTATAGTAAAAATAACAATCTCTAGTACTATTTTTAATACTCAGCTCTTTATTATCAAAAAAAGTATAACATATGTTAAATGCTAAAACAAGATCATCATGGCTTTCTCTAATGCAATAATTACTATATAATGATTTACCCTGCAGCTGGAGTTCCATTAAAAACTTTCGCAAGTCTTCATTGAAATATATTTACTCTTCTATTGCCTAAAAAGAACAACCTGTAGTAGAAATGATATAATACCTCCTAAGTCGACTTTGTTTATTTACTCTGTCTACTTAAGAGGTATCATATCAAAAAGAATTGCTCATACTACAAGTTGTTTGCTTGAATTATATAGTAAACTTCTTATTGACCTCTTACCATGCTACAGCCTTTTTAAGAGGTTTCCTATACGTTTTTTAGAGACTTCTTACTGTTAAATTCTATTTTATTCTAGTCTCTCTATAAATTATGGTAAACCTAAAATGTTAATAGCTCCTTCATTTCACCCCTCGGTTCACTCGTCTTAGGTATCTTCTCATAAATGTTCTTGCCTTACTCAAACATCTGATATACCCAAGCTTTATTATTTTCATAATGTTTTCACGTATTTTTATTTAGATAAGAAAATTGGACGTAGCGAAATCTTAGATTTCGACGTAAAATTTTTACAAATTAGAAATTCGTGCCAAGGCGAACGTAGAAGTAGCTGCGTACATCCTGACCGTACATGCATCCATAGTCTAAGTTAGCATACCACGCACCATTAATACCGTACTGTGACGATGACCAATAGCAATTGGAAAGTCCTTTGCTTGCATAATTGCTTGGCGTAATACCTAGTTTGTCTGCGAATGCTCCACACTCTCCGCTTGATGGTACATACCATGCTGGATTGGCATTTATTTTACTCTGTACCGTACTTAAGCTCCACACATCTGGATACTCACTATTTCCATTCTTTGATCCATATTCATTACTATTCCATTTCTCTATCATATTCTTTGTATTCTGTTTTCCACTTCCAAAACTTGTTGATGTTGTTGTACTATAATCGTTCATATTTCCCCATGCACTATAGTACCAACAATATTCCTTTGAATCCACATCATCTAATGCCATTACGTAGAATCTCTCATTTCCACTTGAATTTGCCACTGTTAATACATCTTTTGTTCCGAAATCATCTGAGTGTCCACTCTTATTTACTTTATATTTCTTAAAGTTACTTCCTGTTGGTATTGTATATTTTCCGTAACCGTCTCCCCACTGTCCACTTTTTCCTCCATCAGTTGCTAAATCTACATATATTACTCCATCTACTGTTCCGTTTCCATCTACATCTGCATAATATCCTACATATGATGTACTCTCTGGAATACTTGGTTCCTCTGGTTCTGGTAGTGGTATTTCACTATCTTCTGCCATTAAATTTGCAAATTCTTGCTCTAACTCTGCTAACTGTTCCTGTTCTGTCTTTGTTGAATTTGCTGTTTGCTCTGCTGCCCATTTTGCTTGGTCTACTAAACCTCCCTCTCCTAATGCTACATTTATTGTTACTGCTGCTAATATTATCATTATTACTACTGTTAGTATTAGCGCTAGTAGCGTTATCCCTTTCTCATTTGCACACAAAAAGGATAGATTACTTTCAAAAAAACTTTTGTCTTTTTTACATCGTTTTTTGCCATAATCCATCCCTTTATTTATATTTCTTACTATATTTTCTACATCAAAAGCAGAACAAGTTTTCTCTATTCTCTTGCTCTCTCTCTCTCTCTCTCTCTTACAGCCATGCAGGTTCTATCGATTTCGTTTTTTCTCATTTTGTATCTCTTTTCCATCTTTTATCACATTCCTTTCTTGAGGCACAAATTGGTTGGAAAAGAATTAAATTTTGAGCAGTCAAAACGAGTTTAAAATTTATGAGGCGTACTCTGTGTACGTTGATTAAATTTTAAATGAAGTTTGACAACGTCAAAATTGTAATTATTTTTCAACCTTTATCTCTTTGTTCATGCTAATTGTATACTATTTTTATTTTTTTGACAAGTACTTTCTTGAATTTTTTTAATCTGAGTGTTATTCATCCTTTAGTTTTATAACGTCTTCTGAATGCAGCTTTCCAGCTCTTGTAATACTATTGTATCCATATTTCTGTTTTAACTTATCTACAACCTCATCCAGTTTTTCTTGTTTTCTATCTTCTTCTCTTTTAAATAGTGAAAGTTGTATTTCATCCTTATCAATTAATTTGTCCACTCTTAAACCTACTAGCCTTATTGCAGTTCCTTTTTTATACATCTCATATAACAATTCTTTTGCAATATTATAAATATCCTTTGTATTTGAAGTAGAATTCATTAGTTTTTTTTGGTGAGAAAAATCCTTAAAATCTTTTGTACGCAATTGTACATTTACTACATTTGCATACATATTATATCTACGTAATCTATATGCAACTTGTTCAGCTAACGTTAAAAGCACCTTCTCTATATCATCAATTTTATTCAAATCATGAGGTAATGTAACAGAGTTGCCAATTCCTTTCGGCTTTTCCTTAATATAGTTAACACTAGAATTATCTATCCCATTTGAGTACTCCCACATAATAAGCCCATGTTTACCAAACTTGTCTATCATAAGTTTTTTATCTTGCCTTGCCAAATCACCAATTGTTTTTATTCTCATACTATATAGCTTTGGAAGTGTTTTTCTTCCTAACATAAATAACTCAGACACTGGTAATTTCCACATTTTTTCTTCTATTTCATTCTCAAATAAAGTATGTACTCGATCTGGCTTAGTAAAATCAGATGCCATTTTTGCTAATAATTTATTATGTGACACTCCAACATTTACAGTAAACCCGAGTTCTCTTCTAACTCGGTTTTTTATCTCATAAGCTTTATCTATTAAGCTATTATTTCCTAAGTAATCAGTCATATCTAAAAAACACTCATCAATACTAAATCTCTCTATTTTATCAGTATATTGTAACAATAAGTTATATAGTTTCTCAGAATGTTTTTTGTAATTTTTGTACTCTCCTCTAAATACTTGTAAATTAGGACACTTTAGTCTAGCTTGATATAATGTTTCTCCAGTACGAACCCCTTTTTCCTTTGCTTTCATACTCTTTGCCAAAACAATACCAGATCTTTTAGTTTCATCCCCACCGATAACAGCCTCAATCTCTCTTATATCAACTTTTTCTCCTTTAGACAATCTATCAATAGCAGTCCAACTTAAAAATGCATTATTCACATCAATATGTAAAATCTGTCTTTGTTTCACCTCCATAGGACTCACCTCCTCATCCCTTACGAATCTAAAGGTGCCCCTAATTCGTAAGGGCGAAATTCCAATCTTTAGCAAGTTTCTCTATTTCTTGTTCTATATACGCCAAGTCGTTATTATTCTCTATTATTCTGTCACAATTTCTAATATAGAATTCGTTATCTTCTTGAGCTCGTAATCTCTTTTCTGCACTTTCATAATCTATGTTGTCTCTTGCAACGATTCTATCTAACTGTAACTCTTTTCTTGATATAACACCTATAATCTTATCGCAAATTTCATTAAGCTCACACTCAAATAGTAAAGGAGCATCTATCACATATACCTTTTTATCATTCTTTATTTCCTTTTTTATTTCTTCCTTAATGTATTTAAATGTACAATCATTGAGCTCTTGTCTTTTTGCTTCATCATTATAAATTATTTCTGCCAATTTTCGCCTTTTTAGTTCACCTTCTTCATCTAAAATATCTGTTCCAAACTTTGCTACTATATCGTTAATATAGTTTGTTCCTTTCTTAGATAATTTTTTGGCTATTTTATCTGCATTAATTACTTTTACATTATACCTTATTTCAAGTACCTCGCAAATTGTACTTTTCCCTGCTCCTGAACTTCCAGTTATTCCAATAACCATTATTTTCCTCCGATTTTAGAGTATCTCTATTTTATTTGTATAATCTAAATTTGAGTATGAGTCTGAATGGTATCCTAAAGTATAAATGTTTGTTGCTAAAATATCAGTCTCAAGCATTTCTTTAAGGTTTTTATTTGCAACATCATCAATATATTTTTTTACTGATGTAATCACATTCAATTTTGGGTTAATTCTCATCATCTCAGATATTAATTCTTTTCCTTTGTTATTAAAACCTAAGATTCTTACATATGGTGTTATCTTTCTTGATGTTTCCATCTTTTTCTTGTCTATACCAAGTAAAGCATAAAGTAGTATTCTTTGAATTCTAGTCTGTGTAAATCTTTTCGTTTTTACTATATTTATCAATTCCTCTAATGTATTGCATGAATCTGCTGCATTTTTTATTGAAGTATCCAACCCTTCTGAAACATCAGGAAGTTTAGCAATATCTGCAATAGACATTTTTCTTAATGTATATATTATTTCTCTCGCAAACCTTGATAAATCTATAACATAATGTCCGTTTTTCAATTCTTCTCCTAATTTTAAATAAGAATTTCTAGGCATTACCTTACTTATATCATCAAGTTGATTTGTCATAAGCATTTTCCTTATAGCTGTAGCACTTGCGAATTCATCCACTATATATTTATCATTATATAAAACTTTTTCTCTTTTTATTCCTACTGGGTTAATTGTACTTTTTGTTTTCTTTATAGCTTTTAAATATTCAATTGCTAAAATATTATTAGAACCAGAAAGAACATTTGCATATCTTTTTATATCATTTAAATATACCATTAGAGCATTTTCTCTTGCCTTTGGAAAGGAGTTTCCTTTTTTCAGTTCGTGATTTAACATTGTTAAATATTCTTTAGGTTCATTATATAAAACATTTGCAATATTATTTAGTGTTGAAATATCTGATGTCTCCATACCAAAAGAAATGGTGTCAACCACACCAAGAGAATTAAATATTTTTATAGCCCCCTCTGCAAAATTTTCTGCACTTGAAATACTATATACTGACGGAAGTTCTATAACTAAATCAACACCATTAAGCAAAGCCATTCTAGCTTTTACCCATTTATTCACTATAGACGTATTGCCCCTTTGCACAAAATTTCCAGAGATTACAGCTATAATATATTGAGCATTAGTTTCTTGCTTTGCTCTTGCTATATGATACAAGTGCCCATTATGAAAAGGATTGTATTCTGCAATTATTCCTAATACTCTACCCATAGTTTTCCTCCTTAAAACTTGTACAAAAAATAATTTATTGATATAATATCACAAAACACAAAAATATACAATGAAAAATAAAAAATTAAATGGAGGTTAATATGGAAGAAGTAACTATTTATACAGATGGCGCATGTTCTGGAAATCCTGGTCCTGGTGGTTGGGGAGCCATTTTAATGCATAAAGAACATAAAAAAGAAATATCTGGAGCAAAAGCAGATACAACAAATAATGTTATGGAACTTACAGCAGTTATAGAAGCCCTAAAACTTTTAAAATATCCTTGCAAAGTGGATTTATATAGTGATAGTGCTTATGTAGTAAATGCTTTTTTGCAAAACTGGATTGTAGGGTGGCAAAAAAATAATTGGAAAACTTCTGGGAAAACTGACGTTAAAAACAAGGAATTATGGCAAGATCTAATTGAACTAACACAAATGCACAATGTAACCTTTCACAAAGTAAAAGGTCACGCAGATAATGAGTATAATAATCGTTGTGACGAACTTGCAAGAAATGCAATTTCATCACTGTAGAACTAATTTTCTGCACAATAAAAAAGAATACTAGACAATATTTTAATATATCTAATACCCTACTGTTCTTTTTTTGGTGACCCCTACGGGAATCGAACCCATGATTCAGCCTTGAGAGGGCTGCGTCTTAACCGCTTGACCAAGGGGCCAGAAAACATAACATATATATTTATAACATTTTTTTTCAAGAAAGTCAATATTTTTCATTGAGTTTTTGCATAAAATATTGTATAATATTAATGTACTTGGGGATGTATTTGGTTTCGACAATATTACCGAAGTATAAATAGCGAGTAGTGGATGGTCGCTTTGGCCACTATAAAAAAGCGAAAAATAAATATAAACGCTGATAACGATAGAGAATTAGCATACGCTGCTGCCTAAGCTTAGGTAGCCCGTCTTGCTCTGATTGCCTACGATTGGGGATAAGGCGCTTAAACAGTAGGATAACAAATTAAGCTCTTGTCATTGGGCTTAAGGGTAAATATATGACTACCTAAACAATAAAGTTGTTTGTTAATTTATGTTTGGGAAAATGCTTTAACAAACTGCACTCGGAGAAATTTATATGGACGTAATATTGGACAGGAGTTCGACTCTCCTCATCTCCACCATTGTTTCCTAAAATGAACTTAATTTGCTTTATTGGTGTATTCGCCATAAATGTAAAGTTATAATTTGAAATATTATTTGACAAAAGTAAAAAAAGTATGTATAATAAAAATATAGGAAACAAACATACAGAATGTATGTTACCAATAAACTTGATAAACACTACATTGCAGTACCAAAGCAAAATGTAGTGTTTTTATTTATTCCTTATTTGTCCAGAGTATGTATATAACTGTCAATAAGGCTACGTTTATAGTTATTGAAATCATAAATCCTATAATTAGGAATAGTAAAAATTCTACCATAAACACCACCTCACTTTCTCATAGTTAGAAACTATGTAGTAAAGTGGCAACACACATCTGCTTTTTTGTTCATTTCCTATGGTTTCTAATATACAATATTTTCAATAAAAAAACAAGCAAATATTAAGATAATTTTGTGTCAAAAGATTACAGGATAATAGCGGTTATTGCACATTTGAGCTCACGTTGCAGGACAATTATTTTTTTGAACTATTATCCTGCAACCTCAAAATATAATACACTTTAATAAATTAATTTGTGTAATTGTAACATATTTAGTAATTTCTTTTTCGGTAAATTAATATTCAATTTCTTTCATAACACATTTTTCCAGTATTTCCTTTAGCCTCTCGTCTTGCTTTGTTAGATACAAATATCCAATTAAAGCCTCAAAACCAGTAGCATACATATATTCTTGCACTGTTGCATTCTTAGGAATATGGTGGTTTTCCGCGTTTCTTCCTCTTTTTACTATTTCTAACTCTCTTTCTGTCAACTCGTTTTCCATTTTCTTTAATATATCTGCCTGAGCCTTTGCTTTTACATATTTTATTGCTTCCACATGCAGTCCATGTGGTTTTAATTTCGTCTCATTTATTAGTCTCATTCGTATAAATAATTCATATATACAATCTCCCACATAAGCCCATACTAAAGGCGACATTGTATTTACCTCTGCTTCACTTTTTGTTCTTTCTATTATTTCTTTCATTTTCCCCCCATTCGATCTCGCATATCTATTTATATTTTATACTTCTGATTTTTCTAGTGTTATTCTGCCAATCTTTCCACTCCTAAAATCCTCTAATATTATCTTCGCCGTCTTCTCTTCATCAATTTCTCCACCAGACTTTAGTATTCCTCTATTTTTACCTACTAAATGCATCAATTCTAATATTTTTTCATTCTCTTCTATCTCTTTTTTTAATATACTTTCAACTTCATATTCATCTAATTTATATCTCTCAATTAGCATTTTTTTGTATTTGCTGATAAGTACTTTTAATAAATTAAATCCTATTTCCAATGTTTCTATCACTTCGTCTTTAATTGTTCCTGTAAATGCTAAATTTAGTGCAACCTCTTCACTCTCAAACTTAGGCCACAAAACTCCAGGAGTATCTAACAATTCTATATTTCCATTGATGCGTATCCATTGCTTCTGTCTTGTAACACCAGGTCTATTCCCTACTTGAGCTGAATTTTTTTTGGTAACTCTATTTATAAAAGAAGACTTGCCAACATTTGGTATACCAATAATCATAACTCTAACAGATTTTCCTATTCTACCCTTTCCTTCATATTTTTGCTGTTTTTCCTTATACAAATCCTCAATCCTTTTTATAGCTTGATTTACACCTTCTCCAGTACTAGAATTTACTAAAACCGCTGCAATTTCTTGATCTTCAAAAGCCTTAACCCACTTTTTATTCTCGTTTTCTTCTGCTAAATCATATTTATTTAAGATGATAAGCCTGTTTTTATTTTTTATTAGCTCTTCTATATCAGGGTTTCTACTTGATATTGGTATTCTAGAATCAAGAATTTCAACTACTATATCCACTAATCTTAAATCTTCTGAAATTTGCCTTTTTGTTTTAGCCATGTGTCCTGGATACCAATTTATATTTGTACTATTCTGTCTATTTTCCAATTATACTTACACTTCCTTATTTTTGTTTTCAATTCTCCACATATCTCATTATTTTTATTCTTTATTAGTATTTTTTATTATAAAGTTCTATAATTGTTTTTATCAGCTCTCTCATCTAATTTTCTGTCATACTCTTTTCCTTTATAAAACCAATCTGTCTTCTTATCAGTTGGATGTGCTTTTCTGTTCTTATCTAGTAATACATCAAACAAAGCTGCTATAGCTAATGCAAGGCCAAATAGCTCAAATAATGTTCCCATATATAATTCTGTAGGCAACGTTTGGTTTATCATTTCCATAAAATGACCTATAAATGCTGGTCCATAATATATGAAATGGCATAATAAATATATTATAGCAGCTAGCAGTTTTCTTTTTACCATAAAGCATATACAAATAAATGTAATAAATAATAGCACTACTTCCATTGTTATATTTGCTGGAACAAACATAAACTCATTACCTATAGAATATAATGCTGTTCCCACTAATCTAAAGCCCCAGAACATAAAAGCAAAAATTGCAATAAGCCAACTCGAAAAATTTTTCATATGTATTCCCCCTAATTCAATTTTGTTCATAACCCATTTTTCACTAGATTATTTTACACAATTTTTTAATTTAAACCTAACTCTATTGTACCACATATTTAGATTTTTTGCATCATTTTGAGCACATTTTATTTTTTAAAAGTTACTGGATAATGGTTATTGCACATTTTAACTCAAGTTGTAAGACAATTATTTTTTTAAACCATTATTTAGTAATAACTCTCGTGTTTTTGGTCAACTCAAACGCAGCAAATCAATATATATATATATATATTGATTTATTTATTTAGAGACATTTCTCAGTACCGTACAGTGTTCAAACGAGCAATTCTATTGGGAGTGCGTTTGAAGAAGCCTACTTTCTAATCAAATAAAATTTTGGCTGTGTAAAATTTATTCAAAATGCAAAACGTTATACAAACTACATTTCAAATGAATTTTTACACAGCCAAAATTTGGGTTCTTTTTGAGTTATAAACTTATTCGTCTATAAAATTAAATTCATCTTTAAACTTTTCTTTGAATATTTCAAAAACAGCCTTAAGAACATCTTCATCATCCACACTAACATAAGATTCTTCATCTTCTGAATCAGAGTCTTCAAGTTTCAATATTACCACTTCTCCTGCATCTTCTTCATCCTCGTCATTTGGTAACAACACTACATATTCGTCCCCTTCATATTCGATTAAATCTAAAAATTCAAATTCAATTTCCTCGCCATTTTCATCATTTAGGACTATTATATTATCTAGTTCCTCGCCTTCTTGCCCATTTGGAACATTGTTCACATCATCATTCATTTTTTTAATCTCCTTTCAATTTATATATATTTTTTGTATTTCTACAATATTAATAACTAATTTAATTATATTATTGCTAAATTTTTAAAATCTATTCTTCTTTTTTATTCATATATGTTTCTAAAATATAAACTGCTGAAAGTGTATCAACTAAATTTTTCTTTTCATTTTTGTTAATATTCAAATAATTCATAGTCTTATGCGCTGCTACTGTAGTAAGTCTCTCATCCACTCTTTCAATATGCATTTTGTTAAACTTACACTTCAATTTATGAATAAATTTTTCGGTAATTTCTACACGTTCTGACTTTGAGCCATTCATATTTATTGGAATACCTATTACTATAGTATCTACATCGTATTTTTCAAATAGTTCTTCTAGTCTCCTAAGCACTAACTTATCATTGCTATTATGATGTATAGTTTCTAGTCCCTGTACGGTTATTCCAAGTTCGTCTGTAATTGCTATTCCTACCCTCGAATCTCCATAATCTATCCCTAGTTTCCTCATCACTCATCTAATCCTATATAATTTTTTACCATTTTTTCTAAGAGCTCATCTCTTTCAATCTGTCTTATTAAATTTCTTGCATTATTATGACTTGTAATATATGTAGGGTCTCCAGACAAAATATAACCTACTATTTGATTAATTGGGTTATAGCCTTTTTCTTGTAAAGCATTATATACTTCTTTCAAAATCTCTCTAGCTTTAACATTTTTGTCCCTTTCTACCTTAAAGCTTACTGTTTCATCCATCATCTGCATTTTCCCTCCCTATAACTTATAACATATTAATTTCGCTTTGCGATTTACTCGCTTTATCTAAATATTCTTCTTCTGTTTTCAAAACTCCTTCTAATGCTGTCCCTTTATAATAAGTAGAAAGCACAATATTAATCTTAGGTTGTACTGTTACTTCCTCCTCTTCATCTCCTGTCTCAAATTCTATATCAACAGGTTCTATAGAAATTCTTTCTATCTTTTCCTTTAGCTCTTGGATAAAAGATAATACAGACTGCTCATCTATTCCTGAAAATGCAATAGCAAACTTAGGTCCCATATACCTTACAAAAATATATTCATTTGATAAATTTGCTTTAACAACTTCGCAAACCCTTGTAATTATCGTATCACCTGTTTTTCTGCTAATATCTTCATTAATTTCTTCTAAGTTAATTATTCTAAACATACATATTGTAGAAGTGGTATATTGGTCTATTACTTTCCTTCCTTCTGTATATAAGTATTCTGCTGTTTTCAATGTACTGTATTTATCATCCCTTACAATACTTTCTATAATTTTTTGATTCTCTACAGTTCGTATTATCGAAACTATATTAGTACGTATTACTTCAAGTATAGTAGTATCTATATGGTCGAATTCGTGTGGTTGGCTACCTTCTAAAAGCCAATACCCGATATACACATTATCTATATATAACGGAAAGAACATTGCACATTTTGCTCTGGCAAATTCCATCTTTTGATATGGTAACCTTTCATTTTCCCCTTCTACAGTAACATACTTTGGCACTGAGCTTTGAATACTTTCTTTGAAAACTTCCTCAGATTGTAAGTCACTTAGTGCATCCCAATGTTTCTTGTCAACATTTGAGGCTTTAACAATGTATTTAGTTCCATCATACATAACAATTGTAGAATATTTGATTTGGTATCTTTCAATAATAATACTGTTTATAAGATTTATTTTTTCATCTACTGAAGCTGATTTGCTTATGGTATCCATAAAGTCTTGTAATATGTTTAAATTCGTAACTTTTTGGTTTAAATTGTTGAAGCTCTCTATTTTTTTATGCACAGACATATTATATACCATAAGTAATACTATTATAATTACAAGTATTAATATTACTCCTATTATCAAAAGATTTCACCCCTTTATCAATATTGATTTTTCATTTTGTTTAATGTCTCGTTTATATTATTTGAAAAATTACTTGTTCGCTCATTATATGAATTAAACTTATTGGCTGGTTTATCATTAGCAAGTAGTGGATATACCATGCTTGCTAATTTATCCAAACTTGTAAGAAAGTTTTTTGGATAACCTTTAGTTGAAATTTCGCAATTAACCAATCCATCTAAATATTTTGAATACGCTTCTTGGTCAAAAGGAATGCTACAATATGGGATATTGTCCTTATCAAACAATTCAGTCATGTATGACATTGATGGGTCATTATATGATGACATTCCTCCTATAATTATTCTTTCAGTTATACTTCTGACCCTCAAAACTTTATTCAATACTATTCTCAATTTACTTGCATCTAATACATTTCTAGATTTAAGATTTCTTAAAAATGCTGTAAGTGGTTGAATTGTTAGAATGTCAAAACTTTGTATTAAATATATTTCCTGTGCAAAATTAAAGTATGCATAATTTGTGTCATAGTCGCAATCCATTATCACTAAAGAATAATTTTTTGTTAAAGTTGTCAATATATTTGTATAATCTGCAAATTCATCATTTCTTTCTGGCAAAGTCGTATAAACTGTTAGATTCTTATTTACTTCTATTCCTTGTGCAATTCCTGCTTGCAAATTGCTCACACAACTAAATGCTGTCTTTCTTAAATTTTCATCATTTTGCGTATAAATATAATATGCATTTTTATTTTGCGTTAAATCTAATATAGCGGTTTTAATACCTCTTTTTGATAATATTTCTGCAATACTATTTACCAAAAATGATGTTCCATTCTTAGATGTACCAACAAATGCAACTAACTTATTTGACATACTAATTAAATTCTTCAAGTTTGCATCACTATTACTTGGGCTAAATTGATTTTTCACTTCTAACTCTTTTGCATCGTTGTTTTGTGAAAACTGGTTTGTTCTTGTAAATGTCTCATTATTTGCAAATTGATTATTAGCCTCAAAACTATTGCCTAAGCTAAACAAATCTACATCTTCCGTATCCTGTGTACTTGAGATACTATCTCTAGGTTTTTCATCATCCAAACCTGGTAAAATTATTTCCCCGTTACTCTCACTATCGTTTTCAGCTCCTAATCCAAATAAGTTTACAGAAGCATCATCTTCTTGTGGAGTAGTAACGGCCTCTGTTGTAACAATCTTCTTCGGCCTACCTCTTTTCTTCTTAGGTGTCTCCTCTGAAAGTTGTTCTGTTGGTTCCTGAACTTTCTTTGGTCTACCTCTTTTCTTTTTAACTGGCTCTTTTGCCGAAATATCTGTTTCCACAGATTGCAAAATATTCTCTATATCGTCAGTATTTAGTTCACTTTCATTTACATCTGATTGTACTTGAACAGATTGTGAAATGTCTGATTGCTGTGTTTGTTGTGATATTTCTTTTTGTATTGGTTGAACCACCTGAGGATTACTACTAGGAATAGCTTTTGCTGTATTTGTCATATTATCTACTGATGCTACACTCTTCTTCCCAATTACTCCTGGAATTATAACTGGTTTTGACAGCCCTGGCTCTCCAATATTCTTCTCCAATACTTCAATCTTTGAACCACTCTCTTTTTTCTTCTTTTTCTTAGTATCTTGATATTCTTTATTTGGAACATAATTACTATTTTTTGCTTTACCTTGACTTATACTAGGTGTAACTGTCCCAAATGTAATTAACTCTTGATACTTTTGTGAATTTTCTTCTAATACAGCTTTTACATTAAGTGGTAAAAATTTACATATAACCCTTAGTTGAGCATCAGTGTATTGCTCAGCTATATTATCAAAACTTTTCACATATTCTTCTTCATTTCTACCTAATCTCTTATAGTGGTTTAATATATTTTGAATTTCAACCTCATTTACATCTTCTTCGCCTTCTGCTTTATACTCCACATCATCAGCATCAATTTTATAATAAATTTTAGCTTCTTTTTTACTACGTGGTTTGTTGATAAGCTCACAAACTTTAGAAATCGTCCTATCTTGCCCCAATAGTGCACTATAGATACCTATTCCAAATAACTTTACTAATATGTTTTCAGATTTATTTCTTCTATCCGCACATATTAGAATAATAGGTATGTCTTGTCCTGTCGACGTTATAGCCTCATCACTTATTGCATCTAATCTTTCAAATATAAACTTATCTATAACTCCATAATTGTTATTAGCAAATGGTTCTACATCTTCACTAATAACAATTCTATCATATGATTTGTCCTTTTGTAATTCCCTAGTAATCGCATCAAAGTAATATACATTTTTACTTGATATTATTTCTTTGTAATCTTGCTGATATTTCTTAATAATCGATTCAGAAATACTTTCGTTATTAACGGCAAATAATACTTTCATTTGTTTAACCCCTCCAGCCTTTTACAACTATAGCAAATACTAATGGTAGCACTTGGCAAATTACCATTACTGTAATAATTCCTATCATTGCTCCAAAACCTTTGTCTCTAACATCTAATTGTCTAATTCCAATTATGTATCTATAAATACCACTTATTGCAATACCCACAAATCCAAATGGTATACTGTATATTCTAATAATGTTCAAAATGTACGCCACCAAACCATATGTGTCATCACCATAAGCATCTTGGTATTCTTGCAAAGTTTCTAGTTCTCTATCTCTTATTTGAACCAAATTCACAGTTGAATCATTTCTTGAGGTTTCTGTATTTCCTGTGTTGGTTCCAGCATTAGTCGCAGACTCTGTTCCATTGCCCGCATTTGTAGCCCCTATTACACCATTATCATCTACACTTGTAGTAACGCTTGTTGCTGTAACTCCACTGACATCTGTTGCATAAGTAGCTACCGAGACCAGTCCTAAAATAATTATTACAATCATAATTATTGCAGCTATTTTCTTCTTCATATTATGGTATTTCCTCCTTAAAAATATTCCTAAAACTCCATTTCGTTTATCATATAATACAATCAAAAAAATATCAATAGAAAATACAAATTTTTATTATTATTGTTTTAAATCAATCACAGCAATAATAATTAACCCAATTAGAATAAATATGATCTCCATTTTCCTTCCAACTAAACACTGGTTCCTCATCTGAATTATTGTTAAAATAATAATTCTCAGGCATATTAATTTCTAGCCCCTTACTTAAATCTCTCTTATATTCTTTATCTAATGTATCTACTGCATACTCCAAATGTCCTGTAAAAAATAATTGGTTTTTCTTTTTATTCTCAACAATAAAAACTCCGGCTTTTGATGACTCTGCAACCACTTCCAAATCCGGCACCTTTTCGATTTCATTTTTATATACAGTAGTATGTCTCGAATGTGGTGCTTTAAATCCATTATCAAAGCCTGTAACAATCTTAGAATTTGGAATATCTATTTCATGCTCAAAAACTCCAAACATTTTGTGTTCTATTAAATGCTTATTCACTCCATAATGATAGTACAACCCCGCTTGGGCACCCCAACAAATATGTAATGTAGACTTAGCATGAGTTTCAGACCAGTTCATTATCTTAGTAAGTTCATTCCAATAAATAACATCCTCAAATGCTATTTGCTCTACAGGAGCTCCTGTAATAATAAGACCATCAAAGTACTTGTCCTTAATCTCATCAAATGTAGAATAAAATCTTTCCATATGCTCTGGCGATGTAGTTTTGCTAATATATGATGTTACATTAACAAATGTAATTTTTATGTTTTTACCAGAACTAGATAATTTTCTCAGTAATTGTAACTCTGTATCCTCCTTCAAAGGCATTAAATTCAAGATTGCAATTTGTAATAATTTACTTCCTTCCTCTTCTAAAATTTCTTTTCCTTCTAATTCTTCAAGAATTTGTATTTTTTCCTCTCTTAATATTTTGTTTGCAGGTAATCCTGTTTTTGTAAAAATTGGCATATTTACCACCATTTATTAATTTGTCCCAAAAACATATAATTATATGCTTTTACCTAAATATTGTATCATTACTATAAAAATAAATCAAGAAAATCAGGAAAATATTTTTGGAATTTCATTATGTTGGTAAGTGGTCAATAAAAAGTGACATGACTTTTCGAAAAAAAATTTTTCTACTATGACCTCTGCTAACTTCTTGTGATAAACCTTTTTCGACCATATTTTGTTCTATGTACTCCTCGTCGTTTCCTAACTACTCTATGTCCACAAGACCTCACAGGGTAAGTCATTTAACTTTCCTCATTTACTCGCTTGATTTACTGCATAAGGTTACGCATATCTTTGGGGCTTTGACTTGTTTAGTAGCCTTACCCTCTTATACAGCCTTAGTATCAAGTTTTTATACATCGAGCCATGATTTCGATACACACTTCCTCCACTTCCACCTCACGATGGATATCTTGTGCTTCTCTATGCGGTTGGCGATATCTACCTCCACTACGGACTTTCACCGATTAGCTAAATGACATGCCTGTCGCACTAAAATAAACAACCTGCAGTAGAAAGAATTTCTTCTACCACAAGTTGTTTTCTTGTATTATAGTAAACTTCTTGTTTATTGTTAATTAAGCTCTGCCGACATAATGTCTTTACATACTTTCTAATTTTTACAAATAAGAAAGGTGTGCGTTAACGAAAGCAAGCTTTCGACGCACAGATGTGCATTTCGCTCTCGCGAATATGCACAGCCTAAGGTAACCTAACCTTGTTGCTCCGGAAATTTCGGTTGAAATTTCCTATGCAATTAGAAAGTCACGCCGAGGCGAACGCAGTTGTAGCCGCTTACAGCGTTGTCGTACATGCGGCCGCCGTAGAAGTCAGCGGTCCACACGAGGATAGCATCGTCCTGCGACGACGACCAATACCAGTCGGAAAGTCCTTTGTTTCCATAATTGCTTGACGTAATTCCTAGTTGGCTTCCAAATGCTGACCATTCCTCTTTTGATGGTACATACCATGCTGGATTTGCATTTATTTTACTCTGCACTGTACTTAACCCCCACATGTCTGTATAATTTCCATCATTTTGTGCTCCATATGCACTACTGTTCCACTTTGCTATCATATTCTGTGTATTCTGTTTTCCACTTCCAAAACTTGTTGAGGTTGCTGTTTGATAATCGTTCATTTTTCCATATGCTGCATCATACCAACAATATCTTGTTCCATTCTGACTTCCATCTATATCATCTAATGCCATTACATAAAATCTCTCATTTCCACTTGAGTTTGCTACTGTTAGTACATCTTTTGTTCCGAAATCGTCTGAATGTCCACTCTTACTTACTTTATATTTCTTGAAGTTACTTCCTGTTGGTATTGTATAGGTTCCGTTACTATTTCCCCACTGTCCGCTCTTTCCTCCGTCTGTTGCCAAATCCACATATATTACTCCATCTACTGTTCCGTTTCCATCTACGTCTGCATAATATCCTACATATGATGCTGTTGCTGTAGCAGTATCTGTTCCTATATTTCCTCCCTTATCATATGCTTCTACTTTTATGCTATATTCTCCTCCATCTAAACCACTAAATGTATAACTTTTATTTGATGTTGTACTCTTTAGGCTATTATTTAAGT
>JAHZIB010000013.1 GCA_019419955.1 Clostridiales bacterium | reverse complement strand
ATGACATAATTGCAGGAATTGGTACAGGAGATACAAATTCAACAGGAGGAGAGGAAACAAATTCGGTTGAAACTAACTCAGTTGATACAAATTCAGTAGATACGAACTCAGTAGAAGAAACAAATACAGTAGAAACAAATACAATAGAGCCAGAACCAGAGCCAATACCAGAAGGAACAATAACAATAGGAGAGGCACAATGGCAAGAGAATGGAACAGCAAATGTTTCAATAACTTCAAGTGAAAGTAAATATATAATACAATATCAAATAAATGGAACAGATGAAAAAAGCTGGCTAACTATATCAGGTGGAGTAGTAACAGGAGTGAACCATGGAGACACAGTATATGCAAGGCTAACAGATGGAGAGCAATACAGTGAGATACAAAATAAGAAAATAGAGGACATAACAGCCCCAGAAAAAGCAAATATTGAAATAAACCCAGCAAGTGTAATAATAGGAGAAAATATAACAGCAAAAGTAACACATATAGATAGAGAAAGTGGAGTAAATATCAGTCAAAGTAAATGGGTACTAACACAAAGCGCAGAAGAAATAGGAACAGGTTCAGATGTAATTTCACAATATACAGGAAGCTTTACTACAAACTCAGAAACAATAACATTAAATAGTGGTACAACAGGAACATACTATTTGCATGTTCTAACAACAGATGTAGCAGGAAATAAAACAGAGACAGTATCAAATGCAATAACAATAAGCAGAATAACAGGAACAGTAACACAAGAAGGAGAAATAACATGGAGTGGAGGAACAGCAACATTAAAGCTAGCAACAACAGAAAGTCAGTATAAAATTGTATATAAAATAAATGGAGAAGGAAGTTGGCAAGAATATAATGGAACAAGTATAACAGGATTAAATCATGGAGATAAAGTAAAAGCATGTTTAACAAATGAAGGACAAACAACATATGGACCAGAAGTAAACATCACAATAGAAGATACAACAGCACCAGTAGTGACAGTAACAGCACAGGGGTCTCCTACAACAAATAGTATAACAGTAACAGCCCAAGCAGTAGATAATGAAACTGGAATGGTAACAAGTCCAAAATACACATACTACATTAAAAAGAGTACAGAGGCAGAAAGTAGTTACAAAGCACCAAGTGGAGCAGAAAATATAACAAATGCGCAATATACATTTACAGGATTAACACAAGGAACAAAATATGATATAAAAGTAGAAGTAAATGGAGATAAAGCAGGAAATACAGGAACAGGTACTTTAGTAAATCAAACCACAGCAACAGTACCAGGAGCAGGAGAAGGACTAGAAACAGGAAATATAACAGCAAGTCCAGCAGTATGGAATGAAGGAAAGGCAAGTACAACATTAACAACTACAACAAGTTTCCAAATAGAGTATCAAGTAGGAGGAATAGAAGGAAGTTGGACAAAAGGAAATAGCCCAGTAATAGTAGGAAACCTAAATCATGGAGATACAGTGTATGCAAGATTAACAGATGGAATAAATGCAGGAAATAGTGCAAGCATAACAATACTAGATAAGAAAGCACCAACAGTAAGTATAGGAACAGGAGCAATAACAGAGAATAGTATAGAAGTAAAAGTAACAGCATCAAGTGATGGAGAGAGTGGATTAGCAGACACAAATACGTATAAGTATTACTTAAATAATAGCCTAAAGAGTACAACATCAAATAAAAGTTATACATTTAGTGGATTGAGTGCAGGAACAAGCTATACAATAAAGGTAGAGGCATATGATAAGGCAGGAAATGCAGGAAAAATAACGACAACTGCAAAAACTAATATGGCAGAATTGCCAGAAAATACATCATATGTAGGATATTATGCAGATGTAGATGGAAATGGAACAGTAGATGGAGTAATATATGCGGACTTAGCAATAGGAGGAAGTGGGATGTGGAATCCAGGTGGAAATAATAACTATGAAAGCTATGGAGAATATAAAATACCAAAAGGAAGTGATTTTAAGAAGTATAAAATAGGTAGTAGTAATCATTCAGACGATTTCGGAACAAAAGATGTACTAACAGTATCAAACTCAAGTGGGAATGAGAGATTTTATGTAATGGCATTAGATGATGTGGATTCAAATTCTCATTATTGGTATTATATGGCAAAGGTGATTGGCTCGCCGACATCAACAAATTTTGGAAGTGGAAAACAGAATACAAAGAATATGATTTCAAAATGGAATGACAGTGAATATGGATCGCAATTTAATAATGGTGATATGTGGGGGATAAGTGCAGTGCAGAGTAAGATAAATGAAAACCCGTCATGGTATGTACCATCAAAAGCGGAATGGTCAGCATTCGGAGAAAGTTTAGGAATTACGACAAGTAATTATAAAAATAAATACCTTTCCGACAGGTACTGGTCATCGTCATGTGCTACGCCAAGTACAGCATGGCTTGCTCTCTTCGATAATGGCTGTATGTTCAATGGCGAAGTATACAATAGCCACTACGTCCGTCTTGGCACGACTTTCTAATTGCATAATCAATTTAATCTAAAAACTTCCAGATTAAATTGATTTGCTACATTAAATTATCTACGCAAGATGAGTAAATTTTTCACTGTTGATTTAGAGATTAATCCAATAATTACCTATTTAATACCTTTTAACCCTCAAGTTAACATAAGTAAGCGAATTGTCATAAATCAGATAAAAATATAGCAGTAGCATTGGAATAATAACTAGAAGTATAATAGCAATTATTCTCTAATGCTACTGTTTTAATGTAATAAATTATTCATCTTAACCACATAAAAAATTTCAGATTGATTAATTTAGTGGAATAGATAATATAAAGAGTTTGTATTTACAAAGGCAAGTTATTTTTATTAAATGTTACAGGATAATGGTTATTGCACATTTGAAGTCCGCGCAGGGAGATTCCAATTAAAAATTTTCACAAGCTTTGTAAGCGTCGATTTGTGAAAATTTTTAATGGAACTCCCGTTGCAGGACAATTATTTTTTAAACCATTATCCAGTAACCGTTAAATATTTAGAATATAAAAAAATATAGTAATTTTCTAAACTTTATGATATACTAATTGTAGTAAAATTTGAGTTGGAAAAATTTCATAGATTAGAAAATATTATTAATATACAAAATACGTTGTAGTAAATTAAAAAGGAAAGGAATAAAAAATGTTTAAAAAAATAAAAGAAGGTGACATGATAGGTGTAATAGCTCCTTCATCTAAAATTGATGAGGACGATTTAGAAGTAATAAATAATTCAGTACTCTTAATGGAAAGTACCGGTTTTAAGGTAAAATTTGCAAAAAATGCTTTTAAAAATACATTGGGTTATAGTGCTACTCCGATGGAAAAGGGAGAAGATATAAATGAGATGTTTGCAGATAATGATGTTAAGCTAATTTTTTGCGTTAGTGGTGGTTTTAATTCAAATAGTGTTTTTGAATATTTGAATTATGAGTTAATAAAAAGCAATCCAAAACCATTATGTGGATTTAGTGATAGTACATCTTTAACAAATGCAATTTATTCTAAAACTGGAATTATTACATTTAATGGTCCAACTTTTAAAGCTCTTACTTCTTGGGCAACACCATATGCATATGAAGAAGTAATAAAAAGATTTGCCAAAGGAGATATGAGCCTAGGACAAGAAGATGATGAATATTTTACAATAAAAGAAGGAAAGGCAGAAGGTATTTTAGTTGGAGGAAATTTAAGTTTAATAAGTGAGATGACATGTGGTAAGTACAATATTGATTTTACAGATAAGATTTTATTTATAGAGGAGTTCTGTTTAGAAACTCCACCTGAGCTTGTATCTAATCATTTATATTATATGAAGCAAAATGGAGTTTTTGATAAAATAAAAGGGATTTGGGTTGGAAATTATGATGGTAGTGTGGCTTTAGAAAAAGTATTGTTAGATGTTTTGGATAATGAACACAATTTCCCTATAATCAAGTCAAACAACTTTGGACATACTGAAAAGAAAACTGTAATTCCTGTGGGAGGAAAGGCTAGAATTGATACAACTAAAAAAGTGAAAATAGAAATAATAGAGAATTTTATGGTTTAGCAACGAAATATAATTTTGTAATAAATAAATGAGTTTTTAGTAGGAAGGAAAGAAATGTACAATAATTGGGAAGAATTAGAGGAATCTATAGAAAATTGCAAAAAATGCAAATTATGTGAAAATAGAACTAATATAGTTTTTGGAACAGGAAATAAAAATGCGGATATAATGTGCATAGGAGAAGGCCCAGGTGCAGACGAAGATAAGCAGGGGATTCCATTTGTAGGAAGAGCAGGACAGTTGATGAATAAAGCTTTTGAAGGACTGGGGATTGAAAGAGGAAATCTATATATTGCTAACATAGTAAAATGTAGACCACCAGGTAATAGAGTGCCAGAGGCTGATGAGGCAGAGGCATGTTTAAATTATTTGCGCAATCAAGTTATATTGGTTAAGCCAAAAATAATTGTGCTGTTAGGGGCTACAGCTCTTACAAATATTTGTGGGAAAGAACATAAGATAACTGCTTCAAGAGGAAAATGGATTGAAAAAAAAGGAATATTATACATGCCAACATGGCATCCTGCAGCTCTTTTAAGAGACGAAAATAAAAAGATAGAATTTTGGAGAGATTTAAAAGAAGTAATGAGAAAGTATAAAGAAATTTCTGGTTGAAATATTAATTATATTTCATTTTGATAATTACAAATTAGAAACGATATTACCTGTTGCTTTTCTCATTTGTGTGCTCAGGAAAAATTCTAAGCAAGCATGTAAATAAAGAAGGGAATGTGATTAAAAAATGAGTAATATAAGTAATAAATATTTTACAACAATTGATTATAAATTGTTAGATAAAAAAACAGCATATAAGGGAAAAAGAATTGTAGTACAGGAATTACATTTTAAAAACCCAAGAACGGATGAAATTTTATATAGGGAGCATGTTTTGGCTGGTCATGCAGCAATTATAATGCCAATAATGGAAGATGGTTCATTATTAATGATAAGAGAGCCACGTACTCCAATAGAAAAAACTGTTTTGGCATTTCCAGCAGGAATGATTGAAGAAGGAGAAACTCCAGAGGAGGGAGCAATACGTGAGCTTGAAGAAGAAACTGGATACAGAGCAAAAAGCATTAAAAAAATGCGAGAAGTATATCCTGCAATAGGATATTCAAATGAGAAAACTATTATATTTTTAGCAAAAGATTTAGTAAAAACTCATAGGCATTTAGATGAGACAGAGGATATTGAGGTAGTTAAAGTGCCTATGGAAGAAGCAAAACTAATGTTAGATAATAATGAGATTATTACTTCCAGCGAAACGGTAGCGTTGCTTCATTATTTTATGTATGAAGCTAACACAGAGGAATAACAAAATAGTATGTTTTCCTTTTGAATAGATAGTCAGCTTATTGACAAAAGCAGAAATGGAATTATATTATAATATAAGTTTTAAGTGAAAGGATAGGAAATGAACGAAGAAATACAGAAATATACGGAATATTGTTTAAATTGCCCTGTAAAGCCTTGTAGCAAAAGAGGATGTCCGCTCAATAACGATATTCCAGCATTTATTAAGCAAGTGAAGGAAGGAAATGTAAAAAAGGCATTTGAAATACTTTCAGAAACTACTGTGCTTGGTAGCATTTGTGGGAGAATTTGCCCTCATGGAAAACAGTGTCAAGGAAGTTGTGTAAGAGGAGTGAAGGGAGAGCCTGTACAAATAGGAGCAATTGAGGCATATGTATTTGATGAGGCATTAAAAAACGGATGGTATAAAAATATAGAAAAAACACAAGAATTAGTAGGGAGAAAAATGGCAGTGGTAGGAGGAGGTCCATCGGGTCTAAATTGTGCTAGTTTCTTGGCCAGAAGTGGAGCAGAGGTAACTATTTTTGAGAAATATAACAAGCTTGGTGGAATATTGATACACGGAATACCAGAATTTAGGCTAGACAGGGAAATTTTAGATAAAACTATAGAAGCAATTTTGAGTTTAGGAATAGAGGTGCAATATAACAAAGAACTAGGAAAAAATTTAGAATTGCAAGAATTAGAGCAAAAGTACGATGCTGTTTTTCTAGGTTTTGGAGCAAACATTCCATCTAAAATGAATATAGAAGGAGAAGAATTAGAAGGTGTATATGGTGGGAACAGCTTGCTAGAAAAGGGAATTCATCCATCATATATTGGAAAAAAGGTTGCCGTGATAGGTGGCGGAAATGTAGCAATGGACTGCGCAAGAACAATAAAAAAACTTGGAGCAGAGAATGTATGTGTAATATACAGAAGAGCTGAAAAGCAGATGCCAGCAGAGCCGAAAGAGGTTGCAGAAGCAAGAAAAGAAGGAATAGAATTTTTATTTCAGAACAATATTGTAAGAATTATAGGAAAAGAAAAAGTAGAAAAAGTAGAATGTATAAAAACAGAACTTATAAAAAGAGAGGGAGAAACCAGAGAAGTGCCAGTGAATATAGTAGGCAGTAATTACGAAATAGAAATGGATTATGTAATAATGGCGTTAGGTTCAAATACTGAAACAGAAATAGTAGCAAAACTAGAGCTAGAATTAGACCAATGGGGATTTATTAAAATAGACGAAAATCGCAGAACCTCTAACCCAAAAATTTATGCAGGAGGAGACTTAACAGGAGATAAAGGTACAGTTGCTTGGGCTTCAAAAGCAGGAAGAGACGCAGCAGAAGCAATTATACAAGCTCTTGCAAATTAGGGACACTTATCTTTTCACAGATTTTTGCAAAATAGAGACTTTTACACTTTAGAAAATGTTAAGTTACCTTGAACAGTTCGTATTTACGAAGAAAAATGCACACTTTTCTTACCAAAAAACATTACAGCAAAGACGTTAGAACTAATGCTAACGTCTTTTTATTAAGAAGAATATTTTTAATACTTATTTCTTTAATTCAATTGTTGCTGATAGAACAGCATGTATTTTCCTAAAAAATTTTGCAACAGGAGAATTGCTAGCTACCACAATATCAGTGTTGTTCATTATATTTTCATATTTATTATCGAGATCCATCATTTTATTAATATAAAACTCATTAAAATCAGAGTAATTATCAGATATTCCAATATAATTTTTATAATTATATAATTTTACCCTATAATCGTCTATATCAGCTGTTGTAGAAATTTTGTTGAATTGTGTGTTAAAATATGAAGTATAAATCAAATTTTGTGTTTCAAAATACAATTTACTTATTTTGCTCTTGTATTGCTCGACTCTTTTTGCTATACGTTGAGCCTTCATACCTTCTACATCATCACGCAACAATTTATTATTTAATGCAATTGCTTTTTCTTCAATTTCTAAAATTTTATCTAAATTAGATTGTATTTTTAAAAAGTTATCGAAACCACACAAATCTGTAAAACGTTTTTTAAATGTTTCCGAACCATAAAAAGTGCTGTCGTACAAAGCTTGAGGACCAGTAACATAAGACATTTGATTAACTAAATTACACAATAATGGATAATATGAAGGACTATTTGTAGGAAGCGAAATTCCATAATATTTCACAATTTCTTCAGGAGTTTCTATAACTTTTGCAGCCATTAACTGAACAGCACCTTCGTTTAACCCCATTCCGCATATTTTCAATTCTCCATAATCACATAGTCCTAATCTTACTAAGCGGCCTTTTTTATCTTTAATCTCCTGTAAATAATGAATAAACTCATGTACGGCAAATTTTTCTAGTTGGTCTAGTTTAACCCCTTTCTTAAAATACATAGACGAATTCTTATAGAAATATGTTGCTTCAGCAAAACCGTCTGGTATTTCTGCAATGTACATAGGGATGCGAGAAAGAGCAATAAATAAGTTTTGAAATATGAAGTTTTGCTCAGGAAAAGCCTTGCAAATTTTCTCAGCGATATTTCTAGATATAGTATTTACACTAAGTGTATCCAATGAACCTATAACTTTAATTCCATCTTTTCTTAAATCTGATTCAATACTCATAACATGTATTTCTCCTTAGTAACTCATATATCACTATTATACTACAAAAAATGAAAAAGTAATATTACAATAATATTACTTTTTCATTACAGAAATATTACAATACACTTTCAAAGTAGGGACACTTCTTACTTAAAAGATATGTTTATAATCTTTCAGCATTTGACACGTTTTACATATATAGATGTGTCCATATTTCGAAAATTATTTTACAACAATGTTGTAAATCTTATTTTTTATATATATTTCCTTTACAATAGTTTTATTTTGAAGTTGCACTTGGATGTTGCTATTCTGATGTACTATTTCTTTAATTTCTTTCTCGCTTGCATTTATTGACATTTCGATTGTTGCTCTGAGTTTTCCATTTATCTGTACTGGAAGGTTTAATATATTTTCGACAAGTTTTTCTTCATCAAATTTTGGCCAAGTTTCATAAGTAATTGTGTCGTTATGTCCTAGTCTATTCCACAATTCTTCTGCAATGTGTGGAGCTACTGGACTTAGCAATTTTACAAAGCCTTCTGCATATTTCTTTGGCAAAATATCTTCCTTTGTTGCAGCATTTACAAATATCATCATCTGAGAAATTGCAGTGTTAAAGTACATGTTTTCATAATCATTTGTGACTTTCTTAACAGTATAATTATATACTTTATCCAAATTCCTATTTTCTTTTTCTTGTACTTTTCCTGATTCTATAAATAATCTCCAAACTCTTTCCAAAAATTTTTTTGAACCATCTATTCCGTTTGGATCCCATGGTTTTGCAGCATCTATTGGTCCCATAAACATTTCATAAATTCGTAGAGCATCTGCTCCATATTCTTTTACCATATCATCAGGATTGATAACATTTCCTTTAGATTTGCTCATCTTTTCTCCGTTTGAGCCAAGTATCATACCCTGATGACGCAATTTTGCAAAAGGTTCTTTTACAGGGACTAATCCTTTATTATATAAATAATTATTCCAGAATCTCGAATATAATAAATGACCAACTGCATGCTCAGGACCTCCAACATAAAGGTCAACTGGAAGCCAATGTGCTAATAATTCTTTATTTGCAAATTCTTTTTCATTGTGAGGGTCTATATACCTCAAGAAATACCAACTTGACCCAGCTGAACCTGGCATTGTACTTGTCTCACGTCTAGCTGGTTTTCCTTCAAAAGTTGTGTTTATCCAATCTGTTGCCTTGTCTAATGGAGAAGCACCAGTACTAGATGGGGCATAATCTTCTAGCTCAGGGAGAACTAATGGCAAATCTTCATCTGCTAGAACATGTATTTCGTCACCTTCTGTAAAAACTATAGGAATTGGTTCTCCCCAGTAACGTTGTCTTGCAAATATCCATTCACGTAATTTATAATTAACCTTTTTAGAGCCTATTCCTCTTTCTTCAAGCCATGAAATCATTTTGTCTATTGCAGCTTGTTTGTCAAGACCATTTAAAAAATCTGAATTTATATGAACTCCGTCTCCTATAAATGCTTCTTTGGAAGTATCTCCTCCTTCAAGCACAGGAATGATTTCAATACCAAACTTAGTTGCAAATTCATAATCTCTTTCATCATGTGCAGGAACAGCCATAATTGCACCTGTTCCATAGGTCGCCAAAACATAATCAGAAATCCAAATAGGAATTTTCTTACCATTTACTGGGTTAATCGCATATGCGCCAGTGAACACACCAGTCTTTTCCTTATTTAATTCAGTCCTCTCTAAATCAGACTTAGCAGCTGCTTGAGCTTTGTATTCTGCTACCGCAGTTTTGCACTCAACAGTAGTTATTTTGTCTACAAGTTCATGCTCTGGTGAAAGCACGCAATATGTTACTCCAAATAATGTGTCCGCTCTGGTTGTAAAAACAGTGAATACTTTGTCTGTACATGCGATTTTGAAATTAACTTCTGCACCAACAGACTTTCCAATCCAATTTCTTTGAATTTCCTTAGTAGACTCTGGCCAATCTATATCATCTAATCCAGACAAAAGAGTTTCAGCATATTCAGGAATATCCATAACCCATTGTTTCATGTTTTTACGTATAACAGGGAATCCGCCTCTTTCACTTTTCCCATTTATTATTTCATCATTTGAAAGGACACATCCCAAACCTTCACACCAATTGACAGGCATTTCAATCAATTTTGCTAAACCGTCATTGTACAATTGTTTAAATATCCACTGCGTCCATTTATAAAAACTTGGGTCGCATGTAGAAATCTCCTTACTCCAGTCAAAAGAAAGACCAAGCATTTTAAGTTGTCTCTTAAAAGTAGCAATGTTTTTAGCAGTAAAACCAGCAGGATGATTTCCTGTTTTGATAGCATATTGTTCAGCAGGCAGACCAAAAGCATCCCAACCCATTGGATGAAGTACATTGTAACCTTGCATTCTTCTCATTCTAGACATAATATCTGTAGCAGTATAACCTTCTGGGTGACCAACATGAAGTCCTTGCCCAGATGGGTAAGGAAACATATCTAATGCATAGTATTTGGGTTTAGAAAAGTCCCATACATCAGTTTTGAAAGTCTCGTTCTTATCCCAAAATTCCTGCCATTTTTTTTCTATCTCATTAAAATTGTATGACATATCATCATTCCTCTCTTGGTAATTTTGTACTATTTATTAAATATATCATAAAATAGCTAAAATTACTATAGTTTAGAAGGAGTTTTTTGAAAAAATAGAAAAACACTACTAATAATATAAAACATTATTAATAGTGTTATTTCATGTTATTTTTTACAATTGCACGGATATATTTTCCAATCTCATTATCAGTCAAATTCAGCTCAAAGATTAATTTTTGCAGAACGTCTCTTCTTGGCAAATCCTCTTCATTATCAATACGGACATATTGTCTTAAGCTTATACCTAGCAATTCTGCCATTTGTTCCTGAGTATATTTTTTAGCTATTCTTTTTTCTTTAATCATTAAGATATCATTCCTTTTATACAAATTACATACTATAAATTTATATAAATTATCACATAATTAAAAGGAAAAATATATTGACATTAAACGTCATATATAGTAATATTGTTTTGTAAATAATAAATATATAGATTAATCAAAGGAGAAAAGGGATGGAAAGTAGAAAGTTAAATATAGAGTTAATTACCAGAAAAGAAAGAGGTATAACTTTGATAACGCTAATAATTACAATAGTAATATTGATAATCTTATCTACAGTAACAATAAATGTAGTATTTGGAGAAGGAGGATTAATAGAACAAGCACAGCTAGCTAAAGACATGACAGAACAAGCGACATTAGAAGAACAGCAAAGTTTAAATCATTTAATGGAAGAGATGGAGAAGGCTTTAGGAAATGATGATGAAGAAATAACAGAACCTAAAATAAATATAATAGAAAGAAATGAGGATAATATAAAAATAAAGGTAGAAGGTTCAAATCTAAAAGACTATCAATTTAGCTTAGATGGGAATAATTGGTCAGATATACAGAGTTCTCCAGAATATACATTTGCAGGTTTAGAAAAGGTATTTTTTGCATCTGACAACATGTCTGACTATAATGACATACCAACTGGAAATAAGTATACTGTATATGCAAAAGCTAAGGACAAGAGTGGAAAAGAAATAGAATTACAGCCAGTGCAAACCAGCAACATAATTGAGATAACCAGTGGAAGTGAGTTTTGGGAGTATGAAGATTTGGGTAATGAAATTATGATAACTGGAGTCAAACCAGTATATGAATTATATGATTATTTTGAATTTAATAATCCAAGAGATATTTGGAATATAACAAGAATTGAACTTAGCATACCTAGCTATATAAACGGAAAACCTGTAACTAAGATTAATTTTTCACTATGGCTTGATATGGAAAGAAAGACTACTGTTGATAAAATAAGAATTTTTGTATTTAATGCAGAAAATAATATCGTTAAAGATGAAATAATAGATGTAAAAGACATTAATGACATTATAGCTACATATGAATTGCATTATGGTGCTTACTATATATGCGGGTTAGCTGATACAGCAATGTCAAGTTATAATAATACTTTTATTGGAGATTATAACGTAGAATTATTACTGGCATTAAATTCTAAATATAATATAATAATACCACCTACAGTAAAAGAAATAGTATTAGATGAAAAAATAGCTAAAAATGAAAATTCGTATACACTTAATGGTAATAGACGTGCTACTCAAAATGAAATTAAATTAATAGCAGGCAATACAGGAAAAATTAACATTATAGTAAATGCTGAGCAATTAGGAGAAAATAATTATGGAACAGGAAGAGTAAGAATTTGCGGGAAAAATGATTTTAACGAATTAGTAAACGGTGATTTTTTAGAAAAATTGAATGGAGATTATATAGGAGTTGAATTTATAAAATAAAATGTATAATCAATTGCCAAAAACAACAACTTCGTATATAATGTACAATGATAAAGTATTATGGAGGTAAATATATGAACGAGTTTATGAAAATTGCAAAAGAATGCGCAGAAAATGGATCTAGTAATGGCGAAGGGGGACCATTTGGTGCGGTGATAACAGACAAGGAAGGCAATATTGTGGCGAAAGGAAATAATATGGTACTACAGAATAACGATCCAACAGCACATGCAGAAGTAACAGTTATTAGAGAAGCTTGTAAAAAGCTTGGAACATATGATTTGTCAGGCTATGTTTTATATACTTCGTGCGAACCTTGCCCAATGTGCCTATCAGCAATTATATGGGCAAATATAAAAGAGGTATATTATGCATGCACTAGAGAAGATGCAGGAAGAATAGGTTTTAGAGATGATGCGATATATGAATATTTGGAAGGAAAAAATAGAGATTTATTGAGTCTAAAACAAATTGATAGAGAGGATTGCATAGAGCTAATTAAGAATTATATGCAGGAAGGAAAAACTATTTATTAACATGAAACAGATTAATTTTATTGATGGTATATTAAGCATATTTAATCTGTACAACAATTTTTATAAAGAGAGGCGTAAACTTGAAGAAGAACTTCATATGGGGCATGGAGGAATTTATGCAGTAGAAATCATTGACTAGATTATGAAGAAAAATGACACTAGAGTCCTAGCAATCCTAGTTGCCAAGAAATTGGAGTAGGAGTTTAAACTAGCACTACATTGGGGGGCTAGTTTTTTTGTGAGAAATACTAATTTGAAAAAGTCTCTATTATGCAAAAATTTATAAGAAAAGAAGTGTCCCTAATTTGCAAGTTAAGGATTTTGCATATAATATGAAAAAATGAATAAAATAAGAGGGATTACACTTGACATTATTAACTAGATTATATATCATATGCTTGAAAAGCAAAGGAAAAAGGAGGATTTGAATGGGAAGAGAAATTAGTGAAGAAGAGAAAGCTAAAATTGAGCAAATGATAAATGACTTGATTGAAAAAGCTAAAAGGGCATCTGAAGAATATATGAAATTAAATCAGGAAGATGTTGACAGAATTGTAAAGACTATGTCTATGGCAGGATTAGAGCATCATATGGAACTTGCCAAGATGGCAGTGGAAGAAACTGGAAGGGGAATATATGAGGATAAAATAACTAAAAATATGTTTGCAACTGAGTATATTTATCATAGCATAAAGTATGATAAAACAGTTGGGGTTATATCGGAAAACGAGGAAGAAGGTTATGTGGAAATTGCAGAGCCAATAGGCATAATTGCAGGTGTTACACCTGTTACAAATCCAACTTCAACAACAATGTTTAAGTCTATTATTTCTGCTAAAACAAGAAATGTAATAGTTTTTGGATTTCACCCATCTGCACAAAAGTGTAGTGTAGAAGCGGCAAAATTATTAAGGGATGCAGCTGTTTCAGCAGGGGCACCAGAAAATTGCATTTTATGGATAGAAGAACCATCGGTAACGGCTACTAATATGCTTATGCATCATCCAGATGTGAATTTAATACTGGCAACAGGAGGAACAGGGATGGTAAAGGCTGCATATTCATGTGGCAAACCAGCTTTAGGAGTTGGACCTGGAAATGTTCCATGCTATATAGATAAAACTGCAAAATTAAGAACTTCTGTTAATGATTTGGTTATGTCTAAATCATTTGATAATGGAATGATTTGTGCTTCAGAACAATCTGTGATTGTTGATAGAGAGATTAAAGACGAGTTTGAGAAGTTAATGAGGGAAGCGGGATGCTACTTTTTATCAGATGAACAGACACAAGCTTTACGTAACACAATGTTTATAAAAGAAAAGGACGAAGCTTTGAATTCAGCAATAGTTGGGCAAAGTCCATATAAAATAGCAGGAGAAGCAGGAATTGAAGTCCCAAAAGATACAAAGGTTTTAGTATTGAAGGAAAATGGTGTGGGTATTGAATATCCATTTTCAAAAGAAAAGCTAAGTCCAGTACTTGCATATTATGTTGTTGACAATTCAGAAGAAGGAATTAGTTTGGCAGAGAAATTAATAGAATTTGGAGGACTTGGGCATTCTGCAGTAATTCATTCAGAAGATAAAGATACAATACTGAAGTTCTCACAAAGAGTAAAAGTAGGTAGAATAATTGTGAATTCTCCATCAACACATGGAGCAATTGGTGACATTTACAACACAAATATGCCATCACTTACTTTGGGCTGTGGAACCTTTGGTGGAAATTCAACAACAGCAAATGTATCATCTGTAAATTTAATAAATATAAAAAGGGTTGCAGATAGGAGAGTAAATATGCAGTGGTTTAAAGTTCCAGAAAAAATATATTTTGAAGCAGGCTCAATTGCCTATTTAGAAAAAATGCCAGATATAACAAGAGCCTTTATAGTGACAGACCAATCAATGATAGAATTGGGATATGTAGATAAGATATTGTACCATTTGAGGAAAAGGCATGAATATGTACATTCAGAAATTTTTTCTGATGTAGAATCAGACCCTTCATTTGAAACAATAAATAAAGGAATACGAATGATGAATGAGTTTAATCCAGATGTTATTATTGCAGTTGGTGGAGGAAGTCCAATAGATGCAGCAAAAGGAATGTGGCTATTTTATGAACATCCAGATGCAGATGTTGAAGGATTAAAATTAAAATTTATGGACATTAGAAAACGTACGTATAAGTTTCCAAAACTTGGAGAAAAGGCAAAATTTGTTGCAATACCTACAACTTCAGGGACTGGTTCAGAGGTTACATCTTTTGCAGTCTTAACAGACAAAAAACAAAACAAGAAATACCCATTAGCTGATTATGAATTAACACCAGATGTTGCAATAGTGGACCCAGACTTAGTAATGAGTTTACCAAAAAAAATTACTGCTGATACGGGAATGGATGTATTAACACATGCAATAGAAGCATATGTTTCAAACATGGCATCAGACTATACAGATGGTTTAGCAGAAAAAGCAGTGGAACTTGTTTTTAAAAACTTAAGAGAGGCATATAATAATGGAGATAATAAAGAAGCAAGAGAACATATGCATAATGCAAGCACAATAGCAGGAATGGCATTTACAAATGCATTTTTAGGAATAAACCATTCACTTGCACATAAAATAGGGGCAGAATTCCATATGGCTCATGGAAGAATAAATGCAATATTACTTCCATATGTTATAAGATATAATAGTAGTAAACCAACAAAATTTGTATCATTTCCAAAATATGAATACTTTATAGCAGACAAAAAATATGCAGATTTATCAAGGAGAATGTACTTTCCAGCATATACCAATGAGGAAGGCGTAAACTCTTTAATAGAGGAAATCAAGAAATTAAATGCAGACCTAGGAATAGAAAAAAGTTTTAAAGAGGCAGGCATAAACGAGGAAGAATTTATGTCAAAGGTAGATGTACTTGCAGATAGAGCATTTGAAGACCAATGTACAACAGCAAATCCAAGAGTACCACTCGTTAGTGAGCTAAAACAAATATTAATAGATAGCTATTACGGCAATTAAAAACCAAAACCTTCGAATTAAGTCAGTTTCTAATAAAAGGATATTCAACAGAAGAAACAGAAAAACTTTCGAAATTATTACCTGATGCTTATGGATTAACAATATTTGCTTATAATGAAAAAGAAGAAGGAAAGTTATTTAATAAATTATTTATAGATTTGGAATTTGTATATATGCAATATGATGAATACAAAGACAAAGAAAATACAAAAGGTAGATAGATTGCAAGAAACATTAGACAAACTTGAACATTATGCAGAATTTGTTTTTGAAGATGAAGAAGAATTTGAATAAATGTTGAATTTTGAAGTAAAATGTGTTAAAAATTCATTAGTAAAAAAGAAGGTTAAAAAATGAAAAAGGCATATAATAAAATTAACTATAATTATTTACTTATTCTTTAATTTGTCATATAATAATAGTAAGAAAATATGTATCGCTCTTGGGTAGTGCGACTAATAAGTTATTCCAAATGAAAATATTATCCCTTCATTGCAAGATGAAGGTTTTATTTTTTACAAAATGGAGGAATAATGGAAGTAAAAAAAGGATATGTATATCATATAAAAGGTGAATATTTTGATATAGTTCAAGAAATTGGCAAAAGGGTTATTTTCACTGATGTAAAGAAAAATATACAAATAATGTTAGAGCAATTAAAAAAAGATGGAGGAACAGTTGAATAAGTACCATAATGTTGTCAATTTAAAAATATTTAATATAAAAAATATAGAAAGAAAATAAATTAAATGTTATAATATATTAGTCAGTAATAAAAGAGAAAAAAGGAGAGCAAAATAATGAAACTAAAAAAATTATGTATCACTATATTAATAATGATTACAATTTTATTTACTGCAAACACTGTATTTGCAGCAAATGTACAAACAGAAATAGGAGCAACAAAACAAGAAGTACAAGCAAAGGAAGAAGAAGGAATAACCCTTAACTTAAAACTAAATAATTTTCAAAAAATTGAAGATGGACTTTATGCATATAAAGGTCAAATTCAATATGACAAAAACGTTTTTTACGAATTAGAAGCAAAAAATTTTAACGTAAAAAATGATTGGACAAGTTTACAATACAATAAAGAAAATAATGAATTTGTTGTAATAAAGAAATCAGGAGTAACAGAACCAGAGGAATTTTTACAAATTGACTTAACAGTAAAGAAAGATGCAAAAGCAGGAAATTCAAATATAATAATTAAAAATCAAACAACTTCTGAAGGAAAAGAAGATATAGAAATTAATAACTTAGATATCAATATTAAAGTTATTCAAGAAGAAGAAAATATTCCAGAACCAGATAATAACAATAATAATGATGATGATGATGATGGTAATAATAACGATGACAATAATAATTCTGGAACAGGAGATAACTCAGGAGACACTAATAAACCTAATGGAGGACAAAATGGAAATCAAGATTCAGGAGAATCACCAACTGTTTTGCCACAAACAGGATTAGGAATTTCTCAAACAATTATTTTAATTATAATAGAGGTATTATTAGTAATTGCAATTTATTCACTTATAAAATATAAAAAATTGGATAAAAAAATAAAGATTAAAAATAAAAAAATAATAGGAATGTTTTTAATTTTTGCTGTTACTGCACAAATAGCAGGAACTACATATGCAGTAGTTAAAGAAATAGTTCAAAAAGGTGAATTAAATGATGATGGATTAATTGACTATTCAGATGTGGAATTAGTGCAAAAACATTTAATAGGACTTGAAAATTTACCAATCGATAAATTGGAAAATGCAGATTTAAATGATGACAAGAAAATAACAGTAACAGATTTGACACTTTTAATCAAAAAAATAGAGAACAAAAGAAAATACATTGTAGAATTAGAAAATATTAGTACAGATAATTATTATCCAAATAAAAATGAAGATATAGAAGTATCATTTATAGCTAAAATTAATTATGAAGATGTATCAATTAAAAAAGTTATTGTAAATGATGCAGAATATGAAGTGAAAAAGTCAAATGGAAATGAATATAAATTTAAATTAAATGTAGGAAATAAAGTAGAGAAAAAAGACTTTAAATTTTCAAAAGCAATACTTTCTACAAATGAAGAAGTAAAAATAGACTATAGTTTTTCTATAAGTATATTAAAAGATAAACCATTTATAGATGAAAAAAGCTATAAGCTTGAGGAGACATTTAAAGGAAAAGCAAATGTTAGCTTTGATTTAATAGATGCAGAAAATAGTATTGAATCTGCACAATTTACAGTTTATGAAAAAACAGAAGAAAATAGAACACCAATTTTCGAAACACTTATAAGTGCAGGAAATAATAAACAAGAAATACCAGTAGAAGATGGAAAAACATATATAGTAGAAATAAAAGTAAACTATAATTTAGCATCAGAGCAATTGCCAGGAAATGAGCATCAGGGAGAAATAATTGTTTACTCAAAAGAGTTTACAGTAAATTTGGATTACAAATTTAAAATATCTAATATTAAGACATTAAAAGCTGACAAAGAGAGTACAACATTTACAAGAGGAGAACAAATACAAGTTTCATTTGATAGTACAAATGCAGCATTTGAAGAAAATAAAGATAATACATATAAACCTAGTATAGTAACAATTAATGGAAAAGAATATGGAGTCACAGAAAAAAATGGTCATTATATTGCAACAATAAATGGAATGGAAGCACTTGGAAATCAGACAATAACAATAGAAAAAGTAAAACTTGGAAATGGAAAAGAATTTACATTAGAAAAAAATAATAACGTACAAGTTAGAATAGAAGAAAAGAAACCGAGTATTACTAATTTTGAAGCAAAAGAAGATTTAGAAAATAAAAATATTAAAATTAAATTTAATATTTTAGATGAAGGAAATGCTATTCAAAATGCAAAAGTTGTAATTTATGATAGCAAAAACAATGTAATTGAAAGCAAAGATTTAAGCCTAGACGAAATTATAAATGGAACAATAGAAACAACATTAAAGACAAAAGAAACAACAAAATATATAGTACAAGTTATTGCAAGCTATAAGATAACAGATACAGAAGTGGCAGAAAATAAAGTGCTATTAGAAGAAGAAGTACCAGCAATGATATATGCTAATATTAAACAAGCAGAAATAAACAAAACAGAAGTTGAAAAAAATGAAACAGTAAATATTACATATAAAATAGAAACAAATAGTGAGCAAACTATACAAAAGATTCGTGTAAATGATGTAAATTATGTAGCAACAAAATTGTCTGATGGAAACTACAAAATCACAGTTGAAACAGGAAACATACCAAAACTACTAAACCTTGAAACTACAAAAGTTATATTTGAAGATGAAACAGAAGTAGATGTAACAAATACATTACAAGTTAATGTTTTAAAAGATATTCCAACAATTAGTGACATAAAACAAGAAGATAGTGTAGGAAATCATGAGGTAACTATTTCTTTTACAGTAAATGACGTAGATAATAGTTATATTAGCGGAAAAGTACAATTAGTAAATAAAGACCAAGTAGTGGAAGAAAAAGAAATTGTAAAAGATGAAAATGGAATAGGAACAGTTACTTTTGACAATGTACAAGAAAGTGTCTCATATACAGCGAAAGTTCTAGTTACATATAATAGATATACACAAACAGAAGAACATATTCAAAAAGATAAGTTAATTGAAGAGATACCAGTTATATTAATACATGATTATCAATTACAAATAGATAATTTAAAAACAGAAAACAAAGATGAAGAAACAATTTATTTTAATAAAAATGAAGAAATTATTTTAAGTTTTTCTAGTACAAATGCATCAAAATTTGTACCTGAAAATGTAATTATAAATGGACAAAATTATGAACTAACAAAGGTTGGAACAAGTAAATACAAAGTTACCTTACCAGGGTATGAAGCAAGTGGGAAACAAGAAATTAACATAGAAAAATTAATTTTAAGTAACCATGTAGAATTAGAAACTGAAAACGAAACAAAAATCGAAGTAGAAATATTAAAAGATGAGCCTACTATTACAAACTTTGCTTATAATGAAGACACAATTGATAAAAATAAAATAAAAGTAAACTTTACATTAAATGACAATGAACAAACACTTGTAAATGGAAAAATTATTATTACAGATAACAATAAAAACAAAGTAAAGGAACAAGATTTACAAGCAAATAACAATGAAATTGTTTTTGATAAAACAGATAGTGAGTATTACTATATAAAAGTAATTGCAGATTATAATTTAGGAACTGACGACAATAACTTACATACAGCACAAGTTTTATTAGACGAAGAAATGGAATTTACAATTCGTAAAATAGAAATGAAAGATATTTTAGATGTATATTTGTATAGAAAAAATGGAGATAAAGTAGAAGAAGTATCAAGCATTGATATTAACGAATTAGATAAAAAAGATAACTTTCTAGTAAAAGTTGAAATGAAAGATTTGCCATCTTTTTATGCTTCATTAAAAGGATATAGGGTAGAAAATAATGAATTAAAACTTGAATTAGAATATGATAATGTAACACAATATGAAAATGATATGAAACAAGATAAACTAGAAGTAGTTTACGGAACTGTTGAAAATAACAAAGCTACTAATAATTCATTTTCTAGTTTAATAGCTCAAATGAAGGCAAATCAAACAGGAACTTTTAATTTAACAAGAGATTATGATGCCTCATCATTTGCAGGAGACAATAGATCTTTAGTGGGAGCTGATATAACTTTTAAAGGAACAATAAATGGTAACGGACATAAAATATATAACTTGTCAAAACCAATTTTTGACTATGTAAAAGGTGCGACTATAAAAGATTTAGTTTTAGAAAATATTTATTTATCAAATACAGATGGAACTACAGGAAGAGGAGCACTTGCAAACGAAGTAGGAGAAGGTACTACAATAAGTAATGTTCATATAAAAAATATGACAATTACAACATCAAGGATGTTTTCGTGGTATGGAGGCATTACTGGAAAACTTACAGGAAGTACAATAAATGAATGTAGTGTAACAAACCTTACAATTACAGGACCACACAATGAAGCTGTTAAAGAAATAGGTGGAATTACAGGTTATATTAATTATTCAACTATTGAAAACTGTTATGTAGTTGGAACTCTTGCAGGAAATACAAGTATAGGAGGAATTGTAGGTACTGTAGAAAAATATGTAAATGATACAAGCTATATAAAAAATTGTATAGCAAAAGTAGATATACAAGCAAACTCAGGACCATCTGGTTCAGGAGGAATTATAGGATTTACAAGAAACAAAAATCAAATAAGCTTAAAACAAAATATAAGTTTAGCAACAGGTAGAAATGCATATAAATTATATGGTGTTGATGCTACAACAGATATGATAAATAAAAATTATGTAATTGAAGAATCTACATTAACTGACAATGACAATTTTAATATTAATAAAATTTCTAAAAATGATTTTAATGAGGAATTTTGCAAAAAAGAAGCAAAATTTGACACAAGTATTTGGAATTTAGATAATTGCAGTTATGATAAATTACCAACACTAAAAAATGCAGATCCAAACAACCAGAAAGAAGAAGAAAAAGTTTCAGAATACTACATTCCATATAAAGCTAGATTAGAGAAGATGACAGAATATGATAAAAACAAAGAAATTTTATATAGTAATTTGTATAAATTAATGCCATTTTATGATGCAAAATATTTAGTACTAGATGGAACGAAAATTAGCGATGAAGATGTTTTGAATGAGAAAGCAATAAAAGAAATTATACCTTACGATAATAATGGAAATTTTGTTGCAGCATTAACTAAAGAAAATTATAATAATATTGATTATATAAAAATTATTTTTGATGATGATACAACTAAAAAATATACTTTAGAATTTAAAGATACTTATGGAAATATAGCAAATTATAATATAAATGAAATAAACATTAATTATAGCTTTGACAAATATATTATTAAACAAAATGCAACAATTATAACTGAATTGAGTAATTACATACAAAATTTAGAATATGAAAAAGACTTAAAAGGAATGGTAAGTCTTGATCGAGGACATCAAGCATATCAAGAACATTTTGATGAAGTAATAAGAAAAAAAGAAAATGCTACAAACTTTGTTTATAATTATTTATCAAATGTAAATGGATTAAGTGTATCAACAGAAAATGATATATTAAATACAATAATAGGAAATAAATTATTAAATGGGAATGAATTAAAAAGAATTTTATTTGCATATAACTATTATTCTCGCTTTTATGGAATAAATATGGATGGAGCAAAACTATCTGACATAATGCTATTTAAGGGAGGATTATATAGAGAAAATACAAAAGCAAATAATTTAGTTTCAGAATTTTGGAATAGTACATGGAAAAATAGTCATGTTAATTATCAATTTTATAGAGATACTTTAGCACCTAGATTTGGAATATCAGACTTAGGAGATTTTATAGATTACAACATTAAAGTTTTAACAGATTATGATGATTCAAATGAGTGGTTTAAAGACAATTTTAAAGGATTATTAGTAGAAGCACCAGCTAAAGGACATGAAAATGAAATAGATTATAGGGCATGGACACAATTAAAGAAGAGAAGTAACTATATATTAGCTCTTTTAACTTTACCAGAAAATGCAGGATATATGGTATCAACTCCAACAGTATTTTTTGTCGGCTCACAAAGAGTATATATAACAGACCCAGAAGATAAAACACAAAAGCAAGAATTATTAAGCAAAATGGAAAATTTTGCAAACCAAGTATCAAAATTTTATGGAACAGCAGGAGGATTTATAGAAAGCTCATATTTTAATAATGTTTGTGATATAGCTATAGATACAAGATTTCTACCTGGATTAGGTGAACAATTTATTGGAAAAACAAATGACGTATTCCATGAAAACTTTAACGAAATATTAAATGAATGGTCTATGATAGGTGGAGTAGGAGCATATGCTGGAAGTCAAAGAATATACTTTGTAACTAATCATGCATTAAATAGTTATTCTGCTTGGACACATGAAACAGGACATAATCAAACAGCTAGAATATTCTTTAAAAATAGCGGATTTAGACCTATAGGTGGAGGAGCATCAGCAGATGGAATAACTGGTTCAGAAGATTATACAGATGGAAATACATCACAAGGATTTGGTGATGGAGATGTAAACTTTAATTTAGGAACAAATTATAGTAAAGACAAATTAATTACTACAAATTTAACACCAGACAGAATTGATACGACAGAAGAGATAGAAAGCTATTATAAAAAGATGTTTGAAGCAATTGATTTTTTAGATTATGCAGAGGCAAAAGCATTTTTGAAATTAACACCAGAAGAGCAATCAAAAGTGGCAGTACAAATTTATTATCCAAATGCACCAGGAGATTATTCAACAGTTGGTTGGAAAACACTTTCAAAAGAAGATTTTGAAAATATGAAATTAAAAACAATAGACGACTTGTGGAATAACCAAATTACTATAAAACCAGGTGTGGTTGGAAATACAACACAAACAGGGCAAGGAGACTATGGCTCAGAAGGTATGTATATAAGAAGATGGTATCAACCATATAATGAAAATGGTAGAACACATACTTATGGATTCAAATATACAGCTTGGCAAATGCTTGGAATAAGCGGTTATGATGGTGGATATATAACCTATTATAGTGGAAGAAGTAGAGATGATTTAGATGCAATAAGAAAAGTTACAAAAGACAGTACAATGACTTGGCAAAAATTTAAGCAAGATCGTTATAAATTGATGCAAGATAGCTGGAATCAAATTCCATACTTAAATGCAAATGAGTTAGTAGAAGATTATGTACAAGCATTAAAAACAGATGCACAAAATAGTGATAGAAATGTTACAAATAGTACAAATATTAGAAGAATAAATTATCACTATTTAAAACGTGTAACAGATGATTTTAGGCAAGAAGTATTAAATAATGATAATAGTTTTGAAAAAGTACATATAAAAACAGCAGAAGAATTTAAGCAAAAAATAAAAGAAAATCCATTTGGAAATTATGTTTTAGATAACGATATTAATTTATCTACTTTGGTAGGAGAAAATGCAATCATTGATGGATATTTTATGGGAAAACTAGATGGGCAAGGACATAAATTAACAGATAATAGAATGCCAGTATTTGAAAATTTAAGATTTGCAGATGTTTCAAATTTGAACATAGAAAATAGTGAAATTGAAGCAAATTCAGAAGATATAGGTTCACTTGCTAAAAAAGCAGAATATAGCAAAATTAAGAATGTGCTAGGAAAAAATATAAATATTACATCAACAAATAAACAAACAGGTGGATTATTTGGAAGTGTGACAAATTCATATGCAGAAAATGTACACATAACAGAAAGCACAGTATCAGGAGATTCTAGAGTAGGTGTGTTTGCAGGCTATATAAATCAAACTCAAATACAAGAAAGTACAGCAAATGGAAAAGCAACTTCAAAAGGCAGTGCAACAGGAGTACTTGTAGGGGAAGTTCAAAATAAATCTTCAATCCAAAACTGTTATGTAATAGGAGAAGCTAAAGGTAACCAAAATATAGGAGGATTTGCTGGATATGTAAATGAATCATCTATTATAAATTGCTTTAGTAATGCAATGGCATCAGGAAATGCAGGAATAGCAAGTTTTGTAGGACAAACATTAAATGACAGTATCATAAAAAATAATATTACTTTAACTAACCAACTAACGGGATATAAATTTGATGGTAGAACAGCCAATAATAAATTTACAAACTTTAGTAATAATTATGAAAATGAAGGAAACATAGGAACATCCACATTAACAAGAAATATAGACTTTACGGGAAAAATAAGTGTAGCAAAAGAAAGTAATGTTGAAAAAGCAAGTTTTTATACAGAAACTTTAAATTGGAGTGATACAATTTGGGACTTTAGTCAAGTACAAAATAGTGGATTACCAAAATTGAAAAACTTAGATCCAAATGAAGGAATGACTATTATTTTAAAAGAAACTATAAATTCAGAAGAAGAATTTATAGAAAAACTATCAGCAAGACCAGATGGTGAATACACTATAAATAAAGATTTAGACTTTTCAAATAAAGAGTATAATGTAGGAAGTGTGCTAATACCAGGAGTTTTCTTTGGTAAAATAGAAGGAAATGGACACACTATAAAGAATTTGACAAATGCAACAGTGTTTGAACAATTTAATGGAGAAGTATCAAACTTAAATATGGATAATTTCCAACATGGAGTTGTTTGGATGAAACCACCATATGAACAATATATTTCTACTTCTGAACTTGACACAACTCAAAGCAATGTAGCAGCTTTTGCAAAAAAGTCATGTAATGCAAAATTTTATAATATGAAATTTAATAAGATTATTGTAATAGGAAGTAATAATATAGCATCTGTTACAGCAAATGATGAAAATTCTACATTTGAAAAAATAAATATAACAGAAGCACTTATTTTAGCAAAAAATACGAAACAAGCAAATAATGCATCGACATTTATTAGCGAAAAAACAGGTGGAAGTATAAAAAATTGTTATGTCCAAGGTGAAATACACATTTATTTCGGAAAAAATAATGGAGCTGTTATAGGTTTAAGTCATGGAGATGTAACAATAGAAAATGTAGTATCTAATATTATAGGTAAAGGAAACGATACAGCAACAGCTAAAACAGGAGGACTATTTATTGGAAAAATAGATGGAAAAACAATTATTAACAATTCAGTATCTATTGGGAAATCATTAATGAATCCAGTAAATAAATTTGCAACAATATCAAATGAGAAAAATATAGAATTTATTACAAATTGTTATGAAAATGCTGATGAAAATGGAATTTCTAATAGCAATGACAAAAACATCAAAGCAGTATCAAAAAATGAATTACTAAGCAAAGAATTTTATATAAACGTATTACATTTTGATGAAAGTATATGGAATTTAGATAATATACATGAAAGAACTTATTCAGAAAGTTCATATCCACATAGTTCAAATCCTACAAAATTCCCAACAATAATAGATTTTGGAGGAATTAAGTAATCAACTACAGGAAGATATGATGAATGATCAAATATCGATAAAAGAATATAAAGACCCATTTAACGGGTAACGAGAAACACATGCGTCGGAACAGCTATGAGCCTTGAGGCTCTGCTTGTAACATAGCTTTTTAGGCGTTATGAGTAAAAAGCCCCGGCTTAGCCGGGGGATAATTACTTGAATATTCAATGCTTATCTATGAATAAAACAGCTTTTTTAATTAGTATATATTGGGAAACTGTAAAGAGGAGAAAAAAATCAGCAGAAAGAAAAAATGAAAACGGATAATAAATTTAATTTTAATTCGTTAACAGATTGAGAATATGAAAAAGTAATAAGCAAATATATACCAAAATTTCTAAAATATAACAGTAGCGTTGGAATAATGGCTAAAAGTACAACACTCATTATTCTCCAACGGTAAGCGGTCAACAAAAAGACGTATAGAAAACCTCTTAAAAAGGCTGTAGAAGGGTAAGCGGTTAATAGGAAGTTTACTATAATTCAAGAAAACAACCTGTAGTAGAAGAAATTCTTTCTACTGCAAGTTGTTTATTTTATGTCATAATAAGGCAAGTTGTGGTGGAAACTATATCTAAAACCAAATTTTCGTTGACTGGAAAAGAAATAAAGTATATAATCTAATCTGTAATAAAAGCAAAGGAAAGTAAGAAATGGTAATAATTTTGATTGTTTTAATTTGTATAGTTCTTATAACAGGATATATAACAGGAAATTTTTTGTTTGAGCTTGCACTAAATCCAAAGTCTTCTAAAGCTGTAATATTTAACAATGATGATTTGGCAGAAAAGGAGCAGATGAAAATAGAGAACAATAAATGGCTAGAGGAAAATGCATCTGATGTGTACATAGAAAGTAAAAAGCTTAGATTGCATAGCTATGAAGTAAAGGCGGAAAAAGAAAGCAAAGTTTGGGTTATAGCTGTACATGGATATACAGATTCAGCATATTTTATGGTTGGAGCAGCAAAAAAATTCTTACATTATGGGTATAATGTGCTAATGCCAGATTTAAGAGCTCACGGTAAAAGTGAGGGAAAATATATTGGAATGGGCTGGTTAGATAGACTGGATTTAATGCAATGGATTGATTATTTAATAGCAACTTATGGAAATATAAAAATAATACTGTATGGAATTTCTATGGGAGCAGCAACAGTAATGATGGCAAGCGGAGAAAGGCTTCCAAGTAATGTTAGAGCAATTATAGAAGATTGTGGATATACTTCGGCTTGGGAGGAATTTGCGCATGAACTTAAATATCTATTTCACATGCCAACATTCCCAGCGTTATATAATGCGAATGTGATTACAATAATAAGAGCAAAGTATTCACTAAAAAAGGCATCGGCTATAAAACAAATTGCTAAATCAAACACACCAACACTTTTCATTCACGGAGATAAAGACAAATTTGTGCCATTCTACATGTTAGATAAATTGTATGAGGCTGCTAGTTGTAAGAAAGAAAAATTAGTTATAAAGAATGCAGGACATGCCGAGGCACAGTTAATTGATTCAGATAAGTATTGGAGGGTGGTGAGGAGGTTTATCAAGCACCATTTGTAAGAGCTCAGCAAGAATTACAATTTTGGCTGTGTCAAATTTCATTTGAAACGCGGTTACATACACCATGTATGCGCCCTTGCCTTTCAAATAAAATTTTCCTTGCCAAAATTTAATTCTTGCTGAGCGGAAAAGAAAGCACAAGACTAATGCGTACAAAGCATGCCTGTGGCTTTTTTGCTCGTTTGCATAGCCAAAATACAACTTTTTTCAGATAATAAAAAACATAATTATTATATTGGATAAAATCTAATTTTGATTTAACAGAAAGTGTAATATAAATAATAATTCAAAGAAAGGAAGATTAGAAAATGCAAGGAAAACTATTTGTAATTGATGGGACCGATGGAAGTGGAAAACAAACTCAGCTTCAAAAGTTGAAAGAAAGATTTGACAAAGAGAAAATTGACTATAAATTAGTGAGCTTTCCAAACTATGATAGCCCATCTTCAAGTCTAGTGAAAATGTATTTGAATGGTGAGTTTGGAACAGATGCGCAGGCAATTAGCCCATATATAGCATCAACTTTTTTTGCAGCAGACCGTTATGCTACTTTCAAAACGCAATTTGAGGAATATTACAAAAGTGGTGGAATTATACTTGCAGATAGATACACGACAGCAAACATGGTTCATCAGGCAGGAAAAATAAAAGATGAACAAGAAAGAGAAAAATTCCTAAAATGGCTATGGGACTTTGAATTTGGATTATATGGATTGCCAGTTCCAACAGAAGTGTTTTTCCTAAATATGCCTTTTGAGTATTCGCAAAAGCTGATGGAAAATAGAGAGAATAAGATTACACATGGTGAGAAAAAGGATATACACGAAAGTAATAAGCAGCATTTGCAAGATGCATACAATGAGGCATGCAAACTTGTGAAGAAATATAACTGGTGCGAGATAAAGTGCATAAGAGATGGAAATATTAGAACAATTGAAGATATACATGAGGAAATATTTGGAAAAGTGGAAAGATATATTAGATAATTCAAAGAGTTTGAGAAAGGTTACTATTTATAATCAAATCTAAGAATAGGTTTAAAAAGTCAGCAATAGTAATAAAAAATTATTTCGAATATGTCGGTCAAGCTGATTTTCGCAGAAATTCTAAATTAATTTTATGGCACCCTTCCATCAGAGATGAACTCTTTCCATAAAATTAATTAAGAATTTCTAACTTCAAATCACATTCCATTCCATATTCTCATAATTTGTTCTTACTATTGCTGACTTTTGTAAAAATTATAATAATTTAGACTGTAAATAGTAACTGAGAAAGAGATAGAAACAAGCAAGTTTGTAAATTCTTACTTGTTTTTTTTGGAGAAAATGTGTATAATGGTACATATTGATTTAACGTTAAATAAGAAGGACACGAAATAATTTTTCGTTATATATCAAAGGGAAGGAAGGATAATATGGCAAATGTAAGTAAAGAAGAATTATTGCATATTGCGAGACTTGCAGATTTGAATATTAAAGAGGAAGAAGTAGACAAGTATATGGCAAATCTACAGGATATTTTGAATTTTGCAGATATTGTGAATAAAGCAGACACAGACGGACTAGACGAAACAATTGGAGAGAATGACAAGTATAATGTGTTTAGAAAAGATGAGATAAAGAATTTTGAAGATAATAAGGCTTTATTAATAAACGGAAAAGAGCAGGAAAGAAACATGTTTAAAATACCAAAGGTGATAGATTAATAAATTTAGATACAAGTAAATGTATAGAACAAACTTAGAAGGAGGAGTTTTTAAGTGAACATTACAGAATTAACAGTACATGAAATTGTAGATAAGCTTGAAAAAAAAGAGCTAAACAGTGAGGAAATTATACAAGCTTATGTAGATAGAATTAACGAAAAGGAAAAAAATGTAAATGCGTTTGTGACTACAACATGTGATGACGCTTTAAAGAAAGCAAAGGAAATAGACGCTAAGAGACTAAATGGTGAGAAAACTACAAGTTTTGCAGGAATTCCAATAGGGATAAAAGATAATTTATGCACAAAAGGTGTGAAGACAACATGTAGTTCAAAAATGCTTGAAGATTTTATTGCACCGTACAATGCAACTGTTGTAGATAAATTAAATGAAGAGAAAATAATTAGTCTTGGAAAATTAAATATGGATGAGTTTGCAATGGGAGCATCTACAGAATATTCATATTTCAAAAAGACATCAAATCCATGGGATTTAAACAGAGTTCCTGGTGGTTCATCAGGTGGAAGTGCAGCAGCAGTTGCAGCAGAGTTAGTACCTTGGGCTTTAGGAAGCGATACAGGAGGTTCGATTCGTCAACCAGCCTCATTCTGTGGAGTTGTTGGTCTTAAGCCGACATATGGTCTTGTTTCAAGATATGGTTTAGTAGCATTTGCATCATCTTTAGACCAAATAGGACCAATTACTAAAGATGTTAGAGATGCAGCTCTACTTTTAAATATAATTGCAGGATATGACGAAAAGGATACAACATCATATGATATGCCAAAAAAAGATTATACAAAAGCTCTAACAGGAAATGTAAAAGGTCTAAAGATAGGAGTGCCAAAGGAATTTTTTGGAGAAGGAATAGACGAAGAAGTAAAACAAAAATTGCAAGAAGCAATTGCAATTTATAAAAAACTAGGAGCAGAAGTAGAAGAATTTTCACTTAATATAGCTGAATATGCTTTGGCAACATATTACATTATTGCTTGCGCAGAAGCAAGTTCAAATCTAGGAAGATTCGATGGAATAAGATATGGTCATAGAACAGAAAAATTTGCGGATTTGAAAGAATTATACAGGAATTCAAGAAGTGAAGGCTTTGGAGAAGAAGTAAAAAGAAGGATAATACTTGGTACCTATGTACTTTCTTCTGGATATTATGATGCATACTATAAAAAAGCGCAGAAGGTACGTACTTTGGTAAAAAATGAATTTGATAAAGCATTTGCTAAATATGAATTACTTCTTACACCAACATCACCAACTGTAGCTTTTGAAATGGGCTCAAGGAAAAATAACCCACTAGAAATGTACTTGGCAGACATTTGTACAGTGTCTGTAAATATTGCAGGATTGCCAGGAATTTCTATTCCATGTGGAGTAAATAGTGAGGGCATGCCAGTTGGAATGCAACTAATTGGAAACAGATTTGAAGAAGAAAAAATATTAAATACTGCATATGTGTTTGAGAAAGAATTCGGTTTTAGAAATAAGTACAAGCCTAATATTTTGTAAATATTGTAAAATATAATGGTAAGTTTTATATTGCAGATGAAGAGAGTAGAGTTTTGGAATTTTTTGAGATAAGTGAAATTCCAAATGAAATAATGCTAACATGCAAGTGTATTATTGTAAATATAAAAAGGAGGAGAAAATGTTAAAAGAAGATTACGAAATGGTAATGGGGCTTGAAGTGCATGCAGAGCTTTCAACAAAAACAAAAATATTCTGCTCTTGCCCTACAGAATTTGGAGCAGAGCCAAATACACAGGTATGCCCTGTATGTATGGCAATGCCTGGAGCATTACCAGTATTAAACGAAAAGGTTGTGGAATATGCTGTAAAGGCAGGTTTGGCAACAAATTGCGAAATTTCTAAGAATAGCAAAAATGATAGAAAGAATTATTTTTACCCAGATACACCAAAATCTTATCAAATATCACAATTTGATAAGCCACTTTGTGAACATGGGTATATAGATATAGAAGATGATAACGGAAAACAAAAAAGAATAGGAATAACCAGAATTCACATAGAAGAAGATGCTGCAAAGTTAAACCATAATGAAATTAGTGGGGGAAGTTTAGTAGACTTAAATAGGGCAGGAGTACCATTAATTGAAATTGTATCAGAACCAGATTTCCGTTCTAGTGGAGAAGTTGATAGGTACTTGAAAAAATTGAAATCAATACTTGAATATATTGAGGTGTCAGATTGCAAAATGCAAGAAGGATCATTTAGAGCAGACCTTAATGTTTCTGTGAGAAAAAAAGGCACTGTGGAACTTGGAACAAGAACAGAAATAAAAAATATGAACTCTTTTAGGTCAATTGTAAGAACAATTGAATACGAAGCGAAAAGACAAGTTGATGTATTAGAAAATGGTGGAAAAATTTACCAAGAAACACTAAGATGGGATGATATATCTGGAAAAACATTTTCAATGAGAGACAAGGAAGATGCACAAGACTATAGATATTTTCCAGAGCCAGACTTAGTTGCAATACGCTTATCTGAAGAATATATAGAAAGTATAAAAAACAATTTACCAGAAATGCCAGAAAGCAGAAAAGCAAGATATATGGAGGAGTTTAAACTGAGCGAAAAAGATGCTAGATTATTGACTGCATCAAAACATTTGTCAAACTTGTTTGAAGCAACAGAAAAACTTTGCAGCAATGCAAAAGCAGTAGCAAATTGGCTTTTGTCTGACGTCTCAAGAATTTTGAATGAAAAAGAATTAGAACCGGTAGAAATACCATTTACAGCAGAACATTTGGCAAGTTTGGTAAAATTAATAGAAGATGGAACAATTAGTTCTGCAATAGGAAAAAAGGTTATAGAGGAGTTATTTGAGAATCCAAAAGAACCAGCAGAAATTATAAATGAAAAAGGATGGATTCAGATTTCAGATGAAGGAGCAATAAGAGAAGTAGTAGAAAAAATACTTGCGGAAAATCCTCAGTCTGTAGCAGACTATAAAGCTGGAAAAGATAGAGCTTTAAAGTTCTTGTTGGGACAAGCAATGAAAGAGACAAAGGGAAAGGCAAATCCAAAGTTGCTTAATGAAATGTTTATTGATGCTTTGAAATGAGATACAAAAAGAGTGTAGTAGATGCATTGAAAATGCATCTACATAGTTTTCTCTTTTGTAATCTATTAAGATTTGATACTTGTTCTATAAAGAATGATGAAAAAAACTTGAAATTAATAAAAGTGTTGCTTTGTTAGAAAGACGGGCGTTACAACACTTTTTGTCGAAAAATGTCGAACGATAGTTCTTGTAAAATGACAAATAATGTGATTTAATATATACGTAATTGTATTATATGCTTTTAATCTAATAAATTATAATCTATTTTTATTTAATCAATACCTAGAATAATAAATCTATATTACCCCTATTATACAAAAATGAAATGAATAATATTAAACATTATTATGAAAGGAGGCTTTTTTGTAGCATATATACAATTATTTCATGAACATAACATTAGCAACTAATATTATTTATTAGTTGCTAAAAAAATGCAAAATATATAATTTAAAATATACAAAAGATACTATTTCACATCTTTTTTAATTGTATCAATTGCAAGTGCACATATTATAAAAAATACTATAAAAAACAGAGAAGATTTAAATAATGATACACCGACTAAAAATAAAGCGGGGTTATGTACATTTAAGTATATGCTTAGAACAAAAGTTGAAATTAGTAATAGCATAAAGCAAAATTTCAAACCATTATTCTTAACTTTTAAAATCGAAGAGTCCATTTTTTTAAATTTATTTAAGATTAACTTCATACAAACCTCCATTCTAGTACAATTTATCCCAATAATATAATTTTTTAATAAGTACAAAAATATAATTAACAACAATTCTAAAATTATATTATCATATATAATTGCTAAAATCAAAGGAAATTTAAACCAAGTAAAAAGGTGTTTTTTCTATAAAATAAGAAAATTGGACGTTAGCGGAAGCAAAGCTTCCGACGTCCACATGTGCATTTCGCTTCGCGAATATGCACAGCCTAAGGTAAATTAACCTTGTTGTATACGGAAAAATCGTTATAAGTACTAAAATATAAGGCAGAAAGTCGATTTTTCCTATACAATAAAAAAGATTGCAAATCATAAATTTACAATCTTTTAATAAAAAACTGTGCACAATTTTTTATCCTATGCATTTGCAGCATTTAATTTTTTAGCTAAATTAGATTTCTTTCTAGCAGCTGTATTTTTTACAATAACACCTTTACTGCAAGCTTGGTCTATTTTTTTTGTTGCTACTGAAAATAACTTTGTAGCATCTTCTATATTTTTATTATTCAAAGCTTCTTCAAATCTCTTTATAGCTGTTTTATATTCAGACTTAATCATGTTATTTCTCAAAGTTTTCTTTTCAATAACACTAACTCTTTTTATAGCTGACTTAATATTTGGCATGTTTTGCACCTCCCTTTAAGCTAAGTAAAATATAACGTAAAATATTATATCATGAAATAAGCCTTTTGACAAGGGGTTTTGTAAAATTCGTTTGGTTGTTGTAAGAACTATAAGAAATGTATATATCAAGACGGAAACGAAATGCAAATATCTATTGCTTGGGAAAAATTTAATTGTGGAAAAATAAAAAAACACACAATACTGTGTGCTTTTAAATATATACAATTATCCTTCTGGTTCTACTAAACCAAAATTCTTGTTATCTTTCAATCTATAAATAACATTTGTCTTTCCTGTATCTATATCAATAAATGCCAAAAACTTATTTTGTGGTTGTTCTTGTAATTTTAACTTAGCATCCTCAGGTGTCATTGGTTTTATATCATAATATAGAACTTTGATAATTTCATTAGAAACTTCTGCATCATTTGTTCTAATGTCTGCTTTAGCTCTTATAGATTCAGTCATATTTTGCTTATCTTTTTTAGTTTTCATTTTCCTAACTTGACCTTCTAAAATATCTATATCCTTATCAATAGCAGCATATAGATCTCTGTGAGCTGTAACTGCCCTAAAGTCATCAGTTTCTGCTTTAATATTTATTTCTGCAACTTTATTGCTTCCCTCTGTTTTAATAGTTGCATATACATCAATTTTATCTCCAAAATATTTTACCAATTTTTCAGATTTCTTCTCAATGTAATCCTTAATAGCATCTGTTGCATCTAGTTCTTTACTTGTTATTTTTATATTCATAACTATTCTCTCCTTCCAAAATGTTCTATTTAAGTTATAGTACGTATATTATATATTCAATTGATCAAATTTTCAAGTAGTTTAAGAAAATTTTCAGAGAAACGTTACTAGATAATAGTTATTGAACATTTGAAGTTAAAATATGACTATCATATAACGGTAAATTTAATTTTTCAGAATAAAGAAAAAGGCAATAGATGATGAACTATTTTGTCATATCATCAATCTCTTTTGCTCTTTTCTTCTGTCTTTCTGGTGTGAGCCAAGCAAAATATGATGAAATAAATTCTCCATATTTCGTGACATCTTCTTCAGTTTCATTTTTATCCATGTTAAACTTACCAATATTACTACCAATATTATCTTTCTCAAGTTCATTTTGTGATATATTATTATATTGTTTCTTTTCATCCATAAAAATGCACCTCCTGTTTTAATGTATTCATCAACTATTATCTGTATCATTTGTGAACACAGAAAAAGTTTATGCTGAATACCTATATCAGTTTGCGCATTTTCATTTAATAATATACGCTGCTTTAAATATATTCTAAGAATGACTTTCTTAAAATATCGCCTATATTTCAAAAGCTCAAAATATGAAACTAATACAAGCAATTTTCCTCAATTGCTTGAGCAACACCATTTTCATTGTTATTTGCTACAACTTTATCAGCTATTTGCTGAATATATGGAGCGCTATTTCCCATTGCAATTCCGAGCCCAGCATTTTCAAGCATCATCTTGTCATTTACATTATCACCAATTGCAATAATTTCCTCTCTAGTTATGCCGATTTTTTCTGAAAGCCACGATATTGCATTCCATTTATCAACATTTTCGCTGGTAATTTCTGTATAATAATATTCAAGTGAAACTGCTTCTGTTCCAGACTTAATCATTTTTCTAGACATATGGGCAACATCTAAAACATCTATATTTTTAATATTTCTTAATTTTTTAATTATACTATTAAAAATTATACTATTTTTATCACTAATCGTAATTTTTAAAATATTTTCATTATCTAGATTTTCTACATAATTATATATATCATTAACCAAATTAATTTTTGTTTTTTTGCTTTCAGGCTTATTTGCATTTTCTTGATGATAAAATAGTACATTATTTTCTAATGTTTTAGCTATTACCATGTTTTCAGTGTAGATATTATAATATATACTATTTTTTTCACAAATATTAATTATCTGAAGTGCCTTGTTTTTTTCAATAAATTTGTCGTATATTATTTCCTCATTTTGCAAATCATAAATTAAAGAACCGTTACCACAGATAATGTATTTGTTTCCTCCTAAATCATTAGAAATATTTTTTACAGAATTGAATAACCTTCCCGAAGCTAAAACTATATTAATATTTTTTTCTTGTGCTTTTTTTATTGCCTGTCTATTTATTTCAGAAATTTGCCCATATGAATTAAGAAGTGTACCATCTAAATCTATTGCTACTAATTTGTACATAAAAATTCTCCTATAATACAGTATTTTAGTTACAATTCACAATTATATGTTGAAAAGTGAGTTCCATTTTGCTGTCATGTTTATATCATAACCTTGCAATAAAAGATTATATTATATGTGGAACTAATTTAAAATATTCACATTACTATTACTGTGATTTGCTACTAGATACTACATTATATCATTATATTTTAAATTTACAATAATTTCTCAAAAATTTCCAGTTTATTTTTATAATAATTGAGCATTCTATTTAATGAAAAAGTGATAAACTTTTTCAAAGTACAAAAATAAATTTTCACATTCTAGGAGGTGAATTATAATGGCATATTCAAACAGCAATTCAAAAGTTGTTCCAGAAGCTAGAGAAGCTTTAGACAAATTCAAATATGAAGTAGCTTCAGAGGTTGGTGTAAACCTAAAACAAGGATATAATGGAGATTTATCTTCAAGAGATGCAGGAAGAATAGGTGGACAAATGGTAAGAAAGTTAATCCAACAAGCTGAAAGCCAAATGAAATAGTTTTTGCGTAGGACTATGTAGTGCAATAAATATTAATAGTATTTTATACTTATATATTTGCTCTACAAACACGTAAAAAAGAAACCTTTTTAGATTTAATTTCATTTTAAAAAGGTTTCTTTTTTTATTGCATAGCAAAAACCATAATGGTACTGAAATGTCAATTAAATTAACCATTATCCTGTAACTTGGGGGTGTTATATTTCTACTAACACGAATGAAGATATATGTATATTTATCGAATTTCTCTAAATATACATATATCTTGATTGGTTGCGTTTGAGTTTGTATAACGGAAAAAATAAAAAAGTTAAAAAAGTACTTGTCAAAATAATATTAATAGTATAAAATTAGCATGAACAAAGATAGAAAAAGCGGAAAGGAGACACAAAATGAGAAAAAACGAAATCAATAAAACCTGCATGGATGTAAGAGAGAGAGAGAGAGAGAGAGCAAGAGAATAGAGAAAACTTGTTCTGTTTTTGATGAGGGAAATAAAGTAAGAAATATAAATAAAAGGATGGATTGTGGAAAAAAACGATGTAAAAAAGGCAAAGGTTTTTTTCAAAATAATCTATCCTTTTTGTGTGCAAATGAGAAAGGAATAACGCTACTGGCACTAATACTAACAGTAGTAATAATGATAATATTAGCAGCAGTAACAATAAATGTAGCACTAGGAGAAGGAGGATTGGTAGACCAAGCAAAATGGGCAGCAGAGCAAACAGCAAACGTGGCAAAGTCAGAGCAGGAGCAGTTAGATGATGTAGCAGACCAAATAAATGACATAATTGCAG
>JAHZIB010000012.1 GCA_019419955.1 Clostridiales bacterium | reverse complement strand
ATATTATATCACTAGGAGTTTGAGGTTTCAATTTTCATTTAAGTTAACAGATTGGCAAATTGAGAAAGGAGTGCTATTATGGAATTTGAAGGTGTAGGGATTGGTGAAAGTGATTTTAAAATGCTAAGAATGCAAAATTGCTACTTTATAGACAAAAGTATGTATATTAAGGACATTATTGATAATGATAGCAAGGTAGTTCTTGTTACGCGTCCACGTAGGTTTGGCAAGACGCTTAATATGAGCATGTTGAAATACTTCTTTGATTGTGATAGTAAGGACTCAAAGGAGTTGTTCAAAGGGTTAAAAATAATGGAACAGGGAGAAAAATATACATCGCAGATGGGAGCATACCCATGCTTGTATTTAACTCTAAAAGATGTAAACGATAGTAATTATGATAATATGATACTTAACTTAAAAACAGCAATCATGAGAATGTTTGGGGAACACAGATACTTACTAGATAGTGACAAAATATATGCTGACGAAAAGGAAAAAATAAATGATGTACTTTTTGCTAGAATAAATGAAGCAATGCTTAAGACAAGTGTTTTAGAAATAAGTGGATACCTTAATAGACATTTTAGCAAGCCAGTAATGTTATTTATAGATGAATATGATGTGCCAATTCAAGCGACATATATTAACGGATACTATGAAAAAGCTATTAATTTTCTAAAGAGTTTTTTTGGAGCAACATTTAAAGACAATCCATACCTAAAAAAGACGGTTCTAACAGGAGTAAGCAGAGTTGCAAAGGAAAGTATTTTTAGCGGAGCGAATAATTTTGATGTATATACTGTTTTAGATAATGAGTTTGCAGATGACTTTGGAATTACTTCAGAAGAAGTAGAAAAAGCATTAAAAGACTTTGGTGTAGAAGACCAAAAGGAAGAAGTAAAAAGATGGTATGATGGATATAGAATTGGTGATGTAGAGGAAATATATAACCCTTGGAGCTTGTTAAACTTTCTGGCAAAGAAAAGATTTGTGCCATATTGGGTTAATACCAGCTCAAACGATCTGATAAAGCTTACAATGAAGAACTCGGTATCAGTAAAAGAGAAAATGGAAAGATTGCTGAAAGGCGAGGCAATAGAAGTGCCAATAAATCTTGAAACAATAATTGTAGGGATAGAGAGTAACGAGGATAACGTCTGGGGACTAATGCTAGGAACTGGATATTTAAAAGTTGTAAAGACAGTAAATTTAGAAGAAGGAATATATAAAGTAGAACTTCCAAACTATGAGATTAAATTAATGTTTCAAGAAATGGTAAGAGAATGGTTTAAGGACAAGGGAATAGGAAATAATCTAAGAGACATATTACAAGACTTAGTGGACTTGAATTTGAATGAGTTTGAGCGAAAATTCAGAGTATTAGTGGAAGAAATGTTTAGCTACATGGACGTGGGCAAAAACACAGCGGAAAACTTCTACCATGCATTTGTGCTAGGAATGCTAGTTGGTTTGAAAGACAGCTACTATGTGAATTCAAATAGGGAGTCTGGATTTGGTAGATATGACATAATGCTAGAGCCACAGGACAAAAGCAAAAATAGCTTTATAATAGAATTTAAAGTAGCAGACGAAATGAGCGAACCATCATTAGAGCAAGCAGTAGAGAACGGCAAAAAGCAGATTGAGGAGAAGGACTACGAAAACAGCCTAAAAGCGCGTGGCTTTAGAAACATTACAAAAATGGTATTCGCTTTCAAGGGTAAGGAATTTAAGATATCCGTTTTATAGGCATGGAAATTGCGTATGAGAGAGATATATGTTTAAGTAGAACAGAGAGCGTTTTTCGTACACAAAAAAGCACAGTTGTAGGAAAAAGCGCAGAGGCAAATTATGAGAATATAATATTTAATAATGTAATTTTTTTGTGAAAATTGTTGTAAAAAAAATATATTAAGTATATAATTTGAGTGTAATGAATTTATATATAAATTTATTTAGACAAAGGAGGAGTTTTTATGTTAAAAGCAAACATAGGTTGGAGCACAGAAGCAGATAATTTTGAAGCAGGAAGAACTTCAGCAAAGAAGGCTGTAGTTGATTTAGTTCAAACAAAAGTGGCGTTTTTGTATACATCATCTGATAATGATGTTAAGAAAGTGCTAGAAGGAGCAAAGGCTGAGCTTGGTACAGCACCAATTATTGGTTGTACATCAAGTGGTGGAATTATAGTTCCAGATGGATACATTAGTTCTGAGAATGGTTTCGTTGGAATTATGGCTTTAGGAGATCCAGATACAACAGTTGGAGTTGCAGGGTCAGCAAAACAAAAAGATGCTAGAGCAACAGGTAGATTACTTGCAAAAGAAGCGATGAAAAAAGCAGGACAAACTGGAGCACCAGCATATTTCTATATGGTTGCATCTCCAGCAGAGGAGGAAGACTACCTAAAAGGAATTGAAGATATTATTGGTAGAGTACCTTTTTTCGGCGGCAGTGCGGCTGACAATACAGTATCTGGTGAGTGGAGCATTTTCACAAATGATACAGTATTTTCAGATGGTTGTGCAGTAGCATTTTTCTATACAGATAAGCCAATGGCAAATGTTTATACTGGTGCATATCATGAGACAACAAATTCAGGCGTTATTACAAAAATAGATGGAAAAAGAACTTTAGTTGAGATTGATGGAGTTCCAGCAATGAAGAAATATGCAGAGTGGACAGGCAAAAAGTTAAAAGATATGGCAAGTGGAAATTTACTTTCTCAAACAATTTTAGCACCACTTGGCGTAAAAGATAGATTAGGAGATTTAGTTGCAATTCGTCATCCTATGAATGGAAATGATGATTATTCAATGAACATTGGAAATAATTTAGCAGTTAATACAGCAGTTATTCAGATGGAAGCTACAGTGGATGAATTAATAGATTCTACAGGAAAGGCATTGAAAGAAGCCAAAAAGAATCTAAAACAAGATGTTGGAGCATATTTGTTAGTTCATTGTGGTGGAAGAAAATTGGGAATTGGAGATAGAATTGATGAGGTTGCTAAGCAATTGAAAAAAGAGGCAGACGGAGTTCCATTTATGACAATATTTACATTTGGCGAATATGGTTCTAAGGATCACGGAGCAAATACTTGTGGAGGTTTAATGCTTTCATTTACAGCAATTGCAAAATGAATTACACTGCCTACAGAGGAAGTAGGTAGTCAGAATATGGCGCAAGAGAAAAACTTGAATTCTGAATTAAATGAAAGAATAGAGAATGAACTAGCTGAGAATATTAATGCTCAGAGTGCAGAATTAGAAGCATTGAATAAAAAAGTAAATAGTTGGAATATGTCGTTAAATTCTAGACAGAGATTAGTAGAACAAAATGATACACAGACAGATAATTTAAAAAGGAGGGAAACGAGCGTGAAAAATTTAATAGGATATGAATGGAAAGAAGCTTCTGACGGAGCTAAAATAGAAGTTGTAAATCCGGCAACGAGTGAACTTATTGATACAGTTCCAAATGTTACAGAGGAAGATGTAGATGAAGCTGTAAAGGTTGCAATGGCAGAGCAAAAGAAATGGGCAGAAGTGCCGATTCATGAGAGAGCTGACAAATTATATAAATTTGTAGATTTGATTGAGGAGAACAAAGAGAGGTTAGCACAACTATTAACAGCAGAAACTGGAAAACCTATAAAAGAGGCAAGAGGAGAATTAGCAAATGTTAGGATTGGTGTAAGAGCTTTTATAGAAAGAGCAAAACATTTATATGGAGAAAGTATACCAGCAGGTCAAGAAGCAGGACAAGAAAAAACAATGCAAATAACAAAAAGATACCCAATAGGAGTAATTGCAGCAATTATACCATTTAATTTTCCAAGTGACCTATTTTGTCAAAAAGTACCACCAGCACTACTTATGGGAAATAGTATAATTGTAAAGCCATCGAATTATAATCCACTTACATTAATTGAATATGTAAAGTTGATGATTGAAGCTGGAGTTCCAGCAGGATGTATTCAAATATTAACAGGAGATGGCCCAAAAGCAGGACAAGCACTAGCTAGGCACCCAGGAGTACATTTAGTATCTCTTACTGGGGGAACAGCAGCAGGAATTCAAACAATGGGAACATGCTCACAGAATTTAACTCATGTAATGCTTGAGTTAGGAGGAAATGATGCATTCATATTCTTAGAAGATGGAGATATGGATTTAGCTGTTAAAGAAACTATTTGGGGCAGATTGTATAATGGAGGACAAGTATGTTGTGCAAGTAAGAGATTCCTAATTCACAATTCAAGGAAAGCAGAATTTATAGATAGAATGAAAGAAGTTATAACAAATCTTAAAGTGGGTGATCCAACAAAAGAAGATACTGATATGGGCCCAATGATTAACATAAATGCTGCTAAGAGGATAGAAGAACAAGTAAACAAAATGGTTGAAGAGGGAGCTACAGTAGTTTGTGGTGGAAAGAGAGAAGACGCATATTACTATCCAACAATATTAGATAATGTAACAAGAGATATGGAAGTTGCAAAAGATATGGAAATCTTTGGACCAGTAATTTCTGTTATTGGATTTGATACTGTAGAAGAAGCAATCGAAATAGCTAACCAATCCTCATATGGTCTATGTGGATGCGTAATTACTAAAGATTATTCTATGGGAATGAAGGTTGCAGATAGATTAGAATGTGGAGGAGCAATTGTAAATGGAGCAAGTTTCTATCGTTCATTCGAAATGCCATTTGGCGGATGGAAACATAGTGGCATAGGAAATGAGGGAGTGCTTACAACTTTACAAGAAATGAGCAGAGTGAAGACTATTATTTTAAAAAATATACTTTGAACTTTGGATAAATTTTTAAAGTCCAGAAAGTGAACAAAAGGGTCCAACCAGGTTTGTGCCTTAAGAAAGGAATGTGATTAAAAATGGCAGTTACGAAATTTGTTTTAAATGAGACTTCTTATTTTGGAGAAGGTGCAAGGAGTGTTCTTGCAGATGAAATTAAAAATAGAGGTTTTAAGAAAGTTTTAGTTGTAACAGATAAATCTCTATATGAAGTTGGCGTTAGTAAAAAAGTAACAGATATATTGGATGAAGCTGGAATAGAGTATGGTGTATTTCACGAGGTACTTCCAAATCCACCCATTGCGAATGTTAATTCAGGGATTAGGATGTGTAAAGAAATTGGTGCAGATTTAATAGTTGCTGTAGGTGGAGGTTCTAGTATAGATACTGCAAAAGCCATTTCTATAATTATGACGAATCCAGATAGGGCTGATGTTGTGTCTTTGAATGGTGCTTCTAATACTAAAAATAAAGGTTTACCAATTATAGCTTTACCAACAACAGCTGGAACCGCAGCAGAAGTGACTATAAATTATGTTATTACAGACCCAGAAAGAGAAATAAAAATGGTATGTGTTGATGAACATGATATACCAATTGTTGCTATAGTTGATACTGAACTAATGGCGTCAATGCCAAAATCCATTGCAGCTTCTACGGGAATGGATGCGTTAACACATGCTATTGAAGGCTATATTACTAAGAATAGAAATACAATGTCACAAATGTTTTCGATGAAGGCTATTCAACTAATATATGATAATTTAGACAAAGCAGTTAATGAAAAAGACCAAGAAGCTATAAATAACATGGGACTTGGCCAATATATAGCTGGTATGGCATTTTCTAATGTGGGACTTGGTATAGTTCATTCTATGGCACATCAGTTAGGAGCCGTATATGATACACCTCATGGATTGGCAAATGCGATACTTCTTCCAACTGTTATGAGATTTAATGGAGAAACAAGCTATGAAGAGTATAGAGAAATTCTAGTACAGGCATTCCATACAGATGCTAGAAAATTTACAAAAGAAGAGGTTATAAAAACTTTTTGTGAGAAAATTAAAGATTTATCAGAAAGAGTTGGCATAACTCAAACGGTAAGTGAAGTTGGTGGCAAAGTAGAAGATATACCGATGCTTGCAGATAAAGCAATGGAAGATCCATGTAAACCAGGAAATCCAAGAGAAGTTACTAAGGAAGACTTTATTAAATTATATGAAGAAGCTATGTAATGAAAAGGCATTTCACAGAGACAACCTTTGAAACAATGGCTAAATACATGTCCTTGATTTACTCGGACAGCAAAAGGAAGACTAACCTTTTTGTATAGAAAGAATCTTTAAAAATACTAAAATATCAAGCAAAAAGTCAAATTTTCCTATACACAAAAAACTCTCTCATACAATTTTGGATGAGAGAGTTTTTTGTGTTTTGCCTAAACTGAGGCAAAGGAGTTAAATTACTTAATGATGACTCTGCTTCCTAAGTTGTCACGAATCAATTTCAAAATTCCGGGTAAGCTTTTAGGCTTGACTCGAGTAATGAATCTCAAGAAAGTGGCAGGTTTTCCATCAACCATTCTTTGCCAAATTTCCAAATCTGACATGCTAATAATGCGTTTCAGAATTCTAAATTCTTCTTGGTAGTTTGGATAATCAGGTGGAAGTCTCCGGTACAAACGCCAATTGTCGTAAAACAAATTTGCTGTTTTTCTATCATTGATAGAAAATTCAACCGGAACTTCTACCACTAACCGTCTGTCAACAAAAAATTCAGAACCCATAAAATCCTTTACTTCAACAGTCATCATATTGATAACCTCCTCCTAACAATTAGTTACATGTAGTAACTTATTTTAAGTATAGCATATTTTTGTGATTTATGCAAACTGTTTGCAATACAGAATAAAATATGCTATAATATAATGTAATTCCACAATAAGTGGAAAATAATTTGAAAGGTTGTGTCAAAATGTTTAGGACTGAGTACAAGGGAGCAGATGTCATTATCAATGAAGGGCCTCTCAATTCGAGAATGAATAGTAGTTTTGCAGAACTCCTTGACGCGATAATTTGGAACCGTTTTGGTTACAGATTGGCAGGAGGCTCCTACTATATGGGATCTCTTTATGTGGGTTTTGATACTGGTTGTGCTGTTGGATGGCAGAGATCAATTGCCGATACCATTATGACGGAGTTCCATATAGACCATGTGTTTATTGACAGTACTCTTTATATGCAGTAAACAACCTTGCCTCTTATAGAGGCACCAAAACTCCCTCGGAATTCCGAGGGAGTTTATTTTGATAATAGTGAATAAATAAAATTGTTAATTGTTCTCTATTCAAGCAGATGGATATATTGTAAGTATATTTGCCATCCATTTATCAAATATACAGAAAAAATTATTTAACAATAACTGTTTGCTCATGTGTATAAATTACCATACCAGGTTTACTTCCAGAAGGTTTTTTAACAAATTTAGCAAATGTATAATCCACAGGTATATTGGAAGATTGACTGGCTTTACTGTAATTTTTAGCTAAAGAAGCACATTTGTTTATGGTTTCTTGGCTAGGCATTTTATTTGCTGTTTTTAGAATAGTATGGCTACCGTGGAAGTCTTTTACGTGAAACCAAATGTCATTTTCGTTTGCTATTTTTGTTGTTAAATAATCGTTTTGTTTATTATTTTTTCCGATGAGTACAGTAAAACCGTCAACCTCAAATTTTAGAGGTTCACCAATACCAGTTTTTGTAATGACTGAGTGACCAATAGTTTTTCTTTTATGACTCTTTTGAGTAGACTTATTTAATGTTTTTTCCTTTACAATAGAAGTTTCTACTAATTCTTCATAAATATTATCTAACTCGATAATGGTTTTTGCAGAATTTATTTCATATACTATACTTTCTAGATAATCTATATTTAAAATTATATCAGTTTTTTGCTTATCAACGTATTGTTTTGTACTTTTTAGCTTTTGATATTTTTTAAAAAACTTTTTTGCATTTGCAGAAGGAGAGATACTCTTGTCTAGTTTGATAGTAACTGGAGAATTATTGTCATAATAATTTTCTAAAGTAATTTCTCCTATATTATGATTGTTTATCCTGTAAAGATTTGAAGTCATTAATTCACCGTACAATTTGTAATTTTCTAATTCTTTACATTCTTGTAATTTTGAATTTATATATTCTAATTTTTCAGTCAATTTATTGAGTTTTGTTATTATAAATCTCAACAAACTGTCTCTGTAATTTATGAAGGTATTGTGAGTTTCTTTTTCTATATAGTAATCATCTATAAAAAAGTTAATTTGCAAAGGTACTTTCTTATATTCCTCTAAATTTGAAATTTCATTTTTTTCTGTGAAAGAACAATTTGCTTGATCCAGAGATGACTGGGGTATGTATTTTAATGCATAATCATTATTAAAATCCACACATACAACCATTTCATTGCAAGACAATAATTGATTAATATATTTAAAAAGCTTATCAGATGTAGTTTTATTTAATTCGTCTTCTGTACTTAACCATGTTTCAAAAGCTTTGATTGAAGTTTTACAAATTCCCGTAAAAGTATTGCTTAATATGATTTGCAAACTAAGGCTATTCAATCTTTTTGAATTGTTTACCAATACTCTATAAAATTCATCTTCATCTGTAATTTCATTAAAATCTAATTTATTAGATTTAGGAGAAAGGTATTTTTCTCCAGCATAAATATTTCTGCTAGAGCCAGAATTTATAGAGAAATGCTTCAGAGCGTCAATAATTATACCATCTTTATTAAGGAGTATAATATTACTGTGTTTCCCCATAAGTTCAACAACTAATTTCTTTATAGAAAAATCGTTAGATTTGTTATATCCTTCAAATTCAATGAAAACAATTCTTTCCAAATGAGAAGTATAGATATTGGTGATATGTGTGCCTAATAAGTATTTTCTTAAAGTCATACAAAAATTTGGAGCTTGGTTTGGATTTGGCTTAGCGTGAGTTGTAAGACTAGCTCTATAATATTTTGAGTTAATGTTAAGTTCAAGTGCATATTTGGCACCGTTGCAATATATACCAAGTACTATTTCATCATAACTGGGTTCAAAAATCTTGTCTATTTTCCCATTTATAATCTTATTTTTAATTTCATTAACAATAGAAAAATTTACTAAACCGTCGAATGCCATTTATATCCTCCTAAGAAATATTTTTATTAGAATAATTTGTATGCATAGTGATAAAGGTGAAAAACAAAGCAACAAATTGCAACATAATACTATCACAATTTAAGAAAAATATCAAATTTCTATTGACTTAAAAGCTTTACTGACTTATAATTAAACGCATAGGAAACTTCAGGAGGTATCTTTATACATATGAATAATGCAAATGTTTTTTATACTACAAATAAAGATTATGACAATACAAAAGATGAAGAATTAGTAGAAATTATTAGGTCTGGCGATGAACAAGCCTTTGATTACTTGATTAATAAATATAAAGAATTAGTTAACATGAAAGTAGGTAAGTATTTTATAATTGGTGCTGAAAGGGAAGATATTGTTCAAGAAGGATTAATTGGACTATTTAAAGCTATTAAAAATTACAAACCTGATATGCAAAATTCTTTTAAGAGCTTTGCAAATATGTGTATTGAAAGGCAGTTAATAACTGCAATAAAAAGTTCAAATAGACAAAAACATATGCCATTAAATTCATATTTGTCGTTAAATTTATCTGCTTATGATGAAGATGATAGTGATAGTGACACATCATTAATAGATGTTTTTGATGCGTCTTCTACAGAAGACCCATTAGACACATTAACTAAAAAGGAATACTTTAAATTTATTGAAGAAACTATTGATAAAACTTTAAGCAATTTTGAGAAAAAAGTTCTTAATCAATATATTAATGGTAAGAGTTATGTTCAGATAGCAGAGAATCTAAATACTCCTGTAAAGTCAATAGACAATGCAATTCAACGTATACGTAAAAAAGCATTAAAAGGCTTAAAACAAGAATAGACTGTTGGGATAGACAAAATATTTTGTTACTAAACAAGTGCTTCTATAGCTCAGTAGGTAGAGCACAGCCATGGTAAGGCTGGGGTCGGCAGTTCGATTCTGCCTGGAAGCTCCAATAATATTATAGATAGAGTGAATAGTTTATGAAAAACTAAAGAGAGGTAATTATCTATTACATGTAAAAAGATGAACAAAGGGGAAAGCAAATGGAAAGATTTTTGCAAATGTTAAATAAGAAAATTAATGATGAGGTAGCAGCTTTTTCAATTTTAGGAGCAATGATACTTACTTTTTCAATAACATTAATTGTATATGATATTATAAGATAGGTGGCAATAAATAAAAAACTGTCTAACCAAAGACTCGAAAACTAGAAGGGAGGATATGCTAATAGCATAGGACAAAATGAAGTTAGGGATAGTAGGATTACCAAATGTAGGAAAGAGTACAATGTTTAATGCAATTACTAATGCTGGGGCTGAATGTGCGAATTATCCTTTTTGCACAATAGAGCCAAATGTTGGCGTTGTACCTGTTCCAGATGAAAGATTAGAAGTACTTACAAAAATGTATAATGCCAAGAAAACTACACATGCTGTAATAGAATTTGTGGATATTGCAGGATTAGTAAAAGGTGCAAGCAAAGGCGAAGGATTAGGAAATAAATTTTTATCTCATATTCGTGAGGTAGATGCAATTTGCGAAGTTGTAAGATGTTTTGATGATACAAATATTACTCATGTTGATGGAAATGTAAATCCGACAAGGGATATAGAAACTATTAATCTTGAGTTGATTTTAGCTGACATAGAAACTGTTGATAAAAGAATAGATAATGCAAAAAAGAAGATGAAAGCTGATAAAAAGTATCAAGAAGAAGTGAGTTTATTTGAAAAAATCAAAGAAACATTAGAAGCAGGTAAGTCAGCTAGAACAATAACATTTAATGAAGAGGAAAAAGAAATCTTAAAAGATATATTTTTACTTACAGCTAAGCCTATATTGTACATTGCGAATATATCAGAGAAACAACTAGAGAGCCCATTTGAAGATGAATATGTAAAGCAAGTTGTAAATTTTGCAAAACAAGAAAATGCAGGAGTTATTCCTCTTTGTGTAAAGATAGAGGAAGAACTTGCAAGTTTGGAAGGCGAAGATAAAAAAGAAATGCTTGAAGCTCTTGGAATAGAAGAGTCTGGACTGAATAAGGTTGTCAAAGAAAGTTATGACTTATTAGGATTAATGTCATTCTTAACAGCAGGAGAACCAGAAGTTAGAGCTTGGACAATAAAAAAAGGTACTAAAGCTCCACAAGCAGCAGGAAAAATACATAGTGATATTGAAAGAGGTTTTATTAGAGCTGAAGTTGTGTCTTTTAATGATTTAATTAGAGAAGGTAGTATGAATGCTGCTAAGGAAAAAGGGCTAGTTCGTTCAGAAGGAAAAGATTATGTGATGCAAGAAGGAGATATAGTACTTTTTAGATTTAATGTATAATTATTTATTAACATTTTTTACTTGCAAAAAATGGTTTGTTGAATTAGGTACAAAAATTCTCTAGTACATTTTGAGAGCAGGTAGTGAAGTATAACAATGATTTGACAAATTATGAAAAAAAATTACAAAAATACTTGACGTGCAGAATAAATAATAGTACAATAGAAATGTAAGGTTTATTATTTTCATGTATAAAATAATAAAAAAGTTAGATAATAATATAAAATAAATATCCAAAGAAGAAGGAGAGAAAAATTATGTCAAACTTAAAAAAAGTGGTAGTTTTATTAGTCATTGTTTTATTATTAGTAGGAATTAGTGTTCAAGTTAATGCCGAAAATGGACTTATGGATTTGAATAACTTTATATCTTCAAATTCTGTAGCAAATGATACAACTAATACAACTGGAACAAATACTACAACAAACACTACAACGAATACAACAAACACAACAAATACTACAGGAGGAACAGTAATTCAACCAACAAGCAATAGAACGACAAATGGAGTTGGAAATAATCTTCCTCAAACTGGTGTTACAGAAGATATTACAGTTGCATTTTTTATAGTAGTTTGCGCAATCTCTGCAATTTATGCATATAAGAAAATTAGAGATTATAAATCATAAAACTTTAAGAAATACCTTAAAATAACTAATTAAGGTATTTCTTTTGCTTGTATAATTAATCTTTTTCCATTTACGTTATTGCATGTTATTAAAGTAACAATTCTTTTATTATTTGTTTGCTGTGAAGTACAGGAAACATCATCTGAATCTGTTTCATAAATCTTGTAAATACTATAGTCTAAAGAATTTCCTTTTAAATCATATATTTTAATTTTGTCACCTTTTTCAAGTTCATTTACTCTACTAAAAAATTTATAGTCAACATAATTATGCCCTGCAATACATAGATTCCCTATTTCATTAGGCATTGGTCCTGCAAACCTACAAACAGAAATATCCAACAATTCATTTGATGTTACGGAAAGTATTGAGTAATTAAGAGCTATTTTATCAATTTTTATAATACCGTATTACGAATGGAGTATTTTCATTTTGCGTTTCTACTTCATACGTGGTGTTTTTTGAAAATAAAGTGGATATAGAATATGAAGTGATTAGTTTTTGAGAAATTTTATCATTTTGATTTGATTTGTAAGTTTTATAAAAAAAAGACAATGTGAAAAATATAAGAAACATAATGCAAACAGAAAAAAGAATTTTAAAAAAAAGTTTTTTATTTAATTTATGCTCTTTTTTATTCATATTGTATATTATTTGGTTCATATACGTCTCACCATAGTTTATTATCTGCAATTTAAGAAAAAATATAATTGGAAACTATAAACATAAAAATTTTTATAATATGCGACTATAATAAAAATTTTTTTTAAAAAGGGTAGAAAAAGATAATAATATTATGATAGAATATATGCGAACAAAAATAAAAAATAAGGAGTGTGTTAAAATTGCCGGAAAATAAGTACAAGAGAATACTTCTCAAGCTTAGTGGGGAAGCATTGGCAGGAGAAAATAAAGTTGGAATAGATTTTAAAATAGTGGACAAAATTTGTGAACAAGTAAAAGAATTAGTGAAGATGAAAACAGAGGTCGCAATAGTTGTAGGTGGAGGCAACTTCTGGAGAGGTGCGAACAAAGACATGGAAAGGACTACTTCAGATTATATGGGAATGCTTGCAACTGCAATGAATGGATTGGCTTTGCAAAATACTTTAGAGGAGAAAGGAGTATATACAAGACTTCAAACAGCCATTGAAATGCGAGAAATTGCTGAGCCATATATAAAGAGAAGAGCAGTAAGACATCTAGAAAAAGGTAGAGTTGTTATTTTTGGTTGTGGAACAGGTAATCCATACTTTACAACAGATACAGCGGCAGCTTTAAGGGCAGCAGAAATTGATGCTGAAGTTATATTGGTTGGAAAGACAATTGATGGGGTATATTCAGCAGATCCTAAGATAGATAAAAATGCAAAAAAATATGACCAAATTTCTTATTTGGATATTTTAAGTGATAATTTAAAAGTGATGGATTCAACAGCGATTTCACTTTGTAGAGATAATGATATTCATCTAATAGTTTTTGAAATTGCTAAGCCAGATAATATAATTAAAATTGTTAAGGGCGAAAAAATTGGAACACTGATTAAATAATTAGATTATAAATATTATGATAAATAATATAAAATAAAAAAGAAAGGAGTGTACAAGTAAAAAAACTTGTACGAATAAGAATATGGACTATAGTAAATTTGAGGAAAAAATGAATAAAACAATAAGTGTATTGGAGGAAAATTTTGCAGAGGTGAGAGCAGGTAGAGCGAATCCTGCAATATTAAATAAAATAACAGTTGATTATTATGGAACTCCTACTCCTATTAATCAAGTGGCTGGCATTTCTGTACCGGAAGCTAGATTGATTGTTATTCAGCCATGGGATGTAAGTATTTTAAAAGAGATTGAAAAAGAAATTTTGAAAGCTGATATTGGAATCAATCCAAATAATGATGGAAAAGTAATAAGACTAGCATTTCCTGAATTAAATGAAGAAAGAAGAAAGGAAATAGCAAAAGATATAAGAAAAATGGCAGAGGATGCTAAGATAGCGATTAGAAGTATTAGAAGAGATGCAATGGATGAAGCAAAAGCAATGCAAAAAAATTCTGAAATAACTGAAGATGAACTTAAGGTCGCAGAAGAACAAATACAAAAATTAACAGATAAGTATGTTAATGAAATAGACGAAATATTAGAGAAGAAAGAAAAAGAAATTATGAGCCTTTAAAAGTAGCCATTCTCTAAGGTTACAATTGTTTAGGATAAATATATAAGCAAGGAATGATATAGAAAAATGAAAATAAATAATATTGATAAAGAATTAATGCCAAAACACATTGCAATTATTATGGATGGAAATAGAAGATGGGCAAAAGAAAGAGGTTTAGCAACACAGTTTGGGCATAAGGCTGGAGCTGAAACTCTAGAAAAAATAGCAGTATATGCAAATGAGTTAGGTATTAAGTACTTAACTGTATATGCATTTTCAACTGAAAATTGGAAAAGGACAGAAGAAGAAATCGGAGCATTGATGTTGCTTTTGGAGAATTATTTAGACAAATTTTTGAATAAAGAAAGTTTGCGAAATATTAGAATTAGAGTACTAGGAGATGTAGAAGCTTTAAGCGATAGTTTGAAACAAAGTATATATAAAATTATAGACAAATCAAAAAATAATACTGGTCTTACTTTAAATATTGCTTTTAATTATGGTGGAAGGAGTGAAATAGTAAGAGCTGTAAAAAATATTTCAGAAAAAGTTAAAAATAACGAAATTGATATTGAAGATATAAATGAAAACATTATTTCAGATAATTTATATACAGCTGGCGAGCTCGAACCTGATTTATTAATTAGACCTGGTGGAGAACTTAGGATTAGCAACTTTTTACTATGGCAATTAGCATATACGGAATTTTTGTTTATTGACAAGTATTGGCCAGATTTCTCTGAAGAGGACTTATTACAAGCAATAAAAACATACGAAAAAAGAAATAGAAAATTTGGAGCAAAATAAACATGAAAGGACAAAAAAATGAATATTAAAAGACTTTTATCAGGGGTAATTTTATTCCCAATATTTGCATTAATACTTATATTTGGCAATAAATATGTTGTTGATGTTTTTATAAGTATTGTGGCAATAATGGGATTACATGAATTTTACAAAGCCTTTAAAGGCAAGGCTAATCCAATACAATGGCCTGGCTACATTACGGCAGGATTAATTTGTTTTATACATTTAATTCCTGGAGAATATGTACTTCCTGCAATCACATTAATAATTTTACTTAATTTACTATTATTATTTACAGAGATTGTAATCAGAGGTATGAAAAGGAATATATCCGACATTGCAATCTCATTATTAGGAACTTGTTATGTAGTATTTTGTTTGATATTTGCACCATTAATTAGAGACAGCTTAGGTAATGGGAGAATTTTAATCTGGTATGTTTTCTTTATAGCATGGGGAACAGATATATTTGCTTATCTAATAGGAAAAAATTTCGGAAAACATAAATTTACTGAAATAAGTCCAAACAAATCAACAGAAGGATGTGTAGCAGGAATATTAGGTTCAATTTTGCTTAGTATGATATACACATTAATTTGTAATTCGGTTTGGAACACAGAGATTAGCTATATTTACATATTTGGTCTATCAGTATTTTTAAGTGTTATTAGTCAAATTGGTGATTTGGCAGCATCAAGTGTAAAAAGATATTGCGAAATCAAGGATTTTAGCAATTTAATACCAGGACATGGTGGAATATTAGATAGAATTGACAGTGTAATATTTATTTTACCTTTTGCATATTTTTTGCTTAGTATCATATAATGTAAGAAAATAGTATTATATTTAAGGAAGTGTTTATGGGTCTTATTATTATAGCTATAAAAATTATCATTATACTTGGCTTTTTAGTCATAATTCATGAAACAGGTCATTTTTTAGTAGCTAGATTATGCAAAATAAAAGTAAATGAATTTTCAATAGGATTTGGTCCTCTGATATGGAGCAAACAAACAGAGAAAACTAAATATTCATTAAGAGCAATCCCACTCCGGTGGGTATGTTAATATGCTCGGTGAAGAAGAACGTTCTGAAGAAGAAGGTTCTTTTAGTCAAGCAAGTATTCCAAAGAGAATTGCAATTGTGGCAGCGGGAGGCTTAGTTAACATTATATTTGCAATACTTTTATTTATAGTGTTAGTAACAATAATAACTGGAGATTTCATGAGCGCAATAGCCTCTACAGGAAATTTTGTTATGGCAATGTGGGAAAGTATAAAGCTGATTTTTACTGGCGGAATTACAATGGATAGTTTAGTAGGACCTATAGGTATATCTGAGTTAGTAGCACAAACAAGTGGAGTAATAGATTTCTTGTATTTAATGGCGCTTATTTCAATGTCATTGGGAGTAACTAATTTATTACCGTTTCCACCATTAGATGGAGGAAAAATTTTGATATATATAATTGAAGCAATTAGAAAAAAACCGCTTAAAGAGGAATTTGAACTAAAGTTGCAAATGATTGGATTTCTAGCACTTATCACTTTATCTGTTTTTGTTACTTTTAATGATGTAGAAAGATTGGTTGGGTAGAGAAAAATAGAATGAGGCATATACTGAAGTTAAGAGAGATTTAAATAAATTGCTTATAGCAAGAATAACTAATTTAGGAGATGAACTCATGGATAAGACAATAAAAGAAATATTTAGAGATTATAATTCAAGCAGCTTTGCTTTAAATGCTGGAAAAATAAAATTAATTAATCTATTTAAAAAGACTAATAAATTAGAATTAATTATTTTGGCCGATGAATTTATTAAAATTGAGGATGTATATAATTTTGAGCAGTACTTAAAACAAAGATTTAACATTTTTGAAGTTGATGTTAAATTAGAGTATTCTAAGCCACCAGAAATAGATTTAGAAAAAGAATGGAACTCAATTATATGCTATATGGCTCATAAGCATCCTCTTAGTAAGGCTTTTTTAAGGAAAAGTAGTATGGAGCTAGGAGAAAAAAGTATTACTGTAAACATGGCAATAAAAGGCAAAATGGTGCTTGAAGCTAAAAAGTTTGATGAGGTTTTATCTAAAATAATAAGCAATGTTTACGGACAAGAATATAAGATTAAATTCGTGGAGAATATTTCTGAAGATGCTATAAAAGAATATATGGAGCATAGCAAAATTTTAGAGGAGGAAGCTATTAAACATGTTCAAATGTTAGCAGAAGAAGCGAAAAAAGAAAGTGAGCAAGATGCAACAGGTAGGCAAGGAACAGATAAGAATAGTGTTTTAAGCTCAAGCAATGCTACAGAAATTAGTGTGTCTATAGAGGCTCCACATGAACCACAAGAAGAATCGCCTTTGATTTTCGGAAGAAGCATAAAGATTAAAGAACAACTTGTAAAAATTGCTGATTTAAGTGTTGATAGTGGTAAAGTTGTGCTAGATGGCGAGATATTAAACATTGATTCAAGAGAACTGAAAAGTGGAAAAGTTTTAATCATGTTTGATTTGTTTGATGGAAGTAGTACAATTACATGTAAAGTTTTTTCTGACGGAGATAAGTCTAAGGAAATTATAGGAAAACTAAAAAAGGCAAAAGGAATTAAATTAGAAGGTACTGCACAATTTGACCCATTTGCAAAAGAGCTTGGTGTTATTGCAAATGTAATAATTGAAGGTGCAGGATTAAAGAAACAATCAAGAGATGATGATGCAAAAATAAAGAGAGTAGAGCTTCATATGCATACTCAGATGAGCCAAATGGATGGTGTGACATCTGCTACAGATTTATTAAATCAGGCAGCAAAATGGGGAATGAAGTCAATAGCAATAACTGACCATGGAGTGGTACAAGCATTTCCAGAAGCACACCACTTTTGTGAGAAAAACCCTGACCTTAAGGTAATATATGGAGTTGAGGCATATTTGGCACCAGATAGAACACCAGTTGTATCTTTTCCAAGAGGACAAGATTTGAATACAACTTATTGTGTGCTAGATTTGGAAACTACTGGTTTTTCATTTAGAACAGAAAAAATTACTGAAATTGGAATTATGAAAATTAGAAATGGAGAAGTATTAGATGAGTTTTCATGTTTTGTAAATCCTGAAAAACCTATACCTCAAAGAGTTGTAGAAGTAACAAATATAACCGATGATATGGTAAAAGATGCAGAGACAATAGATAAAGTATTTCCCAAGATTTTAGAATTTATTGGAGATAGTGTTTTAGTTGCTCATAATGCAGATTTTGATATTGGTTTTCTGAAATATAATGCGAATTTATTAGGATATAGTTTAGATAATACATATTTAGATACTTTGAGATTAGCAAAAGAACTATTTCCCGAGTATAAAAAATATAAATTGGGAATTATAGCTGAAAATTTAGGAATAAAGGTGGAAGTAGCACATCGTGCATTAGATGATGTTGACACAACTGTAAAAGTTTTTAATGTAATGATAAATATGCTCAAAGAAAAAGGGGCAGAGAAGATTGAAGATATTGATACAATATGTGCTGGTAAAACTGATTTCAGACGATTACCAACATATCATGCTATTATTCTAGCAAAAAATTATGTTGGATTAAAAAATTTATACAAGCTTATATCTTTCTCGCATTTGAATTATTTTTATAAAAAACCACGCATACTCAAATCTTTATATAAGCAGTATTCAGAAGGATTGATACTTGGTAGTGCTTGCGAGCAAGGAGAAATATATAGAGCAATTGTGGCAGGAAAGACAGATGAAGAAATTGAGGCAATAGCAGGAGATTATGATTATTTAGAAATACAACCATTGGGAAATAATATGTTTATGGTAAGAAACGGTACTGTTCCAGATGTTAAAGCTTTAGAAGATATTAATAAAAAAATAGTAGAGCTAGGAGACAAACTTGGAAAACCAGTAGTTGCAACTTGTGATGTTCATTTTATGGATCCACAGGATGAAATATATAGGCGCATTCTTATGGCAGGTCAAGGATATGATGACGCGGATGAGCAAGCGCCACTATACCTTCGTACTACTGAGGAAATGCTTAAGGAGTTTGAGTATTTAGGAGAAGACAAAGCATATGAGGTAGTTGTAACAAATACAAATAAGATTTCTGATATGTGCGAAAAAATTAGTCCAATATCTCCAGAAAAATGTCCACCTCATATAGATGGATGCGAACAGACAATAAAGGATATTGCATACAAAAAAGCACATGAGCTTTATGGGAACCCATTGCCAGAGATAGTTGAAGAGAGACTCAGCAAAGAGTTGGAATCAATTATAAAAAATGGTTTTTCAGTTATGTATATTATAGCTCAAAAGTTGGTATGGAAATCAAATGAAGATGGCTATATAGTAGGTTCTAGAGGCTCGGTTGGTTCATCGTTTGCAGCATATGCTACAGGAATAACTGAAGTGAATTCACTTCCACCCCACTACAGGTGTCCAAAGTGTAAATATTCTGATTTTAATGATTATGGCTATGCTTGTGGGTTTGATTTACCAGATAAAGAATGTCCAAAATGTGGAACTAAGATGGTGAAAGATGGAATTGATATACCTTTCGAAACTTTTTTAGGTTTTAATGGAGATAAAGAGCCTGATATAGACCTAAATTTTTCAGGAGAGTATCAAGCAAAGGCACATAAATATACAGAAGTAATATTTGGAAAAGGTACAACATTTAAGGCTGGAACAGTTGGAACAGTAGCAGATAAAACTGCTTATGGATATGTAAAAAAGTATTATGAAGAAAGAGGTGTACCGATTAATAATGCGGAGGTATTAAGAATAGCTAAGGGATGTACTGGAATAAAAAGAACGACAGGACAACATCCAGGAGGAATCATAGTTGTACCGAAAGGAAGAGAAATATATGAATTCTGCCCAGTACAACACCCCGCAGATGACCCTAATTCAGACATTATAACAACACATTTTGATTATCATTCAATAGACCAAAACTTACTAAAGCTAGATATCCTAGGTCATGATGACCCTACAATGATAAGGATGCTTTACGATATAACAGGAATAGACCCAACAAAGGTACCGCTAGATGATAAAGAGACCATGTCAATATTTAGTTCGACTGATGCATTAGGAGTAAGTTCAGAACAAATAAAAAGTAAAGTTGGAAGTTATGGAATACCAGAGTTTGGAACTAAATTTGTTAGAGGAATGCTTGTTGACACAAAACCAACTACATTTGATGAATTAATACGTATTTCCGGACTATCACATGGTACCGATGTATGGCTTGGAAATGCTCAAAGCTTGATAGAAGCAGGAACTGTAACATTAAATGAAGCTATTTGTTGTCGTGATGATATAATGATTTATTTAATAAAGAAAGGGGTTCCGCCAAATAAAGCATTTAAAATAATGGAAACAGTGCGTAAAGGAAAAGCATTGAAAGACCCAGAGAAGTGGGCTGAATTTGTTGGAGTAATGAAAGAATATGATGTGCCAGATTGGTATATTAAATCATGTGAAAAAATTAAATACATGTTTCCGAAGGCTCATGCAGCAGCCTATGTAACAAATGCATTCAGAATAGCTTGGTTTAAAGTACATTATCCAAAAGCTTATTATGCGGCATACTTTACAATTAGAGCAGATGAATTTGATAGTGATATTATGTGCTATGGAAAACAAAAAGTAATAAACAAAATGAAAGAAATAGATTTGGCTGGAAATGGTGCAACAACAAAAGAAAAAAACATGTATGCTATACTAGAACTTGTGCTTGAAATGAATGAAAGAGGAATTAATTTCCTACCAATCGATTTGTATAAATCACATGCAACCAAGTTTTTAGTTGAGGAAGAGGGAATAAGACCACCATTAAATAGCATACCAGGACTTGGCACAGTTGCAGCAGAAGGAATAGATAATGCAAAACAAGATGGAAAATTCATGTCTATTGATGATATGAAAATACGCTCTAAAATTGGTAAATCAGTTATTGAACTATTAGACAGAGTCGGTTGCTTAAAAGGAATGAGCCAAAGCAATCAAATGAGTCTTTTTGGATAAATAGCAACTTGCGAAATAGGGACACTTCTCTTTTCGCAAGTTTTTATGAATTAGGTATACTTCTTTTTTTAGAAATTCTAAAATATAAAACAGTACATTATTCGACATAATATCTTTCATAATTTCAAAATACAACATTATAATTATAAAAATATAGTTTGCATAAAATATTTTAAATAATTTTGTGGATAACTCAAAAAGTATAGTTCAGTATTTATAGTTATTAACAGAGTTATCCACATTATCCACACATATGTGGATAAAAATTTAATGGATAAGCACAATAATAATGTAACATAATGTCGGAAAATAAACTAAAATGATACTTGGCAATAAAATAAGAAATTGCCGAAATCCAAAAATTCAATCAAATAAAAAGAATTACAAAAATGTATTGAAAAACATATGATAAGTGTGATAAAATTTTGTGTGTATTAAATTAGCATGGTATAGGTGTTAGATGGTAAAAAATAGGAGTAACCAGAATTTTCAATTTTTGTAATAGGATTAAAATACAGACTAAGAAAAAATTGAAGAAAAAAAAGAATGTGAAAGATAGGAGTGACAAAAGAATGAAAGAAGATATAGGAGCTAGATTAATACTATTGATTATTGCAACAGTTATTGCATTTCTTATTTGCATTATTTTCTATTGCATTTTATTTAGCCAAAATGGATTAGTTACAACATTTGCAAGAACAAAAGACCTATTAGAAATTAGTTATAAAACAGAAGAGCTGGCACTATTAGAATGTGAAGAATATATAGATAATTTTATGCCGGATAAACAATATAATACATTATATTTAAGTCATGTGTCTGAAGAAAATTAAATAGGAAGGAATGATTGAAAGATGGAAAAATTGACTATGGATAAGATAGTAAGTTTATGTAAGAACAGAGGATATGTATATCCTGGCTCTGAAATATATGGAGGATTAGCAAATACATGGGACTATGGCCCTTTGGGTATTGAACTAAAAAATAATATTAAAAATGCATGGAGAAAGAAGTTTATTCAGGAAAGCAAATATAATGTGGGACTTGATGCAGCAATTTTGATGAATCCTGAGACTTGGGTAGCTTCAGGCCATGTGGGAAATTTTTCAGATCCATTAATTGATTGTAAAGAGTGCAAAACAAGACATAGAGCGGATAAACTTATTGAAGAGTGGGCACATAATCAAGGGAAAGATATGATTGCTGATGGCATGAGTGATGAGCAATTAATTAATTTTATTAAAGACAATCATATTACTTGTCCTAATTGTGGAAAAGAGAATTTTACTGATATTCGTAAATTCAATTTGATGTTTAAAACTTTCCAAGGAGTTACAGAAGATAACAAATCAGAAATATATTTAAGACCAGAGACAGCACAAGGGATATTTGTTAATTTTAAGAATGTAATGCGTACTACAAGAAGAAAGTTACCAATGGGTATTGCTCAAATTGGTAAAGCTTTTAGAAATGAGATTACCCCTGGGAATTTTACATTTAGAACTCGTGAATTTGAACAAATGGAGTTGGAATTTTTCTGCAAACCTGGAACTGATTTAGAATGGCAAGAATATTGGAAAAACTTCTGCAAAAATTGGTTATTAAATTTAGGAATGAAAGCGGAAAATATTAGGTTAAGAGACCATTCACCAGAAGAATTATCACACTATAGTAATGGAACAACTGATATTGAATTTGCATTTCCTTTTGGTTGGGGAGAATTATGGGGAATTGCAGATAGAACAAATTATGATTTAAAACAACACATGGAACATTCAAATGAAGATATGTCATATTTGGATCCTGAGACAAATGAAAAGTATATACCATATTGTATAGAGCCATCACTAGGTTGCGACAGAGTAGCACTTGCATTCCTTTGCAATGCATATGACGAAGAAGAAATTGCAGAAGGAGATGTAAGAACTGTACTGCATTTACATCCTGTTTTGGCACCGTATAAAGTTGCTGTACTTCCACTTTCTAAAAAATTAAGTGAAAAGGCAGAAGAAGTATATTCAAGATTATCAAAAAAGTATATGTGTGACTATGATGAGGCAGGTAGTATAGGCAAGAGATATAGAAGAGAAGATGAAATAGGCACACCGTATTGTGTTACAATTGACTTTGATACTTTAGAGGATAATTCAGTAACAATAAGAGATAGAGATAGCATGGAGCAAGTTAGAGTTAAGATTGATGAGCTAGAGGCGTGGATTGATGCAAAACTATCATTCTAAACTGGCTGGCAAATAATTACAATTTTGGCTGTATCAAATTTCATTTGAAACGCGGTTACATACACCCCGTATGCGCCCTTGCCTTTCAAATAAAATTTTCCTTGCCAAAATTTAATTCTTTGCCAGCAGAGGTCAAGAAAATTGATAAGGGTTTGCCTACCCAAAAGCGCAATTTTTTTCCAACAGGTGGTTAGGCAATAAATTTTTCTCTACAGCAGAGAAAACACATAACGTAAACCTAAGAAGGGATTGATAAATAGAGATGGGAAATATAAAATACATATTGAAGAGATTAAAAACTATGGATAAAAAAGCTATGTTTGAGAAAATAAACTCTATTCATGAGAAAACTGGCAAGTCAAAACTATATCTTTTATATGATATGCAAAGATGCGCAAGAAAATATGGTGCGGGTTATATGGATTATGATTTGTTTGAGATGTATAATCTAACACCTGAACAAAGAGATACATATATTACAAGAGGTAGAAATAATGAGATAGTATCAAAATATAATGATAAAGCATATTTTCACATTTTCGAAAACAAAAACGAATTTAATGAACTTTTTAAAGATTATATAAAAAGAGATTGGATAATGGTTAAAGATACTCCAAAAGAAGATGTAATGGCCTTTATTAAAAAACATCATGAATTTATGGCAAAACCAGTAGATGGAGGCTGTGGTCATGGCATTGAAAAGATGAATACAAATGATTATCCTTCTTTGGACGAAGTATATAATAGATTAGTTGAAGGAAATAATAATTTTGAGCTTGAGGAAGTGATAAAACAGCATCCCGATGTTAGCAAAATTTATCCAGATGCAATCAATACTGTAAGGGTTGTTACTATACTTAAAAATGGTGTGCCCCATGTTATTTGTGCATATTTTAGAATTGGAAATGGTAAATTTGTAGACAATTTTAATAGTGGAGGAATGGTGGCGCCTGTAAATGAACAAACTGGAGAAGTTATTGATAGAGCTATAGACAAAAAGAAAAACCTATATGAAACGCATCCACAAACTGGTGCCAAAATCAAAGGATTTAAATTTCCTGATTGGGATAAAGCTATTGCCATGTGTAAAGAAGCAGCAAAGGTTGTGCCACAGATGGGGTATATAGGTTGGGATGTTTGTTTTACACCTGATGGACCTGTCTTTGTTGAGGGAAATGAGTTTCCAGGACATGATATTTATCAGTTACCTGAGCATACTCCAGACAAATTAGGAATGATGCCAAAATTCAATATTTAAAAAAACAAAAGTAAAATATAAAACCGTTTCATATTGCTTACTATATGTTTGAAAATGAAACTACTGTAATAAATAGTTTTATAATAGGAGAAGAAATCTTGAGTGGAGGAAATTTTAAAAGAGTAGCTAATTCTTTTATGAAAAATGTTGTGATACTTATTTGTTCGCAACTATTAATAAAAGTTTTAGGACTTGTTTATAAATTAGTTATAACAAATATAGAAGGCTTTGGTGATGCAGGACTTGGATATTATTCGGCAGGATACCAAATTTATGCACTTTTACTTACACTTTCATCAATAGGCATACCAAGTGTAATATCAAAATTGGTTTCAGAAAGGATTGCAATAGGCGACACCAAAGGTGCGCAAAGGATTTTTAAAATAGCATTTAGATTTTTTACAACAGTGGGTTTGGTGCTTTCAGTAGGCCTATTCTTTGGAGCAAACTTTATAGCAAATAATATATTAAATGTACCAGATGTAGCGTATGTAATGAAAGTACTATCTCCAGCAATTGTATTTGTGGCAATGTCTGCTGTTCTTAGAGGATATTTCTCAGGTCAGCAAAATATGAAACCTACAAGTGTTTCTCAAACATTGGAACAATTTCTGAACTGTGTACTTTCGATAACATTCGTATATGCATGTATAGGAAAAGATTCTTATATAATGGCTGCTGCTGGTAACTTATCAACAACCTGTGCTATAGTTATTACATTTATATATCTATTTAGATATTACAAACACAATAAACTAAGAACCAGAGGTTCAATTGAATCACCAGAAAAACATAAATCAAACAAAGAATTATTAAAAACAATATTAGGAATATCTATTCCTATAACGATAAGTTCATTAATTTCAGTAATTAGTGGAGTTATTGATACTGCGACAGTAAGTAACTGTATGCAAATAGCATTTAGCAATGGAAATTCAAAGGAAGCATTGGAACAGATTGCAATGTCTGCTACTGGAATATTGTCTAAAGTGGATACATTAGTTAGCTTCCCGCTTGCAATAAATATAGCATTCTCAACAGCTCTGGTACCAGCAATATCAGAAGCACTGGCTAAAAAAGATAAAAAGACTGCTTCAAAAAGATTATCATTCTCGTTTTTTGCGTCATTGGTAATTATTTTACCATGTTCAATTGGGTTTATAGTTCTAGCTGACCCTATATTAAGAATGCTATATCCAACAGCATCTGAAGGAGCTGGAGTGTTTACGATTGCATCAGTATCAATGATACTGACAGCACTATCGTCGACATTAACTGGTGGGTTATATGGAGTAAATCAGTCAAAAATTCCAGCAATTGCAGCAGGTCTTGGGGCTTTGATAAAATTTATACTAAATATGATATTAATTAGTAATCCAAATATTGGAATATATGGAGCATCAATAAGTTCATTTATATATGCTTTAATAGTATTCTTTATATGTTATAAAGTAATGAACAGATGCGTAAATATGCATATAAAATTTAAAACACATGTAGTAAAACCGCTTATTTCTGCGGCGGGGATGGGAGCGGTAGTATTCCTTGGTTATAAATTGTTTAGTTCATTTTTAGGAAATACAACAAGTACAATTTTTTCAATAATATTAGGTGCAATTTCATACAGCATATTTATATTGCTTACAAAAGCACTTACAAAAGAGAATATAATGATGATACCTTATGGAACAAAAATTTATGAGTTACTTGTTAGAATAGGAATATATAAAGAGAAAAAAGAAGTACTTAAGTAAAAAGAAGAAGCTGTATTATGAATGTAATATAGCTTTTTGCGGTAATATAAGTTAATGAAGTTGTGTCCTGCAAGCAAGAGTATATTTAGGGCTAGACGACCTGACAAAATTTTAAAGAAAGCAAAGGAGCTATTATAATGTTGAAATATTTAATTATTTATTTAATTGTAATAAATTTAATTGCATTTTTTGCAATGTATTTGGACAAGCGAAAAGCTAAGTATGGAAAATGGAGAATACCAGAACAAACACTGCTTATTCTAGCAATAATTGGTGGAAGTATCGGAGGAATTGCAGGAATGTACACATTTAGACACAAAACACAGAAACCTAGGTTTTCTGTAGGTTTTCCAGTTATTCTCATACTGCAAATTATATTAATTATTTCAATCTGGAATGATTTTATTAAGTAAAAATGTACTAACTAAGAAAAGTATGTTAGAATGTTGGGAAAGGACATATGAAGGATTGTAAAAAACATTGAAAATGAATGAAAAATGAGCTACAATACAAATATGGAACATTTTGAAACAAAAATTCTAAAAAAGTTTCATATTTCATTCAAATATAACAGAAAAATTAAAAAATGTACATTGAGCCATAGAACGAACAATCTTGTTGCCTTTGACACAAGCTCAAATTTAGTGTATAATAATTGTATGCACTTGTTAGTGCAAATAAATTTGAAAGGGGCTTGTGAACATGAGTCCAAACCCAAAAAGAAATCGTAAGAAGGCGAAACAGTCGAAGTGGAACAATGCAGATGTTAAAGAATTTGAACTTCCTGCAGAGTTTGACACTACTCCTGCGAGAGTACCTTCTCGGGACCAGATTCTGAAGGGGTTTGAAACCCAAAAGGCAAGTACAGCACGTAAAGGAGACGGCAAGAACTCGCCGAGCTATACTAAGCATCTCCATAAGTGAGATTTCCACAAGCACCATCCAAAAGGAGAGCATTGCTCTCCTTTTAAAATATTCAACAAATATACATATACTTTGCTTTTATAAATATATTTTATTTAAACAAATTAGAGTATAAAAAAATTTCTTTTCATTTTGTATTTACATTTTTAAAACTTATCGATATAATTATTTAAGAAAAATTTACAAAAGTTGTATAAAATACAGTAAAATTGCAAAAGATACAATAAAACGGGCAACAGCACAAAGAGCAAATTCGAGTTTTAGAGTAAGTTTGAGTTTTAGTTTGAAATTTGTTTAGTTGGTTGTGCTCAAAGAAAGAGAAAGGAACGTGTAGATATGGAAAAAAAGTATGTTTACTTATTTAGAGAGGGAAATGCTAATATGCGTGAGTTACTTGGCGGAAAGGGTGCGAATTTAGCAGAGATGACTAATTTGGGGCTTCCAATTCCACAAGGATTTACGATTACTACTGAGGCATGTATTGAGTATTATAATAATGATGAGACAGTTTCTGATACTGTAAAAACTCAAATTTTTAACAATTTGAGAGAACTTGAAAATATTACAGGGAAGAAGTTTGGAAATCCGGAGAATCCGCTTTTGGTATCAGTTCGTTCGGGTGCAAGAGCTTCGATGCCTGGAATGATGGATACAATTCTAAATCTTGGACTAAACCAAGATGTTGTTGAGGAGATGGCTAAGAAAAATGAGCGTTTTGCTTATGACAGCTATAGAAGATTTATCCAGATGTTTAGTGATGTTGTGATGGAAATACCAAAATATTTATTTGAAGATGCAATTGACGAAATGAAGAATGAAAAGGGTGTGGAACTAGATACAGAGCTTGATGCAAATGATTTGAAGGAATTAGTAAAAATTTTCAAAAGTATATACATGAAAGAGCAAGGCTCAGAATTTCCAAGTAACCCAGAGGAACAGTTGATTGAGGCTGTTATTGCTGTGTTTAGATCTTGGAATAATCCTAGAGCTATAACTTACAGAAGATTAAATGATATACCTAGTAGCTGGGGAACAGCAGTTAATATTCAAGAGATGGTATTTGGAAATATGGGGGAAGACTGCGGTACAGGTGTTGCCTTTTCACGTAATCCGGCTACAGGTGAGAATAAAATATTTGGAGAATATCTAATGAATGCACAAGGAGAGGATGTTGTTGCAGGAATTCGTACACCTCAACCAATTGAGACATTGCAAGATACGGATATGGAGGCATATCAGGATTTTGTTATGTATGCGAATATGTTAGAAAAGCATTACAAAGATATGCAAGATATGGAATTTACTATAGAAAATGGAAAGTTATATTTCTTGCAAACTAGAAATGGAAAAAGAACTGCAACAGCAGCGCTTCAAATTGCAGTTGATATGGTTAATGAGGGAATGATAACAGAAAAAGAGGCAGTTTTGAGAGTAGAACCAAACCAATTAGACCAATTGTTGCATCCAAATTTTGACCAAGAGAAGTTGAGAGAAGCTAAGCAAATAGCAAAGGGATTGGCAGCATCACCAGGAGCTGCAACAGGAAGAGTTGTTTTTACAGCCGAAGAGGCTTTGAAAAAACATGAAGCAGGAGAAAAAGATTTAATTTTAGTCAGGCTTGAAACATCGCCAGAGGACATTGATGGTATGCATGTATGCCATGGAATACTTACTGTTAGAGGTGGAATGACATCACATGCAGCGGTTGTGGCACGTGGCATGGGAACTTGTTGTGTTTCAGGTTGTTCAGAAATTTCTGTAAATGAAGAAGAAAAAACTTTTAGCATAGGTGAAAAAACATTTCATGAAGGAGATTGGATTTCGCTTGATGGCTCTACTGGTAATGTATATGGAGAGAAAATAGACACAACTCCTGCAACTGTTTCAGGCAATTTTGCAAAATTTATGGAATGGGCAGATAGATATAGACAATTAGAAGTAAGAACAAATGCTGATACTCCAAAAGATGCAAAACAAGCATTTGAATTTGGAGCACAAGGTATTGGTTTGTGTAGAACAGAGCATATGTTCTTTGCACCAGAAAGGATTGCAGCTATAAGGGAGATGATTGTTTCAAAAACTCAAGAGCAAAGAGAGAAGGCATTAGATAAAATACTTCCAATGCAAAGAGGCGATTTTGAAGGGTTATTTAGAGAAATGAAGGGTTACCCAGTAATAATAAGATTATTAGACCCACCTTTGCACGAGTTTTTACCTCATACAGATGAGGAGATAATGGCACTTGCCAAAGATATGAACATGACATTTGAAGAATTAAAGAACATAGTTGCTGGATTGCACGAGTTCAACCCCATGATGGGACACAGAGGTTGTAGGCTAGATGTAACATATCCAGAAATTGGAGTAATGCAAACCAAGGCAATTATAGGGGCTGCAATAAATATAAAAAGAGAAGGAATAGACGTTAAGCCAGAGATAATGATACCTTTAATTGGTGACTATAAGGAGATTGTATATGTAAAACACATTATAACTTCAATAGCTGATGATTTGTTAAGAAATGAAAATATTAATATTGAATATAAAGTAGGAACTATGATAGAAATTCCAAGAGCAGCACTTATTGCAGATAAAATTGCAAAAGAGGCAGAGTTCTTCTCATTTGGTACAAATGATTTAACGCAAATGACGTTTGGCTTTAGCCGTGATGATGCTGGAAAATTCTTAGGAGAATACTATGCTAAAAACATTTATGATTTTGACCCATTTGCAAAAATTGATGAAGAAGGTGTTGGCAAGCTTGTAGAAATGGCTGTAAAACTTGGAAAACAGACAAGACCAGATATTGAACTTGGAATATGTGGAGAGCATGGAGGAAACCCAGCTTCAGTTGAGTATTGCCACAGAATAGGATTAAATTATGTTTCTTGCTCACCATTTAGAGTTCCTATAGCACGTTTGGCAGCAGCACAAGCAGCAATTAAATATCCTAGGTAAGTATAAGATTAGTCTGCAAAAATCACATGGTAATGGTTTTAAAATATGATTGTCCTGCAACGGGAGTTTAATTAAAAATTTTTGCAAATCGATGTTTGCGAAAGCTTGCAAAAATTTTTAATTAGAATTTCCTTGCACGGACTTCCAATTTGCAATAACCATTATCATGTAATTTTTTTTTGACCTGCTTATGTTAGAAAAAATCAATTGGAAAATTTTAATTTGTTAAAAAAATAAAATTTTTAAATAAAAAAACAGAAATGAGAAACAATAGATTATAAAGATAGTTTTTGTCGTAATTTTAATAAGAAAGGCATTTCACAGGGGCAGTCTCTTGAGCAACGGCGAAATACATGTCCTGGCTTTGCTCAGACAGCCCAAGGTAGCCTAGTTGTATACGCAGAAATCGCTAAAAGTACTGAAATATAAAGCTAAAAGTCGATTTTTCCTATACAATAAATAAGTCCGCTCTATCTTGCTAGTAGGCATATTTTTTATCAGCTTCAAGTATTGGTGTAGAAAATATGTGTGCCACGTGGAGCTACTTACAACTATAAATTATAAAAAAACTATTAAAATTAAAACAGGAGGTTTTTTATGAAAAAAACAATTAAAATAATGTTTCTTTTAACATTTACTTTGCTAGCATTACTTTGCATTCCGAGCTTTAGCAATGCAGCAGCAACAGAAACAGCAACAGATGAAAGTACTTTAAGAAGTGCAATTGAAAATGTGGATGATGGTGGAACAGTAGAAATTCAAAATAATATAACAGTTACTGGTCCTATTGTAGTCCAAAAGAAAATTACAATTGATGGAAACGGATATACTATATCTGGTTCAACAGATTGGACTTCTACATCTGGAAATCAAACTATGTTCACAGCTCAACTTGGCGCAGGACATCTCACATTGAAGGATATTGACTTGAACAATGGACCTAAATATGGTGTACAGGCTTATGATGGTGCAACAGTGATATTAAATAATGTATCTATTACAGGTTTCCGTTATGGTGGAGTGCTTGTAAATGGTGGTAATGTAGAGGTAATTGACTTACATTTAGGTACTAATGGTACAGGCGCTAATAATGGTATAGAAATAGATAAAGGAACATCTGCTACAAATAATCCTACATTAACTATGAATGGTACTTTGACATCTGACTCTAAAGAAAATGTTGTTCGTCCAGCTACTAATGGAAATCTTACTGAATTTACAGTAACAAATACAGAAAATACTACAAACAAAGTAGTAATTGCAGGCGATAGAGTTGTTTTAACAGATGAAAACAACAAAGTAATTTCTGAATCTACTATACCAGAGAGTGTAACAACTAATACAGATGAAGCAAAAAAAGTAATTATAACCTTAGTTATAGGTGGAGAAGTAGAAAAGCAGATGACAATAGATGAAGGTACAAAAGTTACTGCTCATGAGTTAAAAACAGGTGTAACAATAGAGAAAGGATACGAAATTGAAGGTTTTTACAATGACCAAGAATATAATAATAAGTTTGATTTTGAAAAGACTTTAACAGAAGATACAACTATATATGCAAAAATTGCAGAAGTTAAAACCGAAGTACCAGAAAAACCAGATGAATCAACACCAGAAAAAGATGATGTTCCAAAGACTGGTGTGGAAAGTTATTTAGGAGTTGCAGTTCTAGCAATTATAGCTTCAGTTACAGGTATATATTTTGTTAGAAAAAATGCTTAAAAATATAGTATAAAGAATAGGTACTAAAAACCTATTCTTTTGTACATAACATGAAACAGTGAATATAGGCATAGCCTTTAAAAACAAATATGCAATGACCATTATCTAGTGACTTAGAAATAATGAATGTGAAGGAGAAGAAGTATTATGAATTTAAAAAGGAAACCAATACGAATACTACTATATATAACATTTATATTAATTATAATTTTTTCAACTAGATATATTGTAAAATCCTATATGGTTAATCAGGAATCGATTCAAGAGAGAGAGCTGTTGAATGAAATAGATGTGGAAAGCGGAATAAATGATGGATTAAAAAGTGATATTAATAGCAAAACAAAAAATTTGTTAAGTAAAGAAAATGAAAAAAAGAGGAAAGAGAGAGAGTCAAAAGAAAGAATGCTTAAGGTACAAAAACTACAAGAGCAAAATTCTGATATTGTCGGATGGATTGAAATTGAGGAAACAAATATTAGCTATCCTGTATTGCAGGGAGATGATGATGTCTTTTACTTAACTCATAATTATAAAATGGAACAAACAGAAAAAGGGTCTATTTTTCTTACAGCAGATTATGATTGGAATATTGCAGGTAACAATTTAATAATATATGGTCATAATCTTGTAAATGGGCAAATGTTTAAAGATTTGCTAAAATATTCTGACGAAAAGTTTTATAGAAAGCATCCAGTAATTCGCTTCACAACTAATAAAACAGATATAGTTTTTGATGTTATGTCTGCATTTAAATCAAGAGTATATAATAAAGACGAAGAAAATGTTTTTAAGTATTACGATTTTATAAATTCTGAGAATAAAAATGAATATAATAAATTTGTTGAGAATGCGAAAAAATATTCAATATATGATACGGGAGTAGATGCTAAATATGGTGAACAACTAATTACTTTAATCACATGCTCTTATCATTCAGATGATGGTAGGTTTGTACTAATTGGAAAGAAGAAAAGTTAAAAAAAGTTTGTGGAGAAAATTTACTCTAAAAACTTTTTTCTTTATTTTCATATGGTTAAATATCATCTGTGAGTTCTAAAATATAATCTACAGAAACGTTATAGTATTTGGCAAGTTTAATTAAAATTTTAGTGGGAATATCATTTTCACCAGTTTCGTACTTAGAATATCCTGTTTGTGACATATTTAATATTTTTGATATTTGAGATTGAGTTAAATCTCTATCTTCTCTTAATTCTCTTAATCTTCTATACATAATGACCTCCAATAAACAATGTTGTTATATAAAAAACATATAACAACTTTTTTCTACATTAATTTTAAAATAATCTATTTTAGGCTATTGACATTTAACCTGAAATAGATTAAAATATTTTCAGCTAACCTAAAATAGGTTAAAAAGGAGGTGAAATTGTTTATTAAGTTATGAAAAAAGAACCCGCTGGAAAACATTTTCAAGCCAAAAGAATAGTTAATAGAAAGAAAATTATTGTAGTAGTTGTTCTATTTATGCTATTAGTCTTTGCTTTTTTTACATTATTTATTCCAAAGAATAAGGGAAACCTGCAAAATGATGACATTGATAATTTTACAAATGTTTCTGATTATAAAAGCAATGACATTAAAAATGAAACAATAGAAAAAAAGATTGTTGATGTTGATATGCCAGAAAAAATAGAAAATTATAATGTCTTAGGTCAAATAGTAGCGAAGAAGGCTAATATTAAAAGATATATATTAGACAAAACGAATAATTATTCTTTAAATCTTTCTGTTACTAAGTTTTATGGCGCAGATTTGAATGAAATAGGTAATTGTTGTATTACTGGTCATAACATGGAGGGGCATTTTAAAGGATTAAAACATTTGAGTATTGGAGACACTTTTTATATTATTGATAAAGAGAATAAAGAAAAAGTGATTTATGAAATATATGATATGTATACAGTTTTTCCTACAGAATTAGATTGCTTGAGCCAAGAAACAAATAATAGAAGAGAAGTAACTCTTATAACTTGTAATCCACGGGGGAGTAACTAGACTGATTGTAAAGGCACGAGAACAATGAATTACACCATAATGTTAGACAAGGCAGTTAATTTAATAATTAATTTTATAGCAGAAAGAAAAAACACATTAAAAAGTTATAAATAATAAATTTATAACTTGAATTTGAAGGAGGAATTTTAAATGAAAAGAACAATTATTGGAATAGTAACAATAGTTACAGTATTATGTATGATGTTATTAGCAACATCAGTAAATGCTGCATCAATGAGTGCAGATAATGCAAAAGTATCTAAAGGAGATATAGTAACATTAACAGTAAAAACTGATTCAAAAGTTGAATCAATGCAATTTAATATTAAATATGATCCAAGTAAATTTGAGTATATAGCAGATTCAGCTACTACTGATTTAGGAATTGTAGACTCAAATGCTGAAGGAGGAGTTTTAATAGTTTCTGCATTTGATACAAACAAAACAGCAGATTATACTACAGTTCAATTTAAAGCATTAGAGAATGGAGATGACTTAGAGTTTACAATTTCTGATACTGAATTTTCAAAAGGCGGTGAAGTTCTACCAGAAACAGTTGCAAATCCAACACTTAAGGTTACAGTTGCAGACAAAGAAGAACCAACAGATCCAGAGGAACCAACAAATCCAGAAGACAATAAAAATGATCCAACAGATTCAAAAGAACCAACAAATCCAGGAGATGATAAAAATGATCCAACAGATTTAGAAGGCTCAAACAATAATAATGGAACATATGTAGATGGAGAAGGTAATACTATAACAAAATTACCTCAAACTGGTAGCATGGCTTCAACAATAATATTTGCAGTTGTTGCATGTGGAGTAGTTGCTTTAATTTCATATAAAGCTATAAAGAACAGGAAATAAATAAAAAGATAATAGGAGGACGATTATTTTGGATACTAAGAAAATACTTTCAGCTCTAGTAGCAGCAGGAATTTTAACTGCTAGTGTATTTGGAGCAAGTGTAAAAGCTTCAACAACAGATGAATATATTAAATCGGTTGGAGTATATCAAAAATTAATAGAAGGTAAAACAGTTGTACCTTATGTTTTAAAGGATAAAAATACACCTGTAAAAGTAAAAGATGTGAAGATTGAATTTGAAAATTTACAATTAGTAAATGGAACGGCAATTAATGATGAAAATGTTGAGTTAAAAACAGGTGATACTTTCAAAGCAAATGGAAAGGAGTATACAGTCGTAGTATATGGAGATGCAAATAAGGATGGAAAGATAACAACTCTAGATGCTCTAAAAATACAAAAGGCTATAGTTTCTAGTTCTGGGAAATTAGATGCTACAGCCGAGGAAGCAGGAGATGTACAAAATGATGGAAAAATAACGACTTTAGATGCTTTAAGAGTACAAAAATATGTAGTTGGTAAAGAACAAAATGTAATTAATGAATTACCAGAAAAAGAGCAAGAAGAAATAGACTCTCTATATACTGTAAGTGTTAATGATAATGGATATGTAAATTCAGAAAATAAAAGTGCTACAAAGTTAAAAATAAAGCTAAAATCAACTTTGACTGAAAATAAAAACTTGAAGATAAATGTTATAGATAGCAAGAAAGAAGAAGTTAATGACAATGTAGTTATTGATGCACATAAAGATTATATAGAAAAAGAAGTTGATTTAAGTTCTTTAGAAGATGGTAATTTAGAAATTAAATTATTAGATGGAGAAGAGATTGTTGCTAAAGTTAAAGCTGAAAAGAATACAATAGTTCCTAATTCTACAAATGTAATAACAAATCGTGTAAGCACAAAATCTGCTACATTATCTTTAGATGTTTGTGGCGAAAGTGGAATTACTAAAGTTTATTATAAAGTTGTAGAATCATCTAGTGATGTTTCAGATGAGGAAGAGCTAGTAAAAACTATTAACGTAAAGAATAACAGTATCTCTGATGTAAATGTTTCAAATGAACTTGAAACAAACAAAGCGTATAAAGTATATTATGTATTAGAAAATGCTTATGGTAGCAAATCTGAAATTAAGAATGTTATTATTTCTAAAGATAGTGATAATGTAACACAAGCTAAAAAAATTGAAGAAGTTATAGCTCCAGATTTAACAAAAGCAAATAAAGCAGAGTTTACTTGGACAGGGGTACAAGGAACAAATTATATTGTAACTCTATATAAAGATGGAAAAGCAGTAGAAGTAAAAACAGCTACAAACGGAAGTGGAACAGATTTGACAGTAGATTTTACAACAAACATGAAAGAAACTGGAACATATAAAATAGCTGTATATGCTGAAGGAACTGAAGAGGTATTAGCATCAGAAATAACAGAGTCAGCAGAAGTTAAAGTACAAAAATTATCAGCTATAAAAGATTTATCATTCAAAAATGAAAACAATAAAATAATGTTAACATGGAAGAATGCTAATGAAAAAGATAGTTTTAAAGAATATCAAATAAAACTATATACAATAAATGAGAAAGGTGTAGAATCTGAAGCGAATACAATAGCAAATCCAGGAACAGATAAAGAGGAAGTAGAAGTAACATCTAATATAAATCCTAATACTATTTATATAGCAAAAATAGTTGTTGTTGCAAAAGATGGACAAATGGCTACAATTAATTCTGATGAGGTTGTTTCTAGTCAATTCTACAAAGTAGGAACACCTACAATAGATTCTGCAGAAACATCTGAAAATACAGTTACTTTAAGCACAACAGGAATTGACATAAATGGAAAAAAAGCTACATATAAAATAAAAATATATGATGTAAATGAAAGTGGAAGTCCAGAAGAAGCAAATTATGTTTTAAAAACTACAGAAGATGTGGAATTAAAAGATGGATTAATCGTAATAGATGGATTAGACAGCAATAAACCATATGTATTCAAATTAATAGCAAGTATTGATGGTGAAGAAGTAGAATCAGATTATTCTGATGTAGTTCGTACTTTACCAGAACTAAAAGATTTAACAGTTGTTTCTAAAACAACAGAGGCTAAAGAAGCAGGAAAAGTATTTGCAGAGAGTGAGACTAAATTAGTAGTAGGCGGAAAAACAATAGAACTTACAAACTATGATAATAGTGCTAAACTTGCAAATTCTATGAAGATAATAAAAACATTAAAGCCAGGAGATGTTGTTTCAATAGCCAATGATAGAGTTGCTTTAAAACTAGACGGTGGGGCTTCTGCAGTAGAAGAATCTAGAGACTTATCATCAGTTAGTGGATTAGAAAAGGTAACACTTGAAATAGAGAGTAACAAATTTAGCAAAACAATTAAGACGTCACAAGTTAAGGAAGTTATATTAAAAGGAACAGATTCTATATTTAATGTAACAGATGTAGTAGCAGATAAAGTTACTTTGACAGATGGTGTAGAAGTTGTTGGAGAAAGAGAATATACAGTAAAAGCTGGCGCGGAAGTTATAATAAATAATGCTAAAATGTCTACAGAACTTGAAACAGTTGTAACAGCTGGAACTAATACATTAACAATTAAAACTAATGAAAATACAAACAATTTATTATTTGAAAACAAAAAGAATACAAATTTGACAATTAGTTTTGATGGATTAAATAATAATACATCAGTACAATCTGGAAGTATTGTTATAAAATCAAATGGTGGTCAAGTTAAAGTTACATCAAATAAAACTAATATCGATGCAGAATTGACTGTAGAGGTAAATTCTGGAAATGTTGACATAACAGAACCAGCATTAAATGGTAATAAAAATATTGCTGTAACACTTGCAAAAGGTGAAAGCACAACAATAAAAGCTGTTTCTAACACGAAAGCTCCAGTTGAATTAACAAATGTATCTGTTGATTCGACAGATGAAGAATTGCTAGACGAAGATGATGTAAATGAAGATAATTTGACCGACGTAAAAGCATACTTAGAGTCATTCGGACTAAATGGTACAGGTGCTGAAATTACAGCTACAAAAGATAGCAATGAAGTAACAATTACAATTACTGCATCTGTAGAAAAAGGTGTTGAAGTAGAAGCAATAGGTAACCTAAACACTGCAAAATAAGGATGGATTGTCATATGAGTAAAGAGGGTGTCCTAAAATAGGAACCCGATAAGCAGAAAATCCAACTCGATAAGA
>JAHZIB010000011.1 GCA_019419955.1 Clostridiales bacterium | reverse complement strand
CAATAACAATAGGAGAGGCACAATGGCAAGAGAATGGAACAGCAAATGTTTCAATTACTTCAAGTGAGGATAGTTATATCATACAATATCAAATAAACGGAACAGAAGAAAAAAGCTGGAAAACTGTGACGGGTGGAGTAGTAACAGGAGTGAAGAATGGAGACACAGTATATGCAAGGATAACAGATGGAGAGAAGTATAGCAACCCACAAAACAAGAAAATAGAAGACACAAAAGCACCAGTAGTGACAGTAACAGCACAAGGTTCACCAACAACAAACAGTATAACAGTAACAGCCAAAGCAGTAGATAATGAAACAGGAATGAAAGACAGCCTAACATACACATACTATATTAAAAAGAGTGCAGAAGGAGACGAAAGCTACAAAGCACCAAGTGGAGCAGAAAATATAACAAATGCCCAATACACATTTACAGGATTAACACAAGGAACAAATTATGATATAAAAGTAGAAGTAAATGGAGATAAAGCAGGAAATAAAGGAATAGGGACATTAACAAATCAAACCACAGCAACAGTACCAGGAGCAGATGAAGGACTAGAAACAGGAAGTATAACATCAAGTCCAGTAACATGGAGTAGTGGAAAAGCAAGTATAACATTAACAACGACAACAAGTTTTAAAATACAATATCAAATAAATGAAACTACAGAAGGAAGCTGGTCAGAAGCAGCAGCTAGCCCAGTAACAGTAAATAACCTAGACCATGGAAGTACAGTATATGCAAGACTAACAGACGGAACAAATGCAGGAAATTATGCAAGTATAAATATATTGGATACAGAAAAGCCAGTAGTAACCAATATATTGGTGGACAAAGTAACAAGTGAGACAATTAAGGTAACAGTAATAGCAGGAGACAATGAAAGTGGATTAGCAGATATAGACACATATAGATACTACTTGAACAATGAAGGAACCACAAGAGTAACGAGTGAAAGCAACACTTACACATATACAAAGTTAACAGAAAATACAGATTATACAATAAGGGTAGAGGCAGTGGATAGAGCGGGACTTGTTGGAGAAAATACAACGAATGCAAGGACAAAGAATAAGACTATAGCAGATATTATAGGTGGGAATGAACTCGAGAACACAACAACAATACAAGATGATTTAGGTAATAATGTAGTAATACCAGGCGGGTTTGGAGTAGCAGAGGACAGTGGAACAAAAGTAGAGGAAGGAATAGTAATAGAAGACGATGCTGGAAACCAGTTTGTATGGATACCAACAGGAACATATAATGTGTCTACATCAATAAATTCATCTGGAAAGCTGACAAATAATTTAAGTAGGAGAACTTTTACTACAACTGGAGCGACAGAGGTGAGTGGAGATAGTGGAATAGAAAGTTACTATTACGGAGAAGGAGATAGCCGTTCAGTTGCATCGGGACAAATTGCAGCATTTAAAGCAAGTGCTGAGTCAACTCCAAATGGAGGAAAAGGAGGTTTCTATATTGGTAGATATGAATTGGGTACAGGTAATGTGGTTAAAGCAGGAGTTGCAGTGTACACTAATATAACAAGAGACCAAGCAAAAAGTCAGATAGAGGCAATGTGTAGCAATAATAATAATGTAGAAAGTGAATTAATAAGTAGTTATGCATGGGATACAGCGTTAAACTTTATATGTCAGACAAATGTGGAAAGTGGAGAAGGATATAATTTAGCAATGACGACAAGTAGTCAATATGGAAATATAGGTACAGGTTCTAAAAAAAATACAGGAGTCTATGCAGCAGATAATTATAGTAATATTCATGATTTATTAGGTAATTGTAGAGAATGGACTACAGAGTACTGTAGTAGTAGCTTCGGCCCTTGCGTGCTTAGAGGGGGCGTTTACGTCTTCAGCAATTACTACGCAGCTAATCGTTTCAGCGACAGTACGAGCTATTCCATCAGTAACATCTCGGCACGTGCTCAGATTTATGTAAAGTAGCTCTGGACGTTGATAGAAAAAGTAGATAATTTAATATAGCAAATGAGTATGAAAAAGTAGTGGACATTAACATACGACTAGCGAAACGTAGTTACGCCTTTATAGGGGGCAAGGCTAGTGTGGGACTATGAAGGTTGCATGTGTGAGAGCTTGCCAAGGAAGCCTTGATACAACTTTCTAATTCAAATTCACAAAACAGGCATATGATATAAGAGAGTATCTTATATTAGCATATGCTTGTTTTGTACATAAGGATAATAACTATTTGCTAAAAATAAGTCAAACCTATTGACATTTACATAAAAAAACAATATTATATATATGAATTTTGTAGAATTTTGTAAGATGGGAGAGAACATAGATGTATGCTAAAATGCTAACCTCAAAAATGGGTGGAGAATTAGTGAGTTTTAAGTTAGATGGCGAAGAAAAAATCCATCAGGGTTTAGACTGTGTAGATGAGAATGGCAAAGTATATTGGAAAAGGCATTGGCCAGTTTTATTCCCTGTAGTAGGTAAGCTAAAGAAAAATCAAACCATCATTAATGGCAGAATTTATGAAATGCCACAACATGGTTTTGCGAGAGATTTCGAATTTGAACCAATTACTAAATTGGATAATTTTCATTCATATGTTTTAAAGAGTAACAAAGTTACACGAAACAGGTATCCTTATGATTTCGAGCTTTATACAACATATAGACTTGATGAAAATAAGTTAACTACAATATATAAAGTAATAAATACAGGAGATGCAACTTTACCTTTTGGAATAGGAGGGCATCCAGCCTTTAAAATAGATCAAGAAGAACTAAAAAAAGGCAACTATTATTTGGAATTTGAAGAAGAAGAAGATAAAATTCATTTTTTGTACTTAGTAGATGGCTTAATTGGAACGGAATATGCGAGAAATAATATGCTTGATAAAAGGAAAATTGCAATAGGGGTAGATACTTTTAATAATGATGCGCTTATTATGAAGGGGATTACCTCAAATAAGATTAGTTTAAAGAATAGGGCTACAGGAAAAACACTTTTAACATTGGACTTTACAGGATTTCCTTATCTAGGTATATGGTCTAAACCTAATGCACCATTTATTTGCATCGAACCATGGTACTCAACAGCGGACACAATAAAAAGTACAGGAGTGTTTATACAAAAACAAGATATTTTATCTCTAAAGCCAAAGGAAACTTTTGAATGCAAGTACACAGTAGAGTTTTTTAATTAACAAAAAGGAGTGTAAAATTATGGAAATGGTTATTGATTTTATAGCATTAATTATGGCTGTGGCTGGAGTTATTATAGTATATGATGCGAGAATATTAACAAGGAAATTATTTGGGTTTGGAGATCAGAACCAAGCAGCGTGGGGGTTGAAAATACTGGGTTTTATTATTGCAATAATTGGAGCGCTTATAATTTATTTTTAGAAAAGCAGAATTATTCTGCCTTGAAGAGGTAAATAAAAAAACAAGGAGATAAAAAATGTCGAGGAGAGCGAAAAGAGAAGAAGAAAAAGTGAAAAGTAAATTTTTTAGCAAAATAGTAATTGTAGCTATATTTCTAGGATTGGTTTTCTTTGTATTAAAAGTAACGCCAAATTACAGAAATACTGAGGTGTCAGAAAAAACAAATTTGGTGATAAATAACAGCAATGTTACATCAGATTTAAAACATGATGTAATAATTAGAGAAGGAGTAATATATATATCTAAAGAAGATATTGAAAATTTTTTTGACCCATATATATATTATGAACAAGGGACAAACCAAATAATTACAACATCTGAAAACCAAATTGCTGGGATAGTTGTGGGAGAGAATTTTGCAACAAATAATGGTTCTAAAGTGGAGATAACAGGAACTGTTCTTCAAGAAAATGATACCTATTATATTCCTTTTTCAAGCTTAACAAATGTATATAATGTTGAGATAAGTTATATAGAGTCGTCTGATACTATAACTGTGGATTCTAAAGATAGAGCGCATATTGTTGCAGATAGTAGAAAAAATAACAGAGTGAAATCATACCCAACTGTTTTCTCAAGAGATGTAGATAAGATTGAACAAGGGGAAACGGTAACACTTGCAGATGAGGCAGAAAATGGCTGGATTGAAATTAGAACAGATACTGGTAAATTGGGTTATGTAAAAGAAAACACTTTAGTTAATGAGTACACAGTAAGAGAAGCTATAGAAACAAAAGAGCAGATTGAGGGCAATATTAGCATGGCTTGGGATTATTATTCAGAATATGTGTATCCACCTGACAGAACAGGGACAAATATTAAAGGTGTAAATGTATTAAGTCCAGCATTTTTTTCTTTAGTTGATGAGGGAAAAGGAGCCATTACAGATAATGCGGGAGAAGAAGGTAAAAAATATGTTGAATGGGCACATTCTAATGGTGACAAAGTTTGGCCAATTCTTTCAAACAACTCATATATAGAGACTACAGCAGAAATAATGAGAGATTATAACTTAAGGCAGACGTTGATAGAAAATATAGTTAGTCTAGTGCTAAAATATAAGATTGATGGAATTAACATAGATTTTGAGTATATGTATGAGGAAGACAAAGATTTATTCTCAAGGTTTATAATAGAGCTAAAGCCTAGATTAAAAGAAATTGGTGCAGTACTTTCGGTAGATGTTACTGCACCAGATGGAAGCCCAGAATGGTCACTTTGTTATGACAGAAATGTAATAGGAGATGTAGCAGATTACATAGTATTTATGGCATATGACCAAAATGGTATATCTTCTCCTGTTGAGGGCACGACAGCAGGTTACAATTGGGTTAAGGCAAATATTGAAAAGTTTTTAGGACAAGAAGGTGTGGAGGCAGAGAAATTAATATTAGGAGTTCCTTTTTATACTAGAGTATGGGAGGAACATAATGGAGAAATAGAGACTTCTACAATTGATATGAAGAGTATTGAAGATGTGGTGCCAGAAGGAGCAAGTAGAACTTGGGATGATGAATTGAAACAATATTATATAGAATTTGTGGAAAATGGTGTTACTAATAAAATATGGGCAGAAGATGAGGAGTCTATAAAAGCAAAACTTTCTTTGATTGGTGAATATGATTTGGCTGGAGCAGCCTTTTGGGAGAAGGATAGAGAACCAGATTCGATTTGGAATGTTATTTCAGAAATTTTGGAGGTAGAATAAAGATTATTTGCGAATATGAAATTGGTGCATAGTTAGAGGTAGAAAATTGGAATAAATAAAAGCTCACATAAATATAATTAGACAAGATATATTTATGTGGGCTTTTGCGTAATAAATATGCCTGCACTAAGGAGGTATGAGATGACAATTGCATATATTAAGGAAGAAAAGAAGACAAATTTTTTTCAAGGAGTTGAAATTGAAAATTTTGAAAATAATTATGTAATTACGATTTATGACAAAAAGAAAAATAGAGTAAAAAATAAATTAGTTAAATATATAAATAAATTCAAAATTGACACATTGGTTTTTTCGGAAGATTTAAAGGAATATAAAGAGGAAATTTGCAAAATGATGCAGGATTACATTGTAGTTATAAATGGCAGAAAAGTGATGGAGTTTTTGCAGTTTGATATTATGAAATATATATTGGAGATGCAAAATAAAGATATAAGGCAAGAAGAAGTATATATTATTTTTAAAAAGGATAATTCTTTAGATTTGAATTTTTTAAAAATATTTATAGAGAATTTTAGAATGACAAATATAGTGACAAATGATTTGGAAAGATTGAAAAATGTACAAGATAATCTGCTGTATAATGATAATATTTTGATTTCAGTCTCAAATAATAAGAAGAAAGCTTTAAAAAGAGCAAAATATATTTTAAATGTAAATTTAAGTAAAGAGGAATTAGAGAAATACAGAATTAATAGAGAAGCTATAATTGTGAATATAAAAGAAGATGTGCAATATGATGATATAAGTTTTGCAGGAATAAATGTGCGATATTTGGAAATTGAATTTCCAGATGAGTATTTAGAAAGGTTTGAAAGACTTGGTACGAAATTTGACAATGTAAAGATATATGAAAGTGTGCTCTTAAAAGAAAGAATGGATAAGAGAAAGATGGAAGAAGTACATGAGAGAATAAAGAACGACGGAGTACGAGTAACTGCATTAATTGGTAACAATGGAATTTTAGATTTAAAAAGCTAGAGCCTAGATGCTACAAGACTCCAGGTATGATTACTAAAGAAATTATTATATACGAAATAACAAGTAGAGAGACTGACGTTACAATATAATGGTAAAAAAATAATTGTCATACAACGAGAGTTCCATTAAAGATTTTCACAAATCGACGCTTACCAAGCTTGTGAAAATTTTTAATTGGATTCTCCCTGTGAGGACTTAAAATGTGCAATAACCATTATTCTATAACTTTAACGAAAAAATATTTTTCAAAAAAACTTGCATTTGGTAAAAAAGTGCTGTATAATAATAAAGACATAATTGAGAGGGAGAGTGGAAACAAATTCCACTCTCTAGTCGTAATAAAACAAAAAAGGAGTACATATGGCAAATATTGAGGAAAGAGTAGAGGCTCTCTTAAAAAGTAAGGTACAAGAATTAGGCTATAGCTTATATGATGTACAGTATACAAAAGAGGGACAGAATTATTACCTTCGCATTTTTATAGAGAAAATGGATGGTTCTATTAGTTTGAATGATTGCGAAATGGTAAATAATGCAGTAAATGATCTTCTGGATAAAGCAAATTATATTAAAGAGCAGTATTTTCTAGAAATATCTTCAACTGGTGTTGAAAAACTTTTGAGAAAGGACAAACATTTAGAAGATAATATTGGAAACAAAGTTAGAGTAAGTTTGTTTAAAGCAATTGAGCTTAACAAAGTAAAACTCAAAGATGTTGTGGGTGTTTTAAAAGACTTTGACGAGAAAGAGATTTTGTTAGGAATAGAAAATGGAGAAATAAATATTGACAGAAAAAGTATTTCTCAAATAAAAACTGTATATAACTGGGATGAATAACTAAAATAAATTCTAAAAGGAGGAATAAATAATGATGAAGAAAACATCTAAAACAAATATTCAAGCAATTGATAGCAATGAATTAATTATAGCAATGGATGAACTAGAAAAAGAAAAAGGAATAAAGAAGGATTACTTATTAGAGGCTATTGAAACAGCATTGGTAACAGCATATAAAAGGAATTTTGATTCTGCAGAAAACGTAAAGATAACTATGGATGACAAGACTGGCGAAATTCATGTTTATGCAGAAAAGGATGTTGTAGAAAAACCTGAGGAAGTTGAAAATAGCAAATTACAAATTTGTTTGGAAGATGCTAGAAAGATAAATAAGAATTTAGAGGTTGGAGATAAGGCAGAAATTGAACAAGTGCCTAAAAATTTTGGCAGAATAGCTGCTCAGACTGCTAAACAAGTTATTGTACAAAAAATTAGAGAAGCATCAAGAAATTACTTATTTGATGAATTTAATGAAAGAAAAGGTGAAATTGTTTCAGGAATAGTTCAAAAAGCAGATGGTGGAACAGTTGTACTGGATTTAGGAAAACTTGAGGGGATAATGCCTGTAAAAGAACAAATCCCTACAGAGCACTACAAAGTAAATGATAAAATAAGGGCATATATATTGGAAGTAGAGAGAGGATTAAAAGGTAGACCACAAGTTATAGTGTCAAGAGCACATGTTGATTTTGTAAGGAAATTATTTGAACTTGAAATTCCAGAGATATATGAAGGAGTAATTGAAATAAAGAGTGTTTCAAGAGATCCAGGAAACAGATGTAAAGTGGCTGTATATTCTCCAAATGAGAATATTGACCCAGTTGGATCTTGTGTAGGACAAAAAGGAATTCGTATACAAAATATTATAAATGAGTTAAACGGTGAGAAAATAGATGTTATAGAGTGGTCTGAGGATCCAGCAATTTTTATATCAGCGGCATTACTTCCAGCAGAAGTTATGGCAGTAGATGTTAAACCAGAAGAAAAGTTTGCACAGGTAATTGTAAGAGATGACCAATTGTCACTTGCAATAGGCAAGGCAGGACAAAATGCAAGACTTGCTGCTAAACTTACGAGTTGGAAAATTGATATAAAGAGCGAGTCGCAGTTTAGAGAAATGCTGGCTAATATAGATAGTGAGAAAAGTGAAGAAGTGCCAGAAAAAGCTGAAAATACTGATGAATAATATGGAACAAGCTGAATAAAATAAGAAGGAGAGAATGTAAGGGTGAAGAATGTACCACAGAGGACTTGTATAGGTTGCAATTCTCAAAAAGATAAAAAAGAACTTATTAGAATTGTGAAAAATAAAGATGGAATAATAAGTGTAGATAGAAGTGGAAAAGCTCAAGGTAGAGGTGCATATATTTGTGACAATGTGGAGTGTTTGAAAAAGGCTATTAAATCTAAGAGGCTGGATAGAGCATTCGGTACAAAAATATCAGATGAAATTTATGAAAGTTTAAGAGGTGTAATTATTGGTAAATGATAAAATATATGGCTTGTTGGGGCTAGCAACTCGTGCAGGGCAAATTGTTTTTGGAACAGAAGCATGCGATAAAGCAATAGAAAAAAATAGCGTAAAATTAATTATTGTTGCGACAGATGCTTCAGAAAGGACGAAAATGAATTTTAATAATATTTGTAACAGAAAGAAGATACCTATATTGGAAATATTATCTATAGAGCAGATTAGTAAAGCTATAGGGAAGCAAAATAAAGCAGTTATAGGAGTAAAGAATTTGAATTTTTCTAATGAGATTATGAAAATTAATAATGGGGGTGAAGCTATTGGGTAAAGTTAAAATACATGAAATAGCAAAAGAAGTAGGTTTAAGTAGCAAGGAAATTATAAATATAGCAAACGATTTAGGAATAGGAGTAACAAGTCACTTAAGTGCGGTTGATGATAATCAGGCAGAGCAGATTAAACAAAAAGTAAGTGGTAGCTTGACTAATAATGCAAAAAAAGCATCAAACGATAATATGGAAAGCAAATCAACTGCTAAACCAGATGAAACTGAAAAAAATAATAAAGGCGAAGGAAAAAGAGAAGATGATAGTAATCATTTAGAAAAGAAAGCACATACTACTTCTAAAAAGAAACAATCTGAAGCACCTGTTATTATAAGAAGAGAAGTTATATTTTCTGAAGAAGAGAGCAAGTCACAAAGTGGCAATAAGACTCAATCTGGCAGCAAAAGAGATGTTGGTTTTGTGGAAAGAACAAACAAAAATGATTATAATATTGTTTATAGAAATAAACAAACAAAACCTCTTACTGTTAGTGAATTATTTGGACTAAAGCCAAAGGAAACAAGTACAGAAGATGTTCAACCAAAGGAAGAAGTAACTGAGAAAAAAGAACCTGAAAAAGTAGTTGTAGAGGAGAAAATAGAAATTAAGACTGAGGAAAAAGTTCAGGTTGAAAAAGAGAATAAAATTCAAAATAAGAATACAGAAAACAGAAATAATGCAAATAAAAATAATAATTTTAGAAATAATAGGAATAATAATTTTAGAAACAACAGTAATGAAAAAAACCAGAATGGAAGGAACAATCAATTTGCCAATAAAAATAAGCAAGGAAATAATAGGAATAATCAAGGTGGTAGATTTAACAATAATAATAGAAGACCACTTGATGAAAAAAGCATTGATAAAAACATAAAAAATATCATGACCAATGAAGTTGTCGAAAAAGAAGTTCAGAGGGATTATAACAAGGCCATTGATAAGCAAAAGAATAATAATAAATTTGAAGATAAAAATAATAATAAGAAGACTAGCAAAGCAAGAAGAAGTAGTCAGTTAGAGCAATTTGATAGTGGCAAATTAAAAGATTTAAAACAGGTTGATAAATTGTCAAATATGTTTTCAGACCAAGATGGTGGAATGTTTGATTATTATGATTTAACAACTGCGAGGGGAAAGAAAAACAAGAAGAAATCGCCAAAAGTTACAGAAGAAAGAAAGCAAAAAATATTTGAACTGAAGGAAATTACTATTCCAGAGAATATAACAGTAAAAGATTTGGCACAAGAAATGAAAAAAACTACAGCAGAAGTAATTAAAAAATTATTCAGTCTGGGAATAATGGCAACAATAAATAACACAGTTGATTTTGATACAGCATATTTGGTCGCAAGTGAATTTGGAATTACAGCTAATAAAAAGGTTGAAGTGAAAGAAGAAGATATATTGTTTGATGAAACAGAAGATTCACCAGAGCAATTAAAGACAAGACCACCGGTTGTAGTAGTAATGGGACATGTAGACCATGGTAAAACATCTTTACTTGATGCAATTAGGAGTACTAATGTAATCGAGGGAGAAGCCGGTGGAATTACACAACATATAGGTGCATACATGGTAAATATAAATGGAAGAGAAATAACATTTTTAGATACACCAGGGCATGAGGCTTTTACAAGTATGAGAGCTAGAGGAGCGCAAATAACAGATATTGCAATACTTGTTGTGGCAGCAGATGATGGAGTGATGCCTCAAACAATAGAAGCTATAAATCATGCTAAGGCAGCGGAGATACCAATTATTGTAGCTGTAAACAAAATAGATTTACCAGGTGCAAATGTAGATAAAATCAAACAAGAGTTAATGGAATATGAATTAGTACCAGAAGAGTGGGGCGGAGATACAATATTTGTTCCCATTTCTGCAAAGAAACATATTAATATAGAAAACTTGCTTGAAATGGTCCTTTTAGTGGCAGATGTTAAGGAATTAAAGGCAAACCCAAACAAGCAAGCCAAAGGTACAGTAATAGAAGCAAGATTAGATAAGTCAAAGGGACCAATTGCATCAATGTTGGTTCAAAGAGGTACTTTGGATGAAGGAGATACAATTGTTGTTGGAACTTCTATTGGTAGAATTAGAGCAATGAAAAATGATAAAGGACAGAAAATTAAAAAAGCAGGACCTTCAACACCAGTAGAAATAATGGGATTAACAAATGTCCCACAGGCTGGAGATACTTTCTATGAAGTAAAAGACGAAAAAATGGCTAAACATTTAATAGAAAGAAGAAAACGTCAAGAAAGAGAAAAAGAATTAGCAGAACAGAGCAAAGTAACTTTAAGCAATCTATTTGAGAAAATGGAAAGCGAAAACTTAAAACAATTAGATATAATTGTAAAAGCAGACGTACAAGGAACAGCACAGGCATTAAAACAATCATTGGAAAAATTGTCTAATGAAGAAGTAAGAGTTAAAGTTATTCATTCTGCAGTAGGAGCAGTTACTGAATCAGATGTACAGCTAGCAAAAGCAGCAAAAGCTATAATTATAGCTTTTAATGTAAGACCTGGTATTACAGCAAAAGATATGGCAGAAAAGGATAGTGTGGAAATCAAGCAATATTCAGTAATATATAATGCGATTGAAGATGTTGAATCAGCGATGAAAGGAATGCTTGCACCAATCTATGAAGAAAAAGTAATAGGAAATGTGGAAGTAAGACAAACATTTAAGGTATCAAGTGTTGGAACAATTGCGGGTGGATATGTATTAGATGGCAAGGTAGAAAGAAATGCCGGAGTAAGAGTAATTCGCGATAATGTTGTAATACATGATGGAAAACTTGCTTCACTAAAACGTTTTAAAGATGATGTAAAAGAAGTAACAAAAGGCTTTGAGTGTGGTATGCAAATTGAAAAATACAATGACTTAAATGAAGGAGACATTATAGAAGTATATATTATGGAAGAAGTGAAAAGATAAATTAGGTTGAAAAATAATTGTTTTTGGAGTTGTGTGAAATAAGAAGTGTCCCTAAGTCGATAGTTTTTGCGAATTTGGGACAGTTCTTGTATACTAAAACATGATTGATTAAGTAATTGAACAAAGTGTGTACCTGAAACGAAAAAGGAGGTAAAAGAACAAATGGCGAAAAATGAAGCTAGATTGAATAGAATTGATGAAGAGTTAAAAAAAGAGCTTAGTCAGGTGTTGAATTATGAGCTAAAAAACCCAAATGTTACTGGCATGCTTAGTGTTACAAAGGTTAAGATAACACCAGACTTTAAATATGCTAAGGTTTATGTTAGTGTGTTAAATTCAAAAAATATAAAAAAGACTATGGAGGGATTAAAGGAGTCTTCAGGGTTTATTAGGTCTAGGCTTGCTAAGACAGTGAATTTAAGAATAACACCAGAACTAACTTTTGAAATTGATGATTCTATAGAGTATGGTGCAAAGATTGATTCTATACTGAAAGAATTAAATATTGATAAAGAAGATACAAAAATAGAAGAAAATGAAAAAAAGTCTGAAGAATAGTAAGAGTGTGAAAAATTCTTAAAAATTTACTTTAAGAATTCTTTTTAGGAAAGGAAAAAATATATGAGTACATTAGATAATATTTTAGAAGAAATTAATAAGGCAGAAACCATAGTTATATTAACACATGAAAACCCAGATGGAGATGCAATGGGAACAAGCTTAGCTTTATATAGTGCTTTAAAACAAATGGGAAAAAAACCAGATATAATTATACCAGAACATCCACGTAATTTTAATTTTTTGCCTGGAATAGGTGAAATAAAAAGGGAAACTGATGTAGAGAAGTATGATTTGGCAATAGCAGTTGACTGTGCTACAATAAAGATGATGAATGGTTTTGTCAGATACTTCGAGGATGCCAAAGTTAGGATTTCAATTGACCACCATAGCACAAATACAATGTTTGGGGACATTAACTATGTTAGCCCTGACGCGCCAGCATGTGCACAAATTCTTTTAGTTGTGCTAGAATACTTTAAGGTTGAAATAACACAGGAAATAGGAACATGTATTTTAACTGGAATAATTACTGATACAGGCGGTTTCAAGTATTCAGGAGTTACAGCAGAAACATTTGAATTTGTAGCATGGTTATTAAATAAAGGAATAAATGTTTCAAAAATATACAGAAAAGCATTACAAATAAAAACTAAATCTAACTTTGAGTTAGGGAGAATAGCAGCAGATAGATTAGAATTTTTGGAAGATGGAAAAGTTGCATATACATATATAACATTAGAGGATATACAGAGAGTAAACGCTGAAAGTGGTGACCAAGAAGGAATTGTAGAAACTGGTAGAGATATAGAAGGGGTAGAAGTTTCTATATTTATTCGTGAAACTGATAAGGGATGTAAGATTTCTATGAGGTCGAATGAGTATGTTAATGTATCTGATTTGTGTTTACTACTAGGCGGAGGTGGTCATACTCATGCGGCAGGAGCTTCAATGCAATGTACAATAGAACAGGCAAAGGAAAAGATACTAATGCAACTAAAAGCAGTGTTAAAGTAAGGTTATAGAATGAGGTTGCAGAATTACACTTGTCATAGAATGGGCTACCAAATTAAAAAGATTTACAAATCGATGTTTACTAAGTATATGAATTTTTTAATAAACATTTTAATGGGCAGACTTTAGATTACTATAATCATTATTATGTAATAATATAATAAGAAAAGGAAATGCTGTAAAAATGGATGGAGTAATTTTAATAAATAAAGATAAAGGCTGTACTTCACATGATGTAGTAAGCAAAGTAAAGCATTTACTAAATAAAAAAGTTGGGCATACAGGAACATTAGACCCGAACGCAACGGGTCTTTTGCCGATTTTGGTTGGGCAAGGCACAAAGCTATCATATTACTTTATTAACCACGACAAAGAATATGAGGTAACATTAAAATTAGGCATAAAAACAGACACGGCAGACGCTGAAGGAAATACAATTGTGGAACAAAATGTGGATAAAAAGGTGCTGGATAAGGCTGAAATTGAAAAAATGCTAAGCTCATTTGTAGGTAAACAAAAGCAAGTTCCACCAATGTATTCAGCAATTAAAGTAAATGGAAAAAAGCTGTATGAATATGCAAGAAAAAACATTAATGTGGAAATACAGCCAAGAGAAATCGAAGTTTATACAATAAAGCTAAACGAAATAAATGTGGAAAAAAATGAAATCAGATTTGTTGTAGAATGCTCGAAAGGTACATATATCAGGTCTTTGTGCGAAGACATTGCAGAAAAACTCGGTACAGTAGGATATATGAAAGAGCTAAACAGAACCAAAGTTGGAGTATTTGATATAAAAGATAGTATAAAAATAGAAGAGTTAGAACAAAACAAAGAGGATAGAGAATTCTTGAGACAACACATTATATCAGTAGAAGACTTGTTTGTTAAATTATATGGAGAGACAAACAAGGTAACATTAAATAGAAAGAAACTAGAATATTTTTTGAATGGAGTAAGACTAACATATAATTTGGCAGACGGAGAATACAGAGTATATGATGAAGAAGAGAACTTTATCGGCACTGGAAGCCTGAGAAACAATTTATTGAAAAGAGAAATTGTGGTGTAATGCAAAACACAAGAAAATAATAAAAATACTCTTGAAAAAATAAATCTAATGTGATAATATATAAGTACATTAAGGATAATTAAAAAACAAAATAAAAATCCCTGCGTAGTACGTGTAGACTGGAATTTTAGAACCAACAATAGATTAAAGGGAGTCCGCCTTTGGATGTGGCGTGTAGGCTTGCATTTATGTAAGAAACCCAGAAGCATTCAACAAGACACCCACCTGTGAAAGCAGGCTCTTAAAATTTCATTCATCTTACGGCTAATGTGGGGCTTTTATTTTGTACATATAATTGATGTTTTAGAAATAAAGAAAATAAAATGTTTTTAAATATCTTATTGAGAGGGTAAATATTGTGTAAAGAAACAAATTAAGTATTAAAATTGTTATAAAAACTGGAGGAAGTATTTGAATATACAAGAATTAAAAAAAATAGGGACACAAAAATTAATTGAAAATAGTGTTGAGGAAGCAGCTATAAAGGCAAATATTCTGCTAAAATTTGTATTGAGTATGAGTAAAACAGAGCTTTTGATGAATGACCAGAAACCAGTTAGCAAAAATGAGGAGAAAAGATATTTAGCATATATTACAGAGATAGTTGCAGGAAAGCCAATTCAATATATTACTAATCGCCAAGAATTTATGGGGCTTAATTTTTATGTGAATGAAAATGTGTTAATTCCTCAGCCAGATACTGAAATTCTAGTAGAAAAAGCGGTTGCACGAATAGAACAATATGAGGGAGATAAGCAACTACTAGGTCAACAAGAATGTGATTATGTGGGAGAATATGAGCAAAACTTGCTAGGCAGACAGAATATTGAAAGCCAAAATGAGTTTTTCGAGAAAAAAAGCAAAAATGAGCAAACCAAGACGAACTGCAAATATGTAAGAGTGCTTGACTTGTGTACAGGTAGTGGTGCGGTTGCAATAGCTATTGCTAATTACTTCAGAAAAAAGGGAACAAATTGTAAAATTCAAATATGTGCGTCTGATGTGAGCGATGGAGCTTTAAATGTTGCAAAAATGAATGCGTCGCAGTTGTTAAATTTTAACAGTGAAGAAAATAGATGGAGCTGTAAAAACGAATTAGCAGTAACGGAGGCAGAAAAGTTAGACGATCGAAAAAAGCAGTTGTCACAAGAAGAAATTAAAAATGCGAAAAAACACACTAATGAAATGGTTTCAGAAAGAATTGAAGTGCAGTTTGTTAAATCAAACATGTTTGAGAATATAGATGGCAAGTTTAACTTAATTGTTTCAAACCCGCCATACATTGAAACGGATACTATATCACAGCTTTCAAAAGAAGTACAAAGAGAGCCGCATATTGCGCTTGACGGAGGAGCAGATGGGCTTGACTTTTATAGGATAATTGCAAAAGAGGGCAGAAATTATTTGAAGGAGCATGGCAGTATTTTAGTGGAAATAGGTTATGCTCAGAAGGAAATTGTAAGTAGGCTCTTTGAAGGTTATGCGGGCTATGATAAGGTGGAATGCTTCAAAGATTTAGCAGGAAATGACAGAGTGATTGTAGCAGAGTTTGAAAACTAAGAACTTGCAAGATAGGGACATGTTTAAAATTGCAAAAAAAGAGGTAGACAGCGTAAGAAAAATACTACCCCCATTCACAAGGTGTCCTTAAATTGAAAAAAAATGCAAGATGAGGACAGGTCTGAGCAAAGAAGGGCAGAGGAGTGCCCCCAGCGTCCAAGAACGTGGACGAAGAGGAATGTCCTTAATTCGAAAGGAGGTAGAAAATGTCTTTTTCGACAGATGTAAAAGAAGAGTTAAGTAAGCTTAGTAATTTAGCGAATAAAGATTGGGTAAAGGCGGAGTTATATGGTTATTTGAATTCCAATAATGTTTCTGAGGAAAATGGTTTTGTTAAGTTCTCTACTGAAAGTGAGTATAATATAAATAGGTTTAGCAAGCTTTTAAGTAATTTGGATATATACAAGTATGATATTAATATTATCGGAAAAATTTTTTATATTACAATTCCTAAAAAAGAGTCTGAAAAACTAGAGAAGATATATGTGAATTATAATATTGAAAATGTAGAAAGTATAGAAAAGGCTTTCGTGAGAGGAACTTTTCTTGGAAGCGGTTCTATAAATAATCCAGAAAATAAGTATCATATTGAGATTACTTTAAAGAGTGACAAAATTGCTGAAATAGAAACAAAGATACTGAAAAAATATAATGTTAATTTTAAAGTTTTGGGAGCAAAAGAGAGAGAGGATAGAAGACCAGAATATGCAGGACAAGATGTTGATATAACAAAAGATATTAACTTAATGAAACAGATAACGAATAAAAAACAGAGTTTAGAAGATAATGAAGGAGATAAGTGCGCAATTTATTCGAAAGATGGAGAGGAAATATCAAAATTTTTAGCGTTTATTGAGGCAAGTTCATCTATGCTAAAGTTTGAAGAAATTAGAGTTTATAGAGATATGAGAAACAATGTTAATAGAATTGTGAATTGTGAGACCGCAAACTTATCTAAAACTGTAAATGCAGCTGTGAGACAGATTGAGGCTATAAATAAGTTGAAAAAAGAAGGTAGGTTCAATAGTTTGCCAGATAATTTAAAAGAGATAGCAAACTTAAGATTGAAAAATCCAGAGGCATCGCTTACTGAGCTTGCTACAATGTTAAAGGAGCCTATTGGCAAGTCTGGAGTGAATTATAGACTTAAGTCTTTAATTGATTTGGCAAAGTGAATAAGAATGTGTATTGGGTTTAGTGAATATGTATGGATCAATGAAAGTTAGAACTTGTTGTTTTAGTGGTTTCTTGTTAAAAAATTTACTTAATACTATACTCTTTTTAATTTAGAGTGAATACAACAAAATTTTTATACAAGACTTAAAAATATATAAATTATGATATAAAATTAGGAAGAAGTTAAAAGACATAATTATAATAAAGGCAGGTGTAATAATTGGGAGAAAAAAATGTAGGGCTATATATACATATACCTTTTTGCAAGCATAAATGTGAATATTGTGATTTTAAATCATATGCAGGTAAAGAGAATTTAATAGATACATATATTAAATGGTTAAAGCATGAGATTCAAGAGGTAGGAGAAGGTAACAGATGGGATTATCAGAATAACATAGATGATTTAGCAATTGTAAAGACAATTTATATAGGTGGTGGTACTCCTTCATTTATTGATGAAGAGCATATAAAACAAATTATAGAAACTATAAGGAAATTTTATACAACTCATAAAGATGTCGAAATTACAATTGAAGTGAATCCAGGAACGGTTAACAATAGTAAGCTTGAAACATACAAAGAAACAGGAATTAATAGAATAAGTATTGGTTTACAATCGACACATAACAAGCTACTAAAAGAGATGGGGAGAATTCACACATTTGAGCAATTTTTAGAAACTTACAATCTAGCAAGAAAAATTGGATTTGAAAACATAAATGTGGATTTGATGCTTGGGCTTCCAAGTCAGAGTAAACAGGAATTAGAGGAAAGCTTGAAAGAAATAATAAAGATACAACCTGAGCACATATCTATATATTCATTGATTGTAGAGGAAGGAACACCTTTTTATAACAAACTATTGAGAAATGAGCTGAAATTACCAGATGAGAGCCTTGAACGAGAGATGTATTGGAAAACTAAAAGAATGCTAGAAAATGAAGGATATGTGCATTATGAAATATCAAATTTTGCTAAGCCAGGGTTTGAGTCAAAGCATAATTTGTCTTGTTGGAATCAAGAGGAGTATATAGGAATTGGTGTAGCAGCACACTCGTACACAAATAATGTAAGGTATTCAAATGTGGATAGTATTGAGGAATATATAAATAATTATGAAAATGGTAATGAAGTGGATAATATAATTTTTCATGAAAAGCAAAACGAAACTAGCAAAATGAATGAATTTATAATGCTAGGGTTAAGGAAAATAAATGGAATTTCAATACAGAAATTCAAAAATAAATTTGGAAACAACCCAATTTATTTATATAAAGATGAATTAAATAAGTTAGTGCAAGAGGAACTGGTGGATATTGATGGGGACTGTATCAAATTAACAGAAAAAGGTTTAGACTTAGCAAACTTAGTATGGGAGGAGTTTGTGTAAACCGAAGAAAATGATAAAGACCTTTACAGTATGTTCCATAAAATTAATAGATATATATTAAAATTAAGCTATACTGCATTTGTATAAAATTAATATTTGCAGAGTAGCTTAATTTTATTTAGGTGTTTTTTAGCTCTTTCGATATCTTCGTATCTGATAGGCTTTTCAATATATTCATCAAAACCCAGTTCATTTATAAAGAAATCTCTTTGGTTGTGTGCAACTGTATGTATAATTCTCTTATACTTATTCAACAAGCATTGGTCCAATATTTGTAACTGTTCCAGCCCCCAAAGTAAGTACAATATCTTTAGGTTTTGCATTCTCTTTAATATATTTGACAATGTCACTAAAATTAGCAATATATATAGCTTTATGACCCAACTTTTTAATTTTATCAACAATGTCTTCAGAGCTTACATTATAGGTATTATTTTCACGTGCTGCATAAATGTCAGTAACAATAATATTATCAAAATTAGTTAACGCATTAGCAAATTCATCTAGCAGGTTTTGTGTTCTACTGTAAGTATGTGGTTGAAAAACAACCCAAGATTCATGGTATTTTTTCTGTTTTAAAGCATTTGCTGTGGCAATTATTTCTGTTGGATGATGACCATAGTCATCATATACATTTACATTATTAAAACTACCTTTATATTCAAATCTTCTATGAGCCCCTGTGTATTTATATAGTGCGTTTTTAATGTCTTCTTTTTCTATACCATATTCATGGCAAACTGCTATGCAAGCAAGAGCATTCATAACATTATGTTCTCCTGGTACAGATAAAGAAATTGTTTTATAGAAATTATTATTGAAATATACATCAAAAGTAGGAAAACCATTACTATTAAATTTAATGTTTCTTGCAACAAAATTAGCATTTTGATTTTCAATACCGTAAGTAAGCACTTTTGCACGAGTGTTTTTAGTAAGTTTCATACAGTTTGGGTCATCCCAATTAATTACTAATAATCCATCATCAGGTATAAGTTTTACGTAATTGCTAAAAGATTTAATAATATTATCAATTGTGCCAAAATAATCTAGATGGTCATTATCTATATTTAGTATGACTTCAGCCTTAGGATAGAGTTTCAAGTAACTTTCAACATATTCACAAGCTTCTATGATAAAATAATCGCTAGTGCCTACTCTATAATTACCATCTATTTGATTTAAATAAGCTCCTACCTGAATAGATGGATCTTTACAAGCCTCTAAAAAGCATAAAGAAATCATAGAGGTAGTAGTTGTTTTTCCATGAGTTCCAGAAACGCAAATTGTATTTCGAAAAGCCTTGGTTAATGTACCTAAGAAAGTTCCTCTTTCAATTGTAGGGATGTTTAGTTCTTTTGCCCTAAGCAATTCTGGATCATCTTTCTTTATTGCAGCACTAAAAACAACTAGATTAGATTTTTCTAGATTTTCTATATCATGACCTATTTTAACAGGAATATGATGTTTTATAAGTTTATCAGTAACTTCGGATTGTGAAGCATCCGAACCAGTAATGATAAAACCTAAGTAATGCAATATTTCAGCAATACCGCTCATACTTACTCCACCTATACCTATCATATGTATGTGTTTATATTGTTTTAAACTCTCTATATTTACCATTCTCATTGCACACTCCTTTAAATGCATCAACACTATTATATACTCTTTTTTCAATATTTTCAATATAATATATGATAAAAATTTATATTGGTGCTATTGCGCTGTTGCTACAAAGATTTCTACTGCGAAATGTCTTTCTTCTCATGCATCAATTAAGATTTAAGAAATTTACAAAAAATTCACACAACAAAACTTGACAAAAAGCGAAAATTAGTTTAATATATAATTCATGTAATATATTTTATGTTTTTGCATAGAATATAAATATTTAAGAATAATTGCCCGAGTGTAAGCTCGAGGCTTTTATGCGTAAAAAAGTATTAACAATTTAATATAATAATAATTTTACGCGAATATCCAATTTTCTAACAAAAAGGAGGGAAACAAGATGGATAGTGAAAAAGAGGTTTTACTAACCCAAGAGGGATATGACAATCTAGAAAAGGAATTAGAATTTTTAACAACAGAAAAGAGAGCCGAAATAGCTGAAAGAATAAAAGTTGCTTTGGGATTTGGAGATTTGTCTGAAAATTCTGAGTATGATGAGGCAAAGAATGCTCAAGCAGCAAATGAAACTAAAATAGCTGAATTAGAGAATAAGTTAAGATATGCTAAGATTATAGATGAGTCTGAGATTGATACTAAAACAGTTCAAGTTGGGAATACTGTTAAAGTTCTAGATATGGAGTTTAATGAAGAAGAACTTTATACTATTGTAGGTTCAACAGAAGTCGACTTGGCTCAGAACAAAATATCTAACGAATCTCCAATAGGATCTGCTTTAATGGGAGCTAAAAAAGGTCAAGTCATAGAGGCTCAAGCACCAGCAGGTGTTATAAAATATAAAATTATCTCAATCACAAAGTAGAAGGTTATTATGAAGAACTTACTTATACAAAAACTGAAACAAACAGATAAGTTTGCAGAATTGTTGCATGAAATTGAGAACAAAAAAACCCCGATAAATATATCGGGGTTAGTATTCGTGGGAAAATCGCAGATTATTTCTGCAATTAAACAAGAACAAAAAAATCCTATCTGTGTTGTAACATACAATGAATTACAAGCAAAAGAGCTTATGAAGGACTTGAAATTTTATACAGATAGAGTGGAATATTTTGGGAAAAAAGAGGTTGCATCTTATGATTACGTGTCAGGCAGCAAAGATTTACCTTTTGAGCGTATTGAAGTATTAAATAAAATTTATTCTCACAAAGTTGATATAGTTGTAACTACAATAGAAGCACTTATGCAAACTATGCTACCAAAGGAAGTATTGTATAGAAACGTTATTTCTTTTAATGTAGGAAATATGTTTGAGTGTACTAGATTTAAAGGGAAAAAAAGTTTAACTAATTTAAAACAATTGCTTTTGCTAATAGGATATGAAAGAAACGATTTGGTAGAAGGAAAAGGACAATTTAGCATTAGAGGCGGAATTGTCGATATTGGCGTATCTGAGAATATGGGAGTTAGAATAGAATTTTGGGGGGATGAAGTTGATTCTATCAGATATTTTAATTATAGTTCTCAAAGAACAGTAGAAATGACAGATAGAGTAACTATTTTACCAGCTCATGAATACATATTGGAGTATGATGATGAAGATGAGAAAATTCCAGAGTATTCTAAGATAATTTCAGAAGTTACTGATAGAATAAAAGAAAAATATGGTACAGAGTGTTCGCAGATAGACATAGAAACAATGCAAAATGGTGAATATACAAGCAAAATAGATAAATATTTTAATGAATTTTATACGAGCAATGAAAGTTTTTTAGAGTATTTAACCGAAAATTGTTTATTAATAATAGATGAGAATGCTAAAGTAAGACAGAGAATAGAAAATATTATTATAGAAAATAACAATTTAATAAATTCTCTTACTGAAAAGGAAAGGTTTATACCTGAAGCAATAGAAAATGTTAGTAAATTCGATATTCAAGCTTGGAGTAATATTTTTGAAGAAAAGCAGGTAATATATCTTGCTGAAAATAATGGAAACTTGATTAATAAAATTGAATTTCATTATAGACAATTGAATTTTTTTAAAAGTGAAACAGAGATATTAATTGGAGAAATAAAAAAATGGATTTCTGATAAAAAAGAGATAATAGTTTTAGCAGGTAGTACAGAAAATATAGAGAGAATAAGGATACTGCTAGAAGAAAATGATATAGTTCCAAATGAGGTACAAAAAAATGCAAAAGGTATTGTGGGGTTAAATGAAGAATATGGAAAAGTAGTTCAAGGTAGTATTTTAATTTCTACTGGCTCACTTTCTTCAGGATTTGAAGCATATGACATGAATTTAGTAGTCATAAATATGTCAGATGTTTTTGAAAATAAAGCAGGGAAAAAAAGAACTAACGTGGCTTTTAAACAAGGAGAAAAAGTTGTTTTTGCAGATTTGGTTCCAGGAGATTATGTTGTTCATAGGATTCATGGTATTGGTCAATTTGTTGGAGTAAATACTATTAAGGCAGACGGAGTAATTAAGGATTACATTAAAATTAAGTATAGAAATGATGATATGCTTTATGTTCCAACAAGTGGTTTAGATAATGTGCGTAAATATATTGGAGGAGGAGATTCAGCTCCTAGATTAAATAGATTGGGCAGTAAGGAATGGAGCAATATAAAGAGTAAGGTTAAGAAAAATTTAAAAGAGGTTGCAAAAGATTTAATAGAACTATATGCAAAGAGGCAGAAAATAAAGGGTTTTGCTTTTTCGAAAGATACTGAATGGCAAAGTCAGTTTGAAGCAGAGTTTCCTTATCAAGAAACAGATGACCAATTAAGATGTATAGAAGAAGTAAAAAAAGATATGGAACTAGCAATACCCATGGATAGGTTACTTTGTGGTGATGTTGGATATGGAAAAACAGAAGTTGCAATTAGAGCTGCTTTTAAAGCAGTTATGGACCACAAACAAGTTGCATATTTGGTACCAACTACAGTACTTGCAAACCAGCAATATGAAAGTTTTAAAAAGAGGATGGAAAACTTTGCCATAACAGTAGAACTCTTGAATAGGTTTAGGACAAAAAAGGAACAAGAGCAGACTATAAAAAAACTTAAGCTTGGTGAAGTTGATGTGGTAATTGGAACTCACAGGCTATTAAGTCAAGATGTTGAGTTTAGAGATTTAGGATTATTAATAATAGATGAGGAACACAGGTTTGGCGTTAAGGATAAGGAAAAAATAAAAAAATTAAAAACTAATGTAGATGTTCTTACAATGACTGCAACTCCAATTCCAAGAACATTACACATGTCTATACTTGGTGTGCGTGACATGTCTGTTATATATGAACCACCACAAAATAGAAGACCTGTGCAGACATATGTGCTAGAATATGACAAAGAAGTAATAAAAGAGGCTATAACAAAAGAATTAGAGAGAAGCGGACAAGTATTTTACTTATATAATAATGTGGAAAATATTGCTAAAAAAGCAATAGAGTTATCAGAATTGGTCCAAGAAGCAAAAGTGGAATTTGCACATGGAAAGATGACTGGTAAAGAGATTGAAGATATAATGGAGAAATTTGTAAATGGTGAAATCAATGTTTTAGTATGTACTACTATTTTAGAGTCTGGAATAGATATTCCAAATGCAAATACAATAATTGTAGAAAATGCAGATAGATTAGGATTAGCTCAACTTTATCAAATAAGAGGAAGAGTTGGAAGAAGTGATAAGCAAGCATATGCATATATTACTTATAAAAGAGACAAACTATTATCAGAAATTGCAGACAAAAGGCTCAAGGCTATACGTGAATTTACGGAATTTGGTTCAGGGTTTAAGATTGCTATGAGAGACTTGGAAATAAGAGGTGCTGGTAGTATGTTGGGAGAAATTCAACATGGACACATGGAACAGGTTGGATATGATACTTACTGCAATTTACTTGACCAAGTTGTAAAGGAAATGCAGGGTATAGAAGTAGAAGATGAGCAGGAAATTCAAATAGATATTAATATTTCTAGCTATATTCCAGATGAATATATTAATAATAGTAGTCAAAAAATTGAAGTATATCAAAATATTGCACTTTGTAGGTCAGAGGAAGATATACAAAATGTTATAGATGAAATAATTGATAGATACGGAATAATGCCAAAAGAACTTGAAAACTTAATTGAAGTTGCAAGGATAAAAGAATTATGTGCAAGGGCAGGAGTTATAAAGGTTGCAGAAAAGAAAAATATGTATGCTAATGTGAAGAATATAGTATTTTACTATGATAAGAATAAGTACAATCCTGAAATTGTTTCTTCTTTAATAAACAAATATGGTAATAATATTAAATTTTCAACAGGAATAGAACCATATATTACACTTAGGAGTGATAATCTAAAAGACGAAGAATTAGTCGATGGAATTAAGGAATTTCTGAGGGCAAATGTAGAAACAATTGTGAAAGAACGGCAATAATGAGCAAGAACAGTGAAATATTAATGAAACTTAAACTGGATAAAGAAAATATAAATAAGGGAGGTTTGCAGTGCAAATAATTACAAGTAAGGATAATGAGGTTATAAAGAATATTAGAAAATTGAAAGAAAAAAAGTATAGGGATTTAGAAAATTGCTATATAATAGAGGGGATGAAGTTAATAAATGAGGCAATAGAGGCAAATGCAAAAATAAAAAAGATTGTAATTTGTGAGGAATGCACAAACAATGGAGAAATCAACAAGGAAGTTTTATACGAAATTGCAAAATATGATATTACGTATGTTACTAAAAAAGTATTTGATTTACTCACAGATGTAAAAACTCCTCAAGGAATTATAGCAATTGTAGAAAAACAAAATATGGAAAAACAAATTGATTATTCACAAGATATAATTATTGCACTTGACGATTTACAAGATCCAGGAAATTTAGGAACAATACTTAGAACAGCGGATAGTGCAAATTTAAACCAAATAATATTATCAAAAAACAGTGTGGATGTATATAACCCGAAAGTAATTCGCTCAACAATGGGAGCAATATTTAGGATTAACATAATAGAAGTAGAAAATTTATTAGAAACATTAAAGGAAATAAAGAAAAATAAATTTAAAGTGATAGTAACATCATTAGAAGGAAAGAAAAATATTTATGAAACAGACTATTCTAAAAAAGTAATAGTAATTGGAAACGAAGCAAATGGAGTGTCATCAGAAGTTCAAAAAATAGCAGATGAGAAAATTATTATACCAATGTTAGGAAAGACAGAAAGCCTAAACGCATCGGTTGCAGCAAGTATAATAATTTATGAATATGTTCGAAGAAAACTCAGAGACTGAGTCAAACTTGCGAATTGGGGACACTCCTCATTTCGCAACTTCTTGAGAAATAGGGATACTTCTTTTTTGCAAGTAATTGAGCAATAAATGCAGAATGGAAATTAAAATATTACGAAAAGACCCTAATAAAAAAGATAGGAGCGATAAGAATGAAATTAATTGTACAAAGAGTTAAATATGCGAGTGTGGAAGTAGAGGGCAAAATCGTAGGAAAAATAGATAAAGGTTTGTTGGTACTACTTGGCGTGACTCATGCTGACCAGAAAGAAACAGCAGAGTATTTAGCAAAAAAACTATGTAACTTAAGAGTGTTTGAAGATGAAAAACAAAAGATGAATTTAAGTATAAATGATATTAAAGGGGAACTTCTTATTGTGTCCCAATTCACGCTTTACGCAGATTGCAGTGGAGGAAATAGGCCATCTTTTATAAATGCAGCAAGTCCAGATTATGCAAACGAATTGTATGAATATTTTTGTAAACAATGTGCTCAAAATGGTATTAAAGTCGAAAGAGGAATATTTGGGGCTCATATGGAAGTAAAGCTTTTAAATAATGGACCTGTTACTATAATATTAGAAAAATAAATTTCTTGCGAAAGGAGGAGTGTCCCTAATTCGTAAGAAGTTGCGAAAAGAGAAGTGTTCCTATTTCGCAAAGAGGAAAGGTAAATAATTGTGGAGGATGCTTGTTTTTTTGGTAAAAATAGTGTATATTAGATAGCATAGGAAATGTTTTATACTATTTAATATTGAAAAAAATTAAATAGTATAATAATTGTGATAAGATAAGACATTATCAATGAAAAATATATAAAGCAAGGGATGATGATTATGTATAGAGACCATAATTGTGGAGAATTAAACATAACAAATGTAGGAGAAACAGTATTAATTGCAGGATGGGTTCAAAAAATTAGAAATTTGGGTTCGATGTATTTTATAGATTTACGTGATGAGTTTGGAATTACGCAGGTTGTTGTAAGTGATGATGAGAAATTGATGACAAAGGCAAATGAACTTGTTTCAGAGAGCGTTATAAGTGTGAGGGGACAAGTTGTAGAGAGAAGCAACAAGAATACAAAAATTACTACAGGAGAGATAGAAATTGAAGCGAAGGAAATTAATGTTTTAGGAAAGTGCAAAAATGTTTTGCCATTTGAGGTCAATTCTGAAAAGACAGGGGATGCTAGAGAAGATTTAAGGCTTGAGTATAGATTTTTAGATTTAAGAAATGATAAATTACATAAAACCATTTTACTTCGTTCTAAAGTGATGAAAACTTTAAGGAGAAAAATGGACGAACTTGGATTTACAGAAATACAAACGCCAATTTTGGCGAATTCATCGCCAGAAGGAGCAAGAGATTATTTGGTTCCAAGTAGATTGCATCCAGGAGAGTTTTATGCGCTTCCACAGGCACCGCAACAGTTTAAGCAACTTCTTATGGTATCTGGGTTTGACAAGTATTATCAAATAGCACCATGTTTTAGAGATGAAGACCCTAGAGCAGACAGAGCTCCAGGCGAGTTTTACCAACTAGATTTTGAAATGAGTTTCGCAGAGCAAGAAGATGTATTTAAAATATTAGAAGATATTTTTACTACGGTGTTTAAGGAACATACAACATGGAAAGTAGATGAGGCACCATTTAGACGTATACCATATAGAGAGGCTATGGAAAAATATGGAATAGATAAGCCAGATTTAAGAAACCCACTTATTATTCAAGATGTGACTAAGTTGTTTGTGAATACTGAGTTCAATGCATTTAAAGGAAAAACTATAAAAATTATTGTTGTACCAAATGGTGCAGAGCAAGGTAGAAAATTTTTTGACAATATGACAGAGTTTGCAAAAGAGGAAACAGGTGCAAACGGGTTGGCTTGGGTAAAAGTTGAGGCAGATGGATATACAGGAGGAATTGCTAAATTTATTACAGATGAGGCTAAGCAAGGTTTGGAACAAGAATATGGAGTTAAAACAAATGATGCAATTTTCTTTGTGGCAGATGAATTAAGAGTGGCACAAAAAATAGCTGGATTGATTAGAATTGAGCTTGGCAAGAGGTTGAACTTGCTAGAAAAAAATGTATATAGATTTTGCTTTATAACAGATTTTCCAATGTATGAATTGTCAGATGAAGGAACAATAGATTTTAATCATAACCCATTTTCAATGCCACAGGGGGGAATGGAGGCTTTGGAGAATAGAGAACCACTTGATATATTGGCATATCAATATGATGTTGTTTGCAATGGATATGAGATGGCTTCAGGAGCCGTGAGAAATCACGATCCAGAACTTATGGTAAAAGCATTCGAAATAGCAGGTTATTCTGAAAAAGAAGTGGAGGCAAGGTTTGGAGCGTTATATAATGCATTTCAATATGGAACACCACCGCATGCGGGTGCAGCACCTGGTTTGGACAGAATGGTAATGCTTATTGCGGATTCTGATAACATAAGAGAGGTAATAGCATTTCCTAAAAATAAGAAAGCAAGAGATATACTTATGGGAGCTCCAAGTATGGTTAGCCAGAAGCAGCTTGATGATGTACACATTAATGTAGCACAAAAATAATTACAATTTTGGCTGTGTTAAATTTTATTTGAAATGAGGTTACATACACCACGTATGTGCCCTTGCTTTTCAAACGAAATTTTTCTTGCCAAAATTTAATTCTTTTTGTGTAGAAAGAAAGTGGCCAAAATACCAATTCTTTTCCAACCAGAGAAGAAGGAAAAAAGGCAGTTACATACAGGGAGTTTAGTTTGAAAAAAATCTTTCATTACTATGTGTGCTTTTGAGCGAAGCGAGAAAGGAATGGAATTTATAATAGAGATGTAGGAGTGACGATGAAAAAAGTCTTATTAGGAATGAGTGGAGGAGTAGATAGCTCTGTCGCAGCAATTTTATTACTAAAACAAGGATATAAAGTGATTGGTGTTACAATGAGGCTGTGGGAGGAAGAAAAGAGATTAAATGAAAGTTTACTGAATAATGAAGGCAGTAGACTTATGGAAAAAAGCAATTTGAAAGAGAATACAGCAATACAGGATGCAAAAAAAGTGTGTGAGAACCTTGAAATAGAGCATCATGTAGTAGATTTAAGGCAAGAATTTAAAGAAAAGGTTATTGATAACTTTGTCTGTACATATATGTGTGCTAAAACGCCAAATCCTTGTGTAGAGTGCAATAAATATATGAAGTTTGATGCGTTTTATAGAATTGCTGAAGAATTTGGGTGTGAATATATAGCAACAGGACATTATGCTAGATGTTATTATTCAGAAAAATATAACCAGTATGTCCTTGCACAAGCAGTATCGAGTACGAAAGATCAAAGTTATTTTCTATATGGAATTGATAGAAAAATTTTGCCCTATGTTTTATTTCCATTATCTGAGTTTGAAGATAAAGAAGAAGTGAGAAAAATCGCAGAGGAATATGGAATGGAAATAGCTCATAAAAAAGATAGCCAAGAGGTCTGCTTTATTCCGGATAATGACTATATAAGTTTTTTAAAAAAACAGAGTTTGAAAGAGAATGGAAATAGTGCAATTACAAATATAATGACGGAAAACAAAATTAGCATAAATAAGAGTGGTAATATTGTTTTAGGAAATGGAAAAGTACTTGGAATGCACGATGGACTAATTAACTATACTGTGGGACAGAGAAGAGGACTTGGTATTGCATACAAAGAACCACTATATGTCGTAAAGCTAAACAGGGATAGAAACGAAGTAATAGTTGGAACAGAAAAAGAGCTATATACAGATACTTTATTTGCAAATGAACTTAATTTTTTGATAGATATGAAAGAGTTAATAAATAAAAAATCTAATAATGAAATTGAAATAGAAGCCAAAATTAGATATAGGGCAAAGCCAGCTAAAGCAACTTTAAATATAGAGAAAAATATTGCCAAATTAAAATTCTATGAGCCACAAAGAGCCATAACACCAGGACAATCAGTAGTATTTTATATAAATGAAGTTGTCTTGGGAGGAGGAAAAATTATGTAAATGTTGCAATTTACAGCATTATAGGTATATATGTTTGTTAAGAATTAAAAAAACTGAACAAATTTTCGTAAAAACTATTGATTTATTTAAAAGTACATGGTAAAATATTAACATAATGAAACCAGAGGTGATTATATGTTAAAAAATTTAGATGAAAAAGAAAATCTTGAAACATTAATTGCACAAATAAACGAACTTTTAGATGAAGTTAGAAAAGAACAAAAGAACATAGGAAAGGTAATCGCAGAGAATCACAAAATCAATATGAAAAAATTTACAAAACTCATAGAGTACAACGAAATACTAGACATGACAAATACTGTATTTGAAAGAAGACTTGCAAGTATAGAGGAGTTACTTTATGAAGTATTTAAAAGTTAGTTTACAAACGAAGAAAGAGTAAAATTTATGCTTATAATTGAAAAAAGTGTAAAAATAAGTAGAGGGTTTGAATTATAGAAGAAGCACCCTCTGCTTATAAACTTTTTGGTACGAAACTAAGAGATGTTAGATATACACAATCACCATTATCATGTAACTTTATTTTAAAAAAATTCATACAAAATTATTGACATATTTAAACTTTATTTATACAATATAAAAAAACTGGAGCAGTAAATATATAAATTTGACGAATGAAAAAGATGTAAAAAACTTAAGGAGGAAATGTGTAAATGTACACTTTTAATAGAATAAAGGTTAATCCACAATTACCCAGAAGAATTGAAAAATTATCTGATATAGCTAATAATCTTTGGTGGTCGTGGAACACAAATTTTTTAAAACTTTTTAAAGAGATAGATATAGATTTATGGGAAAGAGTAGGCAAAAATCCTGTGAAATTTTTAAAAAATGTTTCTCAGGAGAAATTAGAGGAAGCAAGTGAAAAACAGGAGTTTTTAAAAGAGTATGATAAATTTGTTAAAGATTTCGATGATTATATAAAAAGTAAAAATACGTGGTTTAAAAAGAAATACCCAGATAATGAGGGGGATTTAATTGCATATTTTTCTGCTGAATATGGATTAGATGAAATTTTACCCATTTATTCTGGAGGACTTGGAATCTTATCTGGCGACCATTTAAAGTCAGCAAGTGACCTCGGAGTACCCTTAATTGCAGTAGGTCTTCTATATAAACATGGGTATTTTTGGCAAACAATTAATGGCCAAGGATTCCAAGAGACAGAGTATAGAGATCTAGATTTAGAAAATTTACCAATACTACCAGTTAAAGATGTTGACGGAAAAGATTTAATTATTTCTGTAGATATGCCAAAAAAGAAACTATACATAAAAGTATGGGAGATTAAAGTTGGACGAGTAACTTTATATTTGATGGATTCAGATTTGGAGGCAAATATTTCAGAATATAGGGAAATAACTAAAACATTGTATGGTGGAAATCAAGAAACACGCATACAACAAGAAATTGTACTTGGCATGGCTGGAGTAGAGCTATTAAGAAGAATAGGTGTTAAGCCTACGGTTTATCATATGAATGAAGGACATTCATCTTTCTTGATATTTAAACTAATAGAAAATACAATTAAAGATAAAAAGATATCTTTTAATATTGCAAGAGATATTGTATCTTCAAAAACAGTATTTACAACACATACACCAGTTCCAGCTGGTAATGATATTTTTCCAATAGAGCTCATGGAGAAATATTTTAAGGACTATTGGGAAAAGCTTGGAATTACAAAGCAGGATTTCTTTAAAATGGGAGCGAGACCTAATGCCAGTGCAAATAGTGGGTTTGACATGGGAGTTCTTGCATTAAAAGTTGCCGGAAAGAAAAACGGAGTTAGTAAACTTCATGGAGCAGTATCAAGAGAGCTATTTGGAGATATTTGGTCCAATATTGCTGCAAATGAGTCACCAATAACATATGTAACAAATGGTATACATACTTGTTCATGGTTACCACAAAATATAAAAGATTTGTACAATGAATATTTGGTACCGTATTGGCAGGACAATATATATAATGATGAAGTTTGGGAGAAAATAGAGAATATACCAAATGAGAAATTATGGAATGAGCATATGTCAAGAAAAAGAAAACTCATTGATTTAGTAAAACAAAGCACAACGCAAAGACTTCATAGATGTGGATATAGCTATCATGAAATAGAAAAAATGACTTCAAAACTTAGTGAAAATGTTTTAACAATAGGTTTTGCAAGAAGATTTGCTACATATAAAAGAGCTACTTTGATTTTTAAAGATTTAGAGAGAATTACGCAAATTTTTAGTAATGAAAATAGGCCAATACAAATTATATTTGCGGGCAAGGCTCACCCAGCAGATAAAGAAGGGCAGGATTTAATAAAATATATACATGAAATTTCGATGAAACCACAATTTAAAGGAAAGATATTTTTACTAGAGAATTATAACATAGCAATGTCAAGATATTTAATAAGCGGAGTAGATGTATGGCTAAATACACCAAGAAGACCAATGGAGGCTTCTGGTACTAGCGGACAAAAGGCATCTGTGTGTGGAGTTATTAATTTTAGTGTACTAGATGGTTGGTGGGCAGAAGGGTATAATTCTAAAAATGGTTGGTATATTGGACTTAATGAAGATTACGAAAATTACGAAGTACAAGATAAAGCTGATAGTGAAGATATATACACAACACTTGAAAATAAAATAATACCTACATATTATAAAAGAGATGAAAATGATATACCAAATGACTGGATAAAAATAATGAAAAACTCAATCATATCAACTGGAGGAAGGTTTAGTACTTCTAGGATGTTAGTGGATTATGTAGATAAATTGTACATTCCACTTTGCAACTTGTATGACAATTACTATAGTGAATTGGATAAAGTAACAGAATATAATAGCTGGAAAGAGGAACTATATCAAAATTGGGATGATATTAAAATTACTCAAGAGAATAATTTGGATAATATAACTATAGATGCAGGGAATTATATAGATGTAAAATGCAAAGTTCTATTGCCAAATATTTCTGTCGATAATATCGAAACACAAGTATATTATGGAAAAATAGAAGAAACTGGTATAGTAGACGATATACAAGTAATTCCGATGAAATTAGATGAAAGAGATGATGAACGCAAGATTTATACATATACAGCGAAAATAAAACTTGTAAATGGCGGAGAATATGGTTATACATTTAGAGTAATGCCAAAACATAAGATGTTATTAGATTCAGAGAACTTAAATTTAGTAAAATGGATATAAGTTATACTAAAGTTTTATAATAAAAAATATAAAATTAAAATAGTCATTAATTTTAATTTAATATACAAAAAGAAAAAAGGAGGAAAAGAACTATGGGAGAAACAAATAATGAAAATGTAGAAAGAGTAGAGGAGCAAACAAAAAAAGAGAATAATAAGAAAATTACATTTACATTAGTCTATATTTTTGTAGGGTTAGTTATTTTAGCAGTATTAGGAATGCTTATCTATTCTTTCATTGTAACAAGGTAAAAGTGTTTAGAATAAAAGTGGCTTTATATCATGTGTGTGTTCAAGAACGAAATACACATGATGTGAAGCCACTTATTTAATAATAAATCATATAATCTATTTCTGGAAAAACACAATCTTTTTTCTGAATATTTTTCAAAAATTCTTCATCAATGGCATCTTCTGTAATTTGCTCATATAATTTAGTAAATCTACCAATATGGTCTTTTATTCTTTTCTTTGCATAGTCCACCATTGTTCCATTAGTTATAATAAATAGCCAATCACTACTTTGTGCCAAAAGCAATTCTCTAGCACATTGATTTAAAGCTTTTCTTCTCAATGAACTTTTTTTCTCGTTTGGATAAAGGTGTGCAAGCTCAACCATTCTATTTCCTGCAACATGCAAATGTCTATGAATATAATCATTAGTTTGATTTAGCCATACCTCACTATAACCATTAGCACCCCAACTGGATCTACATGGAGTAGAGACTTGCATTAAAGGGTACTTATCAATATATTCACTAGGTGTAATTAGTTTAAAATTGCAATTGTCATAATAAATTTTCTTAAATAAAATATATAGCCAATATGGACCTTCATACCACCAGTGACCATAAAGTTCGGCGTCATATGGACAAAGAATTATAGGAGGATTACCCATAATTGGAGAAATTTTTTCGATCTGAGCTTGCCTACTATCAAAAAAATGACCAGCTTGTTTTTCGGCAGAATCTTTTGCCCATTGAACATTATAGTAATCTTTATCGCAATCCTTGCCCGTAATCCTATAATATTTAATTCCAGTATGAACTCTAGCTCCATTTGAAGCGATGTATGGTTTGATATAATCATAATCCAAATCATATCCAATATCTCTGTAAAAATCTCTATAATTGAAATCTCCAGGATAACCATTAATAGAACTCCAAACCTGCCTTGATGATTCCATATCCCTACCAAAAGCAATAACACCTTCAGGCGAAACGATAGGGGCAAAGGTACCATATACAGGAGAGGGATTTGCGTATAAAATGCCATGAGACTCTGTGATTATATAATCAATACCAAATTCTTTTAAATATTTATCTGCTTCTGGAATATATCCACATTCAGGAAGCCAAATACCACGAGGCTTTTTACCAAAATATTTCTCATAGGTTTGAACTCCGACTGCAATCTGTGCTTTTACAGTTTGCTCTGTTATGTATAAAATTGGAAAATAGCCATGTGTTGCACCACAAGTAATTATTTCTAGAACTCCAATATCTTGAAAGTGTTTAAAACCTTGTATTAAATTACAATTATAAATATCTTTGAAAACATATAAGTCATTAGTATATCTATTTAAATAATATTTTGATAACTCATTTAATTTTTCATCATATTTTGTTCTCTCCACTTCTTTTTCACAAAGTTCAATATGAGTTTTTAAATACTTAATATATCTTTTTTGCAAAAGTTTATTATCAAGCATATTAAGTAAAGGAGGAGTAAGTGACATTGTAATCCTGAAATCAACTTTTTCCTCCTCTAACTTTTGAAAATTTAAAAGTAGTGGTATATATGTTTCTGAAATAGCTTCATAAAGCCATTGTTCCTCTAAATAATCCTCGCTCTCTGGGTGGTGAATAAATGGTAAATGCGCATGAAGAACGAAGCTTACATATCCTTTTTCTTTTGCCATATTTTATTAAATTCCTTTCTCTAGTTACAAATTGGTTGGAAAATAATATGAGTTTGACAAATCAAAATAATATATTGATTTGTCAAATTCGTAACTGTTTTCCACCTTTTTATACCTCTATAAAATGATTTATTATTTAAAAGTAGAACTACTTGAAGATGAAAGATTAAGTTTTAAATCTTCTTCTTTTAATTTTTCTATATCCAAATTATCTCTATATAATTCCTTATAAATATCATAAATATTATATTTGCCAATATTTTTAATAAATGATATAGAAGAAACATCCCTTTCCTGCACAAAGTTATTTTTTACGTTCTTAAAAAAGACAGATTTGCCAAGTTTATCAAACAGAATATGATTATTTGGCACTTCCATATCATTTGAAGTGGCTACATAAATATAAGGTTTTATTCTTTCAAAATGCATAATAGGTCTTCTGCCAAGCTCAATTGAATAATCGCAATCTGGGTCATTAACATGCAAATACCAACTGTTAGCAAAATCATTAATTTCAACCTCAAAAGTATAATTCATTGTTTTATTTGTAATAATTAAAACCGGCTTTGTAGAACTAAAGAAATCTGCTCCATACTGATCAACATATGAATTTTTGTCGTCATCAGAAATATCCCAATAGATAAATAAAGTAGTAGGTGTTTGTGCTAAAATTTTTACTACTGTTTCGTTATATCTATAAGGTAAATCATAGTATTCAATTTCTGATGAAATACTATTTTTAGTTTTTGTAGTTTTTTTAGATGTAGTGCTTTTCTTTTTTGCACTAGATTTATTTGTTTTGCTAGTAACGGCTTTGGTAGTTTTGCTAGCAACAGTTGTCGCAGACGAAGTTTTAGTAGTCTTTGGATTCTTGCTAGATTTTTTTGTACTACTTGTTGTTTTTGTAGAGTTTTTATTAGAACTGCTATATTTGGCAGTTTTACTTTTAGATGTAACCTCAGAAGTTACATCTGTTAAAGAGTTTTTAAGTTTTTCTTTGGATTTCCTTGGCATTTTTTCCTCCGTACATAAAATATTCTTATATATAATATATCAATTAAATAATAAATTCAAGTAAAAAAGAAAAAATATATAGAAAAATTGTTACAGTATAATGGTTCTTAATAAAATAATTGTCTTTCAACGGGAGTTCCATTAAAAATTTTCACAAATCGATGCTTACAAAGCTTGTGAAAATTTTTAATTGGAATCTACTTATGTGGGTTTCAAGTGAATATACCAATTGACCTGTAACTCAGATTGAAAAAATTTTAAAAAGGTACTTGTCAAGAGGTCAATATGACCGCTTACAAATTTTTGTAAAAAAATTCTTTAAAAACCTATACAAAAAACATATATTAATGATATAATTTTAAAGTATAGCAAAAATAGTAAAACATAAGTGCAATAGATATATTAGAGAGGAACGAAGTATAGTGGGAAATATAGTTTTATTAGATGATTTAACAATAAACAAAATAGCAGCAGGAGAAGTTATTGAGAGACCAGCCTCTGTGGTAAAAGAGTTAATTGAGAATTCAATAGATGCTGGAGCAAATAAAATTACAATAGATATAAGGAATGGTGGTATATCATACATAAGAATTACAGATAATGGCAAAGGTTTTATTCCAGATGATATGGAAATAGCATTTGAAAGACATGCAACGAGTAAAATAAGGAAAGCTCAGGATTTAGAAACTGTTACTTCAATGGGATTTAGGGGAGAAGCTTTGGCAAGTATTGCAGCTATTAGTAATGTGGAGCTTATTTCAAGAACTGAAGATAATGAGATTGGAAAAAAAATTGAGGTAAAGGGAGGAAAAGTTCTTAATTTTGAGGATGCTGGTTGCCCAAAAGGAAGTACAATAACTGTTACTGATTTGTTTTTCAATACACCTGTTAGGTACAAGTTCTTAAAAAAAGATTTTACAGAAGCAGGTTATATAGAAGATACCGTCACAAGGATTGCACTGGTAAACCCACAGATTTCAATAAAATTAATTAATTCAGGCAAGACAGTTATTCAAACTTCAGGAAATGGAGACATGAAGTCTGTTATATATAGCATATATGGAAAAGATGTTGCAGAAAATATAATTGATGTGGATTATGAATATGAAGAAATAAAAGTCAGAGGAGTGATTGGAAAACCAGTTGTTGCTCGTTCTAATAGGTCTAATCAATTGTTCTTTGTAAATAAAAGATATATAAAAGACAAGACCTTAACAAGTGCAGCAGAACAAGGCTATAAGGGACTTTTAACAATTGGTAAATATGGCTTTTTAGTTTTAAATCTAGAAATGAACCCACAAAAGGTCGATGTCAATGTTCATCCTGCAAAATTAGAGGTCAGATTTGAAGAGGAAAGTAAAATATTTAAAGCAGTATATCATGCTATAAAAGATAGTTTACTTAAAGAAGACTTGGTACCAGATAAGACCAAAATTGAACTTGATAAGCAATTGAATAATTCATGGAAAATTGCACCAACACCTGTAAAAACTGAAGCTTCTGATTTAACAAAAGTAAAAGAACAAAGTTTATCACAAGATAATGTTAAACCTAAAATAGATATTTTAGAAGAAATTAATAAATTAAAAAATGCTCCACTTCAAGACTTGTCAATTTTAGCTGGAAACACTAATAATAACGGCGAAGAAGTACAAGAAAATGTGAATAATGATTCTGAAAAGAATGTGTTAGAACATAAAAACATAACACGGAATCATGGAGGAATATACAAGCGGAAATGCTGCTAATGGTCTATTAGAAAATAATATTTCGTCAACTGATTTTCAAAATGATGGTGAAAGCAAAGATGGAAGTGATATTAATAGTGTTTCAGAAGAAGAAAGCGTAACAAATAAAAGTGATAGGGCAGATGAATTGTTTACTGGAAATGATACAAATTCTAATGTAAGTAATGATACAAGAAGTGATAGCATTTCAAGTAGATTTACTGGACTGCTTAGTAGATTTGGAAGTAAAAAGAATGAAACGGAAGAAGAAATAAAGCCAGATGATACGCAAAACTTTGTTGCACAAATCTATAATAACAAGAATGGAGCTTGCGAAAACAATAATGAAAATGGCGAAACAAAGATTGTAGATTTATCTGAAATTAATGAAAAGATACACGAAATGGATAAGTTGAAAATGGAATCAGATTATGGTAATTTTGATGAAATGTATGCTAAAACTTTTGGCAGAGTTATTAAAGACGAAGAAAATATTGAGGAAGAAAATAATGAATATAAAATAAATACACAAGACCTAAAAACTGCTGAAAATGTTTCTATTTTTGACAAATTACCAGATAATAAAATGCCAGAGTATAAATATATTGGAATAGCTTTTTCTACATACATAATTATAGAAATGAACAAAGAACTATATATTATAGACCAACATGCAGCTCATGAAAGGATAATGTATGAGAAAATAAAGGCAAATTACTATAGCGATGGAAATAAAGACTCACAATTAATGTTACTTCCAGATATAATTAATCTAAGTCATAAGGACATGCAAATTGCAAAAGACAATATGGATATTTTTGAGAAGGCAGGTTTTGATTTGGAAGAATTTGGTGAGAATACAATAAAATTAAGTGGAGTTCCTACAGTATGTTTGGAATTGGATACCAAAGAATTGTTTTTAGAAACATTGGATGAAATAAATACTGTTGCAAGAACAGCAAAGCAAGAAATTGAAGATAAGTTTATTGCTACAGTAGCTTGTAAGGCGGCCGTGAAGGCAAATATGGCACTTTCAAGAGAAGAAGTTGATAATTTAATGAAACAGTTGTTAGTACTTCCAAATCCATTTACATGTCCACATGGAAGACCAACTGCAATAAGAATGACGAGAGAAGATATTGAGAGAAAATTCTCAAGAAGGTAAGTTGGTGAGATAATTGCTTTTATAGTTGTTACACTTTATTAGAAATGTATTCAATGTACACTGAGTACGCCTCGTACATTTCTAACTCGTGTGCCTAACAAAAAGACAATTCTTTTCCCAACAGAGAGTGACGCAAAATTCTAAGTATTTCAAAATCAAAGGAGAGATTAAAATGCTAGTAATCTTACTATTTATAATTATATTAAATGTTGTATCAATTGTGCTAATGTACTACTGCTTAGCGGATTTAACAAAAAAAGAAAAATTAATTTATATTGCAGGTGGAACAGCTTTCATGTATGTTCTCACAACAATTGTATATTGGATAAGCACTAGAGGAATTACAATGACCGAGGTTTCAGAAATGGGAAAAAACCTTATCACATTTTTATTTGTTCCAATAAATGGAATAATAATTCTACCAATGTTTGCAAAATCGTATTATAGCTATAAAATGAGAGGATTAGATGGAAATATTCTAAAGAAAAGAGCAATGGTTTTAGGAGTAATTCTTCTAATTATCCTTATAATAGAATGTATTTACTTTAAAAATATACAAGAACAAGTGGTAAATTTAATAAATGAGCAAAGAACAACTAATGCTCAGCAAGATGCAGACAAGCCACAGATACCAAATGGAATTACGGGAATTTATATAACAGAAGGTAATGATATTGAAGTTGAAAATCAAGTTGTCGAAAACTCTACAAATGCCATAACAAGTAATACTATAATAGATAATACAGAGGGAAATACTGTATCTGATAATTCAATAAAGAAAGAAAATTCAACAGATGAGGAAAAAATAAATGTGCAAAAAAATGTACAAGCAGAATAGTAAATGTACATGAGGACTTAAGAAATATATTGCTTTAAAGATTGATTGGATGGAGGTCGAAATGCAAAAAGTTATAGTAATATGTGGGCCGACTGCTTCAGGAAAAACTGGGTTATCAATAGAACTTGCAAAAAAAATAAACGGAGAGATAGTTTCATGTGATTCAATGCAAATATATAAAGATATGACGATAGGAACAGCCAAGCCTACTGCAGAAGAAATGCAAGGGATAAAGCACTACTTAATAGATTGCATTTTCCCAGACAAAAGATATAGCGTTGCAGATTACAAAAGAGATGCAATAAAAGCAATACAAGAAATTTTAGAAAAAGGGAAAGTACCTATTGTAGTTGGGGGAACAGGGCTTTATCTTGAAGCTCTTGTACGTGGAATAGATTATAGTGAAATAGAAATTGATTTGAAATATAGAGAAGAACTTAATAAATTGGAGAAAGAAAAAGGACTTAATGAGCTTTACAAAATGGCAATGAGAATAGATGAAAATGCTGCATTAAAAATTAGCCCTAACGATAAAAAGAGAATATGTAGAATACTTGAGATTTACAATGCGACAGGAAAAACAAAAACTGAACTAGAAAAAGAATCAAGAAAAAATGGAGTGAAATATAATTACATATTATTTGGAATAAATATGAATAGGAATATTCTATATGAAAGAATAAATAAGAGAGTAGATGTAATGATTAAACATGGGTTAATTGAAGAGGTTAGAAATTTAATAAATAAATATAGTGAGTTTCCTACTGCTCTTCAAGGATTAGGTTATAAAGAAGTGGTGGAATATCTTAATGGTATTACAACTAGAGATGAGATGATAGAAAAAATAAAACAAGAGACTAGAAGATATGCAAAAAGACAGATTACATGGTTTAAACGATATGATGGGCTTACATGGTTAGATGGTCTAGATGAACTTAACAATAATATAGACATAATATTAAGAAAAAGTTAAATAAGGTTAATGAATAATGATATTTGAAAGGGTAGGGTAAGTAACTAAAATAGCAATATGCAAATAAACTGCATAACAAAAAGGAATGTGAAGAAATTGGAAGAGAAAGAAAAGGTACAGAAGAATAAAAAACAAAGTAAAATTAAAAAGCTTTTTCATGAGCATAAAAAGAAAATTTTTATGTTTTTGTTGTTATGCATAATAATATATGTTATATTTATAGTTTCACAATTAGTTAAAAATCCTACAGATACTGTTTATGTAGAAATGGGGCAAATACAAGAGGAAGAAACAGGGATAGGATACATTATACGAGATGAAGTAGTATTAAAAGGCGAAAATTATAAAAATGGTATTGAACAAATTAAATCAGAAGGAGAAAAGGTTGCAAAAGGAGAGGCAATATTTAGATATTATACAAAAAATGAGGACAATTTGGTAAAGAAAATTCAAGATTTAGATACTAAGATTGATGAGGCAATGTTAGATGAAAAAGATTTGTTCACATCTGATACAAAAGTTTTAGAGGAACAAATTGATACAAAAGTGGATGAACTTTTTGGAGAAAGTGATTTGACTAAAATACAGGAAAATAAACAGCAAATTTTAAGTAATATGACAAAAAAAGCACAGATAGCTGGAGAACTTAGTCCGTCAGGATCATACTTAAAAAAACTAATTGATGAGAGAAAAAAATATGAGACTCAATTGAATTCAGGTGCGGAATATTTAGAAGCAACAAAAAGTGGAATTGTTTCATATAGAGTGGATGGATTTGAGGAGGTTTTGACCCCGGAAAACTTTGGCAAATATAGTAAAGAATTTTTAGAAGATTTAAAACTAAAAACCGGACAGATTATACCTGCAAGTGGAGAAAGTGGGAAAATTATAGATAATTATTATTGTTACATTGTAATCGTATTGGATTCCGACTATGCTAAAAATGCGGAAGTTGGAGATGAGGTAAAAATAAGATTGCCAAGCGGAAATGAAGTAGATGCAAGCATAGAATATAAATCAGAGGAAAAGGATAATTATGTAATTACTTTCAAACTTGAAGAAGGAGTGGAAGAATTAATAAATTATAGAAAAGTATCAGTTGAAATAATTTGGTGGAATGAATCTGGTTTGAAAGTTCCAAATTCTGCGATATCATATGAAAATAAAGAAGATTTTCAAATGGCATATGTTACAAGAACTAGAATTGGATATGAAGATAAAATTCTAGTAAAGATACTTAAGTCTAATGAAAAATATTCTATTGTTACAAATTTTACAAGTGAAGAGTTGGGAGAGATGGGCTATACTTCATCTGAAATAAGAAATATGCCAAATATAACAATTTATGATGAAATATTAATTAATAAATAAAGAAATATTACAATTATATTACAATTATGTTAAAATTTTGTTACAAAACTAAAAAAACTATTGACAAGATGGCAAAAATGATAGATACTATATACCAGTAGAAACCAATGACGAATATTTTAAGGAGGTTATTCAAATGTCAGGAGCTATTATGGAAAAAGTATGGGGAATGTTAGGATTACCAGAAAAAGATGAAGAGGAAATAGAAGAATTGGATTATGATAAAAATGAAGAAATAGAAGAACAAGATGAGGAAGATGAAGATAGAAAATTATGGGGAAGAAGAAGTAACAAAGTTGTAAATATGCCACAAACCCAACAAGTTAAAATGGTTATTTGTCAACCAACAACTTTCGAACAATCAGAAAGTATTTGTAATTTATTAAAGGAGAAAAAATCTATTATTGTTAATCTAGAGTATGTTAATAAAGATGTTGCTAGAAGAATAGTAGATGTTGTTAGTGGCGCGGTTCATGCTTTAGATGGTAATTTGCAAAAAGTATCTAATTCTATATTTCTAGTTGCACCATACAATTATGATATTACTAATGAAATGGCAAGAGAAGAAATAAAAAACAAATTATCAGTTTCATGGCTAAGAAACAATTCTAACAATTAATATAGTTATATAGGAAGTTTAGGAGGAATAAATATATGTACACACCTTTGGATATAGAAAATAAAAAATTTGCGAAACAAATGATGAATGGCTATAGTGTAGAAGAAGTAGATAATTTTTTAGATGAGCTAACACTAGACTATGAAAAACTATATAAAGAAGTTAATGAAAATAAATCTAAAATAACAGAACTAGAAAGTGGAATTAAAAAGTATCAAAACTTGGAGTCAACACTTCAAAATACTCTAATAATGGCTCAAAGTACAGCTGAAGAAATAAAAAAAGTTGCAAAACAGGAAGCAGACCAACTAATTAAGGATGCACAAGGAACAGCAAAGCAACAAGTAATGGAACTAGAACAACAGCTTATAATTAAAAAGAAAGAATTAGAAGATTTGCAAAAACAATTTGATGTATATAAAGCTAAAATGGAATCATTGCTAATTTCGCAATTAGAATTATTAAAAGAAGTAAACAAAGACTAAATAAAAGGTACATGAAAATGTACTTTTTATTAATGTATAGAAATTTTCGAAGGTTACAGGATAATGGTTATTACACATTTGAAGTCCGCGCAGGGAGATTCCAATTAAAAATTTTCACAAGCTTTGTAAGCGTCGATTTGTGAAAATTTTTAATGGAACTCCCGTTGCAGGACAATTATTTTTTAAACCATTATCCTGTAACCTTCGAAGATTTCAAATATATAGTGAAGATTGCTTTTTTTATATAAATATGTTACAATACAAAACACACGTTATAAAATGCTTTGACGCCATAATTGGCAGAAAGGAAAACACTATGGAATATCTTTTTGTTACAGAATGCATATGCATTAATTTGATGAATGCAGTCTTTAGTGTACGGATTTCAAATGTAGATGGTAATTTAATAGGGAATGCAAATGTAATTGTAAATTCTGATTTGGAATGCGATTCGGAATTTGAGGAATATTCTAAGTTTCCGAATTTTGTGAAAACTGAAGCTGAAAAGCGCTGCATAAAGCGTGCAAAGTTTATTTTTTATAAGAAAGATAAGATTTAAGCATAGTGCAAACAAAAACTTCAACTTTTATAAGTTGAAGTTTTTGTTTAAATTACGCGTAATTAAGTATATATTTAAGCTCTAGTAACTTTTCCAGAGCGTAAGCATTTTGCACATACATTTATAGTTTTTGTATTTCCATTTACAACTGCTTTTACTCTTCTTATATTTGGTCTAAAAGTTCTAGATGTTCTCCTACTAACGTGAGAACGAGCTATACTTATCTCATTTCCATGTGCTACTGATTTATCACATATTTCACATTTTGCCATAATTTGCACCTCCTATATGCGTAAATAAAATTGACTATATAATAGTTTATCACATATGAAAGGAAAAAACAAGTATTTTAGGAAAACTTTTTTTAAGGTATAAATTGCAATAATAAATTTCCGGTTTATTATGAACATAATTTTTCCAATATT
>JAHZIB010000010.1 GCA_019419955.1 Clostridiales bacterium | reverse complement strand
GTGTATCAGCAAGTGATGGAGAAAGTGGATTAGCAGACACGAATACGTATAAATATTACTTAAATAATAGTCTAAAGAGTACAACATCAAATAAAAGTTATACATTTAGTGGTTTAAATGTAGGAGAATATAGCATAAAAGTAGAAGCATATGATAAGGGAGGAAATATAGGAACAGATACTGCTACAGCAACAGCATCATATGTAGGATATTATGCAGACGTAGATGGAAACGGAACAGTAGATGGAGTAATATATGTGGATTTGGCAACAGACGGAGGAAAGAGCGGACAGTGGGGAAATAGTAACGGAACCTATACAATACCAACAGGAAGTAACTTCAAGAAATATAAAGTAAGTAAGAGTGGACATTCAGACGATTTCGGAACAAAAGATGTACTAACAGTAGCAAACTCAAGTGGAAATGAGAGATTTTATGTAATGGCATTAGATGATATAGATGGAAGTCAGAATGGAACAAGATATTGTTGGTATGATGCAGCGTATGGAAATATGAACGATTATAGTACAGCAACCTCAACAAGTTTTGGAAGTGGAAAACAGAATACCAAGAATATGATAGCAAAGTGGAACAGTAGTGCATATGGAGCACAAAATGACAATAGCAGTTATGATGACATGTGGGGGTTAAGTACAGTGCAGAGTAAAATAAATGCAAATCCAGCATGGTATGTACCATCAAAAGAGGAATGGTCAGCGTTTGGAAGCCAACTAGGAATTACGTCAAGCAATTATGGAAACAAAGGGCTTTCCGATTGGTGTTGGTCGTCGTCGCAGAGCACTACTCGCAACGCGTGGTTCGCTAACTTCGACTACGGCTACGTGAGCCTCAACGATGTCTACCGCAACGGCTACGTTCGCCTCGGCGCGACTTTCTGATTTGTAAAATTAGGACTGTCAGAAATTTTGTGTAAACTAGAAAATACCTTTTATGATGTATAAATCAATAGAAAAATGCACTTTTTTTCCAATTTAAAAATGTACGAAAATTCCAGTTTGGAATATGGTTGGTGGAGTATATAGAATAAATTGTGTAAAGTTAAAAAATAAACCTTCTTATGATAAAATAAAAATGTCATAAGGAGGTTTTAAATATGGTAAGAAAAGAAAAAATAAGTGAAGAAAGAAAAAAATTAATACAAGAATTAATCAAAAGTAATGATTTAAAAACAGCAGGAGATATACAAGAAGCAATAAAGGATTTGTTTAAAGACACAATCCAAGAAATATTAAATGCAGAATTAACAGAACATTTAGGTTATGAAAAGAATGAATATACAGAAGATAATGAAAACTACAGAAATGGGTATAGTCAAAAGACAGTACATTCAACAGAAGGAGATATCACATTAAATGTACCAAGAGATAGACAAGGTACATTTGATCCAATAGTAGTAGAAAAAGAACAAAAAGATATATCAAGTATAGAAGAAAAGATAGTAAAAATGTATGCAAGGGGATTTTCAAATCAAAATATATATGAAGAAATGCAAGAACTTTATGGAGTAAAAGTAAGTCCAGATATGGTAACAGCAATAACAGATAAAATTATTCCAGAAATAAGAGAATGGCAAAAAAGACAATTAGAAGAACAATATGCAATAGTATTTGTAGATGCAACATATTTCAATGTAAAACAAGAAGGAATAGTAGTAAAAAAAGCAGTATATATAGCATTAGGAGTAACAATGACAGGAGAAAAAGAAATATTAGGATTTTACATAGGAGATTCAGAAAGTGCAAAATATTGGACAAATATATTAAATGAAATAAAAAATCGAGGAGTAAAAGATATATTAATATTATGTGCAGATGGATTAAAGGGATTAAAAGAAGCAATAGGAACAGTATACCCTATGAAAGAATTTCAAAGGTGTATAGTGCATATGATAAGAAATACATTGCAATATGTATCATATAAAGACAGGAAAGAATTAGCAAAAGATTTAAAGCGAATATACCAAGCGCCAACAGAAGAAATAGGATATAATAATTTAATTGAATTAGAAGAAAAATGGAGTAAAAGAAAGGTATCATTAGATAATTGGATAAATAATTGGGATAATATACAACCATTCTTTAAATATGGCCCTGAAACCAGAAAAATAATGTATACGACAAATGCAATAGAAAGTCTAAATAACAGTTATAAAAGATTAAACAAAGGTCGTAGAGTATTTCCAACAATCCAATCATTAGAAAAAAGCATATATTTATCAACAAAAATAATAACAGAAAAATGGACAAGTAGATACCAAAATTGGGGAGTTACTTTAGCAGAATTGCATACATATTTCCCAGATAGAGTAGTTATTAATTAAAGGTAATGTTTACCATATTAATATAAAAACAAAGTATGCCAAAAAATGTAAATTGACATACTCTGTTAATTGAACCTTGACAATTTAATATATCATAAGATAATATATATTTATCTTAAATAATTATTTTTGTCAATTCAATTATCAAAATTTTTAAAAATTATTATAAGAAGTTTAAAGTTTACACAAACTTTCCGATATACTCTTGAACTTTAATAAGAAATATATTAGACTAAATGTAGTTCAAATCAAGAAAAATTCAATCAAATTATAACTTAGAGCTTAAAAATATTGAAATCTAGGGAATTCCCCAGTCAAAAAAACTCATACTGCTAATAATCAAATGTTGACAAAGTTGGAAATTTGTTATAAAATAAATACTATGTGGATAATTGAAAATTATTACTCGGCCACATAAAAAGTGGTGTAGTACAACACATTTATGGTGTTGTCTTTTTATGCACTAAAAGGGACAAAATTCTAAATTTGTAGGCCGATAACTTAACATAAAATGTTGGCAACACAATGAGAAAACTTTTAATATAAAAGGAGGAGAAGGTTATGGAAAAAGAAAACATATTAGGAACGGAGAAAATAGGTAAATTAATAAGAAAATTCTCTATTCCTTGCATTATTTCATTAGTAGTAAACTCTCTATATAATATAATAGACCAAATATTTATTGGTTGGGGAGTAGGATATCTAGGAAATGGTGCTACAAATGTAGTATTCCCAATCACGATGATATGTCTTGCATTTGCACTTATGCTGGGAGATGGAACATCTGCATATCTAAGCTTAAAATTAGGAGAGAAAAAGAAAGACGAGGCAAAAAAGGGAGTTGCAAATGGAATATTAAGCTCTATAATAATATCAGTTATATTTTTAGTAATAATGTTAAGTTTTTTACCACAATTATTGAATTTATTTGGATGTACTGATACATTAAAAGAATATGCATTAAGCTATGGATATATTATAATATTTGGATTACCCTTTATGATGATTAGTACGACACTAAATTCAATTATTAGAGCTGACGGAAATCCAAAATTTGCAATGCTTTCAATGCTGACGGGGGCAATTCTAAACTGTATATTAGATCCAATATTTATATTTGTATTTCATATGGGAGTTGAAGGTGCAGCTATTGCAACAGCATTCAGTCAATTTATAACTTTTCTATTGACCATATTATATATCAAAAGATTTAAAAGCATAAATTTAGAGAAAGATGATTTTAAATTAAAACCAACAATTGTATTAAAATTAGCAACATTGGGCATTAGTAGTTTTATAACACAGATGAGTATTGTTTTTGTGATGGCAGTCGAAAATAACTTGCTTGGAAAATATGGGGCTCAATCTGAGTATGGTGCTGAAATACCAATTACTGTACTTGGGATAGTAATGAAAATTAATCAAATTCTAAATAGTATAATCATAGGTATTGCAGCAGGTGCACAGCCAATATTAGGTTATAATTATGGAGCTGGAAAATTTGATAGAGTAAAAAAGACACTAAAAATGGTGTTGGGGCTAAGTTTAATAGTAAGTACAATTGCTTTTATATTATTCCAAACAATACCTGATAAATTAATTTTATTATTTGGCAGTGGAGATGCTAGTTATATAGAATTTGCATGTTTAGCATTTAGAATATATCTAATGTTATGCATTTGTAATGGAATACAAATACCTTCAGGAATATTCTTCCAAGCAATTGGAAAAGGAGTAAAGAGTGCAGTATTATCATTATCTAGACAAATTGTACTATTAATACCAGCAATGTTTATATTTGCACATTTATTTGGAGTTACAGGAATTCTTTTTGCAGGTCCAGTCGCAGATGCAATAGCGTTTGTAATGGCTATAGTACTTTTGGTTACTCAAGTTAAGAAATTTAGTAAAGTTAAGGCGATAGAGGGAGAAACAGTAGAAAATTCAACAAAATTAGTAAACAATCTAAGAATACCTGTTGTAATAACTTTGTCAAGAGAATATGGCTCTGGAGGAAGATACATAGGAAGACTGATAGCTGATAGGTTAGGAATAAAATTATATGACAAAGAATTTATAATAAAAGTTGCAGAAGAAACTGGACTTTCTCAGGACTATATTGAAGAAAATGAACAGAAAAGAGGAGTACTAGCATCTCTAAACAATGGATATTATTCAGAATTTAATAATGCCGATGAACTGTTTGCAAAAGAGGCGGAAATAATAAAAGATATAGCAAGTAAAGAATCGTGTGTTATTGTAGGAAGATGTGCAGATAGAATTCTTGAAAATAATAGTAACATACTAAAAGTGTTTATATATAGTGATATAGATAATAAGATAAAAAGAGCGACAACTTATTATGGATTAAACAAAGAAAAGGCCAAAAAAGAAATTGAAAGGATTGATAAACAAAGGGCAAATCACCATAAATATTATACAGGCAAAGAGTGGAAAGATTTATCAAATTATGATATTTGTATAAACAGTGATGCATTGGGAGTAGAGAAAACAGCGGACATAATATGTGAAATGATACAAGAGAGACAACTTGTGAATTAGGAACATTTCTATAGTTATAAGAGGGTTAATGAAAGGATTAAATGCAATTTACCTATAAAAAAGTTAATGATTGTATTTCAAAATTTATCCTTGCGTATATACATAAACAATGATACTATATACGTACGAATATAACTAAAGGGGGAAAATATGTTGAAAAGGTCAAAGAAAATGTTATTACTTCTGCTGATAACTTTGCTTGCAATAATAATTTTTAGTAATGTCTCAAAAGCAGCCAGTAGCTTAGATTTGAAAAGGCTAGATTTTCAGGCAAAAGTTAATTCTAATGGGAGTATGGAAGTAACTGAGATATGGAATATAAGGATAGATGACACTAACACATTATATAAAGATTTCATATTAAATAAAGATAAGTATTCGTCAATCAGTAATGTAAAAGTAATGGAGGTTGTTGAGGAAAAAGAAAAAGAGTTTACTCAATTAAATGAGGAGATGTATCATGTGACAGAAGATTGCTATTACGGATTACAGGTAGAAAAGGATAAATTTGAAATTGCATGGGGAGTAGGAATGGAAAACGAAAGTGATACACGCGAATACAAAATTTCATATACAGTAAATGATGCAATAGGAAAATATAACGATTATGCAGAGCTTTACTGGCAGTTTGTGGGGGAGAACTTTGAAATAGATGCAGATGAAATTACAGGAACAATTATATTGCCAGAAGATGTAAAAAATAAAGAAGACATTAAGGTATGGGGGCATACTGAAGGGTTGAATGGAGAAATTTATGTTACAGATAATAACAAAATCCAATTTAAACTTTCAAACTTTAGAGCAGGAAGATATGTAGAAGTTAGATGCTTATTTCCAACTAATATTATTGAAACAAGTGGAAGAAAATATAATAGTAATAGATATGATGAGGTAATAAAAGAAGAAACAGAATGGGCGAATGCGGCAAATGCAAAAAGAGAGTGGGAAAAAAATAAGAAAAATATTTTTAGAATACTCTATGTGATAGTAGTTATAGTTTTATGTATTGTGTTCTTACGAAAAACGATAAAATACTTAAAAAAATTAAAAGGATTAAATAAATATAAACCAGAGCAAGAACTGGAATATTTTAGAGATTTACCACAAGAAAGTGTTACCCCTGGAGAAGCATTATACATATTAGAGGAACCATACAGCATATTTACGAGCCAATTCGGAAATATATTTTCAGCGACATTATTAAACTTAGACTTAAAGAAATTTATTGAACTACGAGTAGAAAAAAGCGAAAAAGGAAAAGATAAAATATACATAAGGAAATTAAAACCAGCAACTCCTGAGTTAAAAGAAGATGAAGCGGAGGTATTAAATTTTGTATATAAAGTAGACAAAGAGAAAGAAGAAATTACACTAAAGAGCTTGGAAAAATATATAGAGCAACATTCGACTTTAATACAAAAATTAATAGAACGAATCCAAAAAGCAATTGAAACTCAGCTAGAAAAAGAAAGCAGGTTTAACAAGAAAGAAAAAGAAGAATATACAAAATACAGAGGTATAGAGCTAACATATTTGGTTTCAGCAATTATAACGTTATTATGGCTATTCCCATTTTCGATAGTTCTTTTGATTAATGGAGTAGTATGTTCAAAAATAAAGAAAAAAATTAATGTACTGACGCAAAAAGGGATAAACGAGAAAGAAAAATGGAAAGGTATGAAGAAATACATGGAGGATTTTTCACTTTTAGATGAGAAAGAAGTACCAGCAATAGAAGTATGGGAGAGATACTTAGTGTATGCAACGGCCTTTGGAATAGCAGAGAAAGTATTGAAACAACTGAAAATACTTTATCCAAATATAGACGAAATAGATGCATTAAATAGCTCGGCATACATGTATTTCATGTACCACAGCAATTTTTCAACAAATTTTAATAATGCAATAAATACCTCCATTTCATTGTCATATTCTTCAGGTTCAGGAAGTGGCGGAGGCTTCTCTGGAGGAGGAGGAGGAGGCCGGAGGCCGGTGGCGGCGGTGGCGGCAGATAATAACTAAAAATGTATATAAAAGATAAAAGTGAATATAATGTAACAAGAGTTATGTTGTATTCACTTTTGTTACATTATATATGAATACAACAACTAAAAAAATCTAAATGGGAGGAGTTATGAGTAATAAGTACAAATGGATAAAAAGTATATTAATACCAATAGTAGCAGGAGGTATCATAGGTTTTGCAATATCAGGTTTTATAGATTACAATACATTAAATAAACCACCATTATCACCACCAGGATTTATATTTGGAATTATTTGGTCAATACTATATATATTAATGGGAATTTCATATGGAATATTAGATACCAGAAATCTAGCAGATGAAAAGGTAAATACAGCATATTATCTTCAATTAATAGTAAATATAATCTGGCCAGTATTATTTTTCGTTCTCAAAGCAAGACTATTATCGAGTATATGGATTGTTTTATTATTAGTATTAATAATTTATATGATAGTAACTTTCAACAAAAAGAACAAGCTTGCAGCATATTTGCAAATTCCATATCTAATGTGGACAGCATTTGCTACGTATTTAAACATAGGAGTATATCTACTTAACAGGTAACAATGTTAAGGTTAATAATGTTTATTAATGTAAATAAATCAAAACATTAAGTAAAGGATAACAAAAATTTTAAAAAATATGAGTATTAATATTAAATACAAAGTATACTTATTATTTTAAAAATAAAAAAAGCTAGTAAATTATTGAAAATACTAGCTTTTTTCTAAGTCTATTATATCATATCAAAGAACAATAGGGAACTACAACTCAACTATGTCAGTTGGTGTTACTACTAATATTATATCATATCAAAGAACAATAGGGAACTACAACCCTCTATTCTGTAACATATTTATCATATATATTATATCATATCAAAGAACAATAGGGAACTACAACCATTTAAGCCAAAACAAGAAGAAATGATATATTATATCATATCAAAGAACAATAGGGAACTACAACTTTAACTTTCCACCCCAAATTCTTTTTTTTATTATACCATATCAAAGAATAATATAAAATTACAATTGAGGATATCTTATTTCTTCTATTAGATCATATGAAAGATAGTAGAATTTACTTGTGTATTAATAACAAAACATGATTAATATTATTAGATTAAAGTGTAGTACTATAAAGTAAAAGATGACAAATATAAAAAATGTGGTAAAATGTTACTAAAGAGGAGTAAAAGTATTGACAAGAACATGCTTTTAGTTTATTATATATTTGTGCAAAGGGAATATGCACATTAAATTATATCATATCAAAGTAGAATAGGTTATTACAATAAGACCTAGATTTTATTGTAAAATCTATGAGTCGTAAAGCTCTAGCTGTCCTCTAAAGGGCAGCTATCTTCATATATGTTGAAATCAAATATTAGGAGGAGAAATATATGGGGTATAGAATAGGATTAGATATTGGAATAACATCAGTAGGATGGGCAGCAATAGAAGATGATGCAAATGGGAAACCAAGAAGAATAATTGATTTAGGAAGTAGAATTTTTGATGCGGCAGAAAATCCAAAAGATGGTTCACCACTTGCAAAAGACAGAAGAGATGCAAGAGGACTTAGAAGAAGATTAAGAAGAAAAAAACACAGAGTGGAGAGAACCAAAAGGTTACTTGAAAGATACAACATAATTACTAAAAAAGAATTAGAAGATATGTATGAAAATTACAGATTTCAATTTAATGTATATGAATTAAGAGTTAAGGCATTGGACGAAAAGATTACTAATAAAGATTTAGCAAGAGTTCTAGTTAGTTTAGTTAAGAGAAGAGGATATAAATCAAATAGCAAATCTGAAGAAAGTTCATCTAATAGTGATGCTGGAAAACTACTGACTGCAACGAAAGAAAATGAAGAATTGATGAAAGAAAAAGGTTATAGAACTGTTGCAGAAATGTACTTGAAAGATGATAAGTTTAAATTAAGGGACAAGAATGGAGAGTACATTTTAGATAAGAATGGAAATAAACAAATAAAAATAAGAAATTCTACAAATGAGTATAAAAATACAGCTTTAAGAAAACTCTTAGTAGATGAGATAAAATTAATTTTAGAAAAGCAAAAAGAATTAAATTCTAGTATTAATGATGAATTCATAAAAGAATATTTAGAAATATTTGAATCTCAAAGAAGTTTTGATGAAGGACCAGGGGAGCCTAGCCCTTATGGTGGAAATCAAATAGAAAAAATGCTTGGTAATTGTACATTTGAAAAAGATGAGAAAAGAGCTGCAAAAGCAAGTTATACTTTTGAATATTTTAAATTATTACAAGATATTAATCACATAAAAATAATTAAATATGATTTAGAAACTAGGCAGAAAGAAAAACGAGAATTAACAGAAGAAGAAAGAAATAAAATAATAAATTTAGCAAAAGAGAAGGCAAACATTACATATAGTACAATAAGAAAAGAATTAGGTCTAGAACAAAATGAAAGATTTAATATGGTATCATATAAAAATATTTTATTATGGTCTGATGAAACAAATAGTGAAGTTGAGAAAAATCAAAAGTTCAAAGAATTTGAGAGCTACAATAAGATAAAAACAGCTTTAAACAGAGTGGAAAAAGGATTTATTGAAAAGCTTTCAGAAGAAGAATTAGATGCCATTGGTTATGCATTAACTGTATATAAAAACGATGATAAAAGAATTGTATATTTAAATGAGAATACTCAAAACTTAACAGAAGAGGCTATCCAAGAGTTACTAAAATTAAGCTTTACTAAAGTCGGAAATCTATCAATAAAGGCTATGAAAAAAATTATACCAGAGCTAGAAAAAGGTATTACTTATGATAAGGCTGTGGATAATGTGTATGAAGACTTTAGAGGAACTGTAAATACAGAGAAAAAGAGAAAATTAAGGTTAAAATATTTAGAACAAGAAATTTCAAACCCTGTTGTAAGAAGAGGTATATCACAAGCAATTAAAGTTTTAAATGCGATAACTTTAAAATATAATCCAATATATGGTAAGCCAGATGTAGTTGTAATAGAACTTGCAAGAGAGATGGGAAAGAACTTTAGAGATAGACGTGAAATATTAAAATCTCAAGAAGAAAATATGCAAAGAAATGAAAGAATAAAGCAAGAAATAATGGAACTTGGAAAACAAAATCCAACAGGACAAGACATTGTAAAATATAAACTTTGGCAGGAACAAGATAACATCTGTCTATATTCAGGAAAACACGTTTCAGCTGATATGCTTTTTACAGAGGCTGTTGATGTGGACCATATTATTCCATATAGTATGTGCTTTGATGATACATACAATAATAAAGTACTTGTATTAGCAAGTGAAAATAGACAAAAGGGAAATAGAGTACCATATAAATATGAAAAAGAAATGGGCAGAGATTTAGAAGAATATGAAGTAAGAGTAGGTAATATTATAAAGAATCCAAAAAAATTATCAAGACTATTAAGAGAGGATTTTACAAAAGAAGATGCGAAAGACTGGAAAGATAGAAACATACAAGATACTCAATATATGTGTAAATTAATGTATAACTTAGTAAGAAATCACTTGGAATTTTCAGACAATCCTAATTTTGTGAGAAAAGTTTGGACAGTAAATGGTGCAATTACAGCACATATTAGAAAAAGGCTTGGAATAGAAAAGACTAGAGATGGTGATACACACCATGCAATAGATGCAGTAGTAATAGCAACAACTACTCAAGAAATGATAAATAAGATAACAAAATATTACCAATATAAAGATGGTAAGTTTATGAATAACCAAGGAGAGTATATTGATTTAGAAACAGGCGAAATACTTGATGCAAAAGATTATGAGGAAAAGAATGGAATATATTTCCCAGAACCTTGGCAAAACTTTAGAAAAGAATTGCAAATTAGGACTGAATGCCAGACAAAGGAAAGAATGATTGAGTGTTTGAATGCAGAACATGTTTATACATATGAGGATTATGAAGACTTAGAGCCAATATTTGTTTCGAGAATGCCAAGGAGAAAAGTTACAGGAATGGCACATTTGGAAACAATTAGAGGTTTAAAAGAAGAAAATGGAGAGATGAAAACAATAACTAAAACAGAATTAACTAATTTAAAACTTAACAAAGATGGCGAAATTGAAGGCTATCCAGAAAAGAACAAGAAAGATGATAAATTATTATACAATGCATTAAAAGAGCAATTAATAAAGTTTGGAGGAAATGCGAAAGAAGCTTTTAAAGACGATTTTTATAAACCAAAAGCAGACGGAAACAGAGGACCATTAGTTAAAAAAGTTCAAATTGAAGCAAATGCGACATTAGGAGTAAAACTTCAAGATAGAAATAGTTTTGCAGGTAATGGAGATTGTGTACGATTAGATATTTTCTATGTAGAAGGAGAAGGATACTATTTTGTACCAATTTATGTAAGTGATACAATTAAGAAAAAATTGCCTAATAAAGCCTGCGTGGCAGGAAAAAAATATGAAGATTGGAAAGAAATGGATGATAAGAATTTTATTTTCTCATTATATCCAAAAGATTTAATTTATGTAAAAGGAAAAAATAAAATAAAATTAAATCCAAATAATAAATTGGATAAACAAATTGAAGTAGAAGAAGCATTTGTGTATTATGTAAAAGCTGGAATATCATCAGGAGCTATTACAATACAGACACACGATAATAAATACATTCAACCAAGTTTAGGTATAAAGTCTCTAAGAGAATTTAAAAAATATGAGGTTGATGTTTTAGGTAATTATCATGAAGTGAAAATACCGGAAAAAAGAATGCCTTTTAACATAAAAAATAAGAAGGGAGGGAAGCTTATATATTTATCTTAAAACACCATAGTCGAAACTTTAAAGTAGATAAGTGTTTTAAGCGAAATCTATGGCTTTCAGAAATGTGTATTTACAAAATGATGTGTACCTAAAGATTAAAAACGAACAATTAGTTGTTAAAAGTACTAAAGAAGAAATAACAATACCATTGGAAGATTTAAATAGTGTTTGCATAGAGTCATTACAAACTGTAATTACAACGTATACATTAAAAAAGTTTATTGAACATGATATAATTGTATATGTATGTGATGAAAAGCATCTTCCTACTGGCGTATTGATAGGAACAAACAATTACTCAAGACAACTTAAAAATATAAAAATGCAAATAGAAATGTCAAAGCCACTAATGAAGAGAATATGGCAAGACATAATTAGAGTTAAAATATTAAATCAGGCAATGTGCTTGCAAGAGATGGATATTTCCGAATATAGAAAACTGGAAGAAATGATTATTGGAATAACATCTGGAGATAAGAATAATGTCGAAGCAAAAGCAGCTGGATTGTATTTTAAATCAATATTTGGACCTGATTTTAATAGAAATCTAGAATGTGTGCAAAATGCAGCACTTAATTATGGTTATGCAATAATTAGAGGAATGATAGCAAGAACCTTGGTTATGTATGGATTTGAGCCTTCAATAGGAATATTTCATCACAGTCAATTAAATAATTTTAATCTAGCAGATGACCTGATTGAATGTTTTAGACCGATAGTTGATTTATATGTTTTAACAAAGGTAAATTTTACTGAAAATGAATTAACACCAGAAAATAAAAAAGAAATATATAAAATAATAAATTGTTTGGTTTTAATAGATGGTAAAAAATTTAATATACAAGGTGCAATCGAATATATGGTAAAAAGTTTTTCAACAAGTATGAATAAAAATGAAAATTTAATCAAACTTCCATATTTGATTAAATTAGAAGAGTATAGGTATGCATAAGTTTATGAGAATTTTAGTGTTTTTTGATTTACCAGTAAAAACCAAACGAGAAAGAAAGTTAGCCACACAATTTAGAAATTTTCTACTTAAAGATGGTTTCTATATGATTCAATTTTCAGTTTATGCTAGAGTTTGTAACGGAAATGATATGGTTGAACTGCATAAACAAAGATTAAAAGCAAATGTTCCAGATGAAGGTTCAATTAGAGTGCTTGTAATAACAGAAAAACAGTATGAAAATGTAGATATTTTGTTGGGAAAAAAGTCAAAATATGAAAAGCCTGTGGAGTATGAGACATTGTCTTTTTTCTAAAAATGAATAAAAACAAGTAAAAAGAGAGTAATTTTATATTTTTTTATTATTTAAAAAGCTAGGAATCCATTGGAAACACTAGCTTTTTTAAAGGAGCATTATATCATATCAAAATAAAATAGGGAACTACAACTTTTTGACCTTGCAAAAAAGCATTAACTACATTATATCATATCAAAATAAAATAGGGAACTACAACATCTTTAACATAGAATGTACATTTTAAATTATTATATCATATCAAAATAAAATAGGGAACTACAACTTCCATTGCTACGTGGTTTAAAATTCCATAATTATATCATATCAAAATAAAATAGGGAACTACAACTATTGAGCAATGCTATGTCGCAAAAATAACATTATATCATATCAAAATAAAATAGGGAACTACAACAGTTTTGTTTAGTTTATTTAATGTGCAACAATTATATCATATCAAAATAAAATAGGGAACTACAACTTCCATTCAACTTTTATTTCTGTATTTTCTATTATATCATATCAAAATACAATAGGGAATTACAACCAGCAGGATCTCATACAAATCGAAAACCTGAATATATTATATCAAAGAATAATAAGATAATCTAAAAAAATTTAGAATCAGTTTTATTCATACAACAAAATAATTCTATTTCCAATCTTATCAACCAACCCATCTTCTTTTAATAGCTTAAGCTCTCGCATCATTGCGCTTCTATCAACGTTTAAATAATCAGCTAAATCTGTTAAAGATAAAGGTAACTCAAAGGATTTAGAAAGTTTCCTTGTAGAAATTAATGAAAAATACATAAGTAATTTATCTCTTGTAGTTCTTTGGGTTAAAAGTTCTATTCTTGTATTTAAGTCGGTAATTTTATCTAAAACAAGCTCAGGCAAATTTTCTGCTAAAGTTTCATGAAATTTACATGTGTTGTTACATCTGCTTTTTATTTCATCATAAATATAAAATAAAACTGTAGACCTAGACTTTGCTTCAACCAATAGCTCATTATTAGTTGTAACCTTATAAAATACTTCGCCAAACAAAGCATTTTTTGAGAAATGTTCTACTATTGTTCTATTTCCATTCAAATCATATCTTACTAAATCTGCATTTCCACTTAATAGAATACATAACTGATTTCGTTTTTGGATATATGAAGTAATAATTTCACCTTTAGAAAAGGTCTTTTTTTGAACTTTATTACAGTTGCAAGAAAAACTAGAAATAAATTCTTCAACATTAAAATTAATACGCATGAATTGTCACCTCATATCTACATAAAATATTATAAAGGAAACAAGCTTTAAAATCAATAAATTAGCACAAAAAAACTGTAATGAAAATGTAATATTTATGAAGCTTATTAAACGTACTACAGTCTCTAACATAATCTGTACAACATTTTCAAGCCTCCATAATTTGTGACTTATGCAACAGAAAAAAATACAGAAAAATGTATAATGTAGGAAAGAATTTATAAAGATTATAAGTTATTTGTAAAAGATGATAAACTTTTATAGAAACATTAAGTATATCATTTTATTGTAATTATTTCCTATGTTGTTATGTAAAATAAAATTAAAAGCGACTGAATGGAGGTTAGTATGAAAGTTATTAAAAGAGATGGTAGGGCGGTTGACTATGATAGAAACAAAATAATTACAGCAATAGAAAAAGCGAATAAGGAAGTAAATCAGTCTAATAAAGCTACAAAGGAAAATATTAAAGGTATTGTAACGTATATAGAGGAACTTAATAAGAAAAGAATGCTAGTCGAGGACATACAGGATATTATTGAAGAAAAACTAATGGAATTGAAAAAGTATGAATTAGCAAAAAAATATATTGTATATAGATATACAAGAGCTTTGGTAAGAAAACAAAATACTACTGATGAGACAATTCTAGGTATAATAAGGAACGAAAGCAGTGAGAATAATAATATAGGCAATTTAATGCCCATATCTGCTCAAAGAAACTATATTGCAGGAGAAGTATCCAGAGACTTAACAAAAAGACTTTTACTTCCGGAAAAAATTGCAAAGGCAGAAGAAGATGGAATATTGCACTTTCACGATGCAGATTACTTTGTCCATCCAATGATAAATAGTAGCATTATAAACATCTCAGATATACTTGAACATGGTACAGTTATTAATGGTAAGAAGATAGAGCCTCCTAGTGGTTTTCTAACCGCTATAATGATAACAACTCAAGTTTTAGCAATTAATTCAAATGACCAGTATGGAGGACAGACAATAGATATGATACATTTTGGCAAATACTTAAGAGCTACATATAATAAGGTGAAAAAGCAGATAGAGGAAGAATATGAGGTCGGTAGAAGTGAGAATGAAGAACTAGATGTAAATACAGAAAAAAAATTAATAAAATTAGTTGAAAATAGAGTAAAAGAAGAATTGAAATGTGGTGTACAAATACTGCAATATCAGATAAATGCATTAAATGAAATAAACGGTAAAGAGCCAGATATAACACTATTTTTACATATAGAAAAAGATGATGAGTACATAAAAGAAAATTCACAGATAATAGAGGAAGTTTTAAAACAAAAATATGAAGGATGCTCAGAAAAAATAGATATTAAAGATATTCCAAAGATAGTGTATGTAATAAACCAATTTAATTCATTACAAGGACGGAGAGTATGATTATTTGACTGAAGTGGCAGTGCAGTGTACAAAAAATGGAAAAGACATAAGATATATTTCAGATTTAAAAATGAGAGATAACTTTAAAGGTAATTTATTTAGTCCTATTGGAGAGAATATGTTTTTGGCATTGTACAAAGATAAAGAAAAAAAGTATAAGTTTGAGGGAAGATTTAATCAGGGGATAGTAAGCATAAATTTACCTCAGATTGCAATTTTAGCTGACGGAAATGAAGCTACATTCTGGGAATTATTAGATGAGAGGCTAGATCTATGCTTTGAAGCATTGATGTGTAGGCATTATTCATTGGTTGGTGTTCAGGCGAAAGTTAGCCCTTTACATTGGATATATGGTTCAATTTCTAGGATAGGAGAAGAGGAAACTATAAATAATTTATTATATAATGGATATTCAACAATTAGTTTGGGATATGTAGGAATATATGAAATGGCAAAATTAATTAGAGGGACATCACATTTTAAGGTTGAAGGACATAAATTTGCCATTAAAGTAATGAAATATATCAATGAAGTATTGAATGACTGGAAGGAAAAAACTAATATTACTTTTGTACTTTGTGGAGTGAATTCAGAGAAAGTTCTAGAGAAGTTCGTGAAAATCGATAAGGAAAAGTATGGAACAATTAAAGGAATAACAGACAAAAAAGCATATACTGGTTCATACATTGTGCCAGAAAACGAAAAGATAGACATATATGAGAAACTTTTTCTTGAAAGCGAGTTTGAGAAATTATCGTCTGGAGGAGCTATATCATGTGTTAGATTAGAAAGTGTAGATGATGTGACTGAGATAGATGATGTTATCAAGTTTATATATAGCAATAACCAATATGTAAAGATTATCGTCAATAAACAAATTACATAAAATCTTTGGAAAATGCAACAAGCCAAAAACCTAGTGAAATAACAAAAAACTTTGTAACAAAAATGTAATATAAAAAAATTAAAAAAAATATACAAGTTGGCTCTAATGTAAAACAAAAGTATAAAATTCAAAAAACATAATCTGTGACTTTTGCAACAGAAAAAAGAAAAAATTGAGATATAATATTACCATACTAAGAAAGCAAAAAAGAAAGGAATGTGAAAAATATGCAAGTAATAAAAAGAGATGGACGTGTAGTAGAATTTAATCCAGAAAGAATTGTAAAAGCTGTAACATTAGCTATGTCACAAACACCAGGAGGTGTAGATATAGATTTAGCTAATAAAATAGCATCAAGTGTAGAAAAACAATTTGAAGATAAAAACCAAGCATCTGTATATGATATTCAAGATGCAGTAGAGAAAAAACTAATGGCATCTTCAAGAAAAGAAGTAGCACAAAGTTACATTACATATAGATATAACAGAGACGTAGCAAGAAAGTCAAAGACAAAAGAAGTTTTCCTAGATATAATTGGTGCAAAAGCAAATGACATAACTAGAGAAAATGCAAATATGAATGCAGATACTCCAGCGGGAATGATGATGAAGTTTGCATCAGAAACAACAAAACCATTTGTTGATGATTTCTTATTATCAGAAGAGGCAAGACAAGCTGTAAAAGGTGGATATATACATGTACATGACAAAGATTATTATCCAACAAAATCATTAACATGTCTGCAACATCCATTAGACAAAATATTACAAGAGGGATTCAAAGCAGGACATGGAGCATCAAGACCAGCAAAGAGAATAGAAACAGCAAGTATTTTGGGATGTATATCTATGGAAACAGTACAAAATGAAATGCATGGAGGACAAGCAATACCAGCATTCGACTACTATCTAGCTCCATATGTTAGAATGACATTTAAAGAAGAAATAAACAAAATTGCAGAATTTGTTGAAAAAGATTTATCACATCTCCTTGATATAGAGATTGATGACTATATTAAAAAACCTCTTAAAGGATTAAAAGATAATGAGAGATATTTACAAGAGGCAATAAATAATACTGTAAGCAGAGTGCACCAAGCAATGGAAGCATTTATACACAATATGAACACAATACACTCAAGAGGTGGAAATCAGGTAGTATTCAGTTCAGTAAACTATGGAACAGACACATCTCCAGAAGGAAGATGTATCATAAGAGAAATGTTATTATCAACGGAAAGAGGAGTTGGAAATAATGAGACACCAATATTCCCGATCCAAATTTGGAAAAAGAAAAGAGGAGTAAACTATCTTCCAGAAGATAGAAACTATGACTTATATAAATTAGCTTGCAAAGTTACAGCTAAAAGATTTTTCCCAAATTTTATAAACTTAGATGCGTCATTTAATAGACATGATAAATGGAAAGCGGATGACCCAGAGAGGTATAAGTATGAATGTGCAACAATGGGTTGTAGGACAAGAGTATTTGAGGATAGACATGGAGAGAAAACATCAATAGGTAGAGGAAATCTATCATTTTCAACAATAAACTTACCAAGACTCGCAATTGAATCTGCCTTGGAGGCACAAGAGCAAACAGGTGTAAAATTTGATTTAGGTAAGGGTTCTGAGGGATACATGACACCAGCCTATAAAAAAGCAGTAAAGAAAATATTTATGCAAAAACTAGACAAATATGCAGGAGTTGTCGCAAGACAATTGTATGATAGATATAGATTCCAATGTACAGCAGTAGCAAAACAATTTCCACTTTTGATGTCAGGACTATGGGATGGAAGTGAAAACTTAAAGCCAAATGATGTAGTAGAACCAGTGTTAAAACATGGAACATTAGGAATAGGATTTATCGGACTAGCTGAGTGCTTGACAGTATTAACAGGAAAACATCATGGAGAATCAGAAGAGGCACAAAAACTAGGACTAGAAATTATAGAAGAATTAAAAGAATTAAAAGACGGTTATGCAGAGAGATATGACTTAAATTATTCAATATTAGCAACTCCAGCGGAAGGATTATCAGGAAGATTTACAAAAATAGATAGAAAAGAATTTGGAACAATATTGGGAGTTACAGATAGAGAATATTATACAAATAGTAATCATGTTCCTGTATGGTATAAATGTACTGCAGAACAAAAGGCAAAAATAGAAGCTCCATATCACAAACTAACAGGAGGAGGACATATCTTCTATATAGAACTAGATGGAGATGCAACACACAACCCAGACTCAATAGAAGCAGTAGTAGATTTAATGGATAAATATGATATGGGATATGGAAGTGTAAATCATACAAGGTCAAGATGCATGCACTGTGGATTTGAAAATGCAGATGCAAACCTAAAAGTTTGCCCAGTGTGTGGAAGTGATGAAATAGACACAATACAAAGAATTACTGGATACTTAGTAGGAACAACAGCTCGTTGGAATAGTGCAAAATATGCAGAATTAAAAGATAGAGTTACTCATTCTCAACATTCGAATTAGGGACACTTCTATTACCTAGATAAAAATAAATAAGGGGGAAAAGCTAATGAACATGGCAGGTTTTTATGATGAAAGTATATCTAATGGATTAGGGTGGAGAGCAGTATTATTTGTAAGCGGATGCCCACATCATTGCCCAGGATGTCACAACCAAATTGCACAAGATTATAATTATGGAGAAAGATTTAATAAACAAGAAATAATTGATAGAATTTGTAAAAATTCTATACTAAAAGGTATAACAATTAGTGGTGGAGAACCATTATGCAAGGAAAACATACCAGAAGTATTAGACTTTATAAAAGAAGTAAAAAAAGTAAGACCAAATTTTAACGTTTGGTGCTATACAGGTTATACATTAGAGCAACTAGAAGAAAGAAATGATGAAGTAACAAACGAAACACTACATAATATAGATGTTCTAGTGGATGGAAGATTTGTAGAAGAAAAGAAAAATCCAACATTAAAATTTAAGGGCTCAGAGAATCAAAGAATATTAGATGTCCACAAATGTATGGCTGAACATAAGATAGTACAAGTATCATTATAGACTTAAAAAGCGCTTGAAATAAAGCGCTTTTATACAACCTAAAAAAAGCGAACAAATTTTTGAAAAAACTATTGACAAAACCAAAAATAGAGTATACAATAATACAAACAAAAGTTCAAGAAAAGCAGGAGGTAATTATTATGGTAAAAGATAGTATATTTAGGTCTACAAAAATTTTTGGAGTTAGCTATGAATTAAAAATTGGTTATAGAAGAGTAAAAACTCCGAATTTAGAGTTAAAAGAAAAAGAAATATTAATAAACCTTCCGATTAAATACAAGAAGATAAATGATGACTTAATAATAGAAATATTACTTCAAAAAATGTATGATGCAATAGCAAATAAAGAATTAGAATTAATTATGGAAAAAGTTAGAACAACTCTTAAATTTGCACCAGACGATTATAAAATAATGAGATTAGATAAAAGATTAGGGAAATGTATAGCAAATAAATTAATAATAAACCCTGATATAGTTAAATACAGAAAAGAAATAATTGAATATGTTGTTCTATATGAATTTTGCAAATTAAAGCTAAATAAAACAGGTAAAAAATTTTATGAATTTATAAAACAATATATGCCAAATTATGAGAACTATGAATATGAATTAATAGGAGTTAAATATTAATAAAAATTTATTTTTTTAAATGACATATATAAATTCTATTTTAAGAGAGATATAACTACTATCAGGAAGATAATGTATATATGCTATTGCAAACGACAATATTAAGAGATGTAGAATATGCATCTTCTACATCTAAAAACTCAATGTGCACGTTTGACCTAATAATAACCAGAAATTAATTGAATCTGAAGTTAATTAATTGACTTAAAGAATTAGCTATATTGTATACAGGGGATACATTTCTAAAATTCTCGTTTACATATATTATAGAAAAAATTAAACTAGAATTAATTAGAAAAGTGTTAAACAATTTATATGAAAAAATGATATGGCCATATCAAGAGTAATATCATAATATTGATGATGATAGTATTTAGTATTTTGCTGATAATTTGGTATTGAGGATTTGGGGGGAAAATAAATATTAATTATTAATTGAACCATTAATAAAAATAATATTCTCTTAAATCTAATAACAAATAAACTATAATGATATAAAACTTTAGAACATAAAAATACTTTGTAATATATTATTAATATTATACTCATATCAATAAAAAGTCAACGATTTTTCAACAAAAAAGTCAATTTGTTAAAAAAACAGTCGAACAATGTCAAAAATGGTCGAAAGGTGAGAAGTTTTATTAAATTTTTTTAAATATTATTCTCACACTTTTCCAATATAAGTTCTTTATACTTTTCGGTAGCTATCTCTGGATTAAAAGGACCAGTGAAACTTTTAATAGGTGAGAATTCTTTACTAGGATTTACTCTGAGTAAAGCTAAATTGTCAAAATATGGAAAAGCATCAAATATAAATTGCTCAAATTTATATATATTAGGTTCGTCTGGGACTTGTTTCATTCCTTCAAAATTCACAAAAGCATTTTTTCTGAAGGCTCTATGATAAGGCAAGTCAATGTTTGACATCTTTTTAATTGCATCAAAACTAAATAAATGTGCAAGCATATTGGTGTCTCTGTATAAATACTGACCGTTTTTATCAGTAATTTGTGACAACTCTTCAGCAAAAACCTCGCAATTAACAATAGATGGTTTGCCTCTATCAATAGCAAAAATCCATGAAGTATCATGTGAGTTCTCTTTAAATAAAGATTTAGCTCCAATTTTACATTTAGAATGAATTGTATATCCAATAAAAACAGGGTCTAGAGGATTTAACAAAGGATTGTCGATGCCACCAACAAAAAGCCATTCTAGTTTTTTCTGAGCCATAGATCTAATCATATTAGCTCTTTTCAGAGAGTTAAATAAATTTCCATTACCATTTGAAGCCAAATTGATCTCATACATTTCTGATAGAACTAATTTTCTATTCTTGTCGATAACAGGTAAATTAGATTGAGTAAAAAAATGAAAATTATTTCTATCATACTCAAAATAATTATTCTTTTCAAAGAAATCTAAAGTATAAAAATAATTATTAGTACTGGTCATTATGTACCAAGGAATCTCTACTTTATATTTTAAACTAGCAGACTTAATATAATTACATAGAACCTCATATAAAGAAATAGGAGGTTCGGTATCTAAACAAAAACACCCTTTTGGACCTTTAAAACCAAGTCTTGAACCCTGACCACCTGCTAAAGTTATTACCCCAACTCTACCAGACTTAATAGCTTTAATTCCTGCATGAGTATATTGCTTCAGAATATTTGGTGTTAGATTGTCTTTAACAACATATCTAATAGGTTCAATGTTTTCTGAGGAACCAGGTATAGGATTATTATCATTATCATATAAGCTTAAAATCTGAGAGAAATCGATATTTAGTATTTGATTTAACAAATGAGCTCTTTGGCTCTCAGTAAGCTCAGGGTAAAACTGAAGCAAGTGTTCCTGTTCATATTTTTTTAATATTTCTTTTACTCTATTTAATTTATCATCCAAGACAAAGCCCCCAATTTACATACTATCTTTTATATTTTGAAAATTAGTTGCACTTTGAAGTTCCAAAGCAAACTTTTTCCTACTTGGTAAAGTAGAATTTTCTAAAAGTTCTAATTCCTTTTTCAAATCATAAGGCAATCTGACTAAATTAAAATTAATAGGTGCCAGAATTTTTGAATCTAAAATTCCCTCAAGTATAATATATGATGCAACAGTAGAAAACTTGTTAGTTTCATCATATAAATCATCATTAAGCATTTCTATAGGCATACCAACACTGCCAGGGTTAAATATAGTCTTATTGCGAGCTCTTAAAATATTAGGAGTATGTATATGTCCGTAACCTACAATATCAGGTACGGGGTCCGCATCTGTCTTGCCTATAAATTCAGTATTAGCAAACATCTCCATGGGGTCATGAATTTCTTGAGCAGAATATATTGTATTTTCATTAGAAAACATTGGGTTAAAAACATAATCTAATCCAAAAGGAGAAGCATGAAATAACCTAATAAGGTAACCGCTCATATAAAATTCATAAGACACAGGTAAATTGTATAAAAAAGAAGCGCGCTCATCACCAATTAAATCTCTAGTCCAAAACTTACCTTTTGGAACATCAGGTCTAGTTATGACAGCATCACAATTACCTTTAAGAAGAACATCACATTTTTCCCTGACTAAGTCAATAACCAAATCAGAATTGCAATTCTTCAGCACATAGTCACCAAGGCAGTATATCTTATCTATATTTCTATCCTCAATATCTTTAAAAACTGTCTTTAATGCAGTAATATTACCATGTATGTCAGAAATGATTGCGACTCTATTCATAACTACACCTCCCACTTTATTTATAGTAATATTATAATATAAAATTTAGAAAAGAGCAACATAATTTAATAATTCAATTTTATTAGAGACGAAATTGCTGTTAGAAACGATTGGCTTACTTAAAGAAGTGGATAAATACTTCTTATTGTCATCAGGAAATACAGTAACAACAGGTTTATTTACTTTTTCTTGATATAAAATACTTGCAATCATATTAGCACCAGAAGAGATACCTACTCCTAGACCTAAAACTTTTGCTAATTTTCTAGACATATTAATAGCATCCTCATCATTTACTAAGATAACACCATCAAGAAAATTCTTATCTAATAATTCAGGAACAAACTCATCACCAATTCCTTCTATTTTATGATTATCTAAAATCCTATTTTTTGATATTATGGGCATTTTATCTGGTTCAAGTGCAATAATTTCTATATTCTCATTCCACTTTTTCAATCTCTTTCCTACCCCCATTAAAGTTCCACCGGTGCCAACACCAGAAGTAAAAGCACAAACTTTCTCAGGTAGTTGATTAATTATCTCTTCACCTGTAGTTTCATAATGAGCCAAGGTATTATTTACATTGGAAAATTGGTTAACAAGAAAGCCATTTAACTGTTCTGCAGTATGCCTTGCCTCTTCTAAGCATTTTATAAATCCACCATCTTGTTTAGAAATAAGACTAACATGAGCACCATAAAATTCCATTAACTTTACTCTTTCCACGCTAGACCAATCTGGCATAAAGATATACACAGGATGTTTATAGTAAGAACCAAGAGCAGAGATAGCTATCCCAGTATTTCCGCTTGTCGCTTCTATTATTGGCATTCCATCTTTTAAAATTCCTTGTTCCTTTGCCTTATCAATCATATAAAATGCTGCCCTATCTTTTATGCTACCAGTTAGATTATATGATTCTAACTTTGTATAAACTGAATTTACATTCTTACCATTCCTATATGATATTTTTATCATTGGAGTATTTCCTATGTGTTTTAACATTCATTTTCCCCCTTTAGTTTAAAATGTTCGTATATTATATATTATATACAAAAAAAATTCAAATGCTCCCATCTAGTATTGACAAATATATATTAAATAAGTTATAATAATGGTTGTTTAATAATAAATCCCGCACCAAATGCTTAAGGGTGTAATACCGGAAGGAGGGGAATAAAAATGTCAGAGGTTAAAGTTAATAATGGAAATATAGAAGATGCCTTAAAAAGGTTTAAAAGACAATGTGCAAGAAATGGAGTATTGCAAGAAGTAAGGAAGAGAGAGCACTATGAGAAACCTAGTGTAAAAAGAAAAAAGAAATCAGAGGCAGCTAGGAAAAGAAAGTTTTAATACATATAGAGCATAGTATGTAAAAAAGCATATTGTGTTCTTTTTTTGTTGTATAATTTGTAATTTTTGTTATATAATATAACTGTGTTTTGAAGATAATTGTTTTTAGTAACAAAATACCACATGTAAAGCTACATAGAAACATGTTAAAAAAGTGATTTTTAAAACATGAACAAAATTAAAATAGAAAGAGGTTGATAGTGTGAATTATAAAAAAGAAAATATAAAAGAAGGAATAACACTTCATAAAATTAATACAAACAAGTTTAAAACAAGTTTATTTGCTGTGTTTTTAGCAATACCACTAGATAAAGAAAGTGTTACTAAAAATGCATTGATTTCAGCAATTTTGAGACGTGGAACAAGAGAGTTGGACTCTCAAGATAAAATAAGTAAAAAGCTTGAAGAAATGTACGGTGCAAGCTTTGACTGCGGTATAGAAAAAATAGGGGATAATCAAGTTCTGAAATTTTATTTGGAAGCAGTAAACGAACAATATCTTCCTGAAAAAGAAGAACTAAACAAAAAGTGTATAGAGCTTCTATTTTCTATAATATTTGACCCTTTTATAGAGGATGGTGCATTTAAAGAAGAATATGTACAAAGTGAAAAGAATAACCTAAAACAAATAATAGAAGGAAAAAAAGATAATAAAAGAGTATATGCACTAGAAAGAGCGATAGAAGAGATGTTTAAAAATTCTCCATATGGGTTATATAAATTTGGTTATATAGAAGACTTAGATGGTTTAAATGCGCACAATTTATATGAGCAATATAAAAAATTAATAAGCGAATGTAAGATAGATATTTTTGTTTCAGGAGAAAATCCAAGTGAAGCATTAATAAATGATATAAAGACTAATGAAATAATAGTAGGACTGAATGAAAGAAAAGCAAAATATGTAGAAAACACAGAAAAAGTAATTCAGATAGATGAAAAAAAGGAAACCCTTGTAGAAGAGCATATGGATGTAGGACAAGGAAATTTGGTAATAGGTATAAAAGTGAACAGCCAAGCTCCGAATGCAAAGTATGTTGCATCTGTATATAATGCAATTTTAGGTGGAGGAGCAAACTCTAAACTATTCCAGAACGTCAGAGAAAAAGAAAGTTTGGCTTACACAGCAAGTTCAAGTTTTAAAAGACAAAAAGATACAATATTTATTAGAGCAGGAATCGAAATATCAAAATTTGAAAAAGCGGTAGACACAATAAAAAAGCAACTTGAAGATTTAAAAAATGGTAACTTCTCAGATGATGATATAAATAATTCAAAAGAATTAATAATAGCTTCAATAAAAGGAATAAGTTCAGAACAAGATACAGAGATAACATATTACTATGGCCAAGAATTATCTGATAATTTTATATCTGTGGAGGATTATATAGAGAATATTAACAAGGTAAACAAAACAGAAATACAAGAAATTGCAAAAACAAATTTTATAGATATAATATATTTCTTGAGAGACTAATTTGAAGAATAAGTGCTTTTAATGATGTATTCACTGATGTATAAAAAACTTAATACGGCTAGTAAAAAAATAACTATTATTCACATAAATCTAATAAGATTTAGCTTATTAAGAAAAGAAAGCCATTTAGTGTGAAAAAACAAGTTTTTCACTACTTATAGCTACAATCAATATTGCCCTCAAAATTTTCACGAATTTTGAGATGGCGGTAATTTAACCTCTAACTTGATAGAGGTTATTATATAAAATTTTTGTTAGAGCGTAAATTTGCTCGAATGGAGGTAAAAATGGATTTAATAGAAAGTAAGAGGATAAAAGAAAAGGCATATATAGAGAAATTAAACAATGGTATGAAAGTGATAATAATACCCAAAGAAAATCTAGACAAAAAATATATTATTTGGGGAACACACTTTGGTTCAATAGACAATAGATTTATTATGCCAAAAACTAATGAGGAAGTGTTTATACCAGATGGAGTAGCTCACTTTTTAGAGCATAAAATGTTTGAACAGCCGAATGGAACAAATAGTTTAGATACACTAATGGCATTAGGATTGGAGGCAAATGCATATACGACAAATGACCATACAGCATATTTATTTGAATGCATTGACAACTTTTACGAGGGACTAGATGAATTAATGGACTATGTACAACATCCATATTTCACTGAGCAAAATGTTGAAAAAGAAAAAGGAATAATAGCGCAAGAAATAAAAATGTATGATGATGAGCCGAACTGGAGACTTTATATGGATGTCATGGATTGTATGTATAAAGAAAATCCTATAAAAATAGATATTGCTGGAAGTGTTGAATCTATAAGCAAAATTACACCAGATGTATTATATAAATGTTATAACACATTTTATAACCCATCTAATATGGTAATGGTGGTATGCGGAAACTTTAAACCAGAAGAATTGATAAAAGAAATAGAAAAGAGGTTAATACCAAAGGAAGAGCAAGGGAAAATAAAAAGAATATATCCACCAAAAGATGACAAAATAAACAAAGAATATAAGGAAGAAAAAATGGAGGTAAGTATTCCTTTATTTGCAATAGGATTTAAAGATATAGAAGGAATAGGAGATAAAAAAGAAATAGTAAAAAAACATATATCAATCGAAATAATATTAAACATGCTATTGGGGAAAAGCTCTGAAACGTATAAAAAACTATATGAAGCGGGAGATTTACTTGCTCAACCTGATTTGGATTATGAGTTTAGTGATGAATATGCTCATATTTTAATAATTGGAAAAAGTAAAAGACCAGAAGAAATAAGAAAAGCAATTGAAGAAAAACTACAAGAATTTATGTCAAAAGGACTGAATGAAGAACACTTTGAAAGAATAAAGAAAATGATATATGGTGATTATGTAGTAGAATATAATAATGTAGGAGATATAGCAAGGATGTTTCTTGCAGATAGCATGAAAGGAATTAATAGTTTCGATTATATAGAAGAATTTGGTACAATTACAAAAAGCTACACTGAAACAGTTATGAAAAATGTCTTTAAAAAAGAGAATATGGTAATGTCTGTTATAAAATGTAAATAAACAATTTTGAATGTCTAATAATGTCGAAAAAAGCAATACGAAAATTGCTAAAAACCGCTTGAAATCAGCAAAAATTTATTGACTAAAATGTAAAAATATGTTATTTTTAATATATACAAAAGACAAAAAGAGAGAAAAGGAGAGTGGTTTTATGTTGAATGAGGAAATTTGTAAATTAAGAGAAGAATTAAATAACAGTATAATAAACGGAGAAGATTACGAAGAAACATTAAAAATTAGTGTGGAATTAGACCAATTAATTGCAGAATATTATAGAGTGGAGTTTAATGTGAGTTCAGAGAAAATGAATACTAAAAAGAGAAAAAGAAGAGTCATAAGGAATGATAAAAGGGAAGATATAGTGCACATGGTCTAATGGCAAAAATAAGCATTATTTACAAAGTAATAATATATATAATAAGAAATGCATCATAAAATGTAAAACCAATATTAAAATTATAAAGAGGGTTCAGTTAAATTTTGAACCCTCTTTGAGTTACTGATAAATACATGGAATATTACAAAAATATTACATTTATGTTAAAAAATCATTACAAATGTACAAAAAACAAAAAAATATGATAATATATATTGAAAATAACAAGCAAATCATTTATAATTATATAAATGGGGGAAATTATGAAAAAAAGTGTTATATTAAAAATAATTTTAATATTATCAGTTGTGCTTATGCTTTTCTGCACGATGCAAATCCCAAAAGTTAATGCTGTATTTCTTGATGACATTCTACAGAAATCTGAGATTAAGGTAGCAGATGTAGTAGCGCAGCAAGAGGCCAAAGTAATAGAAGTGGCAAGTACGCCAACTACAATAGATCCAGGTGACTGGGAGCCTACTGACTATACACCAGCAGATACACAAAAAATTACTTCAGTTGCTTCAACAATTGTTGCAATTATTAGAGTTATAGGAATAATAGTAATGGTAATTGTATTAATTGTTATAGGGATAAAATACATGGTGGGTAGTGCATCTGAAAGAGCCGAATACAAGAAAACAATGCTACCATACATAATTGGTGCTGTGATTTTTTTCAGTTTAAGTCAATTGTTAGCTTTAATTATTGGATTTTTAGAAGACGCAGGAGGATAAAAATATGTTTAGTAAAATGAATAAAATAGTTTTAATTATATTATTTTTTCTAATGCTTTTCATAATTATACAATCTCCAGTTGTGCAAGCAGAAGATGTGAGTATAGGGACAATAATTGATGGGGCAGATGACTTTGTAGACAAAGGCTCAACCCATACAGACGAAGAAGGACAGCCTGTACAACCATTTGATCAAGATTCGTTAAAAAAAGTATCTGATATTGTATATAATATATCATTAATATTGGGAATTGTTGTAGCAGTTATAATAGGATTAATAATAGGCATCAAGCTAATGATAGGAAGTGCATCAGAAAAAGCAGAGACGAAACAACTAATACCTCCGTATGTAGTAGGATGTGTAATTGTATTTGGAGCATTTGCAATATGGAAAATTGTAGTCGAATTATTTAATCAAACGCAAGTATAAGTTAGTTTTTAACATTATCTCTGAATAGAGATGTTTAAGATATAGAAAGAAAAATAAGGAGGAAAAAACATGAGAAAATTGGCAAAAATGTTATCAATAATACTAATAGCTATGATGATACTAACATTTTCAACAGGAGTTGTAAAAGCAGCAGATGACTATGATTCAACAATAGATAGTATTTTTTCAGAAGGCTCGGCAAATACATCTAACTTAGAAGGTGTTGGAGCAAACATCGTAGACATAGTAACAACAATAGGTATAATTGTAGCAGTAGTAGTATTGTTAGTATTAGGTATAAAATACATGATGGGAAGTGCATCAGAAAAAGCAGAATACAAGAAAACAATGATACCTTATTTAATAGGTGCAATTCTAATTTTCGGAGCATCAGCAATAGCAAAAGCAGTTATACAAATGTCAAAATTAGCAACAAATTCTTAATTGAAATATAATTACTAGGTGATGGCTCTGCGTGAATTTTAGAAATGCAGAGTCATTATTACTATAATAAAAAAATTCAAAAAAAGTATACCATTTTATAAAATAATCTGTTATAATAAATATGTATATTTGATTTTAATTTTATCTCAAATAATATGAGATACCATATAAAAATGAAGAAGGAGGAAAATGCATGAAAAAGCTAACAAAAATATTATCAATAGTGCTAATGGTTATAATGGTATTAACATTTTCTGCTAATATTGTAAATGCTGCTGCTGATGAAGATGTGGTTGATGACTTATTCAATAAAGGAAATGCAGATACAGGTAATTTAGAGAGTGTTGGAGCAAATATTGTAGACATAGTAACAACAATAGGTATAATTGTAGCAGTAGTAGTATTGTTAGTATTAGGTATAAAATACATGATGGGAAGTGCATCAGAAAAAGCAGAATACAAGAAAACAATGATACCTTATTTAATAGGTGCAATTCTAATTTTCGGAGCATCAGCAATAGCAAAAGCAGTTATACAAATGTCAAAATTAGCAACAAATTCTTAGTACCTATATTATTTGAAATGAAAAAATTACATAATATTGATTATTTTGTAGCAAATTTATAAAAAAGCAAAAAACAAATTTTAAATATTACAATTATGTTACAGAAATATTACAATTATATTAAAAGTGCATTTTATATGCACTTTTTTTTGATTTTTGTATCTTTTTAGTGAAATATCTGTTATAATATAAAGTGTATAGATTTAACAAAGGAGGAAGTGAATATGGGAACATATAACTTACCCAGAAATGTAAAAGGGGAAGGAAGAATTTTATTTATTTTTACAGGTAAGAGTATGCTATATACAGTAATAGCAGGTACAGTGGGGCTACTATTCTATTTAGTTTTTTCTGCAATGGGTTTAACAATGGTGGGAATAGTAATTACTGTTGCATTTGCATTTATTGGCTTTATAATAGGAACTTTAAAGATGCCAGACATAGCAAAATTTAAATTTTCTCAAAAAACAGGAGGGGAAAACTTAGATGATGTAATAAAAAGGGCAATTAAGTTCAAGACTAAAGGTGGAAAAATATACATGTACAAGGAGGAAGAAAGAAATGCTAAGTAATATTGAAACATTAACTACAATATTTGTAATTATTATAATAGTAATTCTTATATTGCTTGCAGTACTTGCAATAGTATATTTTACGACTAAAAATAAGAAAGAAAAGAAAGAAGAAAGAATAGAAAACGGTGTTAACAAAGCGGAAGCTAACAAAAAAGCGAAAACATTTGCCGTAGAATCTGTTATGGATTTTATGGAATTTGATAGAGTTGAAGATAACATGATAGTGCAAAAAAATGGTGCAAAATATATAATGGTTGTAGAATGTCAGGGCATTAACTATGATTTGATGTCTGAAGTAGAAAAAAACGGAGTCGAAGAAGGTTTTATTCAGTTTTTAAATACTCTAAGACATCCAATACAAATTTATGTACAAACAAGAACAATAAATCTAGAGTCGAGTTTACAGACATACAAAGATAGAGTAAAACAAATTGAAGAGAACTTGCAGAAACAAGAAATGCAATATAGAGAAATGCAATCTTCTGGAAATTACACAAAAGAACAGGTGGATAAAGCTTTTTATGAACTTACTAAGCAAAGAAATCTTACAGAATATGGAAAAGATGTTATATTCACGACCGAAAGAATGAGTTTAAATAAAAATGTTTTAAATCAAAAATATTATATAGTTGTTCCATATTTTCCTGAAGAACTAGGAGAAAATGATTTTGATAAAGAAGAAATAAAAAATTTATCATTCTCAGAGCTATATACAAGGTGCCAATCAATTATTAGGACCTTATCAGCTTGCGAAGTAAATGGAAAAATATTAAACTCAGATGAGCTAGTAGAACTTCTATATGTAGCATATAACAGAGATGAGCAGGAAGTATTTGGACTAGACAAAGCTTTAAGTGCAGGATATGACGAGTTATACTCAACAGCACCAGATATACTTGATAAGAAAATGAGAGCATTAGATAGAAAAATCGAGGAAGAAGCATACAATAGAGCAAATGAAAAAGTAAAGGAAGTACAATCTGCAAAAGAGAGAGCTCTAGCTAGAAAAGAAAACAATATAGAAAACTTAATAGATAACTTAGCAAAATTAATTATTGAGCAAAATGCAGAAGTAGTTGGATATGATGTGGCACAAGATGCCATAAATGACATAAATGCTGACAGAAATGCAAGGCAACAAGCAAGGCAAGAAGAGAAAGAAAAACAAGAGAAAGCAGTGAAGAAAACAAAACAGACCAAAAAGGAAGGAGGAACGGAGGAAAATGTCGAAGAAAAAACAAAGAGAAGAAGAACAACAAAAACAGCTTAATGACTACACAAGACCAGGAGAATATGAAATATTAAAAAAACAAACTATTAAAGAATTAATAGCACCATCTGGAATAGATGCTAGCAATATTGACCATTTGGAAATTATTTCCAATGTGACGAGATATGCAAGAAGTTTCTTTGTGTCAACACTTCCTAGAATGTGTACTTTTCCAGAGTTATTTAGAGACATGTATTTATTTGGAGACATAAATACATCAATATACATAAATCCAATACCAGAATCAAGGTCGCAAAATGAATTAAATAGAGTAATAAATGAATTGGAAACAGAAAGAATTGTTGCTGCAGATAGGGGAAATATAAACAGAGAAAGTGACCTGGGACAAAAGAGACTTGAGGCAGAGGAATTAAGAGATGAAATTGCAGCAGGTTTTAACAAATTATATGAAGCTTCAATAATTTCAACACTATTCACTTACAGCTTAGAAGATTTAGACAGATATACAAAACTATTGGCAACAGAAATGTCTAAATCGTTAGTGGGAATTAAGAGTGCATGGGCAATACAAGAAGATGCTTTTAAATCTAATCTACCATTAATGGACGATAAAGTTAGAAAGACGCATACATTTGACCGTAGGTCGATGGGAACAGTATTTCCATTTACAACATCAGAAGTAGGACATCCTACAGGGGTACCACTCGGAATAAATAAACAAACTGGAGTACCAATACTTTTTGATAACTTCCATAGCTCACTTACTAATTACAATATGGTTATATTTGCTAAGTCTGGTGCAGGTAAATCAGTTACAATGAAAACTTTAGTTTCAAGGTCGGCAGTGCTAATGGGAATACAAAGTTTAGCATTAGATGCTGAGGGAGAGTATAGTATAGTTGCAGAAAGCTTGGGAGGAATAAATGTTGTAATAAGCCCAAGTTCAAAGACGGTAATAAATATTTTTGATATAGAAACAGAAATAGTAAAAGATGAAATAACAGGTAGAGAAAAAACTGTTTTGAATGTTGAAAATAAAGTTGAAGACGTTACACAAGCTTTACTTACAATGGCAAAAGGTAGTACAAGAAGTGAAGATGTAAACGAGTTAACAAAACAAATTATAGCGGAATCTGTTGCGGAAGAATATGCAGCAAGAGGAATAAATAGTGACCCAAATAGTATATTTGACATGACATCAGGAGAGTTATCTTCAAATATGCTAGGCAGAAGGAAAAAAGAAATGCCAACTATAGGCTCATGGTATAAGAGAATACAGAAAAAAGCAGAGGATAACAAAAATCAAGACTATAATTTCCATTATAGTTACCTCCTAAAAGTTATGAAACAATATATAAGAGAGTATGATGGTCAGATGGCATACTTTGATGGGCAATCTACATTTGATTTGTTAGAAGGAGCGTTATTTATCAACTTAGATATATCACAATTAGAAGAAAAGTTTGCAAGACCACTAGCACAACAAATATTGCTAGAATGGATATGGGAAAAATATGTTAAAAAGAACAGCGAAGATAGAACAAAAGCTGCGAAAAAAAGAGTGCTAGTTGATGAAGCATGGATGCTACTTCCATACCCAGAAGCTGTAGACTTTTTAAACACAATGGCAAGACGTGCTAGAAAAAGGAACGTATCACTTGCAATTATTTCACAGAGATTCCAAGACTTTTATGAGAAACCAGAAGCCCAAGCAGTTTTAACCTCATCAGACACTAAGCTATTTTTAGCACAAGATAAATCTGAGATACAATATTTAAGAGAAGTATTCAAATTAAGTACTGGTGAAGCAAATTTTCTAGTAACATGTTTAAAAGGAGAAGGCCTACTAAAAGTAGGTTCAGATAGTGCAATTATACAAATTAGACCAACAGCAAAAGAGTTTGAATTTGTAGAAACAAACTTAAACAAATTAGTAAAAAAAGGAAAAAGGAATGACAATAGATATTAGGGGGAAATTATGGAACTTTTTACAAAAAAACATATAGTACTAAAGATAGTAATTGCATTAGTAATAGTAATATTGTTCAACTTTTGTGCTCCTACAATAAGTAATGCAAGTATGTTAGAGGCAATAGGAGGAACACTACTTTCACCTATAATGGACTTTCTAGTTGCAATATGTGATGGTGTAATAAAGATAACACAAGGAATGTTTTTGAATGGACGGTAGTGCCTTGTATAAAGTAAGTAATACTTGGGATAGTTTTTGGGAAAAAGCAGGAGCTGTTATAGTTGGAGGAATAACAGCAGCCTTAGCAATTTTAATACCAGGAGTGGGAATAATAGCAGGAGTTGCACTTACAGTGGCAGCAGGTCTTGCTACATCAGTTTATCTAAAATATAATTTACCGAACACATTTTATTTGCCAGTATTTGTATTAAGCCCAGAAGAAATGTTTAAGAATCAAATTGCAGCACTTGATGTGAATTTCTTTAGTCCAAATGATTATAGTGATGCTTTTGGAGACACTGAAACAGGTCCAGATCAAGATATAGAGCAAGGAGAGTCATCAGCATCTATATTACAATCAACCATAGGAAGTTGGTATTTAGCTTTACGTAATTTTGCAATAGTAGCATTATTATCTGTACTATTATATATAGGAATTAGAATTTTGGCTAGCACTACTTCACAAGACAGAGCTAAGTATAAAGAGAGATTATTTAGCTGGGTTGTAGCATTAGGAATATTATTCTTTATGCATTACATAATGGCATTTGCTACAACTGTGGTCGAAGCTGTAACAGAGGGAATAAATAGGACAGATAATGGAATATTGACACCTATACCATTTAAAGAAGATGATGATACTTATGAGTTTATATTTGAACAAAATGATAAGACAGAAAGGAAAAATGCAAAAGAGTATTTTGAAGAAGCTGGCTTAGTACAGGAAGTAAACGGTCAGAAATTATACTTATGGCCAACCAATTTAATGGGAAAAGTTAGGATAGATATGCAATTAGAGACTAATGAAAATAAAGACAACCAACTTTTGAATAAAGTAGGATATACAATACTATATATGGTATTTGTATTTTATACCATTGCATTTCTATTTGTATATTTAAAAAGGTTGATTATGCTTGCGTTTTTAACAATGATAGCTCCATTAGTTGCAATGACATATCCTATAGATAAGGTTAATGATGGAAATGCACAAGCATTTAACATGTGGCTAAAGGAATATATTTTCAACTTATTAATACAACCGTTACATTTGATATTATATACAATGTTAGTAAGTTCAGCGATAGAATTAGCTCAAACAAATATGATTTATTCTATAGTTGCACTAGGTTTCATATTCCAAGCAGACAAAATATTACGTAAGTTCTTTGGATTTGAAAAAGCATCTACGTTAGCAAGCGGTTCTGCACTTGGCGGAGCAGTGGCAATGTGGGGAATTAGTCAAATTAGTAAGATAAGCAAACTAGGTAGTAGCAAGAAACCAGCTAATGCTGATAAAGCAGGTCAATCTAAAATATATCAGAGAAAAGCAGACAAAGGTAGTAAGGTAAGTGACTTAATGGATCAACAATATGGTGGAAGTGCATTACCAGCAGGGGGAGTTCCCACTGAGGATTCAAATACTATAGCTCCTAATGTTAGAGCTGTAGGAAGCGCTGATATTGCCCCAGGAACAGAAGCATATTATAGAAATCAAAACATTAGGAGAGATGAACTAAGAGCACAAGGACTTAATGAAGAACAGGTTAACGCGATGGCACCACTTCCTAGATTAAATAGAACAGTTCAAGCTTCACCAATAATAAGTGGCACAAATGCAACAAACAATATAAGCAGTTCTACGCCATATAACAGTGGACTTGCCTATGAAACATTAAATAGAGGTAGACAATATAAAACAAGAAAGGAGCTTCCACCACAACTTAAGGGGGCAGCAGCTACTCTTGGAGCTGGAGCTAAGTATGTTGCTCCAAAAGCTGCTAGATTAGCATTAAAGACAGCGTTGGCAGCAGGAGCAGCTTCAATTGGTGTAGCAGGAGGACTAGCTACAGCAGATGATATGAATATCCTAAAATATGGAGCGGCAGGTGGTATGGCAGGATGGGCACTAGGCTCGGGAGCTAGCAATATAGCATCAAGGATAAATGAATCTGGTGATAATGTGATTGAAACAGCAAAAGGCACATATACAACTGCTGCATATGGAGAAGATGCAGAAAAACAAAGACAAAAGGACAGAGCAGACAGATTAGCAATGATGGACAAAGACAGGAGAAAGAAATATGCCGAGGAGTTTGGCCTAAAGAATAAAAGGGCAATAGATGAAGTAATGGATGCATCTCAAATATTTAGAAAGAGTGGTATTACTGATGATGATATTATTATAAAAGCAATGAAGGCAGATGGATTTGGAGATGATAAAGCATCAAGAGAGAGAGTAATACTTGCAGGTCTTGCTTCAGAGACAGGGGATGATGTAGAAAAAATAGAGAAAATAGAAAAGAGACTACAAGAAAAAGGAGCACCTGCATCAGACGCAAGTAAATACACAGATACAATAAGAGGTTTTTATAATAAAACTTAAATTGTTTTACAAGGGCAGCTGGGGCAGATTAACTTCTGTCCCAGTTTTAAAAGAAAAATATAAGGAGAAGATGAAATATGAAGAAGGCTATATCTGAATGGTTTGTAAAAAACAAAATAAAAATAATAATGGCAGTAATATTAATTCTAGTTATATTTTTAGTAAATAGGTTATTTGTTTTTATAGAAATGATAAATAGAAAGAATACATCTTTAGAAGAGAGTATTATCTCTAGTTCATCCAAAGTACCGCAATATAATAGTATAGCTTTAGATAGTACTGATTCAGTTACTATGGGGAGCGATATGAGTCAAAATCAAACAGAGCTTCTTAGAATAATAGATCAGTTTATTACATATTGTAATGAGCAAAGAGTAGATGAAGCATATAGCATACTTTCAGATGAATGTAAAGAAGAACTCTATCCTAATGTAGATGATTTTAGGAATAGTTATTATAATAAAGTTTTTAATGGTCATAAGAAAAATGTTTCTATAGAAAATTGGAATGAAAATATATATAAAATATCTATTAATGAAGATTCATTATCCACAGGGCAATTCACAGAGAGTAATTCATTGCAAGATTTTATTAGAATAATAGGTGATAGCGAAGGCAATCCAAAATTAAATATAAATAGTTATGTAGGAAAAGAAGAATTACAAAAAACAGGAAGTAATAGAAATGTTGAGATTACAGCAATAGAAAGCGATATATATATGGACTATCAAAAAATTACTTTTAGAGTTATAAATAACACAGATAGTGAAATAATGATTGATGACAAAATATATTCAGAAACAATGTATATAGAAGATGAGAATGGTATTAAATATCCTTCATACTCGCATGAAATTAATGATGCCGAGCTCAGATTGAGCCCAAAGCAAACAAAAGAGATTACGATAAAGTATTATAGTAGTTATGGCACAAGAAAGAATATAACTTCAGCGGTTTTTTCTGGAGTAGTATATAATTATACAGCATATAGTGAAAATACAAGCATAGCAAAAGATTATGGAAACATTACTATCAATATGAAGTAAATAAAATTTTGGTAAAAAATTATATATATAATAAAGAAGGGGAATAAGAACATGGCAAACAACACAAGTGAAGAAATTAGAAAACGTATAAAAATGGCTGTAAAGACTATAGGAAGAATTATGCTTATTAAAATTTTACCGATTATATTTATTATTCTACTGTTAGTAGTTCTGCTTTCAGGTATGACTTTTCTCGATACCATACAAGATGCTGAACGAAAAGAAGGAGATTGGTCAAACACACCTTATGCAGCGAGCCAATATACTTCAGAAGTTGAAATTGCAGAAGACGGTACTATAACAACAAGCATGACAGCACAGGAGTTATGGGACGAATTGCTAAAAAACAATAGTAATATAACAGAATTTTTGAGTGGACCAAGTGAATTATTAGAGCTAATGAATGCAGAGATAATTACCAACTATCCAGATACAAGACCTGAACCAGATGAGCCAATAGATTGGGATAAAATCAACAGAGATGTTAATTCTAACCAGACATTTGGTATAATAAAATTTAAAAGAGCTATGGAAGATGGCAAAGACCCAGTAACAATGAAGTATGCTAACCCAGATAAATTTAATGGTTGGATACAAGAATATAATGCTACTGGAAGTGAAGAAGCAAGAAAAAATGCTTTAACTCATTTTACAATTAAAAAAAATGAAGCTGCATTTAACACAAATAATGGGACAACTGGTTCTGGCAATACAGAAGGAACTACAAATGTAGTAGATGAACAAAATTCAGCGAATACTACTATTGGAGAAGATGCAGATGAAACTGAAACTGGAGCAACAGAGGATACAAATGCTGGAAGTGGAGTTAGTTCATTAAGTAATGTTTTATTTATAGGGGACTCAATAACAGTTGGTTTGAATAATTCTGGCTTAATTCCAGGTGCTACATTTATGGCAAAAGTAGGAGTCAGCCCCTCATACTGGTTGGAAAATATTAACAGTTTACCTATAGACTCAGATAATATACAAGCAGTATGTGTTATGCTTGGTGTAAACAATACTTCTCAAACAAGTCAAATGAAACAGCTAATTGATGAGTTAATAAGTAGATATCCAGGAAAAACAATATATATTCAAAGAGTGCTTCCTGTAACAAGTAATTACACAACTATTAATTATAATGAAATGAACCAGAACATATCCAAATATAATAGTGAGATTGAAAGTTATTGTAGTGGAAAAGCAGGTGTGAAATTTATTGATACATCAGCAGGCTATGTAGATACAAGTGGCGCAGGTGTAAATAATATGTTTGCAAATGATGGCTTGCATCCTACAAACTATGAACAGTTAAAAACAAATATAGAAAATGCAATATTAAATGGTGGTGGCGGAACAGTTTCAGGAGAGTATGGACTTAACATGGGAACAAGTAAGTACTATGTTGTAGTTGCAACATGGTCAGAAACTCAGCAGATAGTTGAATCGAATGATCCTTCTGTAGCAACAGTAAATGTTACGAATTCTACAATGACTACCCAATTAGTAAATTATCAACAGGCTGTAAGAGCATATACAATGCCATTTGATTACTTATGGTCATGGCTAGTGACAGGCAGAGACAAAAAATTTGCATTAGATGTGGCAAGTTTAGTATATGATAGTGAAATAGAAGTGACAATACATGATAATGTTACTAAAGTTACAGATATAACTAGGTATGATTATGAAAAAACAGTTACACGCCAACAGGGAGACAAGGTAGTAGAAGAGCAAGTATCGTATTGGAGGAAGGATACAATAATAAACACAACAAACACATTGGATATTAGGTTAACAAAAGCAGATGTGTGGATAGTGGAGTATACACAGGAATTTACATATCAGAAGAAAGATAGACAGGAGACAAGCTCAGGAACACAGCCATATTCAGGAGGAGGTACAATAACAAGTACAACTATGGTAGAAGGTAATGAATATATATCATCACCAGCGAATATTCGAGAAAAGACTAATCTTGATGATGAAGATGAAAATTTTGTAAAATTACTATTTAATTATAATGAAGTGAAGAATAATATATTAAGTGCACCTGATTGGTTATTTAACATATTAGAGAATAATGAACGAACAGCAGATATGGTAGACCTTACTAAGTATTTAATTTATAAAGCAACAGGCTCAAATTTTGGTGTAACTTCATTAGACCTAAGCATATTTGAACCTGGTAGCTTTAACACAGTAGCAAGTTTAGGTGGAATATATGGTAGCACAATTCAAGAAAAATTATGGTTTGCATTAAGAAATGTAGGATTTAGCGAATATGCCGTGGCAGGCGTGATGGGAAATGTACATGTTGAATCTGCTGGGTTTAATCCATCTGCAATAGAAGGTGGTTCGGGAGAAGGTATAGGTTTAATACAATGGTCTTTTGGAAGAAGGGATGCATTAGAAGCGTATGCAGCCTCTAAGGGTGTTAGCTGGACAGATGTAAATACTCAAATAGAATTTTTGATAGCAGAGATGACAGGAGAAGGAGCAAACGGATATGCAACATACAATTTTCAAAATGCTCATGGCTATACTAGAGAAGATTGGGAAAATGCAACAAGTCCAGAAGATGCAGCGGTAGCATTTTGCTATACATTTGAACGTCCAGGTGTTTTAGCATTAGATAAAAGAAAATATTGGGCAAGAGAATACTATAATCAATTTCATGGAAAGCAAATGAGCTCAGGTAGTGTAAGTTCACTGTTACAAGCAGCAGATGCTGTAGCACAATATTTGGTGGCTAATAATTATACATATAGTGCATCTGATTACAATGATTACACATTCCCTATAGCAAATAGCAGCAAAAGAACATTGTCTTGTAGTTCATATGTTCAAGAATGTCTGCTTCAAGCTGGATATACTCAATGCGCTGGAGGAGAAAAAATATGGGCTCGTACAAACCCAGCATTGTCAAAGAAAGATTTTAACAGTGTAGGAATACAAGTCGAGTTAATATATGATATGAATCAAGTACAACCAGGAGATATAATACAATATAGGTCTGACTATCATGTTGTCATAGCATATAATGTTTCTGGCAATAATGTGCAAGTAAAAGGTGTGCCAGAGGTATTAAACAGCAGTGGAGGCTTTAACGGAAGAACAAGAACTATATCATATTTCCAACAAAGAAATGCATATATTGTTAGAATTGTAGGATAATATAATACTTACGTGATAGAATGGAATATTCTATTACGTAAGTTAGAATTATATGTAATGTAATAGGAAGAATTTATGAAATATACATTTTGCAGGTTTGCGAAATAAAGGTTACAGGATAATGATTTTAAAATATACTTGTCTTGCAACGTAAGTTCCATTAAAAATTTTCTTAAAATGATGTTTATAAAATTTGTGAAATTTTTAATTGGCATCTCCCTATGCAAACTTTAATTGAATATATCAATTAACTTATAACATATAAAGATAGGAAGGAATGAGAATATACATGGATAAAAGTCTTTTAAAAAAATTAATAATTATATTTGCTGTTATACTTGTGATTGTTCTTATAGTATTTGCAATTGTTTTAACGAACCAACAAGAACAAGGAACTCAAATAGATTCTAAAGAACAAAACATAATTGAGATGACAGACCAAATTGAAGAAGAAAAAATGTCTAAAGTAGAGGCAAGGGAAAAGTTTTATATAGTTAAACAGAGTGTATATTCATATTTAGATATAATAAATACAAGAAACTCTATCTACTATGGATATAATGACAATAATGAAATGACAAAGCTATATGACGAAAATGACAAAATATATAATCTACTAAGTACTTCATATATTCAAAATAATAATATTACAAAAGACAATATTGATAAATTCATTAAAAAGATTGACAGCAAAGCACTCTTTGTACCACTTGAAGTAAAATATAGGGGAAGCGAGAACTTATATAAATATGCAATAAGTGGATATATTACAGATTTGCAATATAATATACTACAAAAAATTTATCTAATTGTAAATCTAGATTTAAATAATAATACATTTTCTATAGAACCTATTGCAGAAGTAGATAATATACAAAATGTAGATTTAGGAACTGAAGAATTGCAACCGATTAAACAGAATGCAGATAATACAGTTGATTATATAACCGCTAACGAGCAATATGTAAGTAACGACTATTTAGATACATTTAAGAAAATGATGTTAAGTAAACCAGAAGCAGCATTTAGTAGATTAGATGAGGAATATAGGGAGAAAAGATTTACAGATTTAGAAGGCTTTATAAAATATATAAATAAAAATAGAAATACTATTTTAACTATTACATTACATCAATATCAATCAAACAATTTTGATGGATATACACAATATGTTTGTATAGATCAATATGGAAACTATTATATATTTAATGAGAAAGATGTGATGAACTATTCAGTAATGTTAGATACATATACAGTAGATATACCACAGTTTACAGAAACATATAATAGCTCAAGTGATGCAGACAAAGGATTACTTAATATAAATAAAGTGACAGAAGCAATGAATAAAAGAAACTATAATTTTATATATAGCAAATTAGACGAGACATTTAAGCAAAATAATTTCAAAACTTTGGAGGATTTTGAAGATTACTGGAACAAAAACTTATATGAGCAAAATGATATACAAGTTACAGGATACCAAAACAGTGGCGACCTTCATATATACACAGTAACAATAAAAGACAAAAACAATGCATCTAGTCAAGCAATTACTAAAGACTTTATTGTAAAATTGACAGATGGAACAAATTTTGTAATGTCATTCAATGTTTAACGAATAAAAGTTATAGAATTGCTAAGACATTAATAGCTCTTTAAAAAGCACTGTTAATAGCATTGAAACTCAGGCAGATATTTGTTGGAAAAAAATGGAAGAAGATAGAGAGAATCAAAAGTAAGCCGAATTATCTCGAGTCGTTTGTTATATGGTTTCAAATTTATATTAGTACGTTAATTATAATTGTATATTATCGCAAGTAAGTAAAAAAATATTGTTTAATTTCAAATATTTTAGCAGATTTGCTTGCGATAGAAATTTAATAATTGAAGGTTACATATTGAATCTACTTCCATTATTTTTATATTTATAATGAAATTTTACAAAATAAATGATATAATATTAATGAAATAATAGCAAAAAAAAAAACAAGTTTTTTACACTAACATATATAATCGCTATCTAAGGATTCTAACAATTTTGAGATAATGGGATTTTAACCTCTAACATTCTCACAAATTTAATAGGTTATTAAATAAAATTTTTGTTAGAGCATAAAATCGCTTGAATGGAGGTCAAAATGAAGGATAAAAAAAGACAACAAATAATTGATAACATGCTAAAAATAAAAAATGTCATAGGAGAAAGGTTAAAAGAAAGTGAACAAGAAATTGACAATATAGGTTATTACCATGAGTTTAAATTTAACAATACAACTCTTGGCATAGAGGATGCATATATTATAAAGCTAAAAGATAAAGGAGAAGAAACTAAAAAACAAGAGCGAGATGATCAAAGAGAAAGAATAGTTTATGAAATATATGATGAAGATTCAAACTTAATAGCTTTAGTAGATGAGACAGGGAAGGTTCAGTTTGAGCCATCATATATAGAGAGCTTGAAGGAGATAGATGAAAAGTATTTTGAAACATTGAAATTAGAAAATGCTGAATTTGAACTACCAAAAGAATTGAGCAAAGATGATTTGGAGTTAAATAAAGAGGAATTAACAATCGAAGAAAATAAGAGGGATTTGGAAAAAATTTCCAAAATTATTGGTAGTAAAAATATTAATTCATATTCAGAACTTCAAACAGATCAGAATATAGAATTTGAAAGAATGACTAATAAACAGGAGTTAGACCCAAGCGTTAAGGTTACTCAAACAGAGACCTTAGCTGACATGATACCTGAAATCAAACAAAAGGGTATTGTGAAGGTTGGAGTGGTATATTCTGATGCTGGAAAAGGCCAAAGTGGCAAGTTCTCATTTGTAGGAATTGATAAGAATGGACAAATTCAAAATATTGATAGCTTAGAAAATACTCAGGGGACAACAACTGGTCAAACTGTAACATCAATAAATAGTAGAGATGGAAGCGTTGTAGAAGAGGAACAAGTTGCAGGGATGGTAAGAATTAATGGTAGAAATTCAATGAATGGGCAAGAGGAGTTACTTTCAGTTAAAGTGGGACAATATGGAACCATAGAGGTCGATTATGTTAGGGCTGAACTTAGCGAGGATAAGAAAACTAGATATGTTTCTGCACCAATTGAAACAAGGAATATGAGGGCTACTACAAATGGAGTGAGGGAGTTTATGGATAAGAGCAAAAATACTAATATGGAAGATGAAATTGACAGAGCCAAACCAGAAATAGACAGAGATGGAGAAACAAGAATGCAAAATATTGATGATACTGCATCAAATGATATGCTTACTCCAGATGATATAATTGTTTTAGAGAATGGAACAAAGACAACTCTTAGAAGAGAGGCGGAAAAAGACCATGTTTCGCCAGAGGATTTTACAAAGAGATATAATGAAGGTACTGGAAAAACACCTGATGAAATTATAGATAATATTCATGATGAATATGCTGAAGAATATGGAGAACCAACAAGAGGACTGTAAGAATAAATTACGAAATAGGGACATTTCTAAATTTGCAAGGAATTGCGAAAAGAGAAGTGTTCCTATTTCGTAGGAAAGAATAAAAGTTACTTTATAGCAATATAATTTAGAAGGTGATTTTGTATGAGAAAATTTGGAATTAAGTTTGCTTTGTTTACAGTCTTTTTGACTTTGGTGGTGTGTTTTACGCAAATGAACAAAGCATATGCGAGTAAATTAGAGGTTGGTAGATTAAATGAAAATTCTGTACAAGAAAATGTAGAAGATGAAAAGGTAGATACAAAGGGGATAGAGAAAGAGGCTGTTGCAACCAGTGCTGATGCGGAGGAAATGGAAATTAATTCCAGAATAGCATTGATTTATGATAGGGCCTCAGGAGAAATTATTTATGAGAAAAATGGAAACAAGCAAACACCGATGGCATCTACGACGAAGATTATGACAGCTATTATTGTCTTAGAGAATGCAGATTTGACAGAGACAGTAACAATAAATTCAAAGGCTGCCGGAATAGGGGGCTCAAGATTGGGCTTAAAAAAGAATGATAAGATAACTGTGAATGATTTACTTTATGGCTTAATGTTACGTTCTGGCAATGATGCAGCAGTGGCACTTGCTATACACGTTGGAGGAAGTGTAGAAGGTTTTGCAAATATGATGAATGAGAAAGCAAAGCAGATGGGACTTACTAATTCGCATTTTGTTGTGCCCCATGGGCTAGATAATGAGGGACATTATACAACTGCATATGAGCTTGCTAAAATGGCAGATTATGCTTTAAAAATAGATAGGTTTAGAGAAATAGTTTCTACTAAACTCACAACAATTAATATAAATGGATACCCTAAGTCTATTAATAATACTAATCAATTACTAGGAAGTATATCTGGTGTATATGGTGTAAAAACAGGTTTTACAAATGGAGCAGGAAGATGTTTGGTGGGAGCTTGTAAAAGAGGAGAGTTAGATATTATTACTGTGGTTATTGGAGCGAATACGACTAAAATTAGAACTTCTGATACAATTAAATTGATTGAATATGCAAATAGAAATTTTGAGGTTATAAATATAAAGGATATAGTAGAAGAAAAATTTGAGCAGTGGATTAATATAAATGAGGGTAGAATATATGTGAACAAAGGCTTGAAAGAATACGTTAAATTGTATTTAGAAGACATGAAATTTGATAGAATGGCTGTAATGAAGAATGAGAAAGATAAGGTGGAAGTAGAGTTTAGTAGTATTTTTTATTTAGAGGCACCTGTAGATGAAAATCAAATTATAGGAAATATGAAAGTCTTGGTAAATAGAAAAACCATAGATGTTTTAAATATATGTAATAAAGAGAAGATTGCTAAAAAGGGGATGATGGACTATCTTATACAGATGCTTGAAATTATGGCTAAGGTAGAATTTTACAAACTTTAAAGCGAGAATTATGCTTATGTCAATGTGAAATATATACTATATACACATAGTTGCCATATATTACCAATTTAAGCAATTGGTTTATTTGAGATGCCTAAAAAGTCATATTTTTGCTGATTTTTATGCGTCTTATTTAATCCCATTTAAAAAGCTGGTGCAGAACACTTTTATCATGTTCTACCCCAACTATTGACTTTGAACCAGTCTTTTTTCTGTGATATTTGATATCATTTTCTAATAACTGTATAAACTTATTCAAATTGGAGGTGCCACCCGGATTTGAACCGGGGATCAGAGTTTTGCAGACTCATGCCTTACCACTTGGCTATGGCACCAAATTAAATTTAATAAATGTCTTTACACAATATATATATGCACGTGGATTGAAAATAGTACTATTTTATAGCAAAATTTTGAAACTCTTATGTAATAAAGGGCATTTACTGAAACAACGGATAAATACATGCCTAAGTTTTGTTTAAACAGCCAAAAAAATTCAGCTTGTCGTTCAGGAAATTTTTATTATAATTTCCTATTTAATAAAAAATGGAGCGGGAAACGGGGCTCAAACCCGCGACCTCTGCCTTGGCAAGGCAGCGCTCTATCAACTGAGCTATTCCCGCATTTCATTCACAGAACAATTATTATAATAGCAAAAAACAACTTAAAAGTCAATAGTTGTGATAAACTTTTTTTCCGAAATGTTACAAGATAATGGTTTATATTAAACTTCAAGTCCGTGCAAGGATGTTCTAGATAAAATTGGCGAGAAGAACAGGAAGCTCTATTGGGACAAAGCGAGACGATTTTATCTAGAACTTTCGCCCTATGACATGCTTTCTATAAAAAATATTATCCTGTAACTTTGAGTTGAGAAAAATAAAAAAAGTACTTGTCAAAAAAATAAAAATAGTATAAAATTAGCATGAACAAAGAGATAAAGGTTGAAAAATAATTACAATTTTGACGTTGTCAAACTTCATTTAAAATTTAATCAACGTACACAGAGTACGCCTCATAAATTTTAAACTCGTTTTGACTGCTCAAAATTTAATTCTTTTCCAACCAATTTGTGCCTCAAGAAAGGAATGTGATAAAAGATGGAAAAGAGATACAAAATGAGAAAAAACGAAATCAATAGAACCAGCATGGCTGTAAGAGAGAGAGAGAGAGAGAGCAAGAGAATAGAGAAAACTTGTTC
>JAHZIB010000001.1 GCA_019419955.1 Clostridiales bacterium | reverse complement strand
CACCAACAGTAAGTATAGGAACAGGAGCAATAACAGAAAATAGTATAGAAGTAAAGGTAACAGCATCAAGTGATGGAGAGAGTGGATTAGCAGACACGAATACGTACAAATACTATGTAAATAATGAGTTAAAATACACAGGAACACAGACAAGTTATACAATAATGGGCTTAAGTGCAGGAACAAGTTACACAATAAAGGTAGAGGCATATGATAAGGCTGGAAATGTAGGAACAGCTACTATAACAGCAAATACAGAAGAAGAAAGCTTACCAGAAAGTACATCATATGTAGGATATTATGCAGACGTAGATGGAAACGGAACAGTAGATGGAGTAATATATGTAGATTTGGCAACAGATGGAGGAAAAAGCGGAGAATGGGAAGGCGGCATTGGTGGAGAATATACAATACCAAAAGTAAGCGATTTTAAGAAGTATAAAGTAAGTAAAACTGGACATTCAGATGATTTCGGAACAAAAGATGTATTAACAGTAGCAAACTCAAGTGGAAATGAGAGATTCTACGTAATGGCATTGGATGATATAGATGGAAAGCAGAATGGAACAAGATATTGTTGGTATAGTGCAGCATATGATGGTAGTGGAATGGTAGATTGGGAAAGTGCAACATCAACAAGTTTCGGAAGTGGAAAACAGAATACAAAGAATATGATAGCAAAATGGAATAATTTTGAATACGGGGGGCAAAATTGGGATAGTAGCCCAGACGTGTGGGGATTAAGTGCAGTACAGAGTAAGATAAATGAAAGTCCAGCATGGTATGTACCGTCAAGAGAGGAGTGGTCAGCATTTGGTGATAAGCTGGATAACAGAAGCGATTATGCAAGTAAAGGGTTATCATACGATTATTGGACATCATCACAGCACGGTGTTAACCGTGCATGGGACCTTGATTTTGAGAGCAGCAGGGTGGCTGGAGTCAAAGTAAACGGCGGTCTCTACGTCCGTCTTGGTACAACTTTCTAATTGCATGAGACTTCGCAAAATGCACCTACCTTTCAAAAAACACTTGCATTTATTGTAAAACTATGGTAAAATACTCTATGTTAATACCTTATACTTAGTTTTAGGTTATCACACCACTATAACTCGGTTTAAGGCAAATAAAAAATTTAGGAGGTGTAACTATGACAGCAGAAAGAAAACAAGAAATCATTAAGACATATAGAAGAGATGAGAAAGATACTGGTTCTCCAGAGGTTCAAATCGCTCTTTTAACAGAAAGAATTAATGAGCTAACAGAGCATTTAAAAGTTCATAAAAAAGATAACCATTCAAGAAGAGGTCTTTTAAAAATGGTTGGTTCAAGAAGAAGCTTATTAAACTATTTATCAAGAAAAGATGTTCAAAGGTACAGAGAAATAGTTAAAAAATTAGGTTTAAGAAAATAATTGTCTACATTGGACGTTTGGGCAGATTTATGCTTAAACGTCCATTTGCAGAGAGTTAACTATTTAACATACAAAAATGTTTATAAGAGAATGTTATGTGGCTGGTTTGGTGGCAAGTTTGAATATTTAGAATTAATATGCCGAGATATAGAAGAAACATTTTGTATAAAAATTACTGTAAGCTATTACTAGCACAAAAAATTAGTGAGTAGCTTGTATATTGGGTTTTAAAGTGATAATCGAGACTTGAAGAATCAATGTATTATAAAAAAGAACCTAATATAGAGGTTACAACTAATTTTGTGCTATTAATAAAAAGGTGTGCTAGAACCTGAAACGACTGACAAAGTAAGCAGATTAAATAAAGAAAGCATAAGGTCAGCCTCAATATTAGCAAATAAATATGGAAAGGAGTAGTATAACAAGAGTTATACACAAAAAATTATGTTTAAAAGTTATAGTACAGAATTAGCAGGAAGAAAGTTAGTATTCGAGACAGGTAAAATTGCAGGTTTGGCTAATGGAAGTGTTGTTGTAAAATATGGAGATACCGTGGTTATGGTAAATGTCACAGCGGCCAAAGAACCTAAGGAAGGAATAGATTTTTTCCCACTTTCAGTAGATTATGAGGAAAAGTTATATGCTGTAGGAAAAATACCAGGAGGATATACAAAAAGAGAGGGAAAACCAGCGGATAAGGCAATTCTTACATCAAGAGCTATTGATAGACCACTTCGTCCTTTATTTCCAAAAGATTTTAGAAACGATGTTTGTGTTACGGCAACTGTGTTATCAGTGGAGCAGGACAACAGTCCAGAGGTTTGTGCAATGCTTGGTGCAGCGTGTGCTTTGGCAATTTCGGACATACCTTTTAATGGTCCAACAGCAGCGGTAGCAGTTGGCTGGGTTGATGGCAAGATTGTTATTAATCCAACTACCCAGCAAAAAGAAAAGAGCAAGTTAACAGCAACAGTTGCTGGAACTCTTGAGAAGATTACAATGATTGAGGCTGGGGCTGATGAGATACCAAATGAGATTATGTTAAATGCAATTAAAAAGGCTCATGAGGAAATTAAAAATATTTGCAGGTTTATTTCTGATATTCAAGCAGAAATTGGAAAGCCGAAATTTGAGTACAAGTCTTTTGCAGTAGCCAAAGATTTTTATGATGATATTGTTTCAAATTTCAAAGATAGAATGTATAAAGATGTACAAGCCACAGATAAGCAAGTTAGGGATGAGAATATTGACAAAATTACTGAAGACATCAATACATATGTAGCAGAAAAATATGGTGAGGAAGCTTTAGAAGAAAGAAAAATGGAGATTGCAGATAGTATTCACGACCTAGAGAAAGCATGTGTAAGAGAGCTTATTTTAAAAGAGCACAAACGTCCAGATGGAAGAAAGATAGATGAGATTAGACCACTTTCATGTGAAGTTGGGGTACTTCCTAGAACTCATGGCAGTGCAATTTTTACAAGAGGACAGACACAAGTAATGTCTATAGTAACTCTTGGAATGATGAGTGAGGAACAAATGTTAGATGGAATTGATGAGGAGGATTCAAAAAGATATATGCATCAATATAATTTTCCATCATATTCAGTAGGAGAAGCAAGACCTTCAAGAGGACCTGGCAGAAGAGAAATAGGGCATGGCGCTTTGGCAGAGAAGGCATTGGTTCCAGTAATTCCTTCAGAAAGCGAGTTTCCATATGCAATAAGGGTTGTGTCTGAGGTACTTTCTTCAAATGGTTCAACTTCACAGGCTAGTATTTGTGGTAGCACTTTGGCACTTATGGATGCTGGAGTTCCTATAAAGAAACCTGTTGCAGGGATTTCAACTGGCTTAATTACTGATAAGGATAATCCAGATGAGTTTATAATGTTAACAGATATCCAAGGGATAGAAGATTTCTTTGGAGATATGGACTTTAAAGTAGGTGGAACGAAGGATGGAATTACTGCAATTCAAGTGGATATTAAAATTGATGGTTTGACATATGAAATTATTGAGCAAGCTTTTGAAAGAACAAAAGTAGCGAGAGATTATATTTTAGACGAAGTAATGCTTCCAGTAATAGACAAACCAAGAGCAGACATTTCAAAATATGCACCTAGAATAAATATGATAAACATTGATGTTGATAAGATTAAAGATGTTATTGGAACTGGAGGAAAGACAATTAACAAAATAATTGATGAAACTGGTGTAAAAATTGATATTGAGGAAGATGGCAGAGTATGTGTATATTCTAATAATCCAGAGAGTGGAGCAAAGGCAATTAAAATGATAGAAGATATTACAAGAGAAATTGAACCTGGCGGAATTTATGACGGTGTTATTACAAAAATAATGTCATTTGGTGCTTTTGTAGACTTAGGAGGCGGAAAAGAAGGTTTACTCCATATTTCTAAAATATCAAGCAAAAGAATAGAGAATATAGAGGATGTGCTAGCTGTTGGGGATGAAATTACTGTTAAAGTTATTGATATAGATAATCAGGGAAGAATTAATTTGAGTATGAAAGACTTAGAAGTTGGGCATGAGTAAAAAACTACAGGATAATGGTTTAAAAAAAATAATTGTCTTGCAACGGGAGTTCAAATGTGCAATAACTATTATACTGTAACAAAAAACATTAAAAATTTCTTAAAATTGTTGTAAAAAATACAAATTATTGATATACTAATAATATCAAAAAAAGGCAAGCTGATTTTAGAAAATATATTTTATAGGAGGTATTAGTATGGATGAAAATACAGAAATGGAAGTAAATAATGTAGTAAATGAAGGGGAAAAGGAAGAAGTTGCATTAGAAAATTCAAACATTAAAATAGCAGATGATGTTATTGCAGTTATAGCTGGGGCAGCAGCATCAGAGGTTCCAGGAGTAGCAGCTATGGCAGGAGGTTTTGCAGGCGGAATTTCTGAGGTATTTAGCGGAAAAAAGAATTTTGCAAAAGGAATTAAAGTAGAAGCTGGAGAGAAGGAAACAAGAATTGATGTTAATATTATTGTAGAATATGGTGTTAGAATACCAGATGTAGCTTTTGAAATACAAAATAGAGTAAAGAAAGCAGTTGAAGGAATGACGGGTTTAAAAGTTGTGGATGTAAATGTACATGTACAAGGAGTTAATACAGATGCAAATAATGTTGAAGAATTAAAAACTGAAGATACAAATAAATCAGAATAATTAGTAGAAGGCACTTAAAAGTTCCAAGACCTAAGTGCCTTTCATTGCTCTAATACAAAAAACAATAAAGAAAGGAAGTTTTTATCATGAAAACAATCGAAAAAATAACATTAGTACTTTTTTCTAGTTTAATTCTTATTCTATCAGTATTTACATGCCTTGTAATATTTGGATGGTTGAGTATCAATGCTTTTAGCGATATAGCTACAGTTTTAACAACAGACCCAATAACATCAAAAATAATTTTAGCATTTGCAATAATATTTATTTTATTAGCAATTAAATGCATTTTCTTTGATTCAAGTTCAAAAGAAAAAGAGGAATATAGGAATGGTATATTGTTAGAAAATTCTAATGGTAAACTTTTGATAACAAAAGAAACCATTGAGAACCTAGTCAAAGGAGTTGTTAAGGGCTTTGACAGTGCAGAGGATGTAACTACGAGTATAGAATTAGATAACGAAAATAATTTGAGAGTGTTTGTTAATTTGACTGTAAAAGAAAATGCAGTTATAAAGGAGTTATCATCAAATCTTCAAACTAAAATAAAAGAGACAATAAAGCAATCATCAGATTTAGAAGTTAAAGAAGTAAATATTAAAGTAAAAAACATAGAGCCTACAAAAGATAGTACTCTAGAAGCATAGGGGTGAAAAATAATTGCAATTTTGGCAAAGAGGAAAGGAAGATGGTAATCTATGAACGATTTTAAAAAATTCATGTCTGAATATGGCGGAATGATTATTGGTATTATTGTGGCTATTGTATTACTACTAACAAAATTTTATTTACTAATAATTGCAATAATTTTAATTGTTGTCTGTGGATATGCAGGGCATTATTTCCAACACAATAAAGACAATGTAAAAGATAAATTGAAGGATTTTATAGACAAATTATAATACAAGGAGAGCAATTTGCAAAATGAATAAATCAGAAATAAGAAAAATAGCATTTGAAATAATATATAGTCTAGAAACACAGAATTGTAAATATGAGGACTATAAAGATAATATAGAAATGTTTTTTGAAGAAAAAGAATTACATGGTAGGGCTACCACTAAATATATCAAAGATGTTGTATATGGAACAAAAAGACATGCCAAACAAATAAAGAAACAGATTGAAGGGTGTTTGTCTGAAAAATGGTCATATGAACGAATCTCAAAAGTGAACATAGCTATCTTGGAATTGGCTATTTTCGAGATGTTGTTTTTGAAAACTCCATATAAAGTTGTAATTAATGAAGCAGTGGAGCTTGCTAAATTATTTGGCGATACCAAGTCTCCAGCATTTATAAATGGAGTTTTAGCTAGTATTGTCAAAAAGAACAAATTAGATGAGGGAGATACTAATGACATACAATCCGATTAGTGTAACAGACTTAAACAGATATATAAAAAACAAGATAGCAGACGATGAGGTACTTAGTAATGTTTTGGTAAAAGGAGAGATTTCAAACTATAAACATCATTATACAGGACACCTGTATTTTACTTTAAAAGACGAGAATTCTTTGATAAAATGCATAATGTTTAAAAGTTTTGCTGAAAGGCTAAAGTTTGAGCCAAAAGATGGAATGAAAGTAATGTTATTGGGTTCTGTCTCTGTATTTGAAAGAGATGGAGTCTATCAGATTTATGGTAAGGCAATGCAAGAAGATGGAATGGGAAGTTTATATAAAGCCTATGAAGAATTGAAAGCAAAATTGGAAAGTGAAGGCTTATTTGCACAGGAGCATAAAAAAAAGATTCCGATGTTTCCAAAATGTATAGGTGTTCTTACGTCAAATACAGGAGCGGTAATAAGAGACATAATAAATGTTTCTACTAGAAGAAATCCAAATGTATATATTAAGCTTTTACCAGTGCCAGTTCAAGGAGAAGGTGCTGCTGAAAAAATTGTTGATGCAATAAAAATTATGAATGAGCAAAAGTTGGCAGATGTAATTATAGTTGCAAGAGGGGGAGGTTCTTTGGAAGACCTTTGGCCATTTAATGAAGAGATAGTTGCGAGAGCAATATATGATTCTGAACTTCCAATAATTTCAGCAGTAGGACATGAAACAGATTTTACTATTGCAGATTTTGTGGCAGATTTAAGGGCACCAACGCCTTCAGCTGCTGCTGAGCTAGCAGTACCAAATATTGCTGAATTAAGTCTAAAGTTACAAACATATAATAACAGATATAAACAGGCTTTAAAGAAAAAAGTAGAATTCATGAGACTTAGATACGAAAAATGCATGAATAGTAGAGTTTTTAAAGAACCAACACAGAGAATAAATGAGAAATATATGTTGATAGATATGAAAATAAAATCTATGGAGAATAGTATTTTAAATATATACAATAAAAATAAGACAAATATGGTAAAACAAATATCTAAATTAGATGCACTAAGTCCGTTAAAGACTCTGACTAGAGGATATTCAATAGTAGAAGAAAATGGTAGAGCAATTAGAACAATTAAAGATTTAAAAAAAGATGCTGAAGTTGATATTAGATTAATTGATGGTAGGGCAAAAGCAAAAATAATATAGTATGCACATGAGTATAGAGGATATGAAAAAAGGAGGAATACATATGAGTAAAAAAGCTAAAAGAATAATAGGAGTTATAATTATAATTATACTTGTAATAGGAGTAATATGGTTATTAAATGAATATGCACGACCTGAACCAACCAGTTTAGAACCTGTGAATGAATTGCCAAATGAAGATATGGAAGAAAATAAAACAATAGCTAATATTGTTAAAGATGAGCCAAATAATATTGTTTATGAACCAGAAAAGATTGAGCCACAAGAACCTACAACTACAGAGAAAAAGGAGAATAATTCGAGTAGTGTAAGCAAAAGCGAATCTGAAGTTATATCTGGAACTTCTGCAAGTAGAGAAGAACAAGCAGTGGAGTTAGCGAAAGAATATTATGAGCATGAATATGGAAGTACAGAAGGGGTATATTTTAATTACAATGATATATATAAGGACGGAAGATATATAATAACAGTAGGAAACGCCAATGGAGGAGCAAATATATTTTTATATGTAAATTTAAGTACTGGAGAAGTTAGCTCAGAAAGATAAGTTATACGGGATATATTGGCAACAACAAGTTTGCGGCGGATACACTGTTTAGTGAGCTTTAAAAAATAAAATGCATAAGTGAGGAAGGGCAGATAGATTTGAGCCTTAGGAAAGGAATGTGTTTAAAAATGGAAAATAATGAGGTAAGTTTTGAAGATAAGATGAAAAGATTGGAAGAGATAGCTGTAGAGCTAGAAAAAGGCGATTTGGACTTAGATACTTCAGTAACCAAGTTTGAAGAGGGAATGAAAATATCTAAAGAATGTAATGAAATGCTAGAAAAGGCAGAAAAGAAGATAACTATGCTAATTAAAGGTGAAAATGGTAAATTAGCAGAAGAAAATTTTGTTCAGAATGAGGAATAATGAAAATGATGGGGATAATTTCAGAATACAAATATATAATAGTGCCATTTGCAACATGGTTTTTTATTCAATTATTTAAATTGATATATGATTTAGTAGTAACGAAACAATTTAATTTTAAAAGAATATTAGGAGCTGGTGGAATGCCAAGCTCTCATTCTGCTGTAGTTGTTGCTTTATGTACAATGATAGGAAAAAATTATGGTATAGATTCTGCAATATTTGGACTTTCAATTGTATTTGCATTTGTAGTAATGTATGATGCAGCAGGAGTAAGAAGGGCAGCAGGAAAGCAGGCTAAATTATTAAATAAAATAGTACAGACTCCAGGTTTATCTAATGTAGAAGTTACAGAAAAGCTACAAGAAGTATTGGGACATACACCTACACAGGTTTTTGTAGGTGCTCTTATTGGGTTAATTGTAGGTTTAGTGATGGGTTAGCACAGAATTACAATTTTGGCGTTGTTGTACTTCATTAGAAATGTATTCAACGTACACAAAGTACGCCTCATACATTTCTAACTTGTGCACCTAGCCCAAATTTAATTCTGTGCTAACAGGTAGTAAGAGGTTATACATTGCTCTCCAAATATTAAAGTAGTGAAAATAAGAAAAAGAGGTGTAAGGAATGGAAGATGTAGAGATTGCAAGAAGTACTGAACTTGAAAAAATTAATGTGATAGCAGAAAAAATAGGAATTTGTGAAGAGGAACTTGTGACTTATGGAAAGTACAAGGCTAAGGTTTCTCTAGAGATTTTAGATAGATTGAAAGCAAAAAAAACGGGCAAGCTTATTTTAGTTACTGCAATCAATCCTACACCTTTAGGTGAGGGCAAAACTACAATGGCTATAGGATTAGCAGATGGATTGCAAAAAGTAGGAAAAAAAGCTATACTTGCATTAAGAGAACCTTCTTTAGGGCCAGTGTTTGGAATCAAGGGAGGAGCAACAGGTGGGGGATTTTCGCAAATTGCTCCAATGGAGGATATTAATTTGCATTTTAATGGAGATATACATGCAATAACGTCAGCAAATAATTTGCTTTCAGCAATGATTGATAATCACATATATTTTGGAAACGAGCTTGGGTTTGACAGAGTTACTTGGAAGAGATGCGTGGACTTAAATGATAGACAGCTTAGAAAAGTAAATACGGGTTTATCTGGAGAAAAAAATATTGTACCTAGAGAAGATGGTTTTGATATTTCAGTTGCATCTGAGATTATGGCAATTTTTTGCTTAGCTTCTGACCTTGAAGATTTAAAAAGAAGAATAGGGAATATTATTGTTGGATATAATAAAAAGGGTGAACCGATTACAGCAAGAGATTTAAAAGCAGAAGGTGCGCTTACAGTGCTTTTGAAAGATGCGATTGAGCCTAATTTGGTACAGTCATTAGAGCATACACCTGCTTTAGTACATGGTGGACCTTTTGCAAATATAGCACATGGATGTAATAGTGTAATCGCTACAAAATTAGCCATGAAATTAGGAGATTATGTTGTTACAGAAGCAGGATTTGGAGCAGATTTAGGAGCAGAGAAGTTTTTGGACATCAAATGCAGAAATGCAAATATTATGCCAGATGTAGTTGTGTGTGTTGCTACGATAAAAGCACTAAAATATCATGGAGGAATGCCAAAAGAGGAGATTACAAATGAGAGTATTGATGCATTGGAAAAGGGCTTTAGCAATCTATTGAAACATGTAAATAATTTGAAAAACGTTTTTGGCTTAAATGTGATTGTTGCAATAAATAAATTTAATCATGATACTGAAAAAGAAATAAAATTTTTGCAATATAAATTAAACGAGCAGGGAATAGAGCTTAGCCTAGTGGAAAGCTGGGGAAAAGGTGGAGCAGGAGCTACCGACCTTGCTGAAAAGATTATAAAATTAACAGAAAAGAAAAGTAAACTAAATTTTGCATATGAATTAGAAGAAAATATAAAGCAGAAAATTAATAGTATTGCAATAAAGATTTATGGAGCAGAAGGAGTGGAATTTTCTGAAAATGCAGAAAAGCAAATTGAAGAAATAGAAAAAATGGGTTATGGAAAATATCCTATATGCATTGCAAAAACTCAATATTCACTTTCAGATGACCCTAAAAACCTAGAATGTAATGAACCATTTAAAATACATGTGGATGAAGTATTGCTTAAATCTGGAGCAGAGTTTGTTGTAGCAATTACTGGAAAGATTATGACAATGCCTGGACTGCCAAGGGTTCCAGCAGTAGAAAAAATAGATTTAGATGAAGATGGAAATATTATAGGTATTTTTTAATAAAGTGTATAAAAGCACCAATTTTGGATAAAATAAATATAAAATATTTTATTCAATATTGGTGCTTTTGTGTATGATAAAAAATTTTATGAATGATTAAAGTACCAAAATGAGGTAGATTGAATGGAGGTTAAAAAATGGCTATAAAATTAAAAAAGAATTTGAAGGCAATTTTAATAATTTTTATGGTAAGTTCTCTTTTTGTATCATACAATGTTTTTTTCAGAAACAATGATGTTGAAGCTTTGTCAAAATATGGTTCAAGAGGGGAAGAAGTAAGAACAATTCAAACTAAATTAAAAAGATGGGGATATTATAATGGCAATGTGGATGGAATTTACGGGAGTCAGACTATGGAATCAGTAAAAAAGTTTCAAAGAAAAAATGGACTTACAGTGGATGGAATAGCTGGGACAAAGACACTTCAAGCCATGGGAATATATAAATCTTCTGGCAATAATTCGAGCAGTAATTCTAGTTCTTCAACAAATTCAAGTGATTTAAATTTGCTGAGTAGGCTGGTGTATGGAGAAGCAAGAGGAGAGCCATATACAGGACAAGTTGCTGTTGCAGCAGTTGTTTTAAATAGAGTAAAAAATAGCTCATTTCCAAATTCTATAGCTGGTGTAATATACCAGAAAGGTGCTTTTGATGTTGTAAGTGATGGGCAAATAAATTTAACGCCTAACGACACTGCAAAAAAAGCTGCTCAAGATGCATTGAATGGGTGGGATCCAAGCAATGGTGCAATTTATTATTTTAATCCTAGTACAGCAACAAATAAATGGATTTGGTCTAGACCAATGACTGTTACAATAGGGAAACATAGATTTTGCAAGTAAAATAAGAAAAGTGGCTCCGCCACATGAGCGTTTTGCTTCCAAAATACGCACGGGGTCCAAGGAAACTTAACCCCTTGTTGCTCCGAAAAAATTCTTATAAGTACTGAAATATAAATTAAAAAGTCGATTTTTCCTATACAATAAGAAAGGCTCATGAATAATGATTATAGACTCTTAAAGTCTGCACAAGAATAATCCAATTAAAAAATTTTCACAAGATTGATAATCATCAATTTGTGAAAATTTTTTAATGGAATTCCCATTGCAGGACAAGAATACTTAAAGCACCATTATTCAAGAACCTATTTCATTTTGCTAACTTCTGCATATTTCTTCAATTTGTTGTACACCAAATAATTTATTGTTCCAGCAGGGAATTTACCGTTTTCATCTTTGCTACCAGCAGGAACTCCTGTTAAAATTTCTATACCTTCCTCAATTGTGGAAATTGCATAAATATGGAATTTGCCACTTTTTACAGCTGATATAACTTCTTCTGAAAGGTTCAAATTTCTAACATTTTGTTGTGGGATAATAACTCCATGATTTCCATCTAAACCTCTCATCTTACAAACTTGGAAAAAACCTTCTATTTTATCATTTACTCCACCTATAGGTTGAATTTCGCCCTTTTGATTTACTGAGCCAGTAACAGCTATTGACTGATTTATTGGAATGTTTGATAAACTTGATAATATTGCGTAAAGTTCTGTACTTGATGCACTATCTCCATCTACGCCACTGTATAACTGTTCAAAGCAAATGCTGGCTGTAAGTGAAAGAGGCATATCTTGTGCAAACATCTCTCCTAAATATCCACTTAGTATTAAAATACCCTTTGAGTGAGAAGAGCCAGAAAGCTCGACTTCCCTTTCAATATTTATAATGCCATTTTTACCTGTATAAGTACTTGCTGTAATCTTAACAGGTTTGCCGAAAGTATAATCTCCAACATTCATTATTGTAAGACCATTAATCTGTCCAACTTTAGAACCTGTAGTATCTATAAGAAGTACATTATCTCTTATCATTTCCATATATTTTTCATCATATTTTTTAACTCTATCAATTTTTTCTGCTAGAGCTTTTGTAATGAACTCTTCAGTAATAACCTTAGATTTCGCCATTTTTGCCCATGTAGCAGCCTCACCAACGATTACAGACAAATCAGTAAAACGAGTAGAAAGCTTGTGCTGATCATCTGCAAGTTTAGAAGCATACTCAATCAATCTAGCCATTGCACCAGCATCAAGAGGAGGCAAGCCCTCGTGTGAGCAATATCCCTTTACAAATCTTGCAAGACCAACCATGTTTTGTTCATTTAAAGTTGCCTCTTCAGCAAATTCCACCTTTATTTTAAATAATTTTCTAAAATCAGGATCCATTGCAAGCAACGTTTGATATATATTTTCATCTCCAATTAGTATAACTTTTAAGTCAAGAGGTATAGGCTCTGGTTTCAAAGAAACCATAACCATAGAAGAACGTGGGTCAGCAGCATTTTCTATACCTAAGCTTTTACTTCTAAGCACTTTTTTTAGAGTATCATAACATAGGCTGTTTGTTAGTAAGTCATTTGCTTGGAAAACCAAATAACCGCCATTTGCAATATGGAGAAGACCAGGTTTTAACATAGTAAAGTCAGTCTTTAAAGCACCGTAGTAGTTTTCGTATTCAAGCTTCCCAAAAATATTATGATAAGAATAATCTGTATCTGCAACAGCAGGTGCTCCTTCTAAGCTACTGTTATCGATAAACAAATTTACTCTGTAATTAAGCCAAGGCTTGTATATCTCAGGGTGTGCAGCCTGTGGACCTTGCAACTTAGTCTCAATAACCTTTTCGTCAGCTGTAAATAGATTAATATTCTTTAAAATATCTTTTTTTATAGATTCCAAAAATTTATTTATTTTTTTGTTCCTCTTATATTTAGCTTTTATTAAGTTGATATGAGCGTTAATTGTAAGAAGAGCTACATTCGATTGCCACTCTTGAATTTTGGTTTCAGATTCTCTTTCAATAGATTTAATCTCGCCAATTGCAGTCATAATATGCTGTTGAACAATTGTAGATTTATCTTCAAACTCTTTTTTAGTAGCATCATCTAACTTATTGAACTCCTCCTCAGCAATTGTTTTACCATTAAGAATAGGCATCATGTAAATACCATTCTGCGCAGACTTAACAGTAAATCCATACTCAGCAGATTTTTGATTTAGTTTTTCCATCAAAGAATTACGCTTAGCCTCGTATTCTTGCTTAATTAGATTTTTCTCTTTTTCAAAATCCTCGTTGTTAAAAGTATTTTTAATATCGACCTTAATCTCATTAATAAAAGAATTCATTGTATCCCTAAATTCTTTGCCTTGACCAGCAGGCAATGCAACAGCGACAGGTTCATTTGGATTATCAAAATTATATAAGTAACACCAATCGTTAGGCACTTTTTTCTTTTTAGAAATCGTATTTAAATAATTTTTTACATAAGCAGTCTTGCCAACGCCATAAGGTCCCTCAACATAAACATTATATCCATTAATATCAATATTTAATCCAAATTCCAATGCCTTAATACCGCGCTCCTGACCAATACCTGTACTAATTGGTTCTAACTCATCAGTCGTATTAAAGTGAAACACATTAGAATCACAAGTGAATTTTAGCTCTTTAACACCTAATTCATTTTTTCTCTTCATTCGTACTCCTCCTTAATTTTTTTATTGCCCCTTACGAATTAGGGACACATCTCTTTTTATTAATATTAGTGTTTCTAATTTAAACTTAATCATTGATTGACATTAAAATTGCATCATCTGTATTATTATAATACTTTTTTCGCAAACCTATTTGTTTAAAATTAAATTTTTCATATAAATTAATTGCATAAGTATTTTTTGCATTAACTTCCAAACTTATTAAATTTGCACCTTGATTTTTTGCTTGTGAAATTAATTTATCTAATAGCTTTGTTCCAATTCCAAGATGTCTTTTGTCAACTTTTGTAACAATATTCATAATTTGAGCATCATCACAAATAATTTTTATTCCAGCAAATCCAACTATTTCATTTTTGATTTTCGCTACAAAATATATAGAATTATCTTTTTCAAAGTCTTCTTTTAATGTATTTATATTCCAAAAATTATCAAATTCAGTTTCGAAATTTTTAGAAATAGAAAGTATATCTTCATTAGTCATTTTAGAAATTTCGATATTTTTTTCTAATTCTCTTTCTGCTTGAGATTTTCTTAAATAAACAGGATGTATAGAATTAGAATTTCCAAATTCTCCTTTTTTATACTTGTTGATTCCTGCAAAAATCAAGCTAGCACCATTTTGCAAGTTGGGATCGGGTAAATTTATTTCTTTTGTATTGTCTATATTTCTTTTACTTGCAAAAATAGCTTTTTTACTAAATAATTCTTTAAATTTATCAGCATATGTCAAGTTTCCATCTCCAACGAAAATAAGTCTATTGTAATTGCTAGCAAGAGAATTAATCTCATTTATTATTTCTTCAACACTGCCTGTAGTAAACAATATTTTCTTGCAATTGCCATTAGAAAAATTATATAAGCCACAATACACATTACTATGCTTTGCATCAATCAAAGAGCAAACCAAAGTGTTTTCATCAGCAAGCTCTCTAACATTATATGCTAAACTTTCTAATGAACTCACACCAACTACAGGAATATCTTTCGCATCAGAAAATGCCTTTACGGTTGCTATACCAATGCGTACACCAGTAAAAGAGCCTGGTCCAATTGAGCATACTAATAGTGTAATATCATCTAAACTTAAATTGGTTTTTAAAAAAGCTTCATCAACCATAGGCATAAGTTTGACCGAATGAGTTTTTTCATCATCATTAAATAAATCAATTAAAATATTGCTATCCTCTGATATGCATACGCTACACCTTTTTGAGGAAGTATCGATTGCTAGTATTTTCATTTTATATCACCATCTATAATTTGAATTTTTAATTCTCTGTAATCATCATGTTTATCAGACTTATTAAAAATAATTTTGGTATAAGGAGTAGGAAGTATATCTTCAATCATTTCTCCCCACTCAATTAAGCAGATGCCCTTTTCAAAATATTCATCGCCGCCCATTGCATAGAATTCATCCGAATTCTCTAATCTATACACATCAAAATGATAAATATTTGCACTAGATGAAGAATATTCATTAACTATTGTAAAAGTAGGGCTTGAAATCTCTTCTTCTAGTCCGAAGTGTCTTAAAACACCTTGCACAAACTTGGTTTTACCAGAACCAAGTTCGCCAGAAAGAACAATTATATCACCTTGATTTAATTCTTTGGCAAAATTTTCGGCAAAGTTTATTGTATCTTGTTCACTTTTTGAAATAAATGTCTGCATAGCTTATGTACCTTTCCATATTTAAAAATATAAGTTTTATGAAATTTAATTTATTTCTAAATCTACATTATTGTATATTAAACTGCTTTGTTTGTAAAGGCTAATGTAAAAAAATGTTTTAAGTACTCGTGAATTAAAAATATAATTGTCTTGCACTAGAGTTTCATTAAAAATTTTCATAAACTGATAATTGATGAGCTTTTGAAAATTTTTAAATGAAATCTGCCTGAATGTATTTTAAGTAATTATACCAAATAAGTAGAATATCACAAGTTATATTTTAGAGGCAGAGAAGCGATTGTGAGTCGTTATAACGCAAAGAAAATCCACACTTTTAAATGAGAATATAAAACCTCTAAAATTAATTATAAATAACTTTAAGAAAAGACTTGCATAAAAATTTAAACAGAGTTAATATCACACACCAAGCGAAGGTGATATTATTGAATAAGAAAAGGAAAAGTATGCTAGAAATAATATTTAAAGCAAGAGAAGAAAAGTTAGCAAGTCTTACAAATGAGGATAAATTCTTTTTTAAAAAGCATAATATAGATATAAGTAAAAGACGTGATAACTTGAATGCAGAATTAGAAAAAATACCAAAAGAATTAAGACAGATAGAAACAGATATATCTGTGAAACTAGACAATTATGTAGAAGCTATCAATCGAGAAAATTGGTACTTATGTAAAAAATATTATCTGGCAGGACTTAATGACGGAATCAAATTAAGTGAGGAAATTAAATAAGTAAAAAACAAGTATAAAATTTATAAATTCTATACTTGTTCTTTTTTGAAAGTTGGGGCACCCATTTGTCCTCTTGAAAATAAAAATGCACCCTGCTAAAAGCCACGCTTTTAGGCAGTTAGATGGGAGTCGTGTAGACGCCCTGATCCTGCAGAGCATAATTTTAATAGAGAATATTTCAATTATAATGTTAAAAAGTATTGAAGAAAGAATAAAAGATGATATATAATATCATTTAAGAGGTGAAAACAATGCGAGATATAAGAATAGAAAAATTAGCAAGTAATTTATTAAGCCATTCTGTTAAGCTACAAAAAGGTGAGAAAATATTAATAGAAATAATAGGAATGGATGCAATTCCTTTAGGAAAAGAATTAATAAGGCAAGCAGAAAATATAGGTGCTCTTCCATTTTTTAATATAATAGATTATGAAATATTGAGAGAAATGCTTATAAATGGAACGGAAGAACAATTGCAAATTTATGCAAAACATGATTTACAAAGAATGAAAGATATGGATGTATATATTGGAGTTAGGGCAAGTACAAATACAGCAGAGTTAAATGGAGTTTTGGCAGAAAAAATGGAAATGTATAATAAATATTATACTATGCCTGTGCACTTTGAAGAAAGAGTAAAACAAACAAAATGGTGCATTTTAAGATATCCAAATGCATCAATGGCACAAATGAGCAATATGAATACAGAAAACTTTGAAGATTTTTACTTTAATGTTTGTACGCTAGATTATGCTAAAATGTCAAAAGCAATGGATCCTTTAATAGAATTAATGAATAAAACAAAAATTGTTCATATAGTAGGAGAAGGGACAGATTTAACATTTAGTATAGATGGAATACCAGCTGAAAAATATATGGGAACATTCAATATACCAGATGGAGAAGTTGCGACTGCACCAGTGAAAAATAGTGTAAATGGATATATAACATACAATACAGAAACAAGATATAATGGGGTATTGTTTAACAATATTAGATTTGAATTTAAAGACGGAAAAATAATTAAAGCTATATCAAATAAAACGAAAGAACTTAATGAAATTTTAGACACAGACGAAGGTAGCAGATATATTGGAGAATTTGCTTTAGGACTAAATCCATATATAGAAAAGCCAATAGGAGATACATTGTTTGACGAAAAAATAAAAGGCAGTTTTCATTTTACACCAGGAGATAGTTTAGAAGAAAGTGATAATGGTAACCGTTCAAGTATTCATTGGGATATAGTAAATATTCAAACACCAGAATATGGTGGAGGGGAAATATGGTTTGATGATCTCTTAGTGAGAAAAGATGGCATTTTTGTACTGGACGAATTGAAACCATTGAATCCAGAAAATTTGATATAGGTCTAAAAATTTTTTTATTGTATAGGAAAAATTGAAGATTTTTCCTATACAACAAGGTTAGGCTTCCTTAGGCAGTCCGAGCAAAGCGAGGACATGTATTTCGCCGTTGCTCCAGAGACTAACCAAGCGAAATGCCTTTCTTATAATAAATAATAGAGATAAACCTAATTTGAGAACAAAAAGAAGCAAAATTAAAAAATTGCTTCTTTTTTGAGTTAAAAATCAAAGAAAAATTCATCATAATTTTTATTTTCTATAATTAAAGCTCCGTCATTATATATTTCATTTACTTCCTTTTTTGAAAAAGTTAAAGCTTTATTATATTTATGAATATCTTTTATTTCAAAAGAAGATAATATGACTTTTTTTGCTATTGGAAGGGAATTAGGAGTTAGCCCTAAAATTAGACCTTTACATACCTTTATATTGTCTGACCAAGGAATATTTAATACAATTTGAACCTTTTCGAGCATATTATTCTTGTGTGAAGAATTATGAAGTGTAAAATATGCTGTAGTCCTATTAGATTCAAAAGTACCTTCATAATAGTATGAACATTTTTGATAATTAGATGTATTTTTTATACCATTATAAAATTTACACATATAACTACCATTTGAAATTGACAAGTCAATGATGGATGTCATAAGCTTTTTGTCTGTATAGTAGTACATAAATAATTGATTAGTTCCGAATGGATTAAATAATGTGTTAGAATTTATATTTTTTTCTTCTGTAATTGGTAGAAAATCATTTATAGAAATATTTAAGCAATTACATAGTTCTAATAAAGTTATTGCATCAGGAATGATTTGATTACTCTCATATTTAGAAATTGTGGCTTTTGATTTATTAATGGATTTACCAACATCTGATAAAGTCATATTTGCTAGTTTCCTATAATGTTTTATTTTTTCACCAATATTCAGATTATCAATTTTATAAATAAATATCACCTGTTTCCTAAAAATATACTTTTTTGTAATATTTACCAAATATAGCAAAATCTTTATATATTTTACTATATTTTTTATAATAAATCAACTAATACGAAACTTTTACATAAAAAAGTTTCGCTATAAGAAAATAATGCAAATTTGATTTATATATTACAAACAATTAAAATTAATATGAAAATTTTATATAATGTACTTAAATATTACTAATTTATAATTATTAATATTAAGTAGATGGGAGAAAAACAGAATGGAAAGCTTTTCAGAAGTAACGAAGATTAAAATAAAAATATTGGAAGAAGGAGTTAAATTTGAGCCACTTTCTTTATTTTCAGATATTATAAAAGAAATTAATTTTAAAAATAAAACTATTTATAAAAAGCCAATATCTGATGGCAAAGAAGTTTATGACTATTCATCTAGAAATGAAATAATTCCATCAGAGATATTACTAAGTGATAATAAAAATGAGTCAATAGTAAAATTTCGCTATAATCCAAAATCTTCAATAGAGTTAAGATGGAAAGATTGGGAAATATATAATCAGATAAAAGATGATAAAAAAGATATTAAATTTGAAAAAGACCATATTTTTTTGACTGATTCTTTAATTTAAATATATTTAAGGAGAAAATGAAGAATGAAAAAAATTAAAATAGAATTGACAAATGGAAAATCAATTCCATCAATAATAACTAATGAAGAACTAATATATGGTGTTACTGCAATTGCAGTAGGAATGAAGAATGATTACATAGATATTTCAAGTGATTTAGGAAAGTTAGAAAATGTTTTTGCTAAGCATCCGCTAACAAATGAAAGCTTACCAATAATTGTACTAGATAATAACATACTAGAAAAAAACTCAATAATGCTAGTACCAACTCATATTCAAGAACATTTTGAATTAGCGAAAAAGTTTAATTTACCATATAAGCAAGTTGTTGCACCTTATTTTAAAGGTGCAGGAGAAGAAAGTCTAAATCCAAATGTCGAAACTAAATTTAGGACTAGTGTTATAGCTGTTATAAAAAATAAAGAAGATAATAGTTATCTTTGTGTTGATGCTTTAAAAAGAAATTGTAAATCATTTGTACTTGGAGGAATAGAAGAAGGAGAGACTCCAGAAGAAGCAGCGGTCAGAGAAGTTAAAGAAGAAACAGGATATGTTGATATTACAATTAATAGAAAAAGTATTTTTGAATTACATAATCATTTTTATGCTGCTTATAAAGGAGTAAATAGATATGCCATTTTATATGTTATATTTGGAACATTAAACTCTAAAAAGAGAGAAAAAATTTCTGAGGATGAATTTAATAAACAAAAAGCTATATGGATAAAGAGAGAAAATTTGAAGGATTTTCTGACAGTTAATAATAATGTGTTTGTAAGCAATTATCTTTTAGATGGAGATTGTGCTTATGAGGGTGATGGAGTAATGATTAATTCTGGAAAATTTAATAGAAAATTAAGAAGTGAGGTACAAAATAAATTATGTCAAAAAAGATAACAATAGACGGTTTTAATGGAACAGGAAAAACTACACTTGCTAAAGCATTAGCAAAAAGACTAGACTTTACATATATGAGTACAGGAATTGTATTTAGAAGTTTATCATATTGTTTAACAAAAGATGAAATAGATGTTAAAGACATAGAAAGAATCGGTCAAATATTTGAAAATATGCAGCTTAAGTTACCAAACAATAAGAGTAAATTAGTTGTGGTAAATGGAGAAGATGTAACAGAAGAAATCATGGATATGCAATATGCCATTTTAGCAAGTAAAATTTCCAATAACGATTTATTACAATCGATGGTAAGAGATTATATTAGACAATATGCAGAAGATAAAGATATAATTATAGATGGGCGCGATACGGGTAGATTATTATTTCCAAATGCAGATTTAAAGTTAGCTTTAATTGCTGACATTGAAGTTAGAGCAAAGAGAAGAATGGAACAAAATAAGAAATCAACGCATACATTACAAAAAACAATTGAGCAAATTAATGAAATAGATAATAAACTTATACAAGCAAATTGTATTCCACCAGTAGATGCCATCATAATTGATACTACAAGACTTAGAACAGAAGAAGTTTTGGACAAAGCAATAAAATTATGCAGATATAAAAATTTATATAGAAATTTTACAGAAGAACTAGAACGATAAAATTCCGTAAAATAAACTAATAAGGGTAAATAAAAAAGTTCGTCACCAGACAAGGGGAGAGAGAGCAAGAGGATAGGGAAAACTTATTCTGCTTTTGATGCGAAAAATAAGTTAATTGAAAAGAAAAAGATGAATGTAAATAATTCAAGTGTAAAGCTTGATAATATAAAACTCGGCTATATAAGAATTGCGGAAAGCTATTAGTAGATAGCCGAGCCTTTTGTACAAATAAACTGCAAGTAAAAACAATTGCAAAACAAAAGAAGTTTGAGTATGAATAAAATTGGAAAAATAGGGCAAAATAGAGAAAGATAGATGAAAAAAAATATATTTATTTTTATATGTTATAACCAACTAGAATATATGATAATAAGGGGGTTTTGATACATGTAAATTGGAAAACAAAAATAAAAGGAAAGGAATGATGAACAAATGCAAATAGGAAAGAGTATGAGAATGGAGAGTGGAAAAATAACGAAAATGAAAAAAGAAAGAGAAATTAGAAGAAGAATGCAAAAACTAAAAGATGAGAAAGGAATAACGCTACTAGCGCTAATACTAACAGTAGTAATAATGATTATTCTAGCAGCAGTAACAATAAATGTAGCACTAGGAGAGGGAGGTATAGTAGACAAAGCAAAGTGGACAGCGGAACAGACTGCAAACTCAACAAAAACAGAGCAGGAACAGTTAAAAGAGTTAGAGCAAGAATTTGCAAATCTAATGGCGGAAGATAGCGAAATACCACCACCAGAACCAGAGGAACCAAGTGTTCCAGAAAGTACATCATATGTAGGATATTATGCAGACGTAGATGGAAATGGAAGCGTAGATGGAGTAATATATGCAGATTTAGCAATAGGAGGAAGTGGAAGTTGGGGAGGTTACAAATATGAGATACCAAAAGAAAGTAATTTTAAGAAATATAAAATCAGTCAAAAAAATTATTCCGAGAAATTTGGAACAATGGATGTATTAACAATGTCAAATGAAGATGGAAACAAGAGATTTTATGTTATGGCTTTAAAAGATATAAATTCAACTAAATATTATTGGTATCAAAGTGCATATGGAAATATGAGCGATTTTTCGAGTACAACATCAACAGATTTTGGAAAAGGACAACAAAATACAAAAAATATAATAAGTAAATGGAATAGCAGCATATATGGTTCACAAAATAGTAATGATATTTGGGGAGTAATAAAAAAACAGATAGAAGAAGGGTGGTATGTTCCATCAAGGGATGAATGGCAAGCTTTTGCAAACGCATTTAACATAACGAGTTCTAATTATAACAGTACTTATGGTTTCTTAGGTAATTGTTGGTCTTCTTCTCAGAGTGACGTAAATAGTGCCTGGAATATACGTTTTAATAATTCTATTATCAGCAATGACAATGTTTTTTCTAGCCTCTATATCCGACTTAGCACAACTTTCTAAAAAAATTTCTATTTCTATGAGAAAGTAATTATCTCTCTTCATAATTGCATTTACTTTTTTAATTGACGGTTTAGAAATTTTAGATAAAAAAATTATAAAGAGCTTTGAATTTATGTGCGAATATGGTATAATATCTACCATGGAGGAAATATGTATAAGTTTTTTGTAAATAATGAGCAAATATCTGGTAAACATATTGAAATTAGAGGCAGTGATGTAAACCATATAGTAAATGTTTTAAGATTAGGTGTAGGAAGTAAAGTTATTGTTTGTGATAAGCAGAATTCAATTAGCTATATGGTAGAAATAGAAAAATTAGAAAAAGAAAAGGTTTTAGGATTAATCATTGAGAAAATCGAAGATACAACAGAGACATATATAAATATAGACTTATTTCAGGGGCTACCAAAGGCTGATAAAATGGAGTATATTATTCAGAAGGGAACAGAGCTTGGAGTGAAGAACATCTTTCCTGTAATTCTAGAAAGATGCATTGTTAAGATTGACGAAAAATCTATAGTAAAAAAAATAGATAGATGGCAAAAAATTGCAGAAGTTGCTGCAAAACAAAGTAAGAGGGATATTGTTCCTAAAATAGAAAATGTTATAAATTTAGAAAACATTTGCAAAAACATAGACAAATATGATATTATAATATTAGCTTATGAAAATGAAAACAAAACTAGCTTAAAAGAAGAACTTAAAAAATTGAACAAAAATAAAAAATTAAATATAGGTATTATTATTGGACCAGAGGGTGGATTCTCAGAAAGGGAAATTCAAAGACTTGTAGAATGTGGAACGAAATGTGTAAGCTTAGGAAAAAGAATTTTAAGGACAGAAACTGCATCAATAGTTGCTATTAGCAATATTATTTATGAGTTTGAGTTATAAGTTTAAACTTATTATTGAATAAAACATCTTGATTTTGGAATTTGAAAATAAAATTTGGAGGAGTAAAAAATGCCAAAGAGTGCTGAAAAAGAAAAAGATTTGGAAAAAATCGATGAGCAAGAAGGAAAGACTGTTGAAAATAATGTTGACAGGGAATCTACTAGAAAAAGTAGTGTAAAACGTAGAAAGGCTTCTAAAATGAAGTCTAACGAAGAAAATTCGTTAACAGTAAACGAAGAGAAGAGTTCTAAGGGGAATAAAAAGGTAAAAGGAAAATTATCATCAACAGTTATAGGGCAAGAAAAGAGTTCAACAGAAGTGGAAAAGGTAGAAAAGAAAGCAACAAAGAAGTCAGAGGCTAAAAAAAATACTGAAAATAAACAAGATGGCGGCAAGGCAATTGCAAAGAAGGAAACAAAAGCAAATATAGAAGAACTAAGCAATGAAGCCAAAGAAACAACCAAAACGAAAGGAAAAAAAGCAGTAGGAGAGAAAGCAACCAAAGGAAAAGAAGCAGAAGAAAAGAAGGCAGTTAAAGTAAAAGGAGAAAAAATAGCAGGAGAAACAACAACCGAACAAAATAAATTAAAGGAAGAGACTAAGATAATTGAGCTAAATGTTGAAGAAGATAAAGAACATGAAAGATTGATAAAGTTCGAAGATATAAAAAATATTTTCAAGAAAAAAAGGAAACTTCCTAAAGAAGCACTTAGTACTGTTATTAAACCAGTTTTTCATAACATAATAGCTGCTATTGTAGTAATTGTATATTTCATCTTTTTAATACTTGGATTTTGCAATATTGAGAATAGAGTATATGAAGTGGATTTGAAAGTTTTTGCAATGTGTATATTATTTATTGCGATTATGTTATTGGAAAAAGCATATAAAGATGATAATGGAAAAATAGCAGCATTTGGTATAGAAGCAATAGTGATTTCGATGGTAACATTGGGATTAATATATGCAAATCTTATGTTTTCATCATATTATATAACTACAGTACTGACTGTATCATATATTTTAGCAATTTACTACGTGATAAAAAGTATAGTTATTTATCAAAAAGGAAAAAATAAGTATTTTGTTGACAACATGAAAGAAATCATGAAAACAGATGAATAAACAAGGAGGTAAATTATGCAATTAATTAATATAGGTTTTGGGAATATCGTAGCTGCAAATAGAATAATAGCAATAGTTAGTCCTGAATCTGCACCAATTAAAAGAATAGTGCAAGAAGCAAAAGATGATGGTTCTGCAATAGATGCTACATATGGAAGAAAAACAAGAGCTGTAATAATAATGGATTCGGGACATGTAGTACTTTCATCTGTTCAACCAGAGACTGTTGCTGGAAGACTGGAAAAAGATGGAGAATATACAGCAGGTACGGAATAACTAATAATAGAATTAAGTTGCGTTTTATTGTAAAGAATCAAGTTTTCTACAATAAAATAATTTGAAAAGTATATTTATAAAGTGTAAAAAATGTTTAGGAGGAATTGAAAATGATAGTTAAACCAACTGTAAAAGAATTACTAACAAAAGTAAACAACAGATTTGAGTTAGTGGTTGTAACATCAAAGAGGGCTAGACAAATAGCTGATGGGCAAGAAGTACTAACAAATGTAGATGCTGAGTCTCCAGTGACTCTTGCTGCAAATGAAATTGCTGAGGGAAAGGTGAATTTATGTTAGTTTTATTATCAGGTGTATCTGGAGCAGGAAAGGATACTATTAAGAAAGAACTGATTTCTAGAATGGATAATGTAGAATCTTTGCCATCATATACAGATAGAATGCCTAGAGCAAATGATATTCCAGGAGTTACTTACAATTTTGTTGACACAGAAGAATTTGAAAGAATGATAAAAGATGGAGAGTTGTATGAGTATAGTGTTCACCATGAACATTATTATGGTACTTCTAAAAAGCTCTTAAATGAGAAAATAAAAGATGGAAAAATAATTGTTAAAGATATTGAAGTAAATGGAGTAGAAAATCTGTTGAAGTTACTTAAAGAAGATGTGAAAATTGTTACAATTTTCTTGAGAGTGCCTAAAGAAATATTAAGAGAAAGGTTGCAAAAAAGAATAGATAAGCTAAGTATAAAAGATATACAATTACGATTGAATAGGTTCGATTATGAAGAATCAAAAATAGGAATGTATGATTATATAATAAAAAATAATAACCTAGAAAAAACTGTGCAAATTATAATGACGATTATTAAAAATGAGTACAATTTAACAGAAGCGGAATTTTAAAGAAAAATGAAGAAAGGGGACACTCCAAAATCTTTAAAAACTTAAAGGGAAAGGGGTGTCCCTAATTCGTAAAAAATGAACAAGGTGAAATATGATAGCTGAAGTTATTATACAGAGTAATGTTAAAGATTTGAATAGAATATTTGATTATAAGATACCAGCAAAGTACGAAGAAAAGGCGATTCAATTAATTGGTGCTAGGGTTTTAGTTCCATTTGGAAGGAAAAAGGAGCCTGAAGAGGGTTTTATTGTAAATGTAAAAGATACTACCGATTATGAGGTTAAAGAAATTGCGAGAGTTGAGAGCATATATCTTAGTCAAAAGAATATTAAGCTTGTAAAGTGGATGGCCGAAAGATATTTTTGCAATGTTGCAGATTGCATTAAGTTGATGTTACCTCCAGGAACTACAAGCAAAATTCAGAAGAATAGAGTAAAAGATAAAAGTGCTAACTTTATTACATTAGCAAAGCAACCAGAAGAAGTTGAGTTTGATATTGAGATAGGAAAGATTAAGTCAGATAAGCAGATTAGAACTCTTAGATTTTTAATTGATAATGGTGATGCGTTAGTGTCTGATATTGAGATGTTTGCAGATAGTTCAAGAGCAGTGGTTAATACACTATGTAAAAATGGTTATACTGAAATGGTGGAGAAGAAGATTGAGAGAGATCCTTTTCTTAGCAAGGACATTGAGAAAACGGAAAAACTAGAGCTGAATGCTGAACAGAGAAAGGCCTTTACACAGATTTGTGATTCCATGGATGAAATGCTTTTTTCAGAGTTTCTAATTTATGGTGTTACTGGCTCACGGAAAAACAGAAATCTATCTACAGTTGATAGAAAAGGCACTAAATGAACAAAAAACAAGTATATTATTAGTACCAGAGATATCTTTAACACCTCAAACTGTGAATAGATTTATAGCTAGATTTGGCAAAGAAATTATAGCGGTACTCCATAGTAAATTGTCAATTGGTGAAAGATTTGACCAGTGGTACAAGATAAAAGAGGGTAATGCAAAAATAATAATAGGTGCACGTTCTGCAATTTTTGCACCTGTTGAGAATCTGGGGTTAGTTATAATAGATGAAGAACATGATAGCTCTTATATATCAGAGATGACGCCAAGGTATGATGCAAAAGAGGTTGCTAGATTTATTGCAAGGGAGCATAACATCCCATTGGTGTTAGGGAGTGCTACTCCAGATTTAGAGACTTATTACAGGGCAAAAAATGATGAGATTATTATGCTAGAACTAAAAAATAGAGCTAATAATGCAACACTTCCAGAAATAGAGGTAATAGACTTAAGAGAGGAACTTGCAAAAGGAAATAAGTCCATGATAAGCACTAGGTTATATGAGGAGATTGAAAAGAACTTAAAAGATAAAAAACAAACAATACTTTATTTGAACAGGCGTGGATTTTCTACTTTCGTAATGTGTAGGAATTGTGGATACACAGTAAAATGTAAGAATTGCAATGTAAACTTAACTTACCATTATAATACCAACAAATTGAAATGCCATTACTGTGGCTATGAGGAGAGCTTATTGTCTATTTGCCCAGAATGTGGAAGTAAGCAAATAAGATATTTTGGAACAGGTACACAGAAATTGGAATATGAGATAAACAAACTATTTCCAGAGGCTAGTACAATTAGAATGGATATTGATACCGTAACTAAAAAAAATTCGCATGAGCAAATATTAGAAAGGTTTAGAGATGAAAATATTGATATTTTAATAGGAACTCAAATGGTTGTAAAAGGACATCACTTTCCAAATGTGACTTTGGTTGGAGTTGTAGCAGCAGATGGTAGTCTTAATATAGATGATTTTCGAGCAAACGAAAAGACGTTTCAAATTTTAACACAAGTCGCGGGTAGAGCTGGAAGAGATAAGGAAAAAGGAAGAGTTATAATCCAAACTTATAATCCAGATAATTTTAGTATAGAGTGTGCTAAAAAACAAAATTACGAGTTGTTTTATAATACGGAAATTGCTATGCGAAAACAATTGAAATATCCTCCATTTTGCGATATAATATTAATTGGGTTTACTTCTACAAATGAAGAAGAAGCAAAAAGTATATCTGAAACAATACATGCATATTTAAAAAGTAGAGTAATAAAAGAAAATATAGGAATAATATTATATAAAGCTCTACCCTCTCCAATAAATAAAATAAAGAATAAATATAGATGGAGAATACTTGTGAAGTGTAAATTTTCACATGAAATAATACAATTAATTGAAAGTACAATAAATAAGTACTATAGTTTAAAACAGAAAAATACTAGAATAACAATTGCATTAAATCCAAGTAATATGATGTCACTATAAAAAGGGGGCGATAAAAGTGGCAATAAGAAAAATTAGAGAATATGGCGATGAAATACTTAGAAAAAAAGCAAGAGAAGTAGAAGTTGTAGATGAAAAGATTAGGGAACTAATCGAAGACATGATAGAAACAATGCACAAATACAATGGTGTTGGATTAGCAGCACCACAAGTAGGAATTTTAAAAAGAGTTGTTGTAATTGACCTATATGATGATAATGGACCAATAAGTCTTATAAATCCGAAAATAGTAAAACAAAAAGGAAAGCAAGAAGTAGAAGAAGGTTGTTTAAGTTTTCCAAACCAATATGCAAAACTGATTAGACCAGAGGAAGTGGTTGCAGAAGCCTTGAATGAAAACGGCGAAAAGATAAAAATTAAAGCAAAAGGGCTTTTAGCACAGGCAATATGTCACGAACTGGAACATTTGGATGGAATATTGTTTATTGATAGTATGGTGCCGGGGTCACTTGAGTATGTGGAACCTGAGGGAACAAGCAAATAAGGAGAGTTTGTGATGAAAAAGTACGTTGTTGATATAAGGATGCCTGTAGGAAAAAAGTATGCACTACGTAAATTAAAGTTAGGAGTGGTTGAATGAAAATAGTATTTATGGGGACGCCTGATTTTGCAGAAAAGTCGCTCAATAGTTTGTATGAAGCAGGCTACAATATAGAGGCTGTTGTTACAAATGTGGATAAACCAAAAGGTAGAGGAATGAAACTTGTTCCTTCACCTGTTAAAGAGTTTGCTATGAAGAAAGGAATTAAAGTTCTTCAACCAGAGAAAATAAAAAAAAATGAGGATTTTATTGAGGAGATTAGAAAAATTGCTCCTGAATTTATCTGCGTTGTAGCATACGGAAAAATTTTGCCTAAGGAACTTTTGGAAATTCCAAAATATGGTTGCATAAATGTACATGGCTCATTACTTCCCAAATATAGAGGAGCAGCTCCTATTCAATGGGCAGTAATAAATGGAGATAATATTACAGGAATTACTACAATGTACATGGCTGAAGGAATGGACTCAGGAGATATGATATTAAAAGAAAAAGTGGAAATTGGAGATGATGAAACTACAGGAGAGTTATGGGATAGATTGGCAGATGTGGGAGCAAGACTTCTTGTTGAAACCGTTAAGCTAATAGAAGAAGGCAAAGCTCCAAGGGAAAAACAAGGAGATAATTTTACATTAGCTCCTATGCTAAATAAAGATATGGCAAAAATAGATTGGGAAAATAAAGATGCTGAAGAAATTAAAAATTTAATTAGAGGACTTAACCCAATAATGGGTGCATATAGTTTTTTTAATGGTAAGAAAGTAAAGTTTTGGAAGGCAGAAGTTTTATCAATTTCAGAGGTGGAAAAAGAATTTCCTGAAATAACTGAATATAAGAGTAGAATGGAAAAAGTACAATCAGGAACAGTTTTGTTTTCAGATAGTAAAAAAGGGCTATATATTAAGGCAAATAATGGAATAATTAGTGTATTGGAAATACAAGGGGAAAATGCTAGAAAAATGGAGATTAAGGATTTTTTGAGAGGCAATCAAGTCGAGGCAGGTGTAATTTTTGAATAATAGTTGCAAAATTTGTAATATAATAGTATAATAGTATATGTATAATGCAAATTATGTAAATTGAAAACTTAAGAATATATTAATATGCAATATGCATAATATAATATTAGATAGAGAGAAAAAGGAGAAAAAAATGGAATATTTGTATATGGTACAGCAGGCCTTAGTATGGATATTAACTATATTTTGGCTATACCAATTGTTAATAAGTATATGTTCACTTGTTAAATTGAAAGAAAAACCAATATTAGAAGAAAAAACCAATAGATTTATGGCAATAATACCTGCCCATAACGAAGAAAATGTTATAGAGGCTTTAATAGAAAGCCTTAATAATCAAGATTACCCAAAGGATAAATATGATATTTATGTTATAGCAGATAATTGTACAGATAGAACTGCAGAGATAGCAAGAGAGCACGGTGCAATTGTTATGGAAAGATTTGATGAAGAACACAAAACAAAAGGATATGCTCTTCAATGGTTTTTAAAACAAAAAATAGAGGAAGATGCACCATATGATGCGCTATGTATATTTGATGCTGATAATATAGTAGATAGAAATTTCTTAAAGGCAATGAATAAAAAGCTTTGCCAAGGTGAGGAAGTAGTACAAGGTTACAGAGATATTAAGAACCCTACAGATAGTTGGGTATCAGCGGGATATGCATTGTTTTATTGGACGATGAACAGATTTTATCATTTAGCAAGATATAATTTGGGACTATCCCCATTAATAAATGGTACAGGTTTTATGGTGAAATTTGACGTTTTAAAGCCTAATGGTTGGGATACAAATACTTTAACAGAGGATATTGAATTTTCATTAAAAAGAATTATTACTGGTAAAAGATTGGGCTGGGCTACAGATGCAATTGTATATGATGAGCAACCGGTTGGTTTTAAACAATCATGGAAACAAAGAACCAGATGGACGGTTGGACATATACAGTGCATGAGTGAATATACAAAGCCTTTAGCAGCAGCTGTTAAAGAACATAAAACAATGATGAATTTTGATGGACTTTTATATATATTAGGTAGTATACCGATGTTCATACTTACAATACTTTTATTACTATTAAACTTTGTAATATTTGCGGCAAATGGAATGACAGTAGTAGATTTAGTAATAAATTGTTTAAGATATTTAATACCAACATTTTTGCTACCAATATTTACAGCTATATTGATTATGGTTTTGGATAAAAAGCCAATTAAACCAATGATTAAAGGATTATTATGTTATCCATTATTTTTAGGCTCATGGATACTAATCAATTTTAAATGTCTATTCAAAAGAGATACAAGCTGGGATAAAATTGAACACGTTAGAAATGTAAAAATAAATGAAGTTTCTTAAAAAATGAAATAATATATATTAAGGAAATAAGCAAAGCACTCCTTATAGTAGAAAAATAGAATAAAGGGAGTGCTTTATTTTATAATCAGGCAAAATTAAAAATAATTATAAGAAAATTGGACGTTAGCGGAAGCAAAGCTTCCGACGTCCACATGTGCATTTCGCTTCGCGAATATGCACAGCCTAAGGTAAATTAACCTTGTTGTATACGAAAAAATCGTTATAAGTACTAAAATATAAGGCAAAAAGTCGATTTTTCCTATACAATAAGAAAGGTGTGTGTTAACGAAAGCAAGCTTTCAACTTCACTTCGAGTATATGCACAGCCTAAGGAAACCTAACCTTGTTGTATAGGAAAAATAAGTGTAATATGGGAGATTATATGAAAAATATAATAAAGAATACAAAAATAATTCATATTTCAATAATTGTGCTAGGAATTATCTTTATTTCATTATCTGCATTTCACAATAGTATATGGTTTGATGAGTCATATTCAGTGGCAATATCAAACCATAGTTTTGGTGAAATTTGGACTATTGGGGGGCATGATGTTCATCCAGTATTATATTACTGGATATTACATATAATTAGAGCTATTTTTGGCAATCAAATAATACTTTTTAAGCTATTTTCAGTAGTGGCATTTGCAATATTAGGGATAATAGGCTATACACATATCAGAAAAGATTTTGGCGAAAAGGTAGGAATACTGTTTTCATTTTTTGTGTTTTTTTTACCTTTGAATGTTATATATGCAGGACAAGTTAGAATGTATCCATTGGCAATGCTCTTAGTAACTTTAACTGCAATTTATGCATATAGAATTTTTGCTGAAAAGGAAAATTGTAAAACCAAAAACTGGATACTATTTGCACTTTTTAGTTTATCAGCGGCATATACACATTATTATGCGCTAGCAGCAGCAGTTGTAATAAATTTACTTTTGCTTATTTACCTAGTAATACAAAGTGTGAGAAAAAAGAAAATTACTAAAAACCTTAAAGCATTTATTATAACTGGAATGCTTCAAATTGTAGCGTATTTGCCATGGCTTATGTATCTTCTTCTACAAGCAAGCCAAGTTTCCAATGGATATTGGATAGAATTTCAATTTCCAGAAACATTAATAGAAATGTTTACATTTATATTTGTGGGAAATCTACAAGAGACTAAGTATATGCCAGACTATGTAGCTATTATATTCGGATTACTGATTTGCGTAAGTGTACTGTTCTTATTGTATAGGAGAAATCGACTTTTCTCTTTATATTCTAATAACAATGCTATAAATACAAATAATAATATTGATAAAAAGCAAAAAGAAATAATAGGGATATGTAACAATACTCCTGCAAAACTTGCAATATTAGTTTACATACTTGTAGTATTAGCTGTATGTATTGTCTCAATAGCAATAGGTAGGTCTATACTATATGCTAGATATTTGCTATGCATAACAGGTTTGTTAATATTTTTCATAAGCTTTATATTAGGCAGATATGGAAATAAATATATAATATCAATTATATGTGTATTTTCAATAATATTAGCATCATATACGAATTTAGGGTTAATAAAAACTAATTATGATGACAGCAATAGCCAACCAATAGACTATCTAAAACAAAATATACAAGAAGGAGACATTTTAGTATATGGAAATGAGGGAGAACCATTTGTTGTATCTGCAAACTTCCCAGATGTAAAGCAGTATTTCTGGGATGAAGCAGACTGGAAGGTTGATGAAGCATATAAAGCATATGGTCCTAATATGGAGATAATACATAGTTTAGAATCATTGGAGGATTATAAAGGAAGGGTGTGGGTTATAAACCGAACCAATTATGCTATAGCAGACTCAATTGAACGAGAACTTAACGGAAAAGTAATTGAAAAACGAGCATATCAAACAGCATACGAGAATTACCCATACACAATTACATTAATGGTGCTAGAATAAATACTTTTCGAATTAGTGCTAGTATTTACCAGAATTTTTAGAGACGATTGAAAAAGAGATAATTATATGATAAAATATGAATAATTTATAAATAGAGAAAATAATTTTGAGACTATAAAGGTATGTGATACATATCAAGAAAAATTATTATACTGATTGAAGTATCAAGGAGTGTGAAAGAAAATGAGTTTGGAGGGCAAAACTAAAGTATATGCTTTTGTGGGGCCATCTGGCACGGGAAAGAGTTATAGGGCTCAGTTGGTTGCGAATGAAAACAATATTCATTATATAATAGATGATGGACTTTTAATTCATGATAATGATGTTATTGCAGGAAGCTCAGCAAAAAAGGCTCCTACTAAAATAGAAACTGTAAAAAAGGCTATATTTATAGAAAAAGAAGATAGAAAAAACATGAGAGAAGCTTTAAGGGGAGTAAAACCAGATGCTATTTTAATACTTGGGACATCTGATGGAATGGTGGAAAAAATAACCGAGAACTTAGGGCTATCAAAGCCAGAGAAGACAATTTATATAAATGAAGTTGCAACAGAAACGGAGATGGAAACTGCAAGAAGAATTAGAACTACCGAAGGAAAGCATGTTATTCCAGTGCCGACATTTGAAATTAAGAGAGATTTTGCTGGATATATTTTAGACCCACTTCAAATTTTTAAATATAGGCGTAATGAAGAACCATATATTTCTGAGAAATCTATAATAAGACCGACTTTCAGTTATTTGGGAAAATTCACAATATCAGATACAGTTTTCAGGCAGATAACTGAGTATGTAGCAAAAAAAACAGAGGGAATTCATAGAGTTTCTAGGGTTAGAGTAGAAAACTCAGTTGGAGCTACTAATTTGTATGTTGAAGTTTATGTTATTTTTGGGTACAATATAGTTAATGTGTTAAGAGACTTCAAACAAAAAGTAAAAAAGGAAATTGAAAAACTTACAACAATGAATGTTCAAGAAGTTTCTGTAGTAGCAAAAGGAATACATATGCCGGAAGAACAACAAAGATAGGGAATGTAGTTTTATATAAAAATAATAAAATATAATATAGTATATGAAACCACACAAAGTAAATGGTTTCTTGAAAGGAATGAAAAAAATGTCATTTGTAGTAGCAATAGATGGCCCAGCAGGGACAGGCAAAGGAACAGTAACAGAGCTTCTTGCCAAAAAGTTTAATTTTGTAAATGTAGATACAGGAGCAACTTACAGAGCGGTTACGTTAGATATGCTAAATAAGGGAATAGAGCCTAATGAATTAGACAAAATAAAAGAATTATTAAAAGACATCAAAATCGAAATTAAAAGAGAAGATGGAAAGCAATTAGTATTTTTGAATGATGAAGATGTAACAAGTAAAATTCGCACAAAAGAAGTTTCTAGTCTTGTGTCTCAGGTTTCTTCAATTAAGGAAGTAAGACTAAGTATGGTAAACCTTCAAAGGAAAATGGCAGAAGGAAAAAATGTTATAATGGAAGGTCGTGATATTGGCACATATGTATTTCCAAATGCTGATTTGAAGATATACCTTGATGCAGATGTAGAGGAGAGAGCAAAAAGAAGATATGCTCAGAACAAGGAAAAGGGAATTGATATGTCTTATGCGGAAGTTCTTGAAAATATAAAAAAGAGAGATGAGAACGATAAATCGAAAGAAATAGGAGCATTAAAAGTAGCAAATGATGCAGAGGTTATTGATACAACTAATTTAACTATAAAACAAGTAGAGGAAGAAATTACAAAAATAATAAAAAAAAAGCAACAGGATAAAAAATTACAAAGTAAAATATATAGAATAAGAAAAGAAACTGCCTGGAAAAAGTTTATTAGAAAAATAATTAAAGTAGTTTTAAATATTGTTTATAAAATTGCATTCAGAGTAAGAGTTAGTGGGAAAGTACCTGAGAAAGGGGCGTATATTCTATGTTGTAACCACATAAATTATTTAGATGCTGCAGCAATTGTGTTATTTAATAAGAGAAAAGTTAATTTTGTTGCAAAAGAAGATTTATTTACACATGGAATACTTATGTGGCTTGGCCATTTGTTTGATGCAATACCAATCAAGAGAAATATGCAAGATATTGATGCAATGAAAAGATGTTTGAAAGTACTAAAAAATGGAGAACTTTTAGGAATTTTTCCTGAGGGGACACGTAATGGAATGGAGAGAAATTTAAAAGCGAAAAATGGTGCTGCTTTTATGGCAATAAGAGCAGATGTAAAGGTAATACCTGTTGGAATTCATGGGACATTTAAACCTTTTAGTAAAGTATATGTGAATTATGGAGAACCTATAGATTTAAGCAAATACGGAAAAGAAAAATTGGATGAAGCAACAAAAGAAATTATGGACAATATAATTATGTTGACAAAGAAAGAAGTTTAGAGTATAATATATTAGTCGTTAAGAAATAGAGACTATTAGCTAAAAATAGAAAATTAGAATATAATAGTTCTAATTTTTTGTTATATATGATGGTTTGAGGTCAATTAAAATATAAATAGGATAATATAAACTAATCTATGGAAAAATAGATTATAAAAATATAAATTGAATAGGAGTAGAGACTTGAGAATTTAAACAAGATTTTTACCTTAGGGAGGATTGATTGTAAAAATGAATAACGAAAAAATAAGAAATGTAGCAATTATTGCGCACGTAGACCATGGAAAAACAACTTTAGTGGATGCTTTATTAAAGCAGAGCCATGTTTTTAGAGAGAATGAACAAGTAAATGAAAGAGTCATGGATTCTAATGCTCTTGAAAAAGAGAGAGGAATTACCATTCTTTCAAAAAATACATCTGTAATGTATAATGGAGTAAAGATGAATATAGTAGATACACCAGGGCATGCAGACTTTGGGGGAGAAGTTGAACGTGTATTAAAAATGGTGGATGGTGTACTTTTGTTAGTTGATGCTTTTGAAGGTCCAATGCCTCAAACAAGAGAGGTTTTAAAGAAATCGTTAGCACTAAATTTGAAACCAATTGTTATAATAAATAAAATAGATAGACCTGGTGCAGAGCCTCTAAAAGTAGTTGATAAAGTATTGGAATTGTTTATAGAGTTAGATGCAAATGATGAACAATTGGATTTTCCAGTTATATATGCATCAGCAAAAAACGGAATAGCAAAAATGCACTTGGAAGATGAAAGCGAAAATATAAATTGCATTTTTGATACAATAATTTCAAATATAGAACCACCTAAATGCGAAATAGAGGGATCTATGCAAATGCTTGTGTCAAATATTGAGTATGATGAGTATTTGGGTAGAATTGCGGTTGGTAGAGTTGAAAGGGGAACTATTGCTGCCAATACTGGTGTGGCTATTTGTAAGGAAGATAAAATAGAAAATGGAAAAATTGCAAAATTATTTACTTATGAGGGCTTAAAGCGAATAGAAACCGAATCGGTATCAGCAGGGGATATAATATGTTTATCAGGAATAGCTGATATAAACATAGGTGATACAATTTGTGATATAAACAATCCAGAAAAAATACCTTTTATTGACATAGATGAACCAACTGTATCTATGACATTTAGCGTAAATAATGGACCTTTTGCAGGGAAAGAGGGACAATTTGTTACATCAAGACATATTCGTGATAGATTAATGAAAGAATTAGAGAAAAATGTAAGTTTACGTGTAAAAGAAACTGACTCTGCAGATAGTTTTGAAGTTTGTGGGCGTGGAGAGTTGCATTTATCAATATTAATTGAAACTATGAGAAGAGAAGGCTTTGAACTTTTGGTATCTCGACCAAAAGTTATATATAAAGAAATTGATGGTGTAAAATGTGAGCCAATCGAAAGGCTTGTTGTAAATGTGCCAGATGATTCAATAGGCAACGTTATAGAAAAGCTTGGTAGACGTAAGGCTGAAATGATAAATATGGAACCTCAAGATGCAGGACATACAAAAGTTGAATTTAAAATTCCAGCTAGAGGATTAATAGGATACAGAACTGAATTTTTAACAGATACAAAAGGCGAAGGTACAATGAATAGTATATTTGACGGCTATGAGCCATTTAAAGGAGAAATTCAAGCAAGAACAAGAGGTGTGCTAGTTGCATTTGAAAAAGGTACTTCTGTTACTTATGGACTATACAATGCACAAGAAAGAGGAGAATTATTTATAGGAGCAGGTGTAGAAGTATATGAAGGAATGATAGTGGGCATAAATTCAAGAAATGAAGACATATCAATTAATGTATGTAAAGAGAAACACTTAACAAATACTAGAGCATCTGGTTCAGATGAAGCATTAAGACTTGTTCCACCAGTACAACTTTCATTAGAAAAAGCAATAGAATTCATACAGGACGATGAATTAGTTGAAGTAACTCCAAAGAATATTCGTCTAAGGAAGAAAATATTAGATAGTAAGACTAGGGAAAGAGAAGCAAGAAGAAAGTAAGCAAGATTAAAACTAAATTTCTAACTGAGAAAGGGTAGAGTCAATTGAATAAAACAGAATTAAATAAAATTAAGGAAAAGGCATTGGAAGAACATATACCAATTATAATGGATGATACTTTGGAAGTTATTGTAAATAAATTAAAAGAAATTGAACCTAGAAAAGTATTAGAAATTGGAACTGCCGTAGGATATTCTGCTATCTGTTTCTCAGAGTTTTTATCTGAAAATGGGATAATAGACACTATAGAAAGAGAACATGAAAGAGTACAAGAAGCAAAAATAAATATTGAAAAAGTTGAAGTCCAGAATAAAATTAATATTATTGAGGGGGATGCAGTAGAAGTTTTGCCTACATTGCATGAGAAGTATGATGTGGTTTTTATAGATGCATCAAAAGGAAAATATCCATTTTTTCTTAAAGAGGCATTAAGACTACTTGCAAATAATGGAATTATTTTTGCAGATAATGTATTATATAAAGGATATGTCCTTAGTGATTATAACAAACATAAACAACGTACAGCAGTTAGAAATTTAAGAGAATTCTTAGCCGAACTACAAAGTAATAAAGAATTAGAGACAGAAATTCTCGAAGTTGGAGACGGGTTAGCTGTAGCAAAAAAACACTGATAGAAGTTAGCTATCAGTGTTTTAAAAAGGAAAATAATATAATTATTAATGTTACATATTAAAGTAGCGAAGGCATGATAAAACTGTATCTAATATAAGAACAACGAATAATGCATGAACTATAAATATAGTTAGCTTATATGGAGTTTTTGATAGTAATAAATTTAGTTTTTTCTTAAAGAATGGATATACAAAATTAATAAATAGTATTGCAATTATTCCCCAAGCAAATGAGTAAAATGCACCTATACGTCCATTTAAGTTAAAGGCTTCTCCTGTATAGTCCCACCATTTTAGAGAGAATAATGATTCCATTCCAAAGCTTACAATATATTCAAATACAGAGAATACAATGGCAGCATATAAGAAAAGTTTAAGGTTATGTTTTTTATATTTACTAAAAAACATAATTAATATCAATGCTCCCCATCCATATATTGGGCAAAGAGGACCATAAAGAAATCCCCTTTTTGTAAAGTGTCCTAAAGAGTAAAAACTAAAAGCCGTTTCTAAAAGCCAGCCAACAATTGCAAAAATTAAAAAATACAAAAAATATGTATAAATTCTGGGTAGTTTTTTTGTTGCGCCTGAGCCGTTAGGTAATACTTTTATAAGTTTTATTTTTGATGCTATTTTTGCTTTTTTATCTATAGTTTCATTTGTTTCAACTTTGTTTTGTTCCATTTGTTTCAATACCCCTCCATAAAATACATTATATATAATATCAAATTTTATAGGAAAAGTAAATAAATAATCTTTATTATATGAAAATTCTAATATTTATGTTATAATATATATGTTATTGAATTAAATAAAAAGAGGGAATGGGAGAATGAAGTTAAATATTGTATTAGTTGAACCAGAGATACCACAAAATACAGGAAATATTGCAAGAACTTGTGCAGCACTTGGAGCTAAATTACATCTTGTACATCCACTTGGATTTAGTATATCTGAAAAGGCAGTAAAAAGAGCAGGACTTGATTACTGGGATAAACTTGTTATTGAAGAACATTCTTCATATGAAAAGTTTTTGGAAAAGTACAAGCCAGAAGAAAACAATATGTTTTTTGTGACTACAAAAGGAAAGCATGTATATTCTGAACCTCAATATAAAGAAATGGAAGAAGTGTTTGCACTTTTTGGAAAGGAAACTAAAGGGCTTCCAGAGGACAGTTTACTTAAATATATTGATAAAACAATAAGAATACCAATGAGACCAACTTTGCGTTCTTTAAACCTTTCAAATTCAGTTGCGATAGTTGCTTATGAGATTATGAGACAGAATGAATTTGTGGGTTTGGAGGAAATAAGTGAATATTTTAATATGGGATGAAATCGACCTCTAACATTCTCACGAATTTAATAGAGGTTATAAATAAAATTTTTATTAGAGCATAAATTCGCTCGAATGGAGGTTATTGTGAAAAAACAAGTTTTTCACAATAACAGCTACAATCGCTATCGCCCTCAAAATTCTAACGAATTTTGAGATGGCTAATAATAACCTCTAACATTCTCACGAATTTAATAGAGGTTATAAATAAAATTTTTATTAGAGCATAAATTCGCTCGAATGGAGGTTATTATGACGAATAAAAAACCAGAACTATTAGCGCCAGCAGGGTCATATGAGAAAGCAAAAACAGCATTTATGTATGGTGCAGATGCTGTGTATTGTGGTACAGGTGCATTGTCTTTACGAAGTAGAGCAGAAGTAAATAATGATGATTTGTCAAAAACAATTCAATATGCACATAGTATAGGAAAAAAAGTTTATGCAACAATAAATATTTATGCTTGGGATGAGTATTATGAAGAAATAAAGAAACAGGCTAAGATGTTAAATAAGCTAAAAGTAGATGGAATTATTGCATCTGATGGAGGCGTAATTGAAATTTTAAAAGAATATGCACCAGATGTTGATATTCATATAAGTACACAAGCAAATACTGTAAGTTATCATTCAGCAAATTTTTGGTATAAAAATGGTGCTAAAAGGGTAATACTCGGAAGAGAAATGAATAAAGAGCAAATACATGAAATAATGAAAAACAAACCAAAAGACTTGGAAGTAGAAATGTTTGTACATGGAGCAATTTGCTTTGGATACTCAGGAAGATGTTTTTTAAGTGATTTTTTGGCTTCAAGAAGTGCAAATCTGGGAGATTGTGCACAGAGTTGCAGATGGGCATATAATGTTTATGTGGAGGAACATAACAAACCTGGAAATTTGATGCCGGTAGAGCATGATGAGAAAGGTACATATATTTTTTCATCAAAAGATTTATGCTTAATAAAGGAAATTCCAGAAATTATTGAAATGGGAATGGATAGTTTAAAGATAGAGGGAAGGCTTAAAACAGAATATTATCTGGCTTCTGTTGTAAATAGTTATAGATGTGCGATTGATAATTATTTGCAAAATCCAGAAAAATATGATTATACAAAATATTTTAATGAGCTTGAAAAAACTAAGACAAGAGGACTTACAACTTTCTATTTTAATAGCAGAGAAAATAAGGATTTCCAAGAATATGATGGAAAACAATATAATCCGGATTATGAATTTGGTGGAAAAGTTATAGAGTATGAAGAGAATAAATCTACAATAGAGATTAGAAATAAACTAAGGGTTGGAGATATTTTAGAAATTTTAATTCCTGACAATATTAACCCATACAGGTTTACAATAGATAGACTCTGGGATACTGAAACAGATGAAGAAGTAGAATTTGTAAATCCAGGTAAGGCTGGGCAAACAATAAAGATGAAACTTCCCGTAGAGTGTAAAAATGGATGGATTATAAGGAGAAAAAAATAAGCAGATTATATGTAGAACAAAGGACTACTACGTCTCTTTGTTCATTTTTTCTAATTTTCCAGCAATCATAAAACCAAGTATTAATAATATTATAGCTGAAATGCCTGCTAAATCAAAAGTAATAGGACTATACAACACAAGAACACTACCTAAAGTAAATCCGATAATAGAATAGTATGTTTGCATATAAAAGTATTTAAGAAGTATTTTCATAATGAGGAGAAAAATTATACAACCAAGTACTAATCCTATTCCCATGGGAATCAAAATATTTAAGTCTAGAACGGAAATTGCATTTAAGTATGTAGGATAAACTCCTAAACACATTAGTATTAAGGTGTTGCTAACACCTGGAACAACTACTCCAACCGACATAAGAAAACCCGATAATACTAAATAACCACTAGAAATGTTGGCTAAGGTACCTGTAAAATTGAGCTTGTTTTCCAAAATAACGAGCAAATAGCCTAATATAAGTGAAATGATGGTAAAAAGCAAGTAGATTGGTTTGAAAGTATGCTCACTATTTATTTTTTTTGCTAAAAGAGGTAAACTACCAAGAATTAGTCCTATAAAACAGAAATTTGTCTGCAATGGGTAAGTATTAAATAAATATTTTAAGATATTACTAACTATAAAAACCCCAATAAAACCACCTAAGGCAATAGGCAACAAATATAGAAAATTTTTTCTGAAATTTTTAAATAAACCAAAAATAGAATTAATTAATTTATCATAAATACCTAATATAACACAAAGCACGCCACTGCTTATTCCAGGCAGAATAGCACCACTCCCGAGCAAAATGCCAATAAAGAAATCTTTAATTTTTACCAAATAAATCACCCACTAAATAAATATTCTTTGAATATTCGAATATGCGAATTATTTTGATTTAAGAATATTTTTACTGGTCATGCACTTTTGAATTCTTAAAACATATAATCTATGTATAAGGAAAACGGAGGTGCATTTATGTTTACAGCGTTATGTGGAAGCTTGGGAGCAATAACTTTTATTGAGTTTTTGAAATCAGCAGTATTTTTAATAGGATATATATCGACCAACAATTTATTTCCAGAGCCATTGTCTACAGAAGAGGAAAGAGAGTACTTAGAACAGATGCAAAATGGTGATGAGGAAGCGAGAAACATTTTAATTGAAAGAAATTTAAGATTAGTTGCACATATATGCAAAAAATATTCTACAGCCAAAGCAGAACAGGATGACTTGATTTCAATTGGTACAATTGGATTAATAAAGGGAATAAACAGCTTTGAGGCATCAAAAGGTGTTAGACTTGCAACATATGCAGCAAGATGTATAGACAATGAAATTTTGATGTATTTAAGGAGTGCTAAAAAATTAAATGCAGAAGTATATTTGGAAGACCCTATAGGAAAAGACAAAGATGATAATACTGTTACTTTACAAGAAGTTATTGAAAACGATGAAAGAAGTATAGAAGATGAGGTGGATTTAAAATTTAAAATAAAAAAACTATATAATAAAATGAAAGAAGTATTAAAAGATAGAGAAAAATCCATAGTTGAATTAAGGTTTGGACTAAATGGAAAGAAACCTAAAACTCAGCACGAAATAGCGGAGATGATGGGAATATCACGTTCGTATGTCTCAAGAATCGAGACAAAGGCTATAGGAAAGTTGGCAAAGGAGTTTAAAGAATGAGGGAGGCAAGAGAGAAACTTGAAAATGGTTATCTTAAATGTTATAATACCATAAAGGTAGGTACCTGACTTTTGAAAGGAGGAAAATTTTATGTTAAATTTTCCGGAAAATCAAATTCGAGTGAAAAACAAAAGAGAAAGAGAGGTATTAGATAGGGCTGATGAGATATGGAAGAAGAATTTTCAAGGAAGATTAATTACAAGCAGTCAAGGGGTTAAAGTGGAGATGATTTGTCCACTTACGGAAACTATATTTCCTATTAGTCAGAAACATTCTGCTTTTTCGAATTTACTTTATGGCAGAAAAGGGACAATAGGAGAAGGTGGCTGTGGACCATTAGCCGTAGAATATGCGCTGAGGTTAATGGGGTTACAGACCTCTTTATTGGAAATTATAGAGCAGTGTGATTACAAAGGCTACAGAGCCTATGTGTACAATGAAGAAGGACTAATTGTTGATGCAGCTGGAACCGAGTATGCTCTGTTTCACAATCTGACTAAAGAAGAATCTTCCTTAAGTAACATCTTAAGAGCTTTAAAGGAGGGTAAACCTATTACAATTTTAGTATCTAATGCAATCTATCACAATGATAGTAGTAAGAAAGGCAACCATTTCGTAACTTTAATTGGAATTGGAATTGGTCAAACAGCAATTATTATGGATGGAAACAGAATAGTAAATCATCCAGAAGAAGCAATGGTGGCTATTCCTTTTAAGAAACTTTTACCTGGCATAAAAGGAGCTTGGGTTTGGGAAAGAGAATTTGTAGAGAGGTATCTTTAATAAGAACTTTAAGACTGCTAGCAAGTTTGCTAGCAGTCTTATTTTGTACTAATATTTGAAAAGTAAATAAAAAACTATAAAATTTAATTTTTTTCTTGTAATTTATAAATAAATATTATAAAATAAGAAAAATACAAAAAGAAATGGGGAGAAAAATGTACAATAAATATATTTATATAAACAATAATAGAAGAAAAAAAATAAACAATGAAGAAGAAGGTGTTCAAACAAGCTTTAACCTATCAAATTTGCAGAAAAATAAAACGAATATAAATGAAATAAAGTTTGTTGATGATTATGTTTTAGTAGATATTGAAACAACAGGATTATCACCTGTAGACGATGATATAATTGAAATCGGAGCTATTAAAGTAAAAAATAATCAAATAATTGATACATATAATGAATTAATAAAAATAAATAGAAAGTTGTCAACATTTATTACAAATTTAACAGGAATTACTGACGAAATGCTAAAAGATGGAAAATGTCCTGAGGTTGTATTAAAAGAGTTTGTGGAATTTACAGGAGATAATACCATAATAGGACATAATGTGAACTTTGATTTAGGTTTTTTACGTAATAAATGTTTAAAATATTTAGATTATAACTTAAGGAATTCCTATGTAGATACTATGTATATAGCTAGAAGGTTAGTTCCAGATAGCAAGAATCACAAACTTGGTACTTTAGCAGAACATTTTAATATTAGTTATGAAGGAGCTCACAGAGGTTTGAGAGACGTTGAGATTACATATTTTTTATACAATGAACTACGCAATTTAGCTTAGTAAGAAATAGGCAATACAGCAAAAAACAAAAAGGCAATTGTTAAAAGTAACATGTATGGTGTAGTAAAATCTCTTAAAAAAAGTCGTATAAATTTTAAAATGTAGCATATACTAGCCGTAGAGGTGATTATATGCTACATTTTACTAAAATGACAGGTCTTGGAAATGACTATATATATATTAACTGTATGGAAAGAAATTTAGAAAATATACCAGAGTTAGCTAAAAAATTAAGTGATAGACATTTTGGAGTAGGTGCAGATGGGGTAATTTTGATTGATAAACCTGACAATAATAAATCAGATTTTAAAATGCGTATTTTTAATAGTGATGGCAGTGAGGCTGAAATGTGTGGAAATGGTATAAGATGTGCTGCTAAGTTTATTCATGACAACGAGTTGAGCAATAATGATAAAATTACAATTGAGACTTTAGCAGGAGTTAAGAAAGTAAAATTGATTGAAGGAGTGTCTGGAGAATTTAATGAGGCGATTGTTGATATGGGAGAACCTATTTTTCAAGACAAAAATATACCATATAATGTTTATGAAGCTTTCAATAAGGATTTAGATTTGGATGTTGATGGGGAGCAAATGAGATTTACAGTGGTATCGATGGGAAACCCTCATGCAATAACTTTTGTGGAGGATTTGGAAAATGTAGATATAGGAAGGCTTGGACCTATTATAGAGAACAATCCGATTTTTCCTAATAGGACAAATGTAGAGTTTGTGCAAATTATAGATAAGAATAGAATTAAAATTAGAGTATGGGAAAGAGGCGTAGGAGAAACTTTTGCATGTGGTACTGGTGCATGTGCTGCAATGGTCGCATCAGGATTAAATGGATATACAGATGAAAATGTAACAGTTAATTTAAGAGGTGGAGAACTAAAAATTGAATGGGGTAAGGACAATCATATTTACATGCAAGGACCTGCCACAACAGTATACCAAGGCAAGACAGAAGTAATGGTTTAAATATGATATAGTACTCTTTTTTATGAAAAATACAGATATTATGCTATGACAAAATTGTAAAAAAAGCTTGAATTTTGTTATGGCATAGGATATGATATAAGTATATTAATTTATGATTGACTGTGGAAAAATTTTGGGATAACATACAACCAGAAATTCACAGAGGAGGGATGATATACTTATGAAAAAGAGACTAAAAATAGTGATACTTACAATGGTATTTAGCTTAGTATGCTTATGTACAAGTGCAAGTGCTGTAGCTGGAGATTTGAAATTTGTAGAATTTTCAGATGAGTATAAGGCATACTTGAATTTGAGTGAGGAAGAGAAAAATAGGGTTGTTGAACCTAGCATGTATGATGCGAGTTATTCGGGCGGAAACAACAAATTTATTGGAGGAACTAATATTTTAAAGAGTGTAAATGCTGTTAGAAGTGCTGTTGATTCAGCATATACCTTGCAAAATGTAATTCCAAATAATGTTGCGATTAAAAGCCAGGCAAGCACAAATTCTTGCTGGGCATTTGCTTCAATTGGAGCATTAGAAACAAATATAGCTTTGAAGGATTATAGAGATGGTAATACTAACAATATATATGATTTTTCTGAAAGACATATGATGTATGGAATAACAAGAGAATTTAACAATAGTAAAATAAACCCATATGGATTTACGAGAAAAGTTGCTGAAGGTGGAAATTTCTTACATGCGGAGACATATTTATCAAATGGGATGGGAGCGATTAATGAGACCGAGATGCCATTTGAGGATAATATGAATGATATTGATATTTCTGACATACAAAATAAAACAGTTACTTCTACATTGTATGATACGGTTATGTTCGAAGATTTAGATGATATGGAAAAAGATGCTCTAATGTTAAAAATGAAACAGCATATTACAACTTATGGTGGAATTTATGCTGCGGTTCATGGTGCACAGATTTTATCAGATGCATATAACAATAATACTGGTGCAATTTATTGTAGTAATAGTGAAGAATATCCAATAGACCATGGTGTTGCAATTATTGGTTGGGATGATAATTACAGCATAGATAATTTTAAGGCAGATAATAAACCTAATAATAATGGTGCATGGATAGTAAAAAATTCATGGGGGAGTGAAATAAGAGAAAATTTGTCACAGTTAAAACAAGAGTTTTATGCGAATAATGAAGAAGAACTTAATGGGATAGGGGTATATTCGCCAAATGACTTGACTGATGAATATATGCAACGTGTGGTTGCTAATACATATGGTGCAGATAAAGTGAAAATAGAGAATGATGAAATAGTAATGGAAATAGGCGATAAAGGATTTATGTATATTTCATATGATGATGCAAATGTCTACTCTGAGTTATTTGGAATACAGAAAGCAACAGGAACTAAGGATTATGATTATATTTATCAATATGATGTGTTAGGTTCTAGAATTGCATTTGAATATTCGGGAAATAAAATATATTTTGGAAATAAGTTTAATAGGGATGCAAGTAAGGAAGAATTACTTGATAAAGTTGCAGTAAATACAATGCAAGAAGCTACTTTTAAGGTATTTGTGAATGCCGAAAATGGCGAGTTTTCTGCTTTACAAGAGGTTAAAACTAAGTCAGGTAACAGTATTACATTAGAGCCTGGATATCATGTGATAGAGCTGGATAGCCCTATTAATCTAACTGGAGATACATTTATAGTGGCGGTAAGCATGGAAACATCAGGGGAAAATGTTATGATAATGACTGAGAATCAAAGAGCTGATAAGAATGTGGAAGTTAATTTGGGAGAAAGTTATTATACAAACGAGCTGGGATTTAATGCAAATCAGTGGCAAGACTGGAATGTAGAAAACACAGGAGAAAATAGTGCAAATGTTTCTGTGAAAGCTTTAACTAATGAGATTAAAGAAGATATAAATTTGGAGAAGATTGAGATAACAAAGGCACCTAATAAGGTTGACTATCTTGAAGGAGAGAACTTTTCAGATACAGGAATGGAAGTTACAGCAACATATAGTGATTCATCTACAAGACCAATAACGGGCTATGATGTAGTAAATGGAAAGAATTTGACATTAGGACAAACCAGTGTAACAATATCATATACAGAAAATGGAATAAATAAAACAACAGAACAAGCTATTACAGTTGCAGAAAAAACGGATCCTGAAGAACCAGTAGAGCCAATGCTTTCAGACTTAGAAAACATGGTGACTGAATTGAATGGTGCATCAGTCTACCTTTATAAAGAATTACCAGAAGAACCATATATGAATTTACAGCTTACATTGTCTAATATAATGCATGGTAATGAAGAAACAAATTACACATATTATTTCTATTTATCAAGTAGTGATACAGAGGAAAATATAGAAAACTGGATTAGGATTGATGCTGAAGAGATTTTAATGGATGATGGAACAGTTGCAATTAACTTTGAAGTGGATACAAGGGACATATCAAATATTGAAGAATTAAATAATTCGGACAGAATATATTTATATATAAAAGAGGTAGCAAATATAGATGATGTGAGTTTAGAGCAGATAAAAGTTTCTGTATTGGAACCTTCTAAAAATACTTCTATTATATTTTATCTTGACAATCAAATGGTTGGAACAATAGATGATGTTATAGATGATGATATTACGATAGATAGACCAGATAACAATGGAAGTGTTGGGGGTGTAAATAATGATAAAACAACAGCAGGTGGAATAATTCCGCAAGCAGGAGTTATTCCAATAGGAATTGTAATTTTGACTATTGCAGGCATAGGTATTTTTGTATATATAAAATATAAGAATATGTATAAATAAATTAAAAGAGCGATGTTCAGGATAGAAAACTTGTGTTGTGTTTTTATGTAAATTGTGTTACAATGAATATATATATTTATAGCAGTCTCCATTTTTTCAGCTTTGCAGTGCATATATTTTAAAATTAATATTTTAGGAGGGTTGTATTATGGAAAAAAGATACGTCATTGAAAAAGTAGCTTTTTGGGTATTTGTAGCACTTGTAGTAGCTCTTAGCATTTGTATGGGATTAGGAGTTTTAACAATTGGGCAACAAATTGCTTTAATGATTGGGTATATAATCATAATAATATATATCGTGTCCGAAAAAGCAATTACTTTTGCTAAAGATGAAGCTATGGTAAGACATATGTACAACATGTTTATCGAGATTAAAGAAATACATAGTATGCGCTACAAAGCATTACTTGGTGGAGAAAAGAAACGTAGTGATGAGCTTTATGAAGAGTTTAAAGAATATTGTCAAGTATTTGAGTACGAATGCCACAAACTGCAGAAGTGTTCTACAATGAATCAAGACCAACTTCGGAGCCTACAAGTTTTGATTAATATGCTGGAGCGACTGAAAAAAGACCTCTTCGTTCCATAAATAGCTGAGCCTCTCTTATAGAGGCTCAGTTTTTGTAGAAATAAATATAATTTATGGACGACTTATGTTTCAATAAAACAATATTAATTATTGACCCCTTAAAGAAGAGTATAAAAATTTAATGATTGTGTCAAAAAATTTTAAAAATTTTATCGAAAAATGGTTTACATTTATAAAAATTTTGTATAAAATATATTTGTAGAGCATATAATCAAAAGAAGAATGAAAGGGGCGCTATTGCCAATGAAAATATTAATGTTAACATGGGAATATCCACCAAGAATAGTTGGGGGAATCGCTAGAGTTGTACACGATTTATCTAAAAGGCTAATAAAGGATGGGCATGAAGTTACAGTTGTTACATATAAGGATGGAGACACTCCGTATTATGAAAATGATAAAGGGGTGGATGTATATAGAGTTGATAACTATATGATACATCCTAATAATTTTATAGATTGGATTATGCAACTTAATTTTAATTTAATTGCTAAGGCAAGTGAAATAATTAATAAAAATGGAAAATTTGATGTAATACATGCACATGATTGGTTGGTTGCAAATGCAGCTAAAGCACTTAAAAATTCATTTGATATACCAATTGTATCTACAATACATGCGACCGAATCTGGTAGAAATTCTGGAATACATGATGATACACAAAGATATATAAATGATACAGAATGGCTTTTAACATATGAATCTACGGAAGTGATTGTTAATAGTAATTATATGAAAAGTCATGTACAAGGATTATTTGGGCTACCTTTTGACAAGATAAATGTTATTCCAAATGGAATAAATATGAGTGCTTTTACAGGAGTAGATAGAGATTACGATTTTAGAAGGCAATATGCGATGGATAATGAGAAGATTATACTTTATGTTGGAAGATTAGTATATGAAAAGGGTGTTCAGCATCTAATATCAGCAATGCCCAAAATTTTGTCAAATTATCATGATGCAAAACTTATTATTGCAGGAAAAGGTGGAATGCTAGAAGAATTGAAAGTACAGGCATACAATATGGGGTTGGCAGACAAAGTGTATTTTACTGGATATTTAAATTCAAAACAGGTGCAAAAAATGTATAAATGTGCTGATGTTGCAGTGTTCCCAAGTACATATGAGCCATTTGGAATTGTTGCATTAGAAGCAATGCTTGCGGGAGTTCCGACTGTGGTTTCAGATATAGGTGGATTAGACGAAATAGTTGAACATAGAGTTGATGGTATGAAAAGCTATGCAGGAAATCCAAATTCAATAGCTGATTCAGTTTTAAGTCTTTTGTTTGATGCTGCACTTGCATCAAATGTATCTAAAAGAGCGAAGGCAAAAGTAAAAGAAGAGTTTAATTGGAACAAGATTGCTCAGGATACACATTATATTTATGAAAAGGCAATATGCCAAACTATGGCAGAAAGACAGGCAGAGCAAATTGCACAAGAAAAAGCAAAAAAGACGAGCAAGGCGAAAAACACCGAGAAAGAGATTACAAATTTGCTAACTTTCAAGAAGAAACATGCATATGCTTAAAATGCTTGTTATATAGGTTTATGGATTCCTTTAAAAATCTAAATATTTATATAGGGAGAGTTACAACTATTTTTGTAGTTGTACAAGTTTAGAAATGAATGTTTATGATACAGCGAACAAATTAGGATATGAGATACAAGATTCTGAAGAATATAAGTCATACAAAAAAATTAAAAACGAAGTTATGACTGATTTAGAGCTAAAGGAAAAAATAGAGGCGTTTGAAAAGCTCAGATATGATGTTCAATTAATGCAATATACAGGTGAAGATAGAGACGAGGAAAAGGCAAAAAAATTGGAAGAAATGTACAATATGTTGATTGTTAACAATAAAGTCAAAGAATATTTTGATTTAGAAGTGAAATTTAATGTTATGATAGCTGATGTAAACAAAATAATTGCTGAAGCTATAAGAGATGTACTTTAAAAATATTAATTGTCGAAATTTAAGAGTTGTTATTATGCTTTTGATATGTTATTTTAGCATACCAAAAGTTTTTTAATTGTAGTAATTAAAATTTTAGGTAATATACCAGAGAAAAAAGGAGGTTAAAATGGAATATTTAATAATAATAATTATAAGTATAATAACAATTTTGGTTTTAAAAATAGGTTTTAATGTTAGAATAAGAGATATTGAAAAAATTAAAAAGATTGGAACAGATAAAAAGTTGAATGATGTAGCAAATAAATTTCCAGGAAATAAGGAAATTTGCGAAAAAATACTAGAAAAGTTAGGAAATAAGAATGTGGAGATTGAGGAAAATGATGAATACAAAACGAGTTTGTTTCTTGTTATGTCAAATAAAATAGTTATAGCAAAAATAAAGGATTCTTTTACAAGAATACAAACAATTGCACATGAGTGTTTACATTCTATACAAAGTAGAAGGACTCTATTGTTTAATTTTATATTTTCAAATTTGTTTTTGCTAAGTTTTATTGTATTTCTAGTATTAATATTTTTCAGAATAGGCGAACCAATGGTATACATCCAAGTATATACGTTTCTTTCTCTAATATACTTATGTATAAGAGGGTATATAGAAACAGAAGCTATGGGAAAAGCAAAATATTTAGCAAAAGAATATATGCAGGAATATTCTATAAAAAATGCAAATATAACGACGGAAGAGGTGGAAGTGTTGGTGGATAATTTTGAAAATTTGAACAAGATAGGAATACCGCTTACTAATTTCTGGCTTGCAACAATTACTATTTTTAAAATAATAATATTAGCTTTACTTGCAATTGTTACTGTTAGTATTTAATATGCCTCTATATCTGATATAAAAGAATATTAAACCATTATATAGTAACATAATATAAAAAAATATGTAATTTAGTCTAGTAAAAATCAAAAAAATATTATATAATGTATTTGCATAATTAAATTAGAGAGGCAAGAGATGAACTATAACGAAATTCAGATAGTAGGAATGAGGAAGAAAAAAGATTTAAAAATTGTAATTACAATCATAATACTAGCCATTGTGGGAATAGCGATGTCTATAGGAGTTATTGTGTTTAATAAGGTAAATGAGGATAATACTCTATTGGCAAGCACCAATGTGATTAATACTAACTCTGAAGTGGAAAATGATACTGTGGTAACATCAACAAATATTCAGGAGGAGGAAAAGGCTGCTGCTGAGAAACAGAAATTTGTAAATGCTATAGATAATATATATAATGGAGAAGAAGGAAAAAGGGTTTTTTTGACTTTTGATGATGGACCTACTAAAGAAGTTACACCAAAAGTTTTAGACATTTTAAAGAAATATAATATTAAGGCGACGTTTTTTGTACTTGGGAGTAGGGTTAAAGAGAATCCAGATATAGTAAAAAGAGCTTATCAAGAAGGTCATTACATAGCTAACCATAGTTATTCGCATAAATATAGTAGTATATACAAAAGTGCTAATAATGTTTTAGATGAATATAATAAAACAGAGAATGCAATAAGAGATGCAATAGGAGATGCAGATTATTCTAGCAATTTATTTAGGTTTCCAGGAGGTTCTTATGGAGGACCATATGAAAAAGTAAAGAAAAAGGCCAGAAAGCAATTAAAAAAACAGGGAATTGCTTATTTAGATTGGAGTGCCCTTACTTATGATGCAGAGGGCGCTAATACCAAAAAAAAGATTTTAAAGAACTTGAAGGATACGATGAATGGCTGGAATAATGTTGTGGTGCTAATGCATGATGCGGCTGATAAGTATATAACATACGAGTCATTAGAAGATGTTATTATTTATCTAAAAGAAAAGGGCTATGCTTTTAAAAATATGTATGATTTAATGTGAAAAGGCTATTAAAAGTATCGTGATTGAGCATTTATAGCGATATTTTATAAATATTTATTCATTTTAAAGAAAACAACTATGGAGGAATGATTATGTATGATGTTGTAATAGTGGGAAGTGGTCCTGCGGGAGTGTCTGCTGCATTATATTTGAAAAGAGCCAAAAAAGAGATTTTAGTAATATCTAGAGGCAATGGAGCATTGAAAAAGGCAGATAGAATAGAGAACTATTATGGGATTGAGAGTATAACAGGGGATGAGCTATATAATACAGGAATTAAACAGATGAAAAAGTTGGAGATTCCTATTGAAAATGATGAGGTAACTAATATTTCGCTTGAACAACATTTTACAATAACTACAGTAAATAATGAGTTTGATGCAAGAAGTGTGATTATTGCAACAGGGACGAATAGAGTTACACCTAATATCAAAGGACTAAAAGATTTTGAAGGAAGAGGTGTGAGTTATTGTGCAATGTGCGATGCTTTTTTCTACAAAGATAAAGATGTTGCAGTGGTTGGAGATGGAAATTATGCTATACATGAAGCAAATCAATTAAAGAATGTTGCAAATTCTGTTACTATTTTGACAAATGGAAACAAAATAGTAGAGAATAGAGATTCTGCAAATTTTGATATTGAGGAAGAAAAGATTAAAGAATTTCGAGGGGATAATAGTATAAAAGAAGTTGAATTTAATAATAATAAAAGCAAGAAGATTGATGGCGTATTTATTGCAATAGGAACAGCTACCAGTACAGACCTTGCAAGGAAAATTGGAGCTCTTGTAAAAAATAATAATATTGTTGTAAATGAATACATGGAAACTACAGTAAAAGGATTGTACGCATGTGGAGATTGTACTGGAGGATTGCTACAGGTTAACAAAGCTGTGTATGAAGGTGCAAAAGCAGCCGTTAGTATTATTTCAAATAAATAAAGAATAAAAAATTAAAAAGGAGGAATTAATTATGTCAGTTTTGAGTTTAAACGAAAAAAATTTTGAGGAGGAGGTTCTAAAATCTGAAAAACCTGTTTTAGTAGATTTCTGGGCGAGTTGGTGTGGACCTTGTAGAATGATGTCTCCTGTGATTGATGAGATAGCAGAAGAAATGGGAGAAACAGTAAAAGTTTATAAAATAAATATAGATGAGGAAAAAAATTTGGCTGTTAAGTATAATGTAATGAGCATTCCAACTTTTATTGTATTAAAGAATGGCAAAGAAGTAGGCAGAACTATTGGCGTTCAGGATAAAAGCGAAATTACAAAAATGCTTAAATAGATTATATTATGATATAGAGCAGAAAACATAGTATGGAGGGAATATAATGATTGAAATAAAAAATGTTTCAAAGTCATACGTTAAAGATAAGAAATCAGTTGATTCATTAAATTTGGATATAAAAGATGGTGAGATTTTCGGGTTTTTAGGTCCAAATGGTGCAGGAAAAACTACAACAATTCGAATGATTACTGGTATTTTAGAACCAGATGAGGGAGATATTCTAATAGATGGACATAGCATAAAAAAAGAGCCTATAGAGGCTAAAAAGAATTTTGGGTTTGTCCCAGATAGTCCAGATATGTTCCTTAAATTAAAGGGAATAGAATATTTAAACTTTTTGGCTAAAGTATATAATGTGCCTGAGCAGGAAAAAAATAGTAGAATAGAGAGTCTTACAAAAAAGTTTGAGATTTTTGATGAGCTTAATAATAATATTGAGAGTTATTCTCATGGTATGAGACAAAAGATTGTCATTTGTGGAGTGCTTTTGTCTAATCCAAAGAATTGGATATTGGATGAGCCAATGACAGGGCTTGACCCAAAGGCTTCTTTTGATTTGAAGGAAATGATGAGGGAACATACTAGAAATGGAAATACTGTTTTCTTTTCGACTCACATTTTAGAGGTTGCAGAAAAGTTGTGTGATAGAGTAGGTATTATAAATAAGGGAAAAGTGGTTTTTGTTGGTACATTTGAAGAAATGAAGAAGAAGTTTAAAGAACAGACTTCATTAGAAGAGCTATTTTTAGAGATTACCGAACAAGATGTTTAGTACAGATAAGAAAGGAGTTTTACTATGACACTTCTATTGACAAAAATATTTTTAAAAAGCTCGATTCAAAAGATGGGTGACCAATATGATTTAGCCAACAAAAAAGGGTTTAAAACAAAACTAACTTTATATGGAATATTAATTTTATACCTACTAGCAGTTGTTGCACTTCTTAGTTATGGGTTGATTGATAACTTCAAATCAATCAATCAAGAGACTACTTTTATAGGAATTATACTTGTGTTAGTAACTGGAGTAACATTAATACAAACAATATTTTCTAGTATAAATCTTTTATATTTTACTAAGGATACAGAGGCAATTTTACCACTACCACTAAAACCACATCAAATTATTTTAGCAAGAACAAATGTTATTATTTTAGTTGGATACATTGTAAATATTATTATTGGGTTAATTCCTCTTGTTATTTATGGAATAATGCTTAATTGTGGTGTGTGGTATTATATTTCAGTTGTGTTAACATTGCTTATATTACCAATTCTTCCAATTGTACTCGTTTCATTACTTGTAATGATTATAATGAGTTTTTCGAAAATAACTAAGAACAGAAATAGATTTCAACTTTTTGCTACTATAATTGTAATTGCATTAGTAATTGCTTTTTCTATATTTATAACAAAAATAGAAGGAGATACAATTACGGATGAACAGATGACACAAATGCTTACACAGACTAATAGTATGGTAAATGTAATCAAAGGATTTTTTCCTACATTAGAATATGCAATTGATACAATATTAAGTAGTTCGATTATTACATCATTAATTCAATTTTTAAAGCTCATTGGATTTACAGCAATAGCCTATATTGTATATATATTATTAGCAAGAAAATTATATTTCAAAGGGTTAATAGGAAATTTATATAGTGGGTCAAAAAGAAGCAATAAGAAAGTAAATCTAAACAGTAAAAAAACCACAATAGGTAAAAGCTATGTCTCAAAAGAGTTTAAAATATTATTTAGAAATCCGGTGTATCTAGTACAATGTATTTTACCAGCAGTACTATTTCCAATATTAATGTTAGCATTAGTGTTTATTGGTCTTAATGGCGAAGAGTTGCAGGAAATAAGAAGTGCTGCAACTATAGGTGAATCGGATAAACCAATGATGTATTTTATAATACTTGCAGGAATCCAATTCTTTTCGATGATAATATATGTTTCAGCAACAGCAATTTCTAGAGAAGGAGCAAATGCAGTATATATGAAATATATACCAGTTTCATTATATAAGCAATATGTTTATAAAACAATACCAAATATTATAATGAATTTAGTGATGATTGTATTAACACTAGGAATTGCCAAGTACATTATAGATATATCAATATTTGATTTGGTAATGTTGTTTATTATTTCTACAATTATTGCTGTATTCCAAAGTTTTCTACTAATCCTTGTGGATTTAAAGAGACCAAAGTTAAAATGGAGTTCGGAATATGCAGTAGTAAAACAAAATATGAATTTAATATTTCCAATGATATTTGCGTTTATTAATATTGGACTGGTTTTAGCAATAATTTCTTTAATGGAAAAATGGCCAATATATTTGACTATAACTGTAATTGGAGTTTTATATCTTGTTGCAACATTAGTTTTACTAAAATATATGAAGAATAAACAGTATGAATTAGCAAGAAAGATTGTATAGTTCAAAAGATTATTATATAAATTTTATTAAGAGCATAAATTTGTTCGGGTTAGGAAGGTAAAAATAATGGAAGAAAAAATTAGTAAAAAATATCTTTTAGGAATATTTGGAGCATTAATTGGAGCTTTGATTGGAGCTATACCTTGGGTATTATTATATGTTTTTGCTGATTTAATGTATTCATTACTAGCGATTATAATAGTTGTATGTAGTTTTTATGGGTATAAGTTCACAAAAGCAAAAATAGATAAGAAATTGCCAATTATATTATCAATAACATCATTTATTGCAATAACTATAACAATGTTTTTAATAATACCAGTTTGCTATTTGGCAAATGAATTAGGACAGGTATCGTGGGAGATGATACAAGCAATTTACAGTAGTAGCGAGTTTTTGGGTTCACTTATGACTGATTATTTAATCTCACTATTGTTTGGAGCTGTGGTTATTGGAGTAATTATATACAATTTAAATAAACAGTTAAAGAGTGGAGTTGAGGAAAAAGATATAAAAATTTTGTCTAGAGAGATAAGTACTGAACAATTTTCTAAAGAAGATATTGAAAAAGTAAAAAATATCTTTAAAGAAAAAAACGCGACAACAAGAAGAAATGCGATAACAAAAGAATCAGTAATGGTAGATTTAGTACAAGCTTTTGGAGAAGAAAAAGCAAAGAGATTATTTGATTACTTAAAAATACAGGAGATTATAAAAAAGAAATCAAATCAATATTATTTTGAAGAAAAGGCTGAAAGAAGTATATGGTATAGGTATGGTATAGCAAATTTGCGAACTTTTCTAATTGTACTTGCAATAGCTGTTGTTTTAGCATTTATAATAGTGTTTATGGAGCAAAATACTGCAAATGACGAGGCAAACCAATTATTGCAAGAAATTGCAAACAATGAACCAGGTGGAGAGTATGCACTTGGAATTGGTAATCTAAAGTTAGAGCTACCTGAAGATATGGTTATACTAAATGATGAACAAATAGTAAGAGCGTTTGGAGAGGGGTATGATAATGCATATGATATGTTTGCTACAAGTACAGATTTTCAAAAGCTTATAATGGTGTTTAATGACAGTAAATCTAATTATAAAGAGAGTTATACTCCGGAAGAATATTTGAAGGCAGCTTTGCAGGAAGATACATTGGAAATAAAAGAAATTGAAATTTCAAATCAAACTTTTTATTATGCAGAACGTCCATATAGTACTGAAGCGGGAGCTGAAGGGGTTGTAATCGACGGAGTGTTTGATGCAGGAGATAAATATGTATGCTTGTTTTTAGATACTCCAAAGGATGGGCAATTCGATTTAAAAGAAATAATAAAATAGAATTTATTGAGATTAATTTGTATAATATTATATTAAAAGGAATATACAAAAGATAGATAAGGTTTAGTTGCAAATAATATTGCCCTCAATGAACCTTAGGAAAGGAATGTGAATGATATGGGAATTAAAATAGATTTTACTAACGTAAGGGTTTTTGAAAAGAGTGTTATGAAGTATGCTAATCAGGTATCAGAATTTCATGCAAAGCTTCATGAAAAAGCAAATGTTCAAAATGAGTTTTGTGGTTGGATAAACTTGCCAACATTATATAATAAAGTAGAATTCATAGAAATTAAAAGAGCTGCAACAAAGATACAATCTGATACTGATGTATTATTAGTTATAGGTATCGGTGGTTCTTATTTAGGAGCAAGAGCTGTTATAGAGTCACTAACAAGTAGTTTCTACAATATGCAAGATAAAGCTCATAGAAAAACACCTCAAATAATATATGTCGGAAATAATTTGAGCACAGATTATATTAATGAACTTATTGAGTATATAGCTGATAAAGATATATCTATTAATGTTATTTCTAAATCTGGAACAACTACTGAACCTGCGATAGCATTTAGGATTTTTAGAGAAATAATGGAAAATAAATATAGTTTGAAGGAGGCAAGGGGTAGAATTTATGTTACTACAGATGAAAAGAAAGGGGCGCTAAAACAGTTAGCAGATAAGGAAAAATATACTACGTTTGTTATTCCTGATAATATAGGAGGCAGATATTCAGTATTGACAGCGGTTGGCTTACTTCCTATAGCAGTTGCAGGCATAGACATTGACGAATTAATGGAAGGTGCTAGAATTGCACAAGATAGGTATGACGATAGTAATTTAAAATATAATGAATGCTATAAGTATGCAGTCATAAGAAATGTACTTTATGAGAAGGAAAAAAATATAGAATTATTAGTAACATATAATCCTAAATTGCATTATTTCATTGAATGGTGGAAGCAATTATTTGGAGAAAGTGAAGGAAAAGAACTAAAAGGAATTTATCCTTCAGGAGCTGAATTTACTACTGATTTACATTCTCTAGGACAATACATACAAGAGGGAAGAAGAAATTTGTTTGAAACAGTAATAAATATAGAAAAAAGCAAAAATGATATTAAGATGAGACATGAAGAAGATGATTTGGATAATTTGAATTATTTAGAAGGAAAAACATTGGATTTTGTTAATAAGAAGGCAATGGAGGGAACAATAATTGCTCATACAGAGGGAGATGTACCAAATATAGTTATAAATGTCGAGCAATTAGATGCAAATCATGTAGGGCAATTGATTTATTTTTTTGAACTTGCATGTGGAATGTCTGGTTCTATATTAGGTGTTAATCCATTTAACCAACCAGGGGTAGAGAAATATAAGGCAAATATGTTTAAATTACTGGGAAAACCAGGATATGAAGATTAGAAAATCCAATTTTGAGGATATGAAAATTAATAAAGGATTTAAAAAAATGTTCTAATCTACAAAGTAAAGGAAGGAGAATATTTATGAAAATTACATTAAAAGATGGCTCTATAAAAGAAGTTAGAAAGGGAATTAGTGTACTAGAATTAGCAGAAGAGATAAGTGAAGGATTGGCAAGAAATGCTACATGTGGAAAGATAAATGGCGAAGTTAGAGACTTAAGGTATAATATAGAAAATGATGCTAAAGTTGAGATACTTACTTTTGAAAACAGTGAGGAAGGTAAAAAAGCATATTGGCATACATGTTCACATGTTATGGCACAAGCCATAAAAAGGATTTATGGAAAAGAGATTAAACTTGCAATAGGTCCTGCGATAGAAAATGGATTTTATTATGATTTTGATGTTGAAGAAAATATATCTTCAGATGATTTTGAAAAAATAGAAACAGAAATGAAAAAAATAATTAAGGAAGACTTACCAATTGAAAGGTATACACTGCCAAGAAATGAAGCTATTGAATTTATGAAAGCACAAGGAGAAGATTATAAAGTAGAGTTGATAGAGGAGCTGCCAGATGGAGAAGAAATATCTTTTTATAAACAAGGGGAGTTTACAGACTTATGTGCTGGCCCTCATTTAAAGAGCACAGGAAAGTTAAAAGTTGTTAAAATTTTATCATCATCAGGTGCTTACTGGAGAGGTGACGAGCATAACAAAATGCTTCAAAGATTTTATGGAATTGCTTTTCCGAAAGCAAGTCAACTTGAAGAATATATACAATTATTAGAAGATGCAAAGCAAAGAGATCACAGAAAAATAGGTAAACAATTAAATTTATTTATGACACATGAGCTAGTAGGAGCAGGACTTCCAATGTATTTACCAAATGGAGCGACAGTAAGAAGATTGTTAGAACAGTATATTATGAATAAAGAAATAAAGTTAGGATATAAACATGTTTATACTCCATCACTTGCTAATGTCGCATTGTATAAAACGAGCGGACATTGGGAGCATTATAAAGAAGATATGTTTCCTGTAATGAAAATGGATACAGAAGAAATGGTATTAAGACCAATGAATTGTCCTCATCATATGCTGATATATAAAAATACATTACATTCTTATAGAGATTTGCCTATAAAAATTGGAGAACTTGCACATGACTTTAGATATGAAGCAAGTGGAAGCGTTTGTGGATTAGAGAGAGTAAGAGAAATGTGCCAAAATGACGCACATATATTTGTTACACCTGAGCAAATAAAGCCGGTTTTTGGAGAAGTTGTCAACTTAATTCTTGCAGTTTATAAAGACTTCGGATTTGAAGATTATACATTTAGATTATCTTTAAGAGATAAGAACAATAAAGAAAAGTATTTTGACGATGACGAAATGTGGGAAAATGCTGAAAGCCAACTAAGACAAATATTAAAAGAGTTGAACTTAAACTTTTATGAAGCAGAAGGAGAAGCGGCTTTCTATGGACCTAAGCTAGATGTACAAATTAAAACTGCGATTGGTCATGATATAACTATTTCAACATGTCAATTAGACTTTTTATTACCGCAAAGATTTGAGCTTGAATATATAGGAGAAGATGGAAAAGCCCATAGACCAATTGTTATTCATAGAGCTATTCTTGGTACTTTTGATAGGTTCATATCGTTTTTAATAGAAGAAACAAAAGGAGCTTTCCCAATGTGGCTTTCACCAGTACAGGTTAAACTTCTTCCAATAGCTGATTCTCATATAAATTATGCAAAAGAAGTAAAAGAAAAGTTGGAAAATAAAGGCGTGAGAGTAGAACTAGATGACAGAAACGAAAAAATAGGATATAAGATAAGAGAGGCACAGCTTCAGAAGATACCTTACATGTTAGTACTAGGTGATAAGGAGAAAGAAGCGGGTACAGTAGGTGTACGTTCAAGAAAAGACGGAGATATTGGTGCAATGGATATAGACGAGTTTATTGCAAAGATTGCTGAAGAAATTGAGACATTTGCAAAATAGAATAGATATAGTAATAGATGTTGCAGGACAAGTATATTATAAAACCATTATCTTGCAACTAAGCGAAATATTGTACAAGCCTTGAATAAGTTACATAAATATGGTATAATAAGCATATGCAACCTGTTGAAAAAAACAAGGGAGGTTTAATCAATGTTGAGTACGGAAATGCGGTTCACACCACTAGAACCGTCAATTTACGCAAGCAGTTCCACAGAGGAAGTCTGGTTGCGGTACATTGAGGCGTTGCGAACTGATGACTCTTCTATTTATAACGCGGTATATGCGAATAAGTTGGAAGAACTGCACAACATGCTGGCACCTGAGAAGATGAGCGAACTCAAAAATGAGTTTCATATTCTTAGGCAGCAACTGCACACCTGGGCAGAGCATTATGGTGTAGACGTTGTCTTAAAAGGCAGACAGAAAGATTTCGTAGGAATTAACAAGAAGATTCGTCTATTTTTCCAGACGAGATATCCGCTTGACAAACTGTTGGATGTGTTTGGTTTCAGAGTAATACTTTGTACCGAGCAAAAAGATTCGCCATTTACGGTGAAACTGTGTTACGAGATGATGAACTCTATTATTGAGTTTTTTGTAGCGAAGAGCAGATGCATTCCACTTGAAGCAGAGCCTGTGTTTGATACAGGATTCGATCCCGAGAAATTTAAAGAAGAATGGATTGTAATTCCTAAGGAGAGATTAATTAATCCAGTGTTTGAGAACAATGTTAAGGACTATGTTGTTAATCCTAAGGACAATGGTTATCAGAGTTTGCATGTAATTTTTAAGAAACCGCATGGCTTAATTTTCGAACTGCAAGTACGAACAACAGGGATGGACATTGTAGCTGAATATGGGAGCGCATCTCATACGGCATACAAGTTTGATCGCTATAAGGAGACTGGCATTAACATTGACTTTTCTAAGGTCAATATGCCTGGTTTTGCACTTTTGCCTGATGGTACGATTTACGACCGTATTGGCTTGTGCAAGCCTGTTGACCTGTTTGGCCTCTTATAATTGCATGCAATCGCCTAGAGATATTTCTCTGGGCGATTGTTTTGGATTACAATACGCAGATTATTAGCTATAAGTAGCTCCACGTGTGACACATATCATTTAGTTAAAGAAAATAGAAATTTCTTTAACTTTATAAATATTATATAAACATATAGAATAAAACATTTTTTTGTGATATAATACAAATCGTTGAAGCAAAAAGATGCTTCTTGATTCAACCCAAAAAAACATGAAAGGAGAGACTGAGAAAGTATGCCTAAAGCAACTAAAGAAAGTGAAAAAACAATTGAAAAAAACTTAGAATATATTGGTCTAAATTTGAATAAATTGCCTACATTTCTCAAAGAATGTGAAAATTTGAATTTTAGACCTTCTAAAGCATATGATGATACAATATATAAAGTATATAAATATATAAATATTAAAAACATAGAATTGCTAATTACACCTACAGATAGGTTAACGGACTTGAAAGAAAAATATAAATTATCTACTCCGCTATGTGCATGCTTAAATTCAAAAAAAGAAGAAAATATAGAAAATTTTGCAAATTTCATGAAGATAATTGCAAATTTAGATATAAAAAGAGTAGAAGAGATAACAAAAGAGCAAGAGGGATTGAATGATAAAATACCTTATGAGGTAAAATATCCTAATAATTATATATGGCAGATATACTATTCTGATTATGCAAAGAAATATTTTATGCTAGTGCCTGTAAAAGAACAGGACAATAATGCCTTACTATATTTGTTAAAAGAAAAAATTGCAAATTCGAGAGCAAGAAAACCTAGGTTTATTTTTGCACCAGTAAGCCATCTTGAGTATTCAGGGTCATTTTTGACTAAATCAGAAATTGAGGACATAGAAAACTATTTATGGTTTTTTACAAAGGAATGGCCAAATGTTTATGAGGTTTATGATAAAGAAGAAAATATGTTTATAAAGATTGTTGGGATAACTAGCGTATATGATAAGATTAAAAGTACATATGCAATAAGTTTATATAGTAAAAAAGAGGCTAGAGAGTTTTATAAACTACTTAAAGCGATGTTTATATTAGCAACAGGTGCTAAAGAGGAATATAGATTTGAAACGAAAATAGGAGAGGATAGTCAGTTAGAGTTTTGGCAAGATAATGTAAAGCTAGAGTATAATTCTCTTTCGGAATTTATAAGGGTTGAATACTTAGATAAGATTGATAGATTGAAAAATGAAGAAAAAGAGCAAAAAGAATTAAATAGAAAATTAAATAAATTTAAGGGGATAATCGAAGACTTAACAGAAGAGTACTTATTAAAGCAAAGGCAAATTGCTACTTTTTTGGAATGTAAAAAGACTTTTTTTGGAAAAGTGAAATACTTCTTTAAGAAGAAAAAAGAAGTAAGGCAAGAAAAAAAGCCAATAATTAAAGAAAAACGAGAAGAAGAAAAAAAGGACGAAGCATTAGAAGAATTATATATTTTGAAACAGCAGTATACAATTGAAGATTTAATAAGTATTTGTACCAAGCTTGAAGAGGTCGTGAAAGAGAATACTAATCTAAATCTAGATATAAGTGCAATCGAAACGAAAAAAGATATTTTGTCTAAGAAAATTGATAATGCAGAATTATACATTAATGAAATTGATAAACATAAAAAAAGTATTTTTGAATTTTGGAAATTTACAAGTAAGGATGAAGTTCAAAACTTGAATGAAGGCGAGGAAAGAGAAAAAAAAGAAAAGACCAGAATGGCAAAATATTTTGACTATGAAACAGATTTAGAAGACTTAGGTCAGATTGTAGATGAAGTGCAGAGAAGAAAACTATCAAAAAATGAAACTGATGCTATATTTGCGATAAAACAAGTTCCAGACTCATTTAAGGAATTAGAAAAGGATAAAGACAACGCTGTTGAGATTTATATAGAAAAGGACGAGGAAGAAGTAAAGAAGGAGAAAGCAAAAACTAAAAAGGTTAATCCATTAAGCAGAGATTTAACGAATTTAAAAAGGGAATACGAAAACAATATAGAAATAATTAATAGTAAGGATTTTAATATATTTGGTGGGTTAATAGATGACAAGACAAAAATTAAATCAATAAATAATGTAAAACATAGAGAAATCGAAAAGGATAAATACAAGGTTTTGAATATCAATCTAGATACAGACTTGAAGGTTTATACAGAGAATTTAGAGAGTTACTTATTATTAATTAGGGAAGCACTTAATAAGATTCAGTCTCCTTATAACATATCTGCTTATTGTATGGGAGCAAAAAAGTCTCTTAAAGGACTTAATATACTAAGTATTAATCCTAGGGATGCATTTGAGCACGAACTTTTAAGCAAAAAGAGCAAAATATCTCTTTGCAAAATTAATATAAAAGAAAATGCACCACTTGTGTTTTATTCGAATATTATATTTTATGATAATTTTAATAAAACATTACCTTTAGGAATGAATTTGTCCACAGAAGTTTTAATTGATGCTGATAAGCTAAATTTAAAATTTAGCAAAGAAGAAAGTTTTTATATTAATTATAAGATTGATGAGTTTGACTTTGGTACAAAGGAAATTGTAATTTATGAATATGATATGTGAAAAGAAGAAAATTGCGAATTAGCGAAAGCAAGCATGTGCATTTTTCGTTGCGAATATGCATAGCCCAAGGAAAACTAATCTGGTTGCTCCGAAAAATTCTTATGCAATAAAAAAACACCAATTGAAAAACATGGTGTTTTTTTATTTTTCTACTTGACAAAACGAACAAATGAACGTATAATTTAAGCGAACAATATTTTGGAAATGAATTTGCTTAAATTGAGAGTAAATTAGTTGATAAATAAGAATGCAACAATATAAAACACTTTGAAATTTTTTTGGGAGGTTTATATGATATCTACATTACATATTAAAAATATAGGAATAATTGAAGATTTGGTAATCGATTTTAATGAAGGTTTTAATGTTTTAACAGGTGAGACTGGTGCAGGAAAAACGTTAATTATAGGAGCTTTGGGTATTATTGCAGGAGGCAGATTTTCAAAAGATATGATTAGAAATGGTGAGAAATATTCTTTTGTTGAGGCTAGTATTTTTTGTCCAGAAAGTCCTGAGGCTATTGATGGAAATATTATAGTATCAAGGGAAGTATATTCAAATGGTAGAAATTCTTGCAAAATTAATGGAAGACTTGTTACTGTAAATGAACTTAAGGATTTTATGGCAGAGAATATAAATATTCATGGTCAACAAGATAATCAGAATTTGTTAAATACAACTAAACATATAAACTATTTAGATAACTTTATAGGTGAGAAAATTCTACTGCTAAAGGATGAGTATAGCAAATTGTATAAAAGATATAATGAAATAGGTACGGAACTTGATAAGAATTATGGGGATGACAAAGAAAAGGAGAGAAGGTTGGATTTATTAAATTACCAATTAAAAGAGATAGAAAATGCAAAATTGAAAGTAGGAGAAGATTTTAAACTTCAAGAAGAACATGATATTATGAAAAATTCCGAGAAATTGCAGGAAAACTTGGAGGTAGTAGATAATAGCCTTAACAATCAGGCAATTGAAAGCGTTTCTAATTCTATTAGAGCATTAGAGAAAATTTTAAACTGTGGAGAAATTTATCAGAAGAAACTCTCAGAACTTAAAAATGTATATTACGAAATCCAAGAGCTTGCAAGAGATATTTCTGTAATGAGAGAGGATATATATTTTGATGAACAGGCAAGAAATAATGTTGAAGTAAGATTGGATGAAATATTTTCTCTGAAAAGAAAATATGGTAATAGTATTGAAGAAATTTTGGAATATGAAAAAAAGCTAGAACAGGAAATTTCGGAAATTGAAAATTTAGATGAAATAAATAATAAATTAAAGCTAGAAAGAGGAAATATAAAAAAGAAAATGGTTGACATATGTGAAAAAATGAATGCATTAAGAAAAGAATATGCAAAGGAAATATCACAAAAAATTAATGGTCAACTACAAGACCTGGAAATGGGAAATGCGGTTTTTAGAGTAAATGTAGAGCTAGAGCAAAGTGATAAATTTAATTCAAATGGTCTAGATAAGGTTGAGTTTATGATTTGCACTAATAGAGGAGAGGAAGAAAAGGAACTTTCCAAAATTGCTTCAGGAGGAGAAATGTCAAGAATAATGCTCGCAATAAAAACTGTTTTGGCAGATGTAGACAAAGTGCTCACTTTGGTGTTTGATGAGATAGACACTGGGATTAGTGGAAAAGCAGCAAGAGCAGTTGGAGAAAAACTGAAAACAATTTCAAAAAATCATCAAGTAATGGTAGTTACCCACTCTGCTTCAATTGCTGCAAAAGGAGAATATAATTATTTTATTAAAAAGGAAATTATAAAAGATAAAACGTATACAGATATTAAGAAGTTGTCTGATGAAGAAACAGTAATGGAAATAGCAAGGATTTCTTCTGGAGATATCACTGATATATCAATTGCACATGCAAGAGAGCTTAGGAGAGGCGCGTAGAGAAGTTTTTAACGGTTAATATACATATATCTTGCTTGGTATTAGTAAAAATATTAAATATTATATAATTTTTAATCCATCAAGAATATTGACTAGAAACATATGGCTTTCGGCAAAATGTTTTTTAAAACCATCATCATGTAAGATGAGAAGTAAAAAAATTCTAATTTTTATTGTAAAAAATGTCTAATTATGATAGAATTTGAAAAGTAGAATGGGGGGAACGAAAGAATGCCAAATAGTAATGTGGAGAAATTATATAATATTTTAGATGCATTAGAGAAGGCAGGAAAAGATAAAGAAGAGATAAAGGCAATAAGAGAATTAATAGATTCTGGAAATTTAAGTGAATCCCTTGAAAGAATTAGGAAATTAAATTCTTCTGAAAGCACAGTTTCTACAGTATCTAAAAAAACAAAAAGTAATAAAAATACTAATAACGCTAAAGGAGAAAAAAGTGAGAATGAAAAGCCTAGAAAGAAAATAAAAAAAGTAGTTATACCAGAGGAAACGAAAGAAGATGAGGATTCTTCAGAAGCTAAAAATAATGATTTGAATGATAATTCTTTATATGATAATGAAACAAATGAGCATTATGAGTTGGAAGAAGAAGATAGTAGTTACGAAGGTAATGACAATAGCAAACAGGATGATGAGGAAGATGAAGGCATTGAAACTGAAAATTATTATGAGGAAGACTTTGACGATGAGAATGGGGAAAAGAATGACTTTTTTGAAGATGGAGATATAAAACCTAAATATAAAGAGGAAGTTAAAAAGGTAGAATCCCAATATCCAGAAAAGCTGAGAGATGAAAAATTAGAGAAAGCTTATGTTGGTTTGCTTTTAAATAATCCAAAGCTTATAGTCAAATATTATATTCTTTTTAATGAATGCTATTTTGATGACCAGAGCATGTTAAATATTTATAAGAGTATTTTATTTACAGAGGGTGGAAATTACACACCAGAGATAGCAAAAAAAGGCTTTAACTTTTCAGTAGATAATAATGAAACATATAAGCAAAAGCAGATGTTGAAATTTGAAATTGGGATGAAAGAGTATAATCCTGAGAGAGTGTATAATAATCTTAGAAAACTTTGCGTTTTAAGGAAGAGTTATTTGGAGGAGCCTAGAAAAGAAATACAAGATCAAATTGTGAATATTAGAAATTATGAACTATATGATAAGATGTCTGCGGATGAAGTAAAAGCTGCAGTTGTACAAGTTAGTGAAATACAAAAATTTAAACAAGCTGTACTTAGCAAAGGACTGACTGATTTCTTAGAAAGAGGCGAAAATAATTTAACAAATGGACTTTCTTTACCTTTGCCAATTCTTTCTAGCGTTTTTAAAGGTATAAGAAAAGGTGAAACAATGGCTTTTGCAATGCCTTCAAACTCAGGAAAAAGTAGGTTTACAATTAATATTGCCTCATATACTGCGTTTATACATAAAAAGAAAGTTCTAGTTATTTCGAATGAAATGTCTGAAGAAAAAATGAAACTTTGTTTAATTACTACGGTTATAAACAATCCTGAAATCCAAGGACTTCATGGGCAAAAGCTTTCTAAAACCGAAGGGGAACTATTGGAGTTTAAGTTTAGACCAGATAAAGATACAAAGGTCAAAGTTGATGAAGAAGGATTTGTTTTACAAAATGAAAGTGAAACTAGACAAGAATTTGTGGAAAGACTAAAAAAGGTTTCCTCAGAGTTCAATAAGACAATTGCTGTTACAGATTGGGTAAATAACCAAATTAATAATTCAATCTATTTCATAAATATAACAGACCACACAAATGAGGAGTTAAAAAAGGTTATTATGAATTATTACTACAAAGAAAAGATTGAGTATGTTTTTTATGATACCTTAAAAACTGATACTGCTAATATTGGAAATGGAGAGGAAATTAAAAGAACTGCAACAATACTTTCTAATTTGGCACAAAATTTTAATATGTTTATTTGTTCTACATTACAACTTACGGAGAGTTCGACACTTCCGATAAATTTAACAATAAATGACTTGGCTGTTAGTAGAACAGTTAAAGAGGTTTTAGATACTTTGTGTTTGATTAAACAAATTATGAGAGAAGACTTAAATAAGTATGAATATTCTTTAAATGAGGTTGATACAAAGTTTTTCGAATTAGAGAAGTTTAAGAATCCAGATGTAAGATATTATGCGTGCGTTGTTGATAAAAATAGGGCTGGTGCTAAGCCAAAAGTGCTATTTAGGCTAAACTTAGCGTATAACATTTGGAATGAGCTTGGATATTTGAGATTGAAGACAGAGGATTAATAAGTCTATAAATGTTATTATTATTGAACTGTTAGGAAAATGAGTGAACTAATTATATTCAAAAACTGAAGGATAAACAATAATAATGGATGGGAGTAATGAAAATGACAGAGGCAGATAAAAATTTTATTGATACATGTAAAAAAATTATAAACGAAGGTTTTTCTTCAGAAGGTACAAATGTTAGAACTAGATGGCAGGATGGGACAGAGGCCAATTACGTTTCAATTGTTGGTGTTAGTAATGTATATAATGTTGGTAAGGAATTTCCTATGATAACACTAAGAAATAATAGTAAAACTGTTATGAGAGCAATTGATGAAATTTTATGGATATGGCAGAAGAAGTCTAATAAGGTTGCAGATTTGAATTCTCATATTTGGGATCAATGGGTGGATGAAAACGGTACTATTGGTAAGGCTTATGGTTATCAATTGGGAAAAAAGTATGAATTTAAAACCAAAGCTGGAACTAAAGAAATGGATCAAGTAGATTATGTACTATATTTATTAAGAAACGACCCATCAAGTCGTAGGATTATGACTAATATATTTAATTTTGAAGATTTAAAAGATATGAATTTAGAACCTTGTGCTTATGGAACGCAATGGCTTGTTAAGGAAGGAAAATTACACTTAATTTTAAACCAGCGTTCACAAGATATGCTTGCTGCAAATGGATGGAATACAATGCAATATTCGGCTTTGCTTTGCATGTTTGCACAAGTTACAGGATTAGAGGTTGGCACATTAACTCATAATATTGGAGATTGCCATATTTATGACCGACATATTCCAATAATAAAGCAACTTATTGATGCAAAACCAATGGATGTTTGCCCAAAACTTGTGATTAATAACAATACGAATAATTTCTATGAATTTAAAGTGGAAGACTTTGAGATTCAAGGTTATGACTATAATAAAGAGATTAATATAGGAAAAATACCAGTGGCAATATAGTTAAAAAAATATATAATTGGAGGAAATACAATGTTAAGTATTGTAGTAGCAATTTCAGAAAATAATGTTATAGGGAAGAATAACAAACTTTTATGGCATATACCAGAAGATATGAAAAGATTTAAAGAACTTACAACTGGTCACACAATAATTATGGGAAGAAAAACATTTGAGTCAATAGGAAAAGTGCTGCCTGATAGAAGACATATTATTTTAACTAGAGATTCAGAATATGTCGTTAATAATGAAAATGTAGATATTGTTAATGATATAAATGAATTAGATAGTTATATAGATGAAACTGAGGAAAATTTTATAATTGGTGGAGCAATTATTTACAATCAACTTATAAAAAGAGCAGATAAAGTCTATATGACTAAAATTCATAAAGTGTTTGATGGGGATGCCTATTTTCCAAAGTTAAGTGAGACTGAATGGAAAGAAGTAGAAAGAAAACAAGGACTTAAGAATGAAAAAAACCCATATGACTATGAATATATTACTTATGTTAGAAGGTAGGAAAATAGTGGATAAACAGAGAATATTAAGTGAAACTGCTAATGACGAAGACAGAATTTTAGTATCTAGATTATTAGACAAAATTGAACAAAGCAATAAAAGAAATTCAATAGAATATACTGATTTTTTAAATCTTTCACAAAGACAATTGATGGAAAAAACTATAAAAGAATTGAAAATAGATAATTATATTGCTAGTGGTGGGTATGAAAATGCAGAAAGAACAGTTTTAGCAGTATATCCAAAAAAGTTAGAAGATTTGTTTAAGAACAATCAATTTTCTCTTGATACAATTTTTGGAGTTATTAGAATAATACTTCCAAATGAGCTTAAAGGAATATATTTCCATAGAGATTATTTGGGAGCGATTATAAAAATTGGAATCAAGCGTGAAAAAATTGGAGACATTTTAACATGTAAGGATGGAGCAGATATTATTGTACTAAAAGAAGCGGAAAAATATGTAATTGATGGACTTAAGCAACTAAAAAGATTTAATAAGACTGAGTTTAAGTTGATTACACTAAAAGAATTAAATGTTGAAGAACCGAAAACAAAAGTCTTTAATATTATTGTTCCTTCAATGAGATTAGATAGCATACTTTCTGAAACTCTAAGAACTTCAAGAGCAAAAGCTTTGCAAATTATCAAGGAGGAAAGAGTCTTTGTGAACCATGAAGTTTTTAAAAAAGGCTCAAAAGAAGTGAAAAAAGATGATCTTATTACTGTTAGAGGAAAAGGGAGATTTAAAGTAGGAGAAGTGCTTAATACTACTAAAAAAGGAAATTTGGTTGTTGAAATAACGAAGTACTTTTGAAGTAAAGAAAACAGATGGTATAAAATTTTGAAGAAGGGAGAGTATGATTATTTAAGAAATTAAAATTATCATACAAAGAAAGATGGAAATTATAGATGGAAAAGAGCTTGCAAAAAAGGTTAGAGCAAATTTAAAAAAGGAAGTTGATATATTAAAAGAGCAAGGGATTAAACCAAAACTTGCAGTTATAGTTGTTGGTAATGATAAGGCTTCTAGTGTTTATGTAAGAAATAAGAGTAAAGCATGTAATGAGGTTGGAATAGAATTTGAGGAGTTCTTGAAGGGGGATGATATAACCCAAGAAGAACTACTTCAATTAATACAACAGCTAAATGAAAGAAAAGATATTCATGGAATTTTGTTGCAAAGCCCAATACCTCAACACTTAGATATAAGGGAAGCATTTAATCTAATAGACTATAGAAAAGATGTAGATGGCTTTAACCCTATAAATGTTGGCAAACTTTCATTATGTGAAGATACATTTATTTCTTGTACGCCGAATGGTGTAATGAGAATGTTAGAGGAGTATAACATTTCAATAGAAGGTAAGAGAGCAGTTATTATTGGAAGAAGTAATATCGTTGGAAAACCTTTAATACAATGCTTATTAAATAAGAATGCTACTGTTACAGTATGTCATTCTAAAACAAAAGATATAGAAGAAATAACCAAAGGGGCAGATATTTTAATTGCTGCTTTAGGTAAACCAAAGTTTGTAACGGAAGATATGGTAAAATCAGGAGCAGTTGTAATAGATGTAGGAATAAATAGAAATGATGAAGGAAAGATTATTGGAGATGTAGATTTTGAAAATGTTTCTAAAATAGCATCTTATATCACGCCTGTACCAGGTGGAGTTGGTCCTATGACGATTGCAATGCTTATGAAAAATGTGATTAAAGCAGCTAAAGGTCTAGAGGGATACATAGAAAAATAAAAAAGTTCGGGGGCAATTTCTTGAAGAAGGAGAAATTGTGTATGAACATAAATTTAAAGATAGATAAAATTAAGATTATAAAAATACAGGACAAGAACTATCCTGAAAAGCTAATGCACATATATGCTAAACCACAGGTATTGTATGTGTTAGGAAATGTTGAATTATTAAATGAAAAAGCTATTGCGATAGTTGGTTGTAGAAATTTTACCGAATATGGAAGGATAAATGCGTACAAATTTGCATTTGAATTGGCAAAGCAAGGAATTTGCATTATAAGTGGAATGGCAAAGGGGATAGACACATTTGCACATTTGGGAGCTCTTGATGCAAAAGGAAAAACTGTTGCTGTTCTAGGTAGTGGTTTGGATGAAGTATATCCCTCAGAGAATATGTGGCTATATAAAGATATAATTAGAAAAAATGGAGCAGTAATTACAGAATATCCAATAGGTACGAAACCTGCTAAACCTAATTTTCCAATAAGAAATAGAATTATTAGTGGACTTTCAGAAGGTGTGCTTGTCATTGAGGCAAGGAGACGAAGTGGAACAATGATTACAGTAAATCATGCATTGGAACAAGGCAAGGACGTATATGCATTGCCAGGGAATATTTTTAGTGATAATTCATATGGAACCAATATGCTAATAAAGGAAGGAGCAATACCAGTAACCGAAGTCAATGATATTTTAAGCAATTTATTGTAGTATTGACAAATGGCGAACATATTGATAATATAATAAAGAGAAGAAATGGAGGAAAAATGTTATTATATCCAAATGAATATTTTGATAATGTGAAGAATATAAGCATAGAGCTTCTAAACAAAAACAATATAAAAGGATTAATTTTAGATGTGGATAATACTTTAATTAATTTAGATAGAAAAATGCCTGTTGGTGTGTCTAATTGGGCAAAAGAGTTGAAGTCTAAAGGGATAAAGATTTGCATATTATCTAATAGCAACAAAATTGAAAAAATAACTTCTGTTGCTAAAATAATTGATGTGCCATATATATTCTTTGGAAAGAAACCATTAAAGTCTGGATTTAAAAGAGCTCAGGCGCTTCTAAAATTAGAAAATGAAAATATTGCAGTAGTTGGTGACCAGATTTTTACAGATGTATTGGGAGCGAATAGATGTGGCATGTTTTCAATTTTAGTTAAACCAATTGAAGAGAAAGACTATTTAATAACAAAATTAAAAAGACCTTTTGAGAAATTTGTTATAAAAAAATATGAGGAAGCCAAAAGAAAGAAAGCTTTAAAATAATAGATTTTTAGATAAAACGGGGGAAGAAAATGTACATTAATGATTTACACATATTAACATATGTGATAGTAGGTATTATAGGTTTAATAGTGGGACAGTTGGTAGATTGGTGCAATTTAAGATTACCAGAGTATAAAAAAGTTTTGTCAAGAGACTTTTTTAAAGAATATTTAAAAAATACTAAACCAAAATATTTATTAATGGTAATTGTGGCTGTAGCATATATTGCTTTATTATTCTTTAATGGTTTAAACATTGATACAATTCAATTTATGCTATTAATTCCAATGCTTTTAATAGCATTTATAATTGACTTCAGATTACAAATCATACCAAACAGATTGACACTTACAATGTTTGAAATTGGACTTGTTTTTACTTTTATAAAGACATTACTAATAACAGGTGGAGGAATAAACATATTTATTGATAGTATGTTAGGAATGCTTGTTGGAGGAGGTATTTTCCTATTAATCACACTAATTGGAGGTGCAATTGCTGGTAAAGAGGCGATGGGCTTTGGAGATGTAAAGTTCATGGGAGCCTTAGGACTTTTCTTTGGATGGCTAAATATAGTAATGATTTCAGTAATGGCATTCCTTTTTGCGGCGATAGTTGGAATAGTAATTTTAATTGCAAGAAAAAGAAAGATGGGAGAGTACATTCCTTTTGGACCATTTATTGTAGTGGCTAGTATAATTCCTATATATATATCCACTCCAGATTTATTGTTTGTGTTATTAAAAATATTTTCACTTGGGACATATTAATTAAGAATAAGACATAGAATGTATGTATCATAAAAGGGGGAAATTTCATGAATCCTAAGATTAAATGGTTAAGAGACAAAATAAATATGGAAAACATGCAAGGAATGATAATATCAAATCCCATTAATATTAGATATTTAACTGGTATACAAGCAGAAGGAGTACTATTAATCACTAGAAAGGAAAATTTTTTTATCACTGATAGCAGATATTTAGAAGATGTTAAATCTACACTAACTATAAATGACGGAATAATAGTTAATGATATAGCAAACATATCTAGAGATGATTATGAAAATTTCTTTATGTTTTGTGAAAATGTTGGATTTGAGGAAAATTATATTACTTATGCTGCATATAAAAAATTTATTGAGAAATATAAGATAAACAATTTTGAAGAAACTGAAAATTTAATCGAAAAACAGCGCATGTTAAAAGATGTAGAAGAAATCGGACTGATAGAAAAAGCATGCTATATTACTGACTTATGTTTTAAGCATATTTGTGAATATATTAAGATAGGAATGACAGAAAAAGAAATTGCATTTGAGATAGAAAAGTTTTTTAGAGATAATGGGGCAGATGGATTGGCTTTTGAGACAATTGTGGCATCAGGAAAGAATACCTCAAAACCTCATGCAATCCCAACAGACAAAAAAATAGAAATAGGTGATCCGATTACAATAGATATGGGGTGCCAATACAAAGGGTATATGTCAGATATGACGAGAACAGTTTTTGCAGGATATGTACCTGTTCAAGCACAGAGAGTATATGATTTAGTATTAAAAAATGAACAACAAACTTTGAAAGAATATAAAGATGGTACATCAATCAGGCTTATTTCAAAAATGGTAGAAAATGATTTCAAACTAAATGGATATAGTTTGCTCCATAGCTTGGGTCATGGAGTTGGGTTAGAAATACATGAATTACCTTTTGTAAATAGCAAAAATGATAATTGCTTAAAAGAAAACATGGTTGTTACAAATGAACCAGGTATTTATATTCCAGGAAATTTTGGAGTTCGAATAGAAGATACAGTTTTAATTACAAAATCTGGAAGTATAAATTTAACTAAATCTGACAAGAATTATATTATAGTGGGAGCTGATTGAAAAAGAATTACTTTAAAATATAATATAATACTTGATTTAGTATAAAATATATGATAAAATATTTTGTATTATAATTATGTTAATTTTGAAAGGGGTAATAAAAAATGGCAGAAGTATATATGGCAGGAGATTTTAGAAACGGAACAACATTTGAAATGGATGGAAATGTATTTAAGGTAGTTGAATTTCAACATGTTAAACCAGGAAAGGGAGCAGCTTTTGTTAGAACAAAACTTAAAAATGTTATAACAGGTGCAGTTTTAGAAAAAACTTTTAATCCTTCTGAGAAATTCCCAGGAGCAGAAATTGAAAAAAGGGAAATGCAATATTTATATAATGATGGTGGATTGTACTATTTCATGGATAATGAAACATATGAGCAATTACCGCTTAATGAGGAACAAATTGGTGATGGTTTAAAATTCTTAAAAGAAAATATGAATGTTAAAATATTATCTTTTAAAGGAAATGTATTTTCTGTAGAACCACCAATGTTTGTTGAATTAGAAGTTACATATACAGAACCAGGATTTGCTGGAAATACTACAACAACATCAGGAAAGCCAGCTACACTTGAAAATGGTTATACACTTACAGTGCCTCTATTTGTAAACATTGGAGATGTTGTAAGAATAGACACAAGAACTGGCGAATATATGGAAAGAGTTTAATTAGACGTTTTTTAGTCGGAAGTGAGGTTTTTATGTCTGATATAAAAGGTAAATATAAAAAAATATTGGAAGATTTAGAAAATAATATTAAAGAACCATATGATTTGACGTATTCAAAAGAGAAGATTACGGAATTAACATTTATTTTCATGGATATTGTTGATAGATTAACGGCATTAATGGATGAAAGAATTAAAGAAGTAGAAGACAGGCAATTGGCGATTAATCATAGAATTGAAGAGGTACAATCATTAGTAGATGAGATAGAGGGCGATATTTATGAACAAGATGATAATTATGAATTTGAAATAATTTGTCCTTATTGCAATTATGAATTTACCACTGACATTGAAGATGAAGAAAAAGACGAAATTAAATGCCCGAAATGTAATAATATTATAGAATTAGATTGGAATTCTGATGATGAATACGAATGTATGGGAGATTGTGGACACTGCCATAGCGAGCAGGTTGCGGAAGATGAAGGCATCTATAATGAAGATATTTCTAAAAATAAAAAATCACAAAACAGAAGTCAAAACAAAAAGGATAGAGATATAAATAATGCTCAAATAAGTGAAGACAATAAAAACGAAGATGAAGATATGTAGAAATAAAATTTGGTGGGGAGAGTGAAATTAAATGATTAATTTTAATTTTCACCCTCTTTTTTATTGTATAGTAACTTTTAGTCAACTCAAATGCAACCAAGCAAGATATGTGTATATTTAGAGACATTTTGCAGAACCGCGCAGCATCCAAACGAGCAATTTTATTGCAAGTGCGTTTAAAGAAGTATACCTTTTAAAAAAATATACTCTAGTTAGAAACACAAGGGTTTCAGCTATAAATCATATTAAGCCATTATTTAGTAACCAGGGTACATCAATAAAAATCAATTAAAAAGTGTTAAGGGGTCAGCATATTCTCCATTGATTCTTAGACCAAAGTGTAAATGTGGACCAGTAGTAGCTCCGTTTGTAGGATTTCCATTTTCATCTTTGTATTGATTTCCCTTTACCCCATAGACATTTTTAGGCCCTACATATCCAATCAATTGTCCTTGAATAACATAGTCCCCAACTTTAACAATATAATAAGGTGAAACATGGCAATAAGTGAACTTTATATTTCCAGAGGTAAGAGTTATAGTATAACCACCTCCACCAAGAAATTGTGCAAATGTAATTTTGCCAGATGTAACAGCAACAAGTTTGCTTCCTTCTGGAGCACCTATGTCGAGCCCAGAATGATATGAAGAAGCACCAGCAGTAGGAGAAGTTCTGTATCCAAAATAAGAATTGATTCTTGTATAACCTGGAGCAGGCCAGACGTAACCAGAAGAGCTAATATCAAGTATTAAATTTTCATTAGATACAGAAGAATAGGACCAATCTGGATTAGTAGGAATAAAAAATATACAAATAAATAAAATCAAGAATATGATAATTATAATTAAACCTTTAAAGGACAAAGAAAAACTATTAGACATATAACCTCCAATCTAATAGCCCCCGAATGCTTTATTTTTTTTCTTCACTCTTAGGAGAACTCCTAAAGGTAAAAAATTTGCTAATTAAAAAATTTAAAATTATAACAAATACTGTTATAATGCATTTGCTCACAATAGGCGTAAAAGGTGCATACTTAAATAATAAAGAACCTCCAACAGACTCAATAAACATTGTAACAAGTCGACCTAAGATGAATTTACAAAACTCAATAAATTTTTCTCCAAATCCTTTAGCTTGAGAGTGAAATACTAAGTCTTTATTTGTAACATATGCAAATAAAACAGCAAATATAATTGCAGTATTATTTGCAAAGTTTTCTTCAATATTGAAATATGTTGTCATAATATAGAAGGAGCCTATGTTTATTAATGTAGTTAATACTCCGAAAATAACATATAAAATTATTTCTTTTGTTAGAAACTTATTTACTAATTTATTGTTTTTTATTTTATTTATTATTTTTTTTTGTTTTTCACTCATGTGAATACCCTTTTCATCAAATATTTTTAATTTTATAGTTGCTATATATGTTTTGGCAAAATAAAATACACAATACAATGATTGTGCATAATGTATTTGGCAGGGGTAGAAGGATTCGAACCCTCACCTGTGGTTTTGGAGACCATTATGCTAACCATTGACACTATACCCCTATGAAATTACTATATTATATTAGCACAAAATATCATCTAATGCAAGTATTAAGAAAAAATTTATAAAATTTTTTAAAAAGTATTGACAAGAGCTTTTAAAAAGTTTATAATAATAACTGTTCTGAAAATGAAATGCAGGTGTAGTTCAATGGTAGAATTCCAGCCTTCCAAGCTGGCTATGCGGGTTCGATTCCCGCTACCTGCTCCAAATTATAACAACTTACGAACTATAAGGTCTGTAAGTTGTTTTTTTCTCTTTACTATATAAAAAAATAATGCTATACTTATTATTGAAGAATGCAGGTATAATTTAGTGGTAGAATGTCATGCTTCCGACCTGATCGCGCGGGTTCGATTCCCGCTACCTGCTCCATACTCTAACAACTTACGAACTATAAAGGTTTGTAGGTTGTTTTTTCATTTTTAGAAAAGATGAATTGAACTTCATAAAAATACTAAAATGTTCTCTTCCCAGAAAGGAGGGCATTTTTTATGTTTGAATTTGAAATAGTACAAGAATTAGAGCCAAATGCAGAAATATTAGAAATTATTAAAAACTATGTTTATACAATTAAAAATGGTAAAATTAAGCATTTAAGGGCTACTAATTTACAATTTATTGAACCAACTGAATATGTAATTACATATCCTTCTACTCTTACTATTTACGAATATAAAGTAAATGAAATAGCTAATAAGAATTTTTATATTAAAGAATATAAACAAAAGTATAATCTCAAAGAAATAAAACAAATTCTCATAAAATTAAAGAAATTTTAAAATATAGATTGCAAAAACGCATTTTAGTTAGGAAACATATGGAGGAATAAAAAAATTTTTTTCAAAATTAAGGGGGCAAAAGTTGACTTTTGTGAGCAAATATATGAAAGAAATAAAATTTTTTTAAGTTTTTTTGAAATTTTACTATACAAAACCTAAAAAAATTCACAGGATAAGTGGGAGGTAATTTTATGAGATGTGGAATTTATGTAAGAGTATCAACAGATGAACAAAGAGATAATGGCTATTCTATTGATTCTCAATTACGAATGATAAAAGAATATTGTGAGAAAAGTGAGTATTCTATCGTAGATGTATACAATGATGCAGGACATTCTGGAAAAGATTTAATGAGACCAGAAATGCAAAGACTTCTAAAAGATATTAAAATGCACAAATTAGACAAGTTAATTGCAATAAAGGTAGATAGATTAACTCGCAATAATTATGATGGATTTTGGCTTTTAAATTACTGTGAAGAACATGATGTAAAAATAGAACTAATATTAGAGCCTTATGATGTATCAACTGCAAATGGTGAAATGTTCTATGGTATGAACTTAGTTTTTGGACAAAGAGAAAGAAAAGAAATCGGAGCAAGAACAAAAAGAGCATTAGAAGAAATGGCTTTAGAAAAGGTACACCCTAGCAAAGCACCTTATGGATATACTAGAAATAAAGAAACGGGACATTTAGAAATAGAGCCTATTGAAGCACAAATTGTTAAAGAAATATTTGAATTATGTAGGAAAAGTTACTCTTGTAGAGGTATTGCAAGAGTAATGAAAGATAATAATTCTTATTTAAAATCTGGAAAATGGACAAGTGATAGAGTTTATAAAATACTTACAAATTCTATTTATATAGGTATATTTGAGTATGGAAAATACGCTAGAAAACTTCAAGATATTTTAAGAGTAGAAAACTATTGTGAGCCAATAATTGACCAAGAAACATGGAATGCAACGAGAATAATTTTAGAGAAAAACAAGCATTCAAATTATGGAAAACATATACATTTATTTACTGGAATTCATAGAAATTTCAAGAGATGAAAAATACAATATTGAAATAAAAGATATAAGATTTACAGAAGAATTTATCTCTAAAAGCAGTAAAGAATATATAAAATATTTGAATGATATTTTACAAAATAATAACATCGGATTTATTTATAAAGAGCCAATTACTAAACAGGAGTTAGAAAAAATAAAAGAAGATTATTATATATTTTATCATTCAAAAATTGAAAATAAAGAATATTCTACACAAGAAATGAATGAATATCTACAACTATTAGAAGAAAATTTTTATACAAAAGGAGTTGTAAATTATCCTATTATTGAAGATGAAATGATAATAGACTGCGTAGATTTAATACAAAAAAATAAAGAAAATTTATTAAAAAATACACAGATAAAAAAATAGTGAATTTTGAAAAATACAAATTTTATGTCCTAGCAAGCAATGAATTTGTACTCCCGCACAAACTCAAATATGGGATTTGCACCCCATACCCCCGAAAAATAAAAATGGAAAGGAATAAAAAAGTTATGAATGCTGAAAAAGTAAATTATGTAATAGATATGATAAAAGATATGGATTTAGAAAATAAATTAAGACTAGCAATTTGTATGTGTGATAATTATAGCCATACCAATTTAGAATACGATAAAAAAGAAATGTATAAATATTTTGATAACCTACTAAAAGAAATAAATAGTGAATACAGAACTACTACTATTAATTTTGCAAACTATCCTTATATAATATTTGTATCAAGCAAAATTATGGAAATGGACTCGACAGAACAAAATAAAGTTGCACTATATCTTTTTAATAGTATAAATTTTGAAACGAAAAAATTTTAAAAATATAAAAAATGTATTGCATTTAAAACAAATGTTTGATAAAATATTGACAAAAGAAATATGTAATAAATTATTGTTAAAATTTATATTTTATGATATAAAATAAATAGTTATAATGAAGGAGAGTTTTTTATGAATCCAATAATAAAATGGGCAGGTGGAAAAGAAAAAGAATTACCATATATAAAAGAAAATTTACCAAGTAATATAAAAAGATATATAGAGCCTTTTATTGGTGGAGGTGCGGTGTATTTTAATTTAGATATTAAAAAATCAATAATCAATGATAAATCGGAAGAATTAATTAACTTGTATAGATGTATAAAAAATAATGATAAAGAATTTTTTAGTAACTTAAAAGCTATATATAAAAATTGGATATTACTAGAAAAAGTTGTTGAAGACAATTATATTGAGTTATTAAAGATATATAGAGACTATTGTACAGATCTTAATATGAATAGTGAAAGTAAGAATATAAAAATTAAATTTAATGATAAAATATATGCTTTTGTAATAAAACATGCAGAGGAATTTAATGGAATATTATCGTCTGATTTCAATATAGAAATAGATAATTTTATAAATGAAATAGTAAAAAATTTGATATCAAAGATGAATAGAATGTTTAAAATTGAAAAACAAAGAAAACAAATGAATGAAAAAGACACACTTGATAATATCGAATGTGCATTTAAAAGTGCATTTTATATGCATTTTAGACATTTATACAATGAGGCAGAAAAATTAAATATTAATACATCTTTTTATACAGCAATATTTTACTTTATTAGAGAGTTTTGTTATGCATCAATGTTTAGATATAATAAAAATGGAAAATTCAATGTACCATATGGTGGAATAAGCTATAATAGAAAAGAATTTAGAAAAAAGATAGAATATATAGACTCTAAGGAAATAAAAACATATATGGAACAAACTCAAATATATTGTGATGATTTTGAAGTATTTCTAAAAAAAGTAAATCCTGAAAAAGGAGATTTTATATTTTTAGATCCACCATATGATACAGAATTTTCAACTTATGCTAAAAATGAATTTGGTAAGAAAGATCAGGTAAGATTATGTGAATATTTAAAAAATACTGAAGCAAAGATAATGCTAATTATAAAAAATACAGAATTTATTTATAATTTATATAATACAAAGGAATTTAAAATAAAAACATTTGATAAAAAATATCTTGTGAGTTTTCAAAATAGAAATGACAAAGATGTAGAGCATTTATTGATAACAAACTATTAGGGGGAATTATAGAAAATGGAAAATTTAAAAAGAAAAGCAATTAATGAGATAATCGATAGTAGCATAAAAAGTTTTGCAGATGGGTTTGAAGTAAGACATATTAAAGAAGTAGATGATCCAAATGGGGTCATAAACTCTAAAAAGAATAATGTTTTTATGGCAGAACTTGGAGAAGAATTTATGTTCTATTCAGCATTTGTCAGATCATTCGATTCAAGTTTTGGAAATGTATTGGAAAATGTAGGAAATGCAATTGCAAAATTATCATATGAAGTTAATGGTAGAATTGAATCTTACTTGTTACCACAACAAACACAACATATTGATTACTTAATGACAGTATACAATGATCATGTACCACCAAAAAAAGAAGATTATGAAAATTTTTCTTGGGTAAAACCTAGAGATATAACTAGCTATATGACAAGTCATGAAACAGATAATTACTTTTATAGTCCAGAAAAAAGAGAACATTATATAATAGAACTAAAAGCAGGTGGAGATTTAGATAATAAGAAATCTAAAGCTGAAAAAATAGAATTGTTAAGGGAATATTTTTTATTAAAAAATAAGTTGGAAAATAGTGATGAAAAAATAAAGGTTTTATTTGCAACAGCCTATAATAAATTTGGAGAGGGAAATGATTGGAAACAAAGCCAAGTAAGGCAATATTTTGATGAGAAAGAACTATTGATTGGGAAAGACTATTGGAATTTTGTATGTGATGATGAAAATGGATTTGAAATTGTTTTTGAGCAATATAAAAAAAGTGCTAATTACATAAAAGAAGCAATTGCTAATATAAAAGCTTTGTATTTTTAATTCTGATGAAAATCAAGATAGTATAATTATATTATTTTGATTTTTTATTAGTTATCATAAATATTAGAAATTAAGGAAGTAAAATTATGAAAATAGAAAATATAATTAATGAAATTTCAACTAATTTATCGATTATTATATATCAAGTAAAATTGAAAAATAAAGCTAATTTAAATGATATAAATACTCTACTAGAAACACCCTTTAAAGATATATTAAATATAATATATGATTATGATTTAGTAAATCTTAATAACAAATATTTGTATCCAGCAGTAGATTTAGGAGATAAAAATAAACAGATAACATTTCAAGTTACTTCTGAAAGAAGTATAAAAAAAATTAAAGAGACATTAAAAAAATTTAAAGACAATAATTTAGATAAGGAATACAGAAGATTAAAGTTTTTAGTTATTGATGAAAAAATTAAATATAGTCCCAAAAATAATATAGATACAACCTACTTTTCTTTAAAAGATGACGTGTATTCTTGTTTTGAATTGATAAATATTATTAAGAATTTAGAACTGGTAAAACAAGAGCAAATAAATAATATTTTAAGGTGTGTTATTGGTATAAAGGATAATATTTCTTTAGATGTAGTATTTGAGAATAAAAATAACATACCAAAAGTGGAAAAGGAATATACAGAAAAAATTGCATTAACAAAAGAAATTCTTACAAATACGAATTTACCATTAGAATTACGAAAATGTTTTAATGTTGAAGCGAAGATAGTTGGTGAAGAATTGAAATATGTATTAAACCCAAAAGTAGAAAATGCATATGAACTTCATCCTATGCAAGAAAAGTTCAAAATGAAGTTTAATAGTCCAAAGGAAAAAGAAGATTTTATAAAAAATGGAGGGGTTAATAATTTGATTAGAGAAGCTACAATACAAAGAAGACCAATTGAAATTCCTTATGTTTCAGAAGTAAGGGAATATATTGGAAAATATGAAAATCCATTTTCTGATTGTAACTATGCAAAAGATGGTGATATTAAATTATATATTCTTCCTAAAGAACTTCCAAAAGGAGAAAAATATAAAATAATTATTAGTGATGGAATAGAAAAATTTAGCATAAAAAGTACTGCTTTACAAGTAGTAGATGTTCAAAAAAAACATATAATTTTTAATAATTTTGAAGCAAAAGAAGAATGTTTTGATATTACATTAAAGATAAACATTCTAGAAGAACATAGAGATATTGATAATAGTTTTATAAAATATAATGCTAATATTAATATAACTTTAAGAGAAAAATATAAATATTCTTGTAAAGAGAATTTAGAGATACAAAAATTCTTATTTACAATTAATAGTTGCAATAGTAAGGTAAGTGTGCAACATATTAAGGAGAATAAAGAGTATTTTGTTATGAGAAATTTAGGAAATAAAAATTATAATGAGAATGATTATCAGGTATTCAAAAATTATAAAAGACTTTTGCAAAAAATTATATATATAGAAAAGAAATTTAATATAAAAATAAAATATAATTTAGACTATTTCTATCAAAATGAATTTGAAATTAACTTAATTTATTATGATAGTCAAAATAAAAATTATAAGTTAAAAGACAATATAAAAGCATCATTTTATATTGATGATTATGATGAAAGGAAATATAAAAATATAGTAACTGATTTAAGTAAAGATATAGATTTATTTAATTATAGATTTAGTTTAAAAAGTACAAAAATACTGCTAGCTAACTGCGAATTTTATGAAAGAAAAGTTGTTGATGGAAAAAATATAATTACTCTAGTTTCAAAAGATGCAAAATATATTCCAAAATGGAATGGAGCATAAAATATATAACTTTGCTATTGCATTTTTATTTTGAATTAGATATAATCACATTATATAAGAAAGAGAACGAAGTTCGTAACTTGTATGTGACTTGCTCCAAATTATAACAACTCTATAAAAGTTGATAAAACGCTATAAAAAACTTAAAATATAGTAATTTATTAGTAAAATAGAAAATATAATTTTTATATTTTGTTTGACATTTTTTAAGTTTTAAGTATTATAAAAATAACAAATGGAAAATCAACAAGTGTGGTTTGCCAGTTAATATGTAATGAACTGTCAACAGAAGTGCCCCCCAAATTATTAAACTTTTCTGTCTAATAATTTGGGTTTATTCCATTTAGAAGTAAGAGTTAGTAGATCATGGTTATTGCACATTTGAAGCCTGCACAGGGAGTTTCAAATTAAAAATTTTCACAAGCTTGGTAAGAGTCGATTTGTGAAAATTTTTAATAGAACTTCCATTGCAGGACAATTATTTTTGTAATTATTATACTGTTACGAGTAAGATAAAAGAAGAAACAAAAGTGTTGCAAAAAAGAGTTGATAGTGGTAAAATAAAAGTGTAACAGAATTTAATAAAAAGCGAAGGAGATGAGGAAAATGCAAAAAGAAATGGTGAACGAAACCATTGCGGTTGTAGAGAGAGAGAGAGAGAGAGAGAGCTATATTTAGTTAAAATAAAGATTTATTTATATTTGCAAAAAGACAAGTTATTTTACTATAGTAGTAGAAAACAAGATAATAAAAATCTCGGCTATAAATTATTAGAAAATATTTAAAATAGTCGAGATTTATGTATAAAGAAAAAGCAAGTAAAACCGAATGTAAAAGTACAGTATATGATCTTAATTGGATGTAGATATTAAAATAAAAAATTAAACAATAGAAAAAGTGAAAGGAGAATAAATATGAGGATAAGTGATAATAAAAAAGAAGAAGGAATAACATTAATAGCGTTAATAATTACGGTAGTAATAATGATAATTTTATCTGTTGTTACTATAAATATAGTTGTAGGGGGAGGATTAATAGATCAGGCAAAGAATGCTGCTGAACAGACTGGAACTTCAGCAAAAGAAGAACAGGAACAATTAGATAACGTATCAAATAAAATAAATAGCATATTAGAAGGAATTGATGGAACAATACCTGGAGCAAGTGATGGATTAGAGACGGGAAGTATAATAGCAAGTCCAGCAATATGGGAAAATGAAGAAGCAAAAATAACTTTAAGAACAAACGAAAAAGGAATGAAAATACAATATCAAGTGAATAAAATTGATGAAACAAATTGGAACACAGAGGACAGTCCTATAATAGTAGAGAATTTAAAACATGGTGATATAGTATATGCAAGACTAACGGATGGAAAACGTTATGGAAATTATGCAAGTGTAAATATATTAGACAAAAATGCGCCAACAATAAGTATAAATACAGGAACAATAACGGAGAATAGTATACAAATAATATCAAATGCAGTAGATGCTGAAAGTGGAATAGCAACATATGAATACTATTTAAATGATGAATTAAAAGATACATTAGCAACAAACAGTTATACATTTAACGAACTAAATGAAGAAACAAGTTATAATATAAAAGTAGTAGTAACAGATAAAGCAGGAAATAGAAATGAAAGCAATGTTATAACAGTGAAAACACAGCTTGGTAATAGAGCACCTGTAATTTCTAGCACTACATTGGATAGTAAGACAACTAATAGTATAACAATAAAAGCAAAAGCAACAGATGCAAATGGAGACAAAATAACATATGAATTATATACAAGTACATCGAACTCAAGTGGATTTACTAAAAAGGCAACAGAAAGTCAAATGGCATCTGGAAGTGAAGTAACATTAAAAGCATCTGGATTAAGTCAATATACTACATATTATTATTATGTAATAGCAAAAGATGAAGATGCACAAACAAAAGGAAGTACATCATCAGTAAGAACATATTGCCCTGGAACGGGGTTAACATGTTCAGGACCTTTTACAGCATCTGTATCTTGTTCTACATGTGAAGGAACTGGAGAAGTTAAATGTCAAGGAGAAATTGAGGAACAATACTCTACTGGTAGTTATACTCATAATGATAATTGTGATTCATGTGGTGGTAATAGATCTATTTATACTAGATACACTTATACATGTACTAAGTGTAATGTAGTAGTAGAAAGATATAATTTATGTTTTCCTTGTACAGGAAATTGGTATAAAGCTGGACCAGAATTTCATATGATTAGTTGCGATACTTGTTCAGGAAGCGGTGAAGTTACTCAACCAACGGCTTGCTCACATGGACAATTTAGTTCTCATACTTATTGTAATCATGGTTATACTGCACAGCATGATTAGTTTTCAAAGTTTAATATAATATATAAGCTTTAAATTGTAGAAAATTGCTATAAGGTTAGATAGAAGCCTAAAAAACAATTAAAGTAAAATACTTTAAAAACCGTACCTATAGAAATCTATTTATATAATCATTTGCTTTCAAAAAAAGAAAACTCCCGCCAAAATGGTAGGAGTTTTCCTTTTTGAGAAAATTGTTCAGGTATTTTATTATTCATTAGTAATATAAAAAGAGTTTATTATTAACTATTTTATCAGAGTTCATGTTACTAATGCAAAAAACACAAGTATTTATTAAGTTATATTAGTATAAATGACTTTAATGGCAACAGTTTTGTTTATTTAATAGAAAGAAAACAAATTTACACAAATATATAATTATTAATTACTAGCATTGACATAATTTGCTAAAAATAATATAATAGTAACTGTAAAAAATATAATGAAATCAATATAAAGAATATAGTAAAAATACTATTCTTGAGATGAAAACTACCAGGGAGGAAAACAGAGTGGGATTTTTTGATAAATTAAAACAAGGTTTAAGTAAAACCAAAAATTCATTTGAAGAAAAAATGAATAATGTATTTAGTACATTTCGCAAAGTGGATGAGGAATTGCTAGAAGAATTAGAAGAAGTATTGATTATGTCAGACGTGGGTGTTGAGACGTCCACCACAATAATTAATAATTTAAGGGATAAAATTAAAAAAAATAAAATTGAAGATGCAGAAGGGGTAAAAGAGGCGCTCAGAGAAGAAATAAAGGAGATTTTTGATTCTTTGGATAATAAATTACATCTTGAGACTAAGCCATCAGTAATACTTGTAGTCGGAGTAAATGGTGTAGGTAAAACCACCTCCATAGGTAAGATGGCAAACAGACTAAGGCAAGATGGTAAAAAGGTAGTTGTTGCAGCAGCAGATACTTTTAGAGCTGCAGCAGTGGAGCAGTTAGAAATTTGGGCCAAAAGAGCCGAATGTAATATTGTTAAAAGAGAGGAAGGCGTAGACCCTGCATCTGTTGTGTTTGATGCGATAAAGATTGTAAAAGAAAAGAATGCAGATGTTTTAATTTGTGATACAGCTGGAAGATTGCATAATAAAAAATATTTGATGGATGAACTTATAAAAATAAAGAAAGTTATAGATAAAGAATTGCCAAATGCATCTAAGGAGATTTTAATGGTTCTTGATGCTACAACTGGGCAAAATGCAATTAGTCAGGTAAAGGCATTTAAGGAAACTGTGGATATAACAGGATTAGTTCTTACAAAGCTAGATGGCACTGCAAAAGGTGGAGTGGTAATTGGAATTGCTAATGAGAATAAGATGCCTGTTAAGTTTATAGGTATTGGAGAACAGATTGATGATATGGAGATTTTTAGTAGTGATGACTTCGTGAAGGCTCTGATATAGAGGCTAGAATAAGATTTATTTAGTGAAAGGAGAAATGTATGAGCGAGGATAAATTTAAAAATTCCGAAGAACAAGACTTAAAAGCCGATAAAAAATATATTAATGAGAAAGAAATCGATAAAACTAGCATGGACCATATTTCTAATAATGAGGGAAAAACAATAGAAGGTCAAGATGATGTTGTAGAAAATAATAAAAGCATAAGTGACAATAAAGTTGCTGATTCTGTAAATAGCTTAAACAATTCGAACAACTCAAAAACCAATAAAAATACAGCTTCTAAGAAGAAAAATAAAAGAAGAATGTATTTGGTGCTTTTATTTATTGCTGTTGTTGCTATTGTTGGATATGTTATTTTTAGAGGAGAATATCTAGAAATATTGGAAATAGGAGAAGAATATGTAGGTATCTTTTGGCAAAATATTAATTATACGACAATAACATTTGGAATTAACTTTGTGTTTTTATTCTTAATTTTGTATTTAAATAATAATAGAATAAAAAAAGTATTAAAACCATTTTTTGAGCATGAGAAAAAAGAAATTCCAAAATTGCCTAATAAATCGTTAGCATTTGTAATATCTGTAATTGTAAGTTTTGTGACAACAGAGTTAATTCTTGATAAATATATGCTTTTTGTAAATAGTACTTCATTTGGAGAAGTAGACCCGATTTTTGGTTTTGATATTGGATACTTTATGTTCCAAAAACCATTTATTGATACAATATTATTATATTTGATATTCATATTAGTTGGAATTACAATTTATACAATTATTTATTATGTTGCAGTATTTAATATTTGTTTTGATGGTTTGGATAGAGAAACTTTGAAAAAGAGTAATTTATTAAAACAATTATTTACAAATATAAAAATACTTGCAGTTTTACTTGCTGCGTTTGTATTTATGCAAACACAAAATATAGGTTTTGATAAATTTTTGAATTTGCAAGAGGATACAACCTACTCAATTTATGGGGCAGGAGTTACAGATGTTACAATAAAATTGTGGGGATACAGAATTTTACCAATTCTTATAATTTTGTCGGTATTTATGGCTATTAGAGCTTTTAAAAATGGAAAAACGAAAAAAGTTATAATGTGGATTTTAGTAGTGCCAGTATATATTATTATACTTTTAATTGGTATGGCTATATTCCAAGCGGTATTTATTACTCCTAATGAATTAGATAGAGAAGAAGCTAATATTAATGCTAATATTGAGAATACAAAGAAAGCATATAACATAAATGCTGAAGTATTTACAATAGATAATGGTGGAGAAACAATTACGGAGAATACATTAAATACTTTGGATGAAACAATTAATAATATTGTAATTGTAGATAAAGAAACTGTATTAAAAGATTTAAATACAATTCAGACGGAAAAAGGTTATTATACGTATAATACTACAAAAATTGCAAGTTATAGAGTAGATGGAAGGCAGCAGTTAGTATATGTTTCTCCAAGAGAAATATCAGCAAATGGAACATACAATAATCAAACTTATGAATATACCCATGGTTATGGAGTAGTTGTTACATCAGCAACAAAAACTGATGCTAATGGTAATCTGTTAAAATTGCAAAAAGACTTCCAAAGAAAGGATACAGATGTTGTCACTGTAACAAATCCAAGAATTTATTTTGGGCTTGAGACAAATAACAATATTGTAACAAATAGTAAGAACAGACAAGAGTTTGATTATCCAGTTTCAAGCACGAAAAATGAGGAGAATGTATATGAGGGAAATGCTGGATTAAGCTTAAATTTCTTAGATAGATTTATCTTAGGAATAAAAGAAGGCGATTTGAATTTAGCATTATCTGCAAATGTAAACAGCGACAGCAAGATTTTAACAAATAGGAATATTATAGAAAGAGCAAAAACTTTAATGCCTTATTTGCTATATGATGAAAACCCATATATGGTGGTTGATGATAATGGGGATTTGATTTGGGTACTAGATGCATACACAACTTCTAACAATTTTCCATATTCACAAAAAACTATATTACAGCTAGACACATTAAATAAGTTAGAATTGAATTATATTAGAAATTCAGTTAAGGTATTGATTAATGCTTATGATGGCACAATAAAATTTTATATAACTGATAAATCTGACCCTATCGCAAGTGCATATTCACAGATTTACTCTGATTTATTTATAGAAAATGAGACAATTCCTAGTGATATTAGTAGCCAATTTATATACCCTGAATTTTTATATAGTATTCAGGCAGAAATTATACAAAGATACCATGATATTCAATCAGATGTATTATATAGAGGAGATGACGTTTGGGATATAGCTACACATAATACAAGTAGAGTATCAACAAAAACAGGAGTGGATATTGAACCATATTATACAATGGTTAAAACTTTGGATAGTGATGAGAATAGATTAGGTCTAGTTTTACCATTTACTCCTTATGAAAAACAAAATATTATATCATACATGGTAGGAACATATGATGGAGGAACTCCTAAAATTACAATATATAAATTTGAATCAGATAGCAATATCTTAGGGCCAATGCAATTAGACACACAAATTGAACAGGATGAACAAATCTCTAAGGAATTAGAGGCACTTAATGTGACAGGAACTAGAATTACAAAAAATATGGTTATTGTGCCTTTAGATAATACATTGCTGTATGTCGAACCAGTATATCAACAATATATTAATGAAGAAGATTCTACACCAACACTTAAAAAAGTAATAGTTGCTTCTGGAAATAAGTTGGCAATTGGAGATAATTTAAATGAAGCTCTGAGAAATTTGGTTTCTCAATATGCAGTTGATATTGAGGTTGAAAATACTGACAGTATAGAGGATTTAGTAAATGCTGTTATTAAGGCAAATAATAATTTGAAGACATCTACCACAAATTCAAATTATGAAATGATGGGCAAGGACATACAAAGATTACAAGATTTAATTAACCAATTAGAAAATGTAGTGGAGGAAGAAAGAAAAGAGGAAAATAAGATAAAGACAAATGATATAGATGCAAATGAACTTACTGATGGTAATGCCATAGGGAATCTTGCTGTATAGATAGGAGAGTGAAGAAAATGAAAATAACAAGCATAGATGCTTTAAAAAAGATTGCAATAGAAGTTAGAAAAGGAATTATAGAGGAAGTGTATAATGCTAAATCAGGACATCCAGGAGGTTCACTTTCTTGTGCTGATATTTTAACAGTATTATATTTTTACCAAATGAATATAGAGCCTGAGAAACCACTTGATACTAACAGGGATAGATTTGTACTTTCTAAAGGACATGCTGCACCTGCTTTATACAGTGTGCTAGCTCAAAAAGGATATTTTGATAAAGAATTATTACAGACATTTAGAAAAATTGGAAGTAATTTGCAAGGGCATCCAGACATGAGAAAGGTGGAAGGTGTAGATATGACGACTGGGTCTTTAGGACAGGGGATATCTGCAGCTGTAGGAATGGCTTTGGCTTCAAAAATGGATAGAGCTGGATGCAAAGTGTATTGTCTACTAGGAGATGGAGAATTAGAAGAAGGACAAGTCTGGGAAGCTTTAACTTCAGCAAGTAAAAACGACTTAGATAATCTTTGTGTTATTGTAGATAATAATAATCTACAGATTGATGGAGAGATAGATAAAGTTGGAGGAATGAATAATTTAACAGAAAAATTTTTAAGTTTTGGATATAATGTTATTAATATTGACGGGCATAACATTGAGAGTATCATTGATGCATTTACAACAGCAAAACAAACAAAAGGGAAACCTACTATAATAATTGCCAAAACAGTAAAAGGAAAGGGAGTATCTTTTATGGAGAATCAAGTTTCTTGGCATGGTAAATCCCCAAGTGAGGAAGAATATAACAAGGCTATTGAAGAACTTAATAGTGCTATGCTTGAGATTTAGAGATCTTTTTAAATAAAGATGCTAAGAGATTCATTAATTTAGATAGATAGGAGCGAAGGTAAATGAAATTAAGTGATAAAAAAGTTGCTACTAGACAGAGTTATGGTGAAGAACTGGCAAAACTAGGAGAAGAAAATAGAAATATAGTGGTATTGGATGCAGATTTGTCATCTGCTACCAAAACTAATATATTTGCACAAAAATTTCCAGATAGATTTATAAATGTTGGTATTGCAGAGCAAAATTTAATTGGAATTTCTGCTGGACTTTCTACTTTTGGAAAGATACCTTATGCTAGTACTTTTGCTGTATTTGCAGCAGGTAGAACTTATGAACAAATTAGAAATAGTATTGCATATCCAAAATTAAATGTAAAAATATGTGCAACACATGCAGGAATAACAGTCGGAGAAGATGGAGCAACTCATCAAATGTTAGAGGATATAAGTCTTATGAGGGGGTTACCTAATATGACAGTTTTATGCACATCAGATGATGTGCAAACTAGGTGGGCAGTTAGAAAAATAGCTGAATTAGATGGACCAGTTTATTTGAGGCTGTGTAGAATGGCAACACCTGTAATATATTCTGAAAATGAGCAATTCGAGATAGGAAAAGGTGTGCAAATTGGTGAAGGAACAGATGCAAGCATAATTGCGACAGGTGTTACAGTATCTGAAGCAATAGTGGCAATGGAAGAATTAAAAAAGCAAGGAGTCAATGTTAGAGTTATTGATATGCATACAATAAAACCGTTAGACAAAGAGTTAGTTATAAAGTGTGCAAGAGAGACAAAAAAAATAATAACTATAGAAGACCATAGTATTATTGGAGGGGTAGGAAGCAGTGTGTGTGAACTTTTATCAGAGGAAATTCCGACAAAAGTTATTAGAATGGGAATAAATGATGTTTTTGGAAGAAGCGGAAAAGCTGAAGAATTAATGAGTTATTACAAAATTGATAGTATGGCAATTGTTAATAAGGTGCTAGAAAACTAGAAAAAAGAAAATAGTGTGAAAAAACAAGTTTTTCATTAGCATGTAGATACAATCGTTATCACCCTGAAGATTCTAGCAAATTTTGAAATTGTAGGAAGTTAACCTCTAACATTCTCACAAACTTAATAGAGGGTTATTAAATAAAATTTTTGTAAAATATAAATTTGTTCAAATAAAGAGTAAAATAAAGATATATCTAGAGAAAACAACATAATAAACAATTTTATGTTGTTTTTTGTTAAAAAAAGTATTGCAAATATTAAATTTTATTGGTATTATATAAGAGTAATTTAGTAGAAATTAAAATGAATTTAATTTCTACAACGTAAAGACAAAAGGAGAAAAAAGATGATTGAGTTTAGAAATGTAAGCAAAAAATATGATACAGGTACAGAGGCTGTTCATAATGCAAATTTTAAGATTGATAAAGGGGAATTTGCTTTTTTAGTTGGAAGTTCTGGCTCAGGAAAATCTACATTAATAAAATTGATATTGAAAGAAGAAGAACCTACATCAGGTCATATAATAATAAATGGTAAAGATACGACTTTTTTAAAGCCTAAAAGAGTGCCATTTTTAAGAAGAAGTATGGGGGTTGTATTTCAAGATTTTAGGTTATTACCAGACAGAACAGTATATGACAATGTTGCTTATGCTATGTATATAGTAAGATCTACTCCAAAACACATTAGAAGGCAAGTTCCGATGGTATTATCATTAGTCGGATTAAGTGATAAAGCAAAAGTTTATCCAAATGAACTATCTGGTGGAGAACAACAGAGAGTCGCTTTAGCGAGAGCATTGGTAAATAATCCATCTATGATAATTGCAGATGAACCTACTGGAAACTTAGATCCAGATACTGCATGGGAGATTATGAGTTTACTTAATGATATTAATGCAAGAGGAACAACTGTAGTTGTGGCAACACATGCAAAAGATATTGTTGATAGAATGAAAAAAAGAGTTATTCAAATTGAAAAAGGCAACATAATTAGAGATGATAAAAAAGGTGGGTATGATAGTGAAATATAGTATTTTTGGATATTTAATAGGAGAAGGTTTTAGAAACTTTCTTAAAAATAAAAAATCAACAGCAGCATCAATAATAATAATGTGTGCTACAATGTTTATATTTGGAATATTCTTTTTGATTGGTGAAAATGTAAATTATATTATATCTCAAGTGCAATCAGACCAAGCTATGCAAATTTTTATAAATCCTGAGGCAACTACAGAGCAAGAAGAAGAGCTTAAACAGCAAATTTCATCAATACAGTATGTAAACACAATAGAATATGTATCAAAAGAAGATGCACTAAACGATGTAAAAAGCTGGTCAGCAGACATTGGAAATGTGCTTGGAGATTTAACTGTTGATGGATACAATCCATTTAAGGCATCATTTGTTATAACACTTACAGATTTAACACAAATCGATGAAGTAGAAGCACAAATAAATGGATTTGAAAATGTTGCTAGTGTACAGGCTGGTAACAAAACAGTAAATACATTAGTGAATATAGCCAATGGAATAAGAACAGCAACAGGTATAGTTCTAGTATTATTAATACTTATCTCTATATTTATTATTGTTAATACAATAAAACTTACTGTACATGCAAGAAGAAAAGAAATTTCAATAATGAAGTATGTTGGAGCAACAAACGGTTTTATCAGATGGCCTTTTATGGTTGAAGGTATAATTATCGGAATTATATCAGCATTAATTTCAATAATTATTTTAGGCTTTTCATATGACTTCGTGGCAGAAAAAATAATGGAAGGGTTATCATCTACTTTGACATTAAACCTTTTAACATTCTCAGATATGTTAAGTATGCTCCTTACAATATACATAATTATAGGAATAGGAATTGGTGCTATAGGTAGTGCTATCTCAATGAGGAAATATCTGGATGTATAAAAAAATGTTTTAAATAAATTATAAAAAGGAGAGATTCTTATGATAAAAAAAGTAATTTCTATACTGGTCATTTTAGTATTTTTGTTTATACAGACTTTGCCTGCTATTGCAGCTAATATATCAGAATTAAAGGAACAAAAACAAGAAGTTGAAGACCAAAAAGATAAAGTTACTTCAAAGAAAAACGACGTGCTTGATGAAATAAGCGAGTTAAATGCTCAAATCAAGAAATATGAGAATGACATAAGTGAGTTAAATAACAAAATAGATAAACTTGAAGATTCAATAGTCGAAAACGAGGAAAAGATTAAAGAGTTAGAAGAGGAAACAGCAGAAAGAGAAGAATTACTTATAAATAGATTAGTTGCAATGTATGAGATGGGCAGAACATCATATTTAGATGTTCTTCTAAAATCAGAAGATATGACATCATTTATATCTAACTATTATAGAATAGAAGAACTTGCTGATGCAGACCAAGGAATAATAGATTCAGTTATAGAAAAACAAGAGGAAACAGAGCAAACAAAACAAAAATTAGAAAAAGAACAAAAAGAAGTAACAGAATCTAAAAAGGAAGTAGAAAATAAGAATCAAAGTTTGCAAACCGCTAAAGCAACCAAACAATCAAAAGTAAATAGTTTATCATCTAAAGAAAAAGAATTGCAATCTAAGATAGACGATTTTGAAGCAGCTATAAAGAAGGCTGAAAAAGAAATTCAACAGGCAGCAAATGAAGCAGCAAGTAATGGAGGAGAATATATAGGTAGTTTTGAAGGAACTTTAAGTTGGCCATTATCATCTAGTACACCATATTATAATTACATATCATCATATTTTGGACCAAGGCCATCTCCTACAGCAGGTGCATCATCTAATCATGGAGCTGTAGATATACCAGTTAGTTACGCACCAATTTATGCACCAGCAGCTGGAAGAGTAATTATTGCATGGTCACTTTCTGGATATGGAAATTATGTTATGATAGACCATGGAAATGGATATTATACTGGTTTTGGACATTTATCTTCATTTAATGTTAGTGCAGGACAAACTGTTTCAAGAGGTCAGCAAATAGCTGTATCAGGAAATACAGGAATATCAACAGGACCACATTTACATTATGAAGTATATATTGGTGGAACGACTAATTCATATAGGGTTGATCCATTACAACATACAACACATCCTGAATTGTATTCATTATAATATGTGTCTTGAACGTTTAAAAATTATTTGCTATTATAATAGATAGTATGTTTAAAATTAAAAATGAAAGGAAGGCAAGTATGAAAAAAAAATTGGTTTCAATAGTATTAATAATAGTATTGCTACAATGCTTTTGCATATTTGCCTTTGCTGAAAACGAAACAGAATCTAATGTTATTTCAAATGAGATTACAGATAATATTACAAATGAATTGAATGAACAAAAACAGCAAGTAGATGAAAAATTAGAGCAAACAAATACAAAACTTGAATATGTACAAGAAGAATTAACAGATTCTTTACTTAGGGTACAAGAAATTGAAGATAAAGTATTAAGCTATGAAAAAGAAGTGAACGATTTAGGGGCTCAAATGAATGATTTGCAAACTTCAATTGATAGAGAAGCATACAATCTAATGCTTGCATCACAGGATTATGAAAAACTAAAACAGATACTACTAAATAGATTGGTTACTATTTATGAAACCGGAAATACTACTTATTTAGACGTGCTGCTTCAATCAAAAGATTTAACAGATTTCATATCAAGATATTATGTTATTGAGGAAATTACAGAATATGATAATACTTTAATAAATCAAGTAAAAAATCAAAAAGAATCATTGGAGCAAACTACTCAAAAATTGGAAAATGAGCAAGCTGAGTTAAAGATAGTAAAAGCAAGAAAAGAACAGACAACTGTAGTCTTAAATAATATGAAAACTATGCAAGAAAGTTATATTACAAAGTTGTCTGATGGAGAGAAAAAACTACAAAAGGAAATTACTGCATATAAAAAAGAACAGGCTGAAATTGAAGCAAAAATAATGGAGATTACAAATACAATATTACCAAACATTCAATATACAGGTGGAGAAATGTTGTGGCCTGTTGCAGCAAGTGGTACAGTTATAACTTCTCAATTTGGAATAAGGGAGCATCCAATACAAGGAGTGGTAAAACAACATACTGGACTTGATATAGGAGGAGCGCCTACAGGAACACCTGTGGTAGCTGCGGCTGATGGTGTTGTTTCGTATGCTGGATGGCTTGGGGGATATGGCAATTGTGTTATGATTAATCATGGAAATGGAGTTGTTACTCTATATGGCCATGGTAGTAAGGTTGTTGCCTCTCTAAATCAAGAAGTAAAAAAAGGAGATACCATTTTGGAGATAGGCTCAACAGGCAATTCAACAGGACCTCATTTGCATTTTGAAGTTAGAGTAAATGGACAATATGTAAATCCGCTAAATTATGTAAAAGTGCCACAATAACGTTTAAATAGAATATTATAATTGAGTATGTATTATAATAGGATTTCTAATTTAATAACTTTACTAAGTACGACGGAGCTATCTGTGGCTCCGTTTGTCTAAATTTTCTGGATTAAGAAAAAATTTTTTATTGTATAGGAAAAATCGACTTTTTGCCTTATATTTTAGTACTTATAACGATTTTTTCGTATACAACAAGGTTAATTTACCTTAGGCTGTGCATATTCGCGAAGCGAAATGCACATGTGGACGTCGAAAGCTTTGCTTCCGCTAACGCCCAATTTTGTTATAAACTGTAAAAGTGTTATTAAAATATTTCATAAAAGTTTATTTATCGAATATGTTTAGTATGTAAAGAGTATTTGAATTAAAGATGGGAAAAATGTTATATTATTATATTGAAGGGAAGGTTTTTTGTATGGAATCAGGAAAAGGTCAAAAAATTTATAGAATTGTAATGTTAGTTATAATAACGGCATTAATAGCATCATTAGTAACAGCAATAATTGTTAAGGAAAGAATAACATCATCTTCAAGTATTGACTCTATTGTTGAGGCAGATGGGACTGAGGGGATAGAGGCGACTTTAGCTAGACTAAGAACCATATTAGAAGATAACTACATAGGTGAGCTTGATGATAAGCAAATGCTTGAAATGGCGATAAAAGGATATGTGAAGGGCGTTGGAGATGAATATACAGAATATTATACTCCTGAGGAAATGGAAGAAACATATTCTGAAGCACTAGGAAATTATGTTGGAATAGGAATATATATGATTGTAAATTATGCTGAAGGAAATATTACGGTAGTAGAACCAATGGAAGGGTCTCCAGCTGAAGCAGCAGGAATAAAAAAGGATGATTTAATAATTAAAGTAAACGGAGAAGAAATTACTGCTGATAATATTGATGAAATGTCAAATGCGATTAAAGGTGAAGAAGGTACAAAGGTTACATTAGGGATACAACGTGGAGAAGAGCAATTTGATGTAGAAGTTGAAAGAAAAAGAATCGAAGTAAGTCATATAGATTCTAGAATGCTAGAAAATAATATTGGATATATCAGAATTATAGATTTTGATGGAGGAGCAGCAAAGGAGTTTAAGAAAAACTTTGAAAGCTTGCATAGTCAAGGAGCAAAAGCTTTAGTTGTAGATGTACGTAGTAATGGTGGTGGAGTAGTTGATGAAGCAATAGATATTCTAGAGATGATTTGTGATAAGGGAAGTACTCTTTTAATTGAAACAGATAAAAAAGGAAATGAAGAAATAGTAACAGATGAAGAAAAACCTATTATAAATATGCCAGTTTCAGTTTTGACTAATGGTTATTCTGCAAGTGCTTCAGAGATATTTGCAGGAGCATTAAAAGATTTGAAAAAGGCTACAATTGTTGGTACTAAGACCTATGGAAAAGGAGTTATACAATCTTTAATACCATTAGCAGACGGAAGTGGAATTAAAATTACAACTGCTGAGTATTGTACTCCAAATAGGAACAAGATAAATAATGTAGGAATTGAACCAAATATAGAAGTGAAATTGCCAGAGGATATAGAGAAATTGACTGATGAGAATGATACTCAATTGCAAAGAGCTATGCAAGAGTTAAAAAACCAGATATAATACAAGTAAGTGAATAGGGTAGAAAAAGTATAGTAAATATTTAACTTTTCTACCTTTCTTCTAATTATATAAATTATAAATAAAATTAATGAGGAAAGATAAATGGAAAAAATAAGAGGGAAATTATCTAAAACAGTAGATGTAGGAAATCTTCTAGAAAATAAAATAGTACAAGCAATATTGAATATATTAATGGGAATTTCTGTAGTAAGTTTAACACTAACATTACTTGATAATAAAGGATGTGAGCTTTTTAATATTGTATTACCAATTCTATCTTTTGCTATTACAGAAATTACTTTATTTAAAATTAAACTAATTAGAAAAATGTATGAAAATGGCATAGGGAAAACGAGACTAATTATCAGTTCTCTTTTAGCTTTTTTTACAGCATATGTTTTTTATAATAATATGTTAGTTTTTCCTAATAATGTAGTTATAAAAACAATCCTTTCATTTTTATCTATTCCTGCTATTATAGTTTCTCTTTACTGGTTTTATGGAAAGCTTCTTTATTATTTAAAAAAGTACATAAAAACAATGGATAAAGTAGAAAAAACCTTTTTGATTATTGCAGGGGTGATATTAATAATAGGTATTAGCATAATTAATGCAAAGACAAGTTTGTTTAATTATGGAGTGCTTAAAGAAGAATATTATGATTATGAAATTAATGACACAGACAGCACTATTGAAGATAATAGTACAATGAGAGAAATAATAGTATACAAAATCAAGCAACAATATTTGCATGAAAATTTTGATATTATATATACAACAGACAGCCCAATATTATTGAACTTCGACGTTTTTAGCAATGTTCAGGCATTAGAGAATGATATAAGGAATCCACTCTTTGGAGTTTTTTCGATACCGTTTGCGATAATACCTAAAGCCATTTCGTTAATTGTACCTATGAATAATATTTATGCATTATTGCTTTCAATAGTTCATGGAGGATTAATATTTATTGGTTTCACACTATTGGCTAGACTAATGAAACTGAAAGGAATATTGAAAGTGCTATTTTTAGTTATTGTTTCAATATCATTTCCAACATTATTGTTCTTAACAAGTATAGAGCAATATGCTATTTCAGTGTTCTATTTAATAGTCTTCATTTATATGGCTGTAAATAAGATAAAAGATAGAGATATTGCATATATAATGGCAACTGGGTCTATAACAACTTCAGGAATATTATTTCCACTCTTACTAGAGAAGGGAAATATCAAGCAAGGAATAAAAAATATATTTTTTACTTTTTTAAAATGTATGGCAATATTTATTATATCGGCAAGAATTGTATTGTTCTTGCCAAATCAATCAAGTGATTTGATGAACTATTGCGATATTGTACAAGTACAGAATTTTAACAAATATACAAATTTTGCTCAAAATGTTTTAGTAGGTTCGGAATTTAGAGAGGAATGGAGTCCTACATCTACGAAAATATGGAAGACGAGAGAAGGTAAAATTAGTTGGCAAATGAAAAGACCAGCAATAAGAGCAGAAAACACAGATAAAATTAATATAGTTGGAATAATAATAATTGTACTTACAGTACTTGGTTTTGTATTAAATAGAAAGGATAGGTTTATGCAAATATGCTTTGCATGGGTAATTTTCTCTATCTTATTACTAGGTGTGATGGGATGGGGAGCTGCCGAAGATGGTTTGATTTTGTACACATTCTACTTTGCATGGGCATTTATATGTCTAATGTTCAAAGGAATAGAGAAAATGCTGAGTAAAGTACCGAAAATCAGAAACAGTGTATATAGTTTAGCAATAGCCACAATCATAGTGGTTAACGTGAATATTATGGTGCAGATTGTTCAATTTGGAATAAAGTACTATAGCTAAAATATGGTAACCACCATTATCCTGTAACTCCACTAATGAAAAAATTTTTTAAAAACTATTGAACTTTATGTTAAGATATGTTAATATAATATTTGTCAAATATAAATACAATAATAAAGGACAAGATAAATATATAATATTTTACAGAGAGCCAAGTAAGCTGAGAATTGGTAAATCAAGTATATATTTGTTATCACCTTTTAGTAGCTTTTTTGAAAGGTATTAAAGCCTAGTAAATTAAGACGTAAACCTTGCGTTAAAAGGAATTGAGAGAAAAGAATTATAACATGTTTTGATTATTGTGTGTGCGTATATGATGCATGTACAAAAAAGTGCATACATGCAAATAATATATTCTTTTAAATTAGGTGGTACCGCGGAAGTAAAAGCTATTTCGTCCTATGTGATTGAAGTAGCTTTTTTTGTTCAGTTATAAGAAATGTATTTCATATAACTATTACAAATATATGTATACATGCGGATGCGATATAAAGAGTCTAATTTTGTATTACATTAAAAACAAGGAGGTTTTTGTATGAGTGAAGAAAAGAAAGATTATGGAAAAACATTAAATTTGCCAAAAACAGATTTTCCAATGAGAGCAAATTTACCTGAGAGGGAACCTGAAATTCAAAAAAATATTTTTGAAAATGGACTATATGAAAAGATATTGAGGAAAAATGAGGGGCATGATAGCTTTATATTGCATGATGGTCCTCCATATGCAAATGGAGAAATACATGCAGGTCATGCTCTAAATAAGATATTAAAAGATACTATTGTAAGGTATAAATCTATGAAAGGGTATTATGCTCCATATATCCCCGGATATGATACTCATGGTATGCCAACAGAGAAAAAAGCCATAGAAAAGTTAGGTTTAGACAGAAATAATATACCTGTTACGAAATTCAGAGATACTTGTAAGGAATTTACAAGCCAATATAAAGAAGTACAAACAGAAGGTTTTAAAAGATTGGGAGTTTTGGGTGATTGGGAGCATCCATATGTAACTTATGATCCTAAAATGGAAGCTAGACAAATTGGCGTATTTGGAGACATGTACAAGAAAGGATATATATATAAAGGACTTAAGCCAGTTTATTGGTGTACAGATTGTGAAACAGCTTTGGCAGAGGCAGAGATAGAATATAAGGATGTTACAGGTTCATCAATATATGTTAAATTTCCAGTTAAAGATTCAAAAGGATTATTTGATGAGAAAAACACTTCTATTGTAATTTGGACTACAACGCCATGGACTCTTCCAGGAAATTTAGGTATTGCTATTGGAGAAGAGTTTGAATATAGTCTGGTAGAGGCTAATAATGAAAGATATATTATGGCAACTGAGCTCGTAAAGAAAGTTATGGAAATAGCCGAAATTACGGATTACAAAGAAATTCAGAAATTTAAAGGTAAAGATTTAGAAGGAATACTTTGTAAGCATCCATTTTTAGATAGAGATTCTATTGTAATACTTGGTAGTGAGGATACTATAGATGTTCAACTTACAGAAGGAACAGGTGCTGTTCACTCTGCACCAGGATATGGTAAAGAAGATTATTTGGCAGGTTTAAAGAACAATCTTGGTATAGTTGTTACAGTAGATGAGAAAGGGCATCAAACAGAAGGTGCTGGACCTTTTGCCGGAATGTATTATGCTAAATCAAATAAGGAAATTACAAAATGGCTTGAGCAAAATGGTTATCTACTAAAAGAGACAAAAATAAGTCACTCTTATCCACACTGTTGGAGATGTAAAAAACCTGTAATTTACAGGGCTACAGATCAATGGTTTGCATCTGTCGATGGCTTTAGAAAAGAGGCGTTAGAAGCAATAAAAAGTGTGAAATGGATACCTACTTGGGGAGAAGAAAGAATTGCAAGTATGGTAAGAGATAGAAATGATTGGTGTATTTCAAGACAACGTACATGGGGAGTTCCACTTCCAATATTCTATTGTGAAGATTGCAAAAAGCCTTATGTAACAGAAGAGTCAATAAAGAAAATACAAGATATTTTTAAAGAAAGAGGTTCAAATGCTTGGTATGACTTGCCAGAAAAGGAACTTATGCCAGAAGGTGCTAAATGTGAAGAATGTGGTTGCACAAACTTTAAAAAAGAAACAGATATTATGGATGTTTGGTTCGACTCTGGTTCGACTCATCAAAGTGTGTTAGTAGAAAGAGGACTAAAATACCCAGCAGATTTGTATTTAGAAGGAAATGACCAATATAGAGGATGGTTCCAATCTTCTCTACTTACATCTGTTGCTACAAATGGAATTGCACCATATAAACAAGTATTAACACATGGTTTTGTTACTGACGGACAAGGAAGAAAAATGTCTAAGAGTCTGGGAAATGGTGTTGCACCTAGTGATGTAGCAGATAAATATGGAGCAGATATTTTAAGACTTTGGGCACTTTCTGCAGATTATACAGGAGAAGTTAGCTTATCAGACGATATATTAAAACAAATATCAGAAGTGTATAGAAAGATAAGAAACACAGCAAGATATATATTAGGAAATACAGCTGACTATAATCCAGATGAGCCAGTGAAATATGAGAATTTGGAAGAAATAGATAAATGGGCTTTAACAAGATTAAACAAATTGATCAGAAGTGCAATTAAGAATTATAACAACTATACATTTAACAATTGTTATCATGATATAAATCAATTCTGTGTAATAGATATGAGTAATTTTTACCTAGACATAATAAAAGATAGATTATATACCTATAAAAAGGAATCTAGGGAGAGAAGGTCTGCACAGACTACAATGTACATTATATTAGATGCTTTAGTTAAATTATTAGCTCCAATGATACCATTTACAGCTGAGGAAATTTGGGGAGCAATGACTCATAATAATGGGGAAAAAGTAGAAAGCGTAATGCTTACAGATTTTCCAGAAGTTAATGAAGAATATGATAATAAAATGCTAACAGAGAAATGGGAACAAATAATTAAGATAAAAGATATTGTTGCAAAGGAATTAGAAAATGCAAGAGCTGAAAAGACAATTGGACATTCATTAAATGCAAAGGTTACAATATATGCAGAAGGAGAACAATATAAATTCTTAGAAGAGAATAAAGAACTTTTACAAACAGTGTTTATAATATCAGCATTAGAGATTAAGCAAAATGAAAGAAAAGATGAAATAAAATTAGGTGTAAAAGTAGAGCAAGCTCCTGGAGAAAAATGTGAAAGATGCTGGATGTATTCTGAGACCGTTGGAGAAGATAAAGAAAATCCTACAATCTGTCATAGATGTAGTGAAAACATGAAAGGATAAAATGAGCAATAGAGGGAGAATTAGATTAAGAAGTATAATATATTTCATAGTTATAATAATTATAATTTGGGTTGGCATAAATATATACAGCACATATAATTATTATGACTATGTTAAGGGCGTTCGAGAGACGGGGAAAACAACATTTACTAGAGATTCTGAAGTTACTTATTCAGATATGCATAGCTATAAAATTGAAAATAAAGAATATAATGATGCTATGTTCTATAAAGAAATAAATGTAATTCCATATACTGCATATAAAGTTACATGTATGGTTAAAACAGATAGTATAGAAAATGAAGAAAACAGCCATACAGGTGGAGCTCAAATTGCTATCAATCAAACTACGGAAGCTTCAGATGCTGTTTCAGGTACAAATGATTGGACTAAACTAACATTGATGTTTAATTCAAATGGTAGAAGTACAGTACAGATAGGATTTAGACTTGGAGGATATAATGAGTATAGTAAGGGAACAGCATGGTTTTCGGACTTTAAAATAGAGGAGGGTTCAGTAGATACAGATAAAAATTGGAATATGGCATGTTTCATCATAAAAAATATTGATGTGAATATTTCTGAGAATAGAAGAGTAAAGCTCGAAATGTCTGAAGGAGATATTGTAACAGTTGAAGATAATATAAGAAGGTTAAAAAATAATATTTCACAAATTAGCGGTGGGAAGATGACTATTTCATATGATATTATTGAAATTAATAAGCCACTAACTGATATTTCATATGATGAGGAAAATGAATACTATGTTTCGCCAGGTGACGTTCAAGAACTTATAGAGCCATATATGGACGAAAAAGAATATGACTATATTTATGTTGCAATTAGAACGGGAGACTTAAATAAAAGCGATGAAGTGCTAGTACATGATTGGATAGGATTGCGGAGCAATGGAATATAGCCAGATTGGATACTCTAATATAAGGCTTCCAGATGACAGAAGAAGTAATATATATCAATATTCTAGTACAAATAAGTTTCCAGAGGAAGTTTTTTTACATGAATTTTTGCATACACTCGAAAGAAACGAGAAAGAGAATGGGAATCAAATTGCAGATTTGCATAACTATGAGCAATATGGGTATGAGAATTCAGATATATATGGATTGAAGGAATGGTATAGTGACTATATGCAAAATACGATAAAAAATGCGAAGGATAAAGGATTATCTGAATTTGCATATTCTTCTAAGCCAATACATGAGAGTAATTTTGCATATTCAATAGAACTAGATTACTTAGATGAGCCTCACAATATTATTGAGGAGATACGTAGTATTATTTCAAGAATCAAAATGTTACCAGAACGTTATTTTTGATTAACTTTTGTATTTGTGATATCTAATAATATGGACATCCAAATAGATTTGTGCTCTGAGAAAGGAATGAAAAAACATGAATGTATCCGAATTTAATTATGAATTGCCAGAAGAATTAATTGCACAAGTACCAATAAAAAAGAGGGACGAGTCAAGGTTAATGATTTTAAACAGGCAGAAGCAGACAATCGAACATAAGGTATTTAAAGATATAATAAATTATTTAGAACCTGGGGATTGCTTAGTAAGAAATAATACAAAAGTAATACCCGCGCGTATATATGGCAAAAAGGAAACAGGGGCAAATATCGAATTCCTTTTATTAAATAATATAGAAGGAGATATCTGGGAAAGCATTGTAAGACCAGGGAATAAACTTCGTGTTGGAGCTAAAGTCATATTCGGAGATGGTTTGTTAAAGGCAGAAATTTTAGAACTAATGCCTGGTGGTACAAGAAAGGTGAAGTTTGAATACAATGGTATTTTTAATGAAATTTTAGACAAAATTGGATTAATGCCCCTTCCACCATATATACATGAGCAATTACAAGATAGAGACAGATACCAAACTGTTTATGCAAAATATGATGGTTCGGCAGCTGCTCCTACAGCAGGTTTACATTTTACACCAGAACTATTAAGAGAAATTGAAAAAAAGGGAATTAATATTGCGAATGTTACTTTACATGTCGGAATAGGAACATTTAGGCCAGTGAAAGAAGAAAAGGTAGAAGAACATGAAATGCATTCTGAACATTTTTATATTAAAGAAGAAGATACAGAAAAAATAAATCAAGCAAAAAAAGCAGGGAAGAGAGTAATTGCAGTTGGAACAACATCTTGTAGGGTTCTAGAAACAATTGCAGAAGAAGATGGCATGGTTAAACCTACTGAAGGAGATACAAAAATATTTATTTATCCAGGATATAAGTTCAAGTGTATAGATGGGCTTATAACGAATTTCCATTTACCACAATCAACCTTGCTGATGCTAGTATCTGCTTTAGCAGGAAACGAATTTGTGCTTAAAGCATATGAAGAAGCGGTCAGGGAGAAGTATAGATTTTTTAGTTTTGGAGATGCTATGTATATCAGCTGAAATAGCAAGGTTTAAGGAGGAAAGATGGAAACAGCAGTAAAATACGAACTAATACATATAGATAAAAATTCAGGTGCTAGAAGGGGGATTATACATACACCTCATGGAGATATACATACACCTGTTTTTATGCCGGTTGGTACTCAAGCAACAGTAAAATCAATGACACCGGAAGAATTAAAAGAAATAGGTGCGCAGATTATTTTGTCTAATACATATCACTTATATTTGAGACCGGGACAAGATATTGTGAAGGAGGCCGGTGGACTTCATAAGTTTATGAATTGGGATAAGCCAATTCTTACAGACAGTGGTGGATTTCAGGTGTTTAGTTTAGGTTCTCTTAGAACTATATCAGAGGAAGGTGTGGAGTTTAAATCTCATTTAGATGGAAGCAAACATTTCTTTTCACCAGAAAGTGTTATGAAAACAGAGGAAGATCTTGGGGCAGATATTATCATGGCTTTTGATGAATGTGTTGAATATCCTGCGAGCTATGAATATACAAAACAATCTACGGAGCGAACTACAAGATGGGCGAAGAGATGTAAGGAGGCTCATAAAAATGAAAACCAAGCTCTTTTTGGAATAATCCAGGGCGGTTTCTATGAAGATTTACGAAAACAAAGTGCAAAGGATTTGATAGAACTTGATTTGCCTGGTTATGCTATAGGCGGAATAAGTGTGGGAGAACCAAAAGAAGAGTTTTTAAAAATGCTGTATTATACGGCTCCACTTATGCCAGAAAACAAACCAAGATATTTAATGGGAGTTGGTACACCGGATTATCTTATAGAAGCAGTACTTGCAGGAATAGATATGTGTGATTGTGTTTTACCAACGAGAATTGCTAGAAATGGAACTGCAATGACATGGAATGGAAAAGTTGTGGTAAGAAATGCTACATATGAAAGAGATTGGCGGTCCACTCGACCCAGAATGCGATTGCTATGCGTGCAAAAACTACACTAGAGCATATATTAGGCATTTAATAAAAACAAATGAAATTCTTGGGGTAAGATTATTATCAGTTCACAATATAAACTTCTTGACTAAATTAATGGAAAAGGTTAGAATAGAAATAGAGAATGATAATTTGTTGGAGTTCAAAAAAGAATTCTATAAAAAATATGGCTACACAAAAGAATAAAAAGAGTAATTATAAGCATTTTTTTCTTGTTAAAATTAGCTCATATGGAGGTTAATATGAATTTATTAGAAAATGAAGAGATGATACAGAAAAAGAAGAAAACAAAGACAATAATGATAATTATTGTAAGTTTAATTGCTTTACTACTAATTATTTGTGGAATTCTGCTATTTTTAATTCTTAAAGCAGAAAAAGAAACATTGAAATTAAGTATTGATAATAGTAGTAAAAGTTTTTCAAGCGATTTATTTGTTATAGAAGATGGAAAAGTTTATGTAGCAATTAAAGACTTTGCCTCTCTAATGGGATACACAGCTTACAATGGAGATTATAAAACAAAATATTCAGAAGACACAACAAAATGCTATATAAGTAACACAAATGAAACAGCATCATATTCTTTAAATTCGAGCACTATGTATAAAAAAGCAACTATAAATGAAGACTATGAATACTTTACAATAGATGAACCTGTGAGGCTTATAAATAATAAATTATATGTAATAGCATCTGGAATGGCTTTAGGGACAAACAGTATTATACAATATAATTCAGATAATAATAAAATTTCTGTACTTTCATTAGACTATATAGTAAACCGATATAGTTCAATGTATCCAAATGCAGATATTATAAGTGAAGATGCAAATTTTAACAATAAAAAGGCTTTAATATATGGTTTAATAGTTGTTATGAGTGAAGACGAGCATTATGGTGTAATTGATGCACAGGGGAATGAGATAATAGGAGCAAAATATTCAAATATTATTTTTAAAGAGGAAAGCAAAGAATTCACAGTTACAACTGATGAAAAAAAGATGGGAATTTTATCATCTGATGGTACTACTAAAATAGAGCCAAACTATAATGAGATAAAACAAATAAGTAGTGAACTTAACTACTATTTAGTAAATAATGAAAGTAAGTATGGTATTATTAATCAAAATGGAAATATAGTAGTTTATCTCGAATATGATGAAATCGGTATAGATGAAAGTAAATTTAATACAAACGGAATAGAAAACCCATATATACTTTTTGATAATTGTATTCCAGTAAAACAAGGAGACAAATGGGGCATATTTGATGTGAATGGAAAACAAATTGTTCCAGTAAAATATACAGAAATGGGATGCGTTAGTGGAACACAATCTAATAGTATGAATAATAATGTTATAATAATACCTGAATATGAAGCTATTGTTCTTGGGGAAAATGATAAATATGGAATTATTAGTTCACGCGGAGAACTCTATATACCTTTTATGTTGGATTCAGTATATTCAGTAACTGTATCAGGTCAAGATCAGTTTTATATGACATTTACAAGAAAAGAAGAACAAGATGGTAAAACTGTAGAAGTACCAGAAACATACTATTTAAAAGACTATTTTGAGCAGTTTGTTGTTCCATCACATCAAGAGATGCATCAGAATACAAATACTCCTAATGAGACTGCAAATGCAGTAATGGACACAAATACTATGCCACAAGAACAAAGTACAGTAAATTCCAATGCAAATACTGTAATAGGAGTAAATCCGGAACAATAGATTTCCTTGACAAAACAATAATAAGAAAAGTAGTTTTGCTACATGTGCATTTCGTTTCGCAAATATGCACAGTCCAAGGCAACCTAACCTTGTTGTATACGGAAAAACATTATAAGTACTGAAATATGAAGCAAAAATTCGATTTTTCTATACAATGAGATAAGAGCCATGCAATTAGTTAAAATTGCATGGCTCTCTTGTGACTCCGGAAATTTCAGGCGAAAGTTCCTATGCAATAAAAATTATATGATATTTGAAACAAATATACTCTGGAAAGAGACACAAGGGTTTTGGATATACAAGAATATTAAATTATTATGTCTAGTAACTAGGAAAGTATGGTATGACATAAAAATGATTTCGAAAGCATATAAATGTGAAAAGAATGATATTGGGAGGAATGATGAAAAATGGATATTGCAAACTTAAATTTTTTAAAGGAGAAGAATATATCTGCAAAAGAAAAAAATAATAATATTATCAAAATAATAAAAGGTAGTGCTATAGCAATTGTTTTAACTCTTATATTATTGAGTATATATGCAATATTGCTTTCAACAACAAGTATTTCGGAGTCGACTATGGTACCTGTAGTCTTGGTAATAACAGGTATAAGTATTTTAATAGGTAGTTCAATGAGTACAGTAAGTATAAAAAGTCGTGGAATGTTAAATGGATTTTTAGTTGGTTTTATTTATATGGCTGTCTTGTATATAATTTCTAGTATAATGCTTGTAGGGTTTGAATTTAACCTTAATTCTATAATTATGCTAATAGTAGGAGCTGTTACTGGAATGGTAGGCGGAGTTATTGGCGTTAATATAAAGTGAGGAAAATTCTTCTATATTTTAGGGGCGTAATATAAAAAATGTTGACGAGAAAAATTATGTGAAAAAGTATTGGAAAACAGTTGATATTTTATATAATTTAATGTAAAATAATACAGTACATAAAAATTACGGAGGATGTTATGGTAAGTTTTGATGACGTTAAAAACAATCTTGAGGTAAAAGCACTGGTAGAAGGTGCTCAGAGACAAATGAATGCATTAGGTTATACAGAGCATTCTTTAAGACATGTTACACTTGTATCTAATAGGGCAGCAGAGGTTTTAGAGACTTTAGGGTATCCAGAAGAAAGAATAGAGCTTGCAAAAATTGCAGGATATATGCACGATATTGGAAATTGTGTTAATAGAGTGGACCATGCACATTCAGGTGCAATATTAGCATACCAGATATTAAAGGGAATGGGGATGGATTCTGAAAAAAGAACAGAAATTATGATGGCTATTGGCAATCACGATGAGCAAACAGGTACAGCTGTTAGTGATATTTCTGCCGCACTAATTTTGGCTGATAAGTCAGATGTACATAGGTCAAGGGTTGTAAATAAAAACATTTCTACTTTTGACAAACATGATAAAGTCAACTATGCTGTTACTGATGCAGAGTTTAGGATTAGTAAAGAAGAAAGAAAGGCTACTTTAAATTTGACAATAGATACAAAAATTTCACCTGTACTAGATTATTTTGAAATATTCATGGATAGAACTATGATGAGTAAGCATGCAGCCAAGTACTTAGGTATTTGGTTTGAGTTAATTATTAATGACACCAAATTGTTATAATATGCATGTATAAAAATTCAGTATTGAGTAGTGAAAAATAATACTATGATTAAATAAAGTTTATTTATATATTTAATTTTGAGACAAGCAGTCTAGTGATATGGGTTTATAGGTATAGCCCCAAAAACCTAAATATGAATATAAGGAAATGTAGCAAAAAATGAATAGAAAGTTGAAATTAACACTAATAATTTTATTAATTGTTTTAGTATCTATAATCTCATTTGTTGGGTTATTCATACAAAACACAAAATTTATGGAAAACCTATTACCAGAATATAAATTAGGAATGGATTTGTATGGGCATAGAGCAATTTCAGTAGGAGTAAGCGACAAAACAGAAACTGTGTATTATGATGAAAACGGAAATGAGGTTTCATCAGATACTAAAGGAGCAACTAAAAAAGAAGTGCCTGTTAATAGTGAAGAATTATTAATAAAAGATAATTATTTTAAGACAAAGGAACTAATTGAAAATAGATTTGAGAACTTAAATACATCTGAGTATATAATTAGAATGAATGAAAATAATGGGGATTTAACAATATATTTACCAGAAGATGACATGACCGATACCACTTCTCAATTCATATATTCTAGAGGACAATTTACAGTTGAAGATGAGAATGGACAAGTACTTATGGATAACTCAAATTTAAAAAATGTGAAAGTAGGTTATTCAACTAATACAACTGGAACAAGTGTATATTTAAGTTTTGAATTTAATGAAGATTCTATTGAAAAATTAAAGGAAATAAGCAATACTTATGTAGCAAGCAAAGATGAAGAAGGAAATGATATTTCTAAGGAAGTGTTACTAAAAGTAGATGGAAGTACTTTGATACAAACGACATTTGATGAAGAAATAGCTAATGGAGTATTACCTTTAACATTAGGAACAACTACTGATAATGCTACTTTAAATCAATACATTCAAGAAGCTTCAAATATAGCTATATTAATTAATAATGGACCATTACCACTAGGGTATACTGTAGAGCAAAATAGATTTATTAAATCAGATATTACAATGGAAAGCTTAATGATTCCAGCAATTGTAGTAGGAGTAATTTTAGTAATAGCTTTATTATTCTTATGTATAAAATATAAAAAATTAGGAGTTTTATCAGCAATAGCGTTTATTGGATATTTAGCAGTTATACTAATTGTAATAAGAGCTACAAACTTGGTATTAACTATAGAAGGAATATGTGCAATAATAATATCAGCAATACTAAATTTTGCATTTATGATGTATATTGTACACATGTTAAGCAAACAAGAAAAAGAATTGGCACAGTATAAAAAGACTTATAATAAATCTATGTTATCTATGTTAATGAGCTTACTTCCAGCATTAATAATTGGGATTGTATTAGCTTTTGCTACTTGGCTTCCAGCATATAGTTTTGGAACAATTATGTTTTGGAGTATATTGATTATGTTGTTATATAATGCAAGTATTACAAGAATATTATTGTTAAACAGCATAAAAGAGAATAAGTAGTTTAGGGCATAGAAAGGATTGAGTAAGAAAATGAAAAAAGTACTATATGTAATTTTAATATGTATTATAATAGCAGGAATTATAATTATTCCAACCATAGGATTGAAGGCAGACTTAATGTATTCGAAAAATACTGAAATAGATGTATTTATCGGAAAAAGCTTTTCAATGGCAGATATAGAGCAAGTGGTAAGAGAGGTATTTCCAGAAGAGAAGACAATAATACAGGAAATAGAATTGTTTGAAGATATGGTGTCAATTACAATTCCAGACACTAGAAATGATGAAGAATTAAATAAAAAAGTTGAAGAATTGAACACAAAAATAAACGAAAAATTCGGAATAGAAAATTCAGTAGAAGATTTAACTATAACTCACAATCCAAAGGTTAGATTATCGAGTTTAATTATGCCATATCTTTTAACAATAGGAATTAGTATGATTATAATTTTGGTTTTTGTTGCGATAAGATATAGAAAACTAGGAGTTGTAAAAATATTATTAACCTATATTGTTTCAATTGCAGTTGTGGAATTATTGTTATTAAGTATTATCGCAATTACAAGATTTCCTGTTAATAGAGCAGTAATACCTGTTGGACTATTGCTATATGTGATGACTCTAACAATTTTAGGATTTAAAAATGAAAAGAAGTTAATAAATATGAAATCTGAAGAAGAAAAATAATAAAAATTTAAATTATTATTCAACAAAAAAAGACATTATTAGTATTATATATTAATAGTGTCTTTTATTTTAGTTGGGAGTGAGCAAAATTGATTAAAAGATTAAGAAAAATACTATATAGAAGTTTAGAAAGTAATGAAATTTCATATAAAAAAGTAAAGAATTTATTAAAAGAAAATCATGTTTTTTTGATAGATGTCAGAAGCAGTAGGGAATTTGAAGAAGGACATTTAGATGGTGCTATAAATATACCAGTTTATAATATCGAAAATCAAATACAGAATTTGGTAACTAATAAGCAAAACACAATTATTTTATATTGTTCTTCAGGTCATAGGAGTATTAAAGCAAAGGAAATTTTAGATAGATTGGGATATGAAAACGTATATAATTTGAAGGATGGAATAGATAAAATTTGGATATAAAAGATTATTGAAAAATAATCTTTTCACGTTTGAAAAAAAATAGAATAAAATATGTATATATAGAGGTGATTTAGTAGATAATAATATAGACCTAAGGAAAGGAGAAATTCTTAGATGAAATCATATTGTATAAAAACCGATAACGAGAGAATAATAGAATATCTACTAAATAAAATTTCAAAATTAGAATTTCCTAATATTTATTATTGCAAAAAATCTTTTAAAATATACGAAAATGTAGTTATGCATTACAAAGATGAGTATATTGATAAATTTAATAATATTGTAACCACACTAATTGTTGATACAATTAGGACCTTTTTTGAGGAGCGAATTTTAAAAAGGATAATAAATGTAAATTATTTTTATTTTGACGAATCTGAAAGAAATATAATTTATGATGATTGTAATGAATTTTTGAAACAAGATGATGTTGAAATTAATGAAACAATTTTTAAACAGATAAAAAATTATATAAAAGAGAATAAAAATATTGTTTTAGAAGGTGTGGTGAATTTTAGAATAAATGATTATGTAAAAATTCTAGATAATATAGTAGATATGGCTGTAAACAAATATATTATTGAAAAAGAATATAAGGAGTTTATAAATTTGCTAAAAATATATGTAAATACTACAGGTACAAAGGCAGACATTATGCATTTAATTTATACTAATGGTGAGTCTATATTACTAGATAAGGACAAAAATATTGTGCAGATAGATAAAAATATTAGTAATACAAAGTATTTATCTGATATATCGTTTTCGTCAAATGATATTGCTCTAAATACATTATTAAGCATACTGCCAAAAAAATTAATAATTCATATTATAGATAAAGAAGACGAATTTATAAATACACTAAAATTAATTTTTGATGATAGAATTGAAATTTGCAAAGCTTGTAATATTTGCAAAACTTTCAACATCAAAAACAAGTTTTTTAAATTAAATAGCAGATAGTATTAGATAATGGCTTTTAAAGAAAACAACCTAAAAAATCCAGATAGTATTTAGAACCATTATTTAGTAACGTAAAAATATTACAGTATAATGGTAAAAAAATAATTGTCCTGCAAAGGGAGTTCCATTAAAAATTTTCACAAATCGATGCTTACCAAGCTGGTGAAAATTTTTAATTAGATTTCCTTGCACGGACATCAAATGTACAATAACCATATCCTGTAACGTAAATAGAGACAACATTTTAAAAAAGCTTGAAAATGTCCTTCGTGTTATGATAATATATAGATGGCTTGAAAAGGCAAATTTAATATGAAGGGATAGTAACTTTTATGGAAGAAAAAAGATTAGTAACAATACTTGTACCAGCATATAATGAGGAAGAAGTGCTAGAAATGCTTTATGAAAGATTGAAAAAAATAATGGAAGAAAATGGGAAGTACAATTTTGAAATATTGTTAGTAAATGATGGAAGCAAAGATAGAACATTAGAAATAATGCAAGAACTAAGGAAGAAGGATGAGAGAGTTTGCTATTTGAGCTTATCTAGAAATTTTGGAAAAGAAACTGCTATGATTGCTGGATTAGACTATTGCAAAGGTGATGCAGTAATTATAATTGATGCAGACTTGCAAGATCCACCTGAATTAATTCCTGAAATGTTAAAATATTGGGAAGAAGGATATGATGATATATATGCAAAAAGACGTTCTAGGAAAGGGGAGAGTTGGCTTAAAAAATTTACATCATCTATGTACTATAAAGTATTACAGACATTTACTAAAATACAAATTCAAAAAGATACAGGAGATTTTAGGCTGCTAGACAGAAGGTGTGTTGAGGCATTAAAGTCTATACGTGAATCACAACGTTACACAAAAGGATTGTTTAGTTGGATAGGATATAACAAAAAAGAAATACTATATGACAGAGACCCAAGAGCTGCAGGTCAAACAAAGTGGAATTATAAGAAATTAGTTGATTTATCTATAGATGGTATAACTTCTTTTACTACTTCTCCACTAAGGTGGTCTGCAATAATAGGAATAATTGTTTCAATTATTGGCTTTATTTATATGATGTATATAATAATTAAGACTATAGTTTCTGGAGTAGATGTTCCAGGATATGCTTCTACAATGGTCGTAATACTATTTTTAGGAGGAATACAACTTATATTTTTAGGAGTTATAGGAGAATATTTGGGAAGGGCGTTTTATGAAACAAAAGGAAGACCACTTTATTTTATTGATAGATACAATGAAATAAAGGAAACAAATAAAAACTTAAATGAGCCAAGAGATTTATTGTAACATAAACAGTTATAAATTTTGAAAAATGCTAGCTATTTCCAGTTTTTTGTGGTATAATTGAATATGGTATTTTAATAAAAGAAAGGAATGGATAATTATATGCCAAGAAAAACAAAGATTATTTGTACATTAGGACCAGCTGTGGATGAACAAGAAATGATGGAGAAATTAATCAAAGCAGGAATGAATGTTGCTAGATTTAATTTTTCACATGGAGATTATGAGGAACAAGGTTTTAGAATTGAAACTTTTAAAAAGGCGAGAGAAGCGGTTAATTTACCAGTGGCTATGTTACTTGATACAAAAGGACCAGAGATAAGAATTGGAAAATTCGCAACTGGAGAAGCTATTTTGAAAGAAGGAGATACTTTTACTCTTTTAAATGATGATGTAGATGGAGATAATACCAAAGTATCGGTTACATATAAAAACTTGTATAATGAAGTACCAGCAGGTACAAGAATTCTTATTAATGATGGTTTGATTGAAGTAATTGTTGAAAGAATTGAAGGCAAGGATGTAGTCTGTAGGGTTCAAAATGGTGGAAGATTAACTAATAAAAAGAGTATTAATATTCCAAATTCTAAAATAAAATTACCTAGTATGACTGATAAAGATAAATCAGATATTCTTTTTGGTATAAAGAACGGTTTTGATTATATAGCAGCATCTTTTATTAGAAAAGCAGAAGATGTTATAAATATTAAAAAAGTATTGAAAGAAAATGGTGGAGAGTATATTAAAGTTATTTCTAAAATAGAAAACAGAGAAGGTATAGATAACTTTGACGAAATACTTGAAGCATCTGATGGAATTATGGTAGCAAGAGGCGACCTGGGTGTTGAAATTCCTATGGAAGAAGTACCAATTAGACAAAAAGAATTTATAAGAAAATGTGGTAAGGCAGGAAAAATAGTTGTTACTGCTACTCAAATGTTAGAATCTATGGTAAACAATCCAAGACCAACAAGAGCAGAAGTAAGTGATGTGGCAAATGCTATATTTGACCAAACAAGTGCAATTATGCTTTCAGCTGAATCGGCTGCAGGTAAATATCCAATTGAATGTGTTGAAACAATGAATAAAATAGCAAGAGCAACAGAGGATTCAATACAATATTGGAATATATTTAAAAATAAAGAATTTCCTATATTAGAAAAAGATTATGAATTTAACTTAAATTACTCTACATGTATGACAGCAATGAATTTAGATACTAAGGCAATTTTTGCTTATACAGATACAGGAAGAACAGCAATGAATCTAGCTGGATTTATGCCAAAATGTCCTATATATGCTATAACATCAAATGAAGAAGTGAGCAAGCAATTAGCTTTAGTATGCAATGTAAATCCTATATTAGTAGAAGAAAATTCTAGCATAGATGCAATGATTGAAAATGGTGTTAATAAAGCAAAAGAACTAGGCATTTTAAAACAAGGAGAATTAATTGCAATTGCTGGTGGAGCATCAGTATTGAATGGTCAACATTCAGAAATGAATAAGACAATTGGTGGAATTTTAAAAGTGTAAATTAAATATTTATAAAATCTTGAATAATAAAAAATAAAAAAGGTATAACAATAAGAGGTTATATCTTTTTTTTGTATAGAAAATTTCGCCTGAAATTTTCGGAGCAATAAGGTTAGGTTACTTTTCTTATTCTATGAAAAATTTTGTCTGAAATAAAAACATTTTTTTTAAAATTGCAGATAAACACTATTTACCAAGTAGCATTTTACATAAAACAAACATATTATGTAATATAACATATGAATAGGAGGAAGATATATGTATAATAGATTCAGAAGAAACAATTGTATGTGTTGCAATAATAATGAAGTACTAGAAGATGTATGTGATAACATACCAGACTCTAATAATAATTGTTGCAATATTGATAATTGTTATATGAATGAATACAATTGTGAATGTGGTTTTGATGTAGAGGATAGTGTATTTCCATATAATCCTATGTTAGCACAAAGTTATGTTCCAATTCAAACATTAGACAAAACTTTTACACCTTGCTGTGGACTAAAAAATGGAACTATTTTTCCAGAACTTGTAAGTCCATATGAGCCATGTGATAGTATGGAATTTATCAATTATTTAAAAAGAAGAAATGAAATTGGAGAGGGGTGTAATGGATAATGGAAAACAATGAAAATAATAGAGATTGTATGTGCAATATGCAGAATGAATGTAAATATATTCCGCAAGGAATAAATGCTGCATTTGGATATAACACAGCAGAAGCATTAAATGACGATTTAAATTGTTGCAATAGTTGTGAACATGATATGTGTATGCAAAATAGAAACAGAGTAAGAGCAGAAATGATGAAACAAATTAAATGCTTGAGTTTTGCGGTAGTCGATATTTCCGAATATCTAGACACACATCCAGATGACAGAAAAGCAATATGTTTGCATAGAGAATATTGCAATCAATTAGAAAGCTTAAAGAATAAATATCAAAGAGTTTTTGGACCGCTTACAATTTATTATCCATGCAATAAATGGAGATGGTTAGAAGAACCATGGGGGTAGTTAATTTTGGAAGTAAATAAGAATTCATATAAATTTTGCAGATATTAACAAGACATTAAAACTATACAATGCGAAGAGATAGTTTATAATTAGTTATTTTGAAAAATTCAAAAAAGTATTCAAAAAGAGTAAAATTTGTGTTATACTATAAATAGTATATAAAAGAGAGGTGTATTGATATGATACAAGTAAATAATATTCAAGATTTAAAAACAGCAGTAAACCAATATGGAGAAATTGTAGTAAGTAAGAAAAATAAAGATAATGTAATAGTAATGAGTATGGAAGAATATAATAGAAATAATTTAAGAAAAGAAGTAATTAAAGCATTAAAGAAATCAGAACAAGAAATAGAAAACGGAGAAGGTATTGAATCAGATGAAGCATTTACAAAATTGAGGCAAAAATATGGATATGAAGTATAAAGTTATAATAACACCAAATGCTTTTAAAGAAATAAATAAGATATATGATTATATATTAGAAGATTTATATGCAGAAAAAGCAGTAAAAGACTTAATGCGGTAAAGTAGAAAAATCCATACAATCATTGAAACATTCACCTAAAATATATGCAGAAATAGAAAAATTAGATGAATTAAAAAGAAAATATAGAAGAATAGTAACCAAAAACTTTGTTATATTATATACTATAGATGAAGATAATTCAGTTGTATATATTTCTCATATGTACTATGGTGGTAGAAACTATTTAGAAACTAATTTACTATAAAAAATAAGAAAAGTGGTTTCGCCACATGTGCATTTCGTTTCGCGAACATGCACTCTTTTTTTTTCTTCATAAACTTTTGATGTTTTTATCTTACATTTTATTTTAGAAGGTTTCAATACGTCTTTTTCTTGAATGCTTACAAATAAAAATACTTAAATAAAACAAAATGTGATAAAATATTACAAATATGTTACATTTTAAGCGATTTATTGACAAGGGTAAAACCGTATGGTAAAATGGCAAAAAATGAAATATTAAAAAACTTAAGGAGGAAAGAAGAAATGAAAGTACATCATGAAAAAGGAATAACACTCCTAGCTCTAATCATTACAGTAGTGATAATGATAATATTAGCGGGAGTGACAATTAATGTTACTATAGGAGAGCGGGGGATTATTAACTCAAGCTCAGGTCGCGGCAGAGATGACGAGTAATTCTGTAGTAGCTGAACAAGAAAGCTTGGATGAGTTATCCGAGGAATTAACTAATATAATAGCATCAAGCCCAATGCCAGAAGGTACGATAAGAATTGGAGATCCTGTTTGGTCTGGGAATGGAACAGCAAGTGTAACAGTAAATACAAGCTCAAGTGGTTATACAATAGAGTACCAAATAAACGGAACAAGTGACGGAGGCTGGAAAACTATATCGAGCGGAGGAAGCATAGATGGTTTGAAAAATGGAGATACAGTAAATGTAAGACTTACAGATGGAGGGCAAACGAGTAAAGTACAGTCAAAGCAAATAAAAGATACAATAAAACCAGTAGTGACAGTAACGGCACAAGGTTCACCAACAACAAATAGTATAACAGTAACAGCTCAAGCAGTAGATAATGAAACTGGAATGGTAACAAGTCCAAAATACACATACTACATTAAAAAGAGCACAGAAGGAGACGAAAGTTACAAGGCACCAAGTGGAGCAGAAAATATAACAAATGCCCAATATACATTTACAGGACTAACACAAGGAACAAAATATGATATAAAAGTAGAAGTAAATGGAGATAAAGCAGGAAATAAAGGAACAGGCACATTAACAAATCAAACAACAGCAACAGTACCAGGAGCAGGAGAAGGGCTAGAAACAGGAAATATAACAGCAAGCCCAGCAGTATGGAGTAGTGGAAAAGCAAGTATAACATTAACAACGACAACAAGTTTCCAAATAGAGTATCAAGTAGGAGGTATATCAGGAAGTTGGACAAAAGGAAATAGCCCAGTAACAGTGTCAAACTTAGGTCATGGAAGTACAGTATATGCAAGATTAACAGATGGAACAAATGCAGGAAATAGTGCAAGCATAACAATATTAGATAAGAAAGCACCAACAGTAAGTATAGGAACAGGAGCAATAACAGAGAATAGTATAGAAATAAAAGTAACAGCATCAAGTGACGGAGAAAGTGGATTAGCAGACACAAATACGTA